>NZ_VOGW01000009.1 GCF_007896895.1 Streptomyces misionensis | reverse complement strand
GTGGGGGATGCGGGCATCGGGACCTCCGTCACTGAGGGGGGTTGCCGTGTTTGCGGGCGGGGCGCTCCGCGTGTTTCGTGCGGAGCATCGCCAGCGACCGCACCAGGACCTCGCGGGTCTCGGCGGGGTCGATGACGTCGTCGACCAGGCCGCGCTCGGCGGCGTAGTACGGGTGCATCAGCTCGGACTTGTACTCCTTGACCAGACGGGCGCGCATGGCCTCGGGGTCCTCCGCCTCGGCGATCTGGCGTCGGAAGATGACGTTGGCCGCGCCCTCCGCGCCCATCACCGCGATCTCGTTCGTGGGCCAGGCGTAGGTGAGGTCGGCGCCGATCGACTGCGAGTCCATGACGATGTACGCGCCGCCGTACGCCTTGCGCAGGATCAGGGAGATGCGCGGCACGGTCGCGTTGCAGTAGGCGTACAGCAGCTTCGCGCCGCGGCGGATGATGCCGCCGTGCTCCTGGTCGACGCCGGGCAGGAACCCGGGCACGTCCAGCAGCGTGACCAGCGGGATGCTGAAGGCGTCGCACATCTGCACGAACCGCGCGGCCTTCTCCGAGGCCTCGATGTCCAGCACCCCCGCCAGGGCCTGCGGCTGGTTGGCGACGATGCCGACCACCTGCCCGTCGAGGCGGGCCAGCGCGCAGATGATGTTGCGGGCCCAGCGCTGGTGCACCTCCAGGTACTCGCCGTCGTCGACGATCTCCTCAATCACCCGCGTCATGTCGTACGGCTGGTTGCCGTCCACCGGCACCAGGTCGGCCAGCGCCTCGCAGCGCCGGTCCACCGGGTCGGCGCACTCGACCTGGGGCGGGTTCTCGCGGTTGTTCCGCGGGAGGAGGGAGAGGAGGTACCGGACCTCCTCCAGGCAGGTCTCCTCGTCGTCGTAGGCGAAGTGGCAGACGCCGCTCGTCTCCGCGTGGACGTCCGCGCCGCCCAGGCCGTTTTGGGTGATCTCCTCGCCGGTCACGGCCTTGACCACGTCCGGACCGGTGATGAACATCTGGGACGTCTCGCGGACCATGAAGACGAAGTCCGTCAGGGCGGGGCTGTACGCCGCGCCGCCCGCGCACGGGCCGAGCATCACGCTGATCTGCGGGATCACCCCGGACGCGGCCGTGTTGCGGCGGAAGATGCCGCCGTAGCCCGCGAGTGCGGTCACGCCCTCCTGGATGCGGGCGCCGGCGCCGTCGTTCAGCGAGACCAGCGGCGCGCCGGCCGCGATGGCCATGTCCATGATCTTGTGGATCTTGGTGGCGTGGGCCTCGCCCAGCGCGCCGCCGAAGATCCGGAAGTCGTGCGCGTAGACGAAGACCGTACGGCCCTCGACCGTGCCCCAGCCGGTGACGACACCGTCGGTGTACGGCTTCTTCGCCTCCAGGCCGAAACCGGTCGCCCGGTGCCGCCGCAGCTGCTCGACCTCCTGGAACGAGCCCGGATCGAGGAGCAGGCCGATCCGCTCGCGGGCCGTCAGCTTGCCCTTGGCGTGCTGCGCTGCGGTCGCCTTCTCGCTGGGGCCGGCGAGCACGCGTGCGCGTATGTCGGCCAGTTCCGCGACATGGGAGTTCATCTCTGCCTGCCTCTGCGTGCGGTGACGTGACTTCGGACGCTGCCCGCGCGGGCCGCCGGTCGGACCCGAGCGTGACAACCCGGGCTGACCGGACGCTGACGGACCGCTTACGGCCCCCCGGTCCGCGCGGTCACACCGGCTGGAGCGCCGGGATGCGCGGGTCGCCGGTGAGGGCCGGGTCGTGCGAGAGGATCGCCATCTCGATCCTGCGCAGCGCGGGGGAGGGCTGGATGCCCAGCTCCTCGTCCAGCCGGCCGCGCATCCGGCGGAAGACGTCCAGGGCGTCGGCCTGCCGCCCCGAGCAGTACAGGGCGATCATCAACTGCTCGCAGAACCGTTCCCGCAGTGGGTGGTTGGTGTGGGCCTCGGCCAGTTCCGCGAGCACGGACGCGTGCCGCCCGAGCCGCAGCTCGGCATCGAAGAGCAGCTCCATCGCGCGCATCCGGTGCTCCTCGTAGCGGGCCCCGGCCAGCTGGCACAGGGTGCCCCCGGGGGAGCCGCCGAACACCGGCCCGCGCCACAGCGCCAGGGCCTCGCCCAGCATCCGGGCGGTGCGCCCGGGGTCGTGCGCCGCCGCCGCTTCCGCCTGCCGCACGGTCCGCACGAACTCGGCCGCGTCCAGCTCGCCCTCGCCGACGCTGAGCCGGTAGCCCGCCGGATGGATGGTCACCCGGGAGGCCGGCCGGTCCGGCTCCAGCGCCCGCAGCCTGCGCCGCAGCCGGCTGATGTGCGCCTGGAGGGCGTTGGCCTGGCGGTCCGGCAACGCCTCGCCCCACATCTCCTCGGCCAGGCTCTCCCCGGACACCGGCCGGCCCTCGCTGACCAGCAGGGTCTGCACCAGCGTGCGCTGGAGGTCGCCGCAGACGTCCGCCTCACCGGCGTCGGTGCGTATCTCCAGTGCTCCGAGTACGGAGAACCTCAGCATTCTTTCCCCCTAGATGACAATTCCTCGCCGACGGTGATTCCGGATTGGTGCTGCCGTGAAAGAAAGAGCGACCGAACGCGCCGTGCCCCGGCGGACCTCGACTCCTCGCGCGGCCCGCCGGGGCATCTGCTCCGCCGGGACGGGGGGCGGCCGGCGGTTCCTGGGTACTGCCGGTGCTCGTTCGGAAAAGCACCGGCCGGGAATTGCCGAACCCCCGGGCCGGAGCCGTCAATTCCCGTGCGATCGGCGCGGGGATGGCGTCCGGCCGTGGTTCCGGCCGTGGCGGAGAGGGCAGGATTTGAACCTGCGTGGGCCGGTCAGGCCCGACCAGAGCTGTGCACTCGGTCCCCGATAAGCCACTCCGGGCACCTCTCCCCGTGTCCGGCCCCGGATTCCGGCGCCGTTCACGTCAACCACATTGGCAGCTCCGGCTGACCTAAAGCTGACACGCTTCTGACACAGGTAAATGAATAGCCAACTGCTCTTTTGCAGAGCAACGTTACGGTGCTGTACTCCCTTCGACGGAAAACGCTCCCGAAAGGGGTACGGGAATGACCGCGACCACCACCGAGACCGGCACCGACAGCCGGATTCTCGACGCGATACGCACCCACACCACGAGCGAGAACCCGAGTTCCTTCCTGGCGCTCAACAGCGGAAACAGCGTCTTCACCGCGCCGGGCGCGGACGGCGTCGTCGTCTACCGCCGCACCGGCCGCTGGGCGGTCCAGTTCGGCGGTCCGTTCGCCGCCGAGCGGGACTACGACACCCTGCTGGACGCCTTCCGGAGTTACGTCCGGGACGAGGGCCTGAGCCTGGTCGGCGTGCAGCTCCAGCGCACCGACGCCGAGCGGTACGCGGAACGCGGCTGCGTCGTCAACCAGGTCGGCGCCTCCTGGGCGGTCAGCCTGGAGGAGTTCACGCTGCGCGGCACCAAGTTCATGCAGCTGCGCAACAAGATCTCCCGCGCGCTGCGCAACGGCCTCCAGGTCCAGGAGGTCGACGCGGCCGACGTCGCCGACGCCATCGCCGTCATCGACAAGGCGTGGCTCGGCTCCAAGGGCGGAGCCCAGCAACTGGAGTTCCTGGTCGGTCAGATCGGCGGCCCGGCCCAGGCGCACCGCCGGCTGTTCGTCGGCACCATCGACGGCGAGCCGGTGGCCTACATCTCCTACTCGCCGGTCTACGGCAGCCGGGCCGGCTGGATGCACGACCTCAGCCGGCGCATCCCGGAGGGTTCGCCCGGCCTGATGGAGGCCATCAACGCGCACGCCATCGAGGTCTTCCGGGCGGAGGGCGTCGAGTGGCTGCACTTCGGTTTCACCCCCTTCACCGGGCTCGACGCCGCCCATGAGCTCGACGGCCACAGCCCGGCCTTCCAGTGGCTGATGCACGCGCTGTGGGCCGAGGGCGCCGCGCTGTACCCCGCGCAGACCCAGCTGTCGTACAAGCAGAAGTGGGCCCCCGACCTGCTCATCCCCGAGTACGTCGCGTTCGACGGGCCGCAGGCCTCGCTGCCCGGCTTCGCGCACATCTTCCGTGCCTGCAAGGCGTTCTGACCATCACTCACAGACAGGAGACGCAGCGATGAGCCAGTCCACCGAGGAACTCTCGCACGCCGTGGTCGGGCAGCTGATGGCCGTCATCGGCGCCCCCGACGACGAGCAGGTCGCCGAGGCCGCCGACGCGTCCGTGCGCGCCCTCGACGAGCGGCTGCGCGCCGAGGCGGCCGCCTGAGTGGCCGCCGGGGTGCCGGCGACCGGGCCGAAGTGGCCCGATCAGACCGGTATCAGTGCCACATCAGTGCCGCACGGAACGCTGGACGCACGTTCGCCCGGCGGTCCGGGCCCGGGAGCACCGCACTGTGCTCCCGTCGCCCGGGTCCGCCGGGCGGGCCCACAGCCCGCGGCGGTGACCCCACGCGGGAGCTGAAGTCCGACTCGCGGCGCCCGCAGGTCCGCAGGTCCGCGGGGCAGCGGCGCCGCCGCCCGTATCGGGCACTTTCTCCCAAGGAGAGCAACGCATGCAGCGTCCGCACATACAAGAAGCCGTGGCCGCGGCCGCACCGGGCGGCGAACGCACCGGCGCCTCGGCCACGTTCGCCGAACTGCTGAAACGGGTCAAGGCCGAGGGGCTCCTCGACCTGGACCCGCGGTACTACGTGGGCAAGCTCGCCCTCAACACCGCCCTGCTGCTGGTCGGCTTCGTCGCCTTCTTCGAGCTGGGCAACTCCTGGTGGCAGCTGCTCACCGCCCTGTGGATGGGGCTGTGCGGCGGCCAGTCGGCGTTCATGTGGCACGACGCCGGCCACAAGGCCATGTTCCGCAGCAAGAAGGCCGCCTCCGCGGTCGGTTACATCCACGCCAACCTGGTCAACGGGGTCAGCTACGGCTGGTGGGTCAACCACCACAACCGGCACCACAGCAACCCCAACCACCTGGACATGGACCCGGACATCGGCCGGCGCACCGTCATCTTCGACATCAAGCAGTACCCGACCCGCAAGGGCACCCAGAAGCTCGTCGTGCGCTACCAGAGCGTGCTGTTCTTCGTGCTGCTGGTGCTCGAGGGCTTCAAGATGCTGAAGACCGCGGTCAAGTCCATCGCAGGCGGCAAGACCAAGCGGCCCGTGCTGGAGACCTTCCTCATCCTGCTGCGCACCGCCGTCTACCTCACCTGTGCCTTCACCGTCCTGTCCCCGGCGCTCGCGGTCGCCTTCATCGTCGTCCAGCACGCCACCCTGGGCGTGTACTTCGGCATGATCTTCGCCCCGAACCACAAGGGCATGCAGATCCGCGACGGCGAGGAGGAGACCCTGGACTGGCTGGAGCGGCAGGTCCTCACCTCCCGCAACATCCGGCCCAGCCTGCTGATCGACTTCCTCTACGGCGGCCTCAACTACCAGGTCGAGCACCATCTGTTCCCGGCCATGCCGCAGAAGAGCCTGCCCCGCGCCCGCGAACTGACCATGCAGTACTGCGCGGAACGCGGTGTGCCGTACCACGAGGTCGGGTTCTGGGCCTCGTACCGCGAGGTCGCCTCCTACCTCCACGAGGTCAGCGTCCCGGTGCGGCGCGGTGACGTCGAGGAGCAGATCCGGCGCCAGGCCATGGAAGCGGCCTGACCGCCCTTCCCC
>NZ_VOGW01000099.1:67227-70083 GCF_007896895.1 Streptomyces misionensis | reverse complement strand
AGATGGTCGCGCAGGGGCAGCTGATCGTCGGCTGGGACGCCGAACCCGCCGATGTGGCCCGGCACATCCACCCGCACCCGACACTCTCGGAGGCGGTGGGCGAGGTGTTCCTGACGCTCGCGGGGCGGGGGCTGCACCAGCGCTGAACACGGCGAATGCGGTGGCGCGGACTCCGGTTGGCGCTTGCCCGCGGGGTATCCAGCCGGATGCTTGACAGCCACCCCGTGCCGTGCGGGACTGGGAGGGCGAAGCCGGGTGGGACCAAACGGGGGTGAGTCTTCTGCCGGAGCCGCGCTATCCCAGCGTTCCCGAACTGGTCGCCTCCGCACAGGCGTTGGCCGCTCAGGAACCCGGGCTGTGCGCGCTGCGGCAGGTGGGCCTCTCCCGGGCGGGACGGCCGCTGCACCTGCTGTCGGTCGGACACGCGCGGCGGGCGGTCCTGGTGGTGGCGGGAGCCCATGCCAACGAACCGGCCGGCGGCTCCACCCTGCGGGCGCTGGCCCGGCGGGTGCTCGCCGAACGGGAGCTGCGCGCCGGCACCTCCTGGCACTTCCTGCTGTGCGCGGACCCGGACGGCGCCGCCCTGCACGTCACCCCGGCCCCGCGCAGCCTGCTCGACTACCACCTCGGCTTCTACCGGCCCACGGGCGCCGAGCAGCCCGAGTGGTCGCCCTCCGTGCTGCCCCCGGACCGGCTGCCGCCCGAGACCCGCGCCCTGACCGGGGTGATAGACGAGCTGCGCCCCTACCTCCAGGTGACCCTGCACGGCACCGATCTGGGCGGCAGCTGGGTGCAGTTGACCAAGGACGTGCCCGGCCTCGCCGAACCGTTCGCCAAGTCGGCGGCGCAGCTGCACATCCCGGTGGAGACGGGCGCCTCGGACGCGGCGGGCTGGCCGGCCTCGGGGCCGGGGGTGCACGTGATGCCGGGGCCGGAGACGGGCGTCGCCTACCCGAGCATGCCGGACGACGCCCGCAACAGCACCTGGTACCACGCCCACCGCTACGGCGGGCTGACCGCCGTGGTGGAGGTGCCGATGTGGGCCAGTGACCTGGTGGACGACCCGGCGCCGCACCCGGCCCCCGCGGCGGCGATGCGGCAACTGGCCCAGCGGCTGCTGCGGGACGCGCGGGAGGTGGAGCGGGTGCTCGCCGAGGCGCTGCCCCGCCTCGACGGCGCGGACGGGCCGCTGCTGCGGGCCGCCCGGTGGGCGCTGGGACTGATCCCGGGCCTGGCCGAGGACTGGACCCACACCCCGCCGGCCGGCACGACGATGGCGTACGTGGGCAGCGTGGACGCCTTCGGACGGCGGCTGCCGCTGCGGGCGGCCGCGATGCTGCTGCGGGTGCTGCGGGAGACCGACGACCGGGCGGCGCCGCGCCTGGAACGGCTCGTCGCCGCCTGGTCGGAGGCCTTCGGCGAGCGCTTCCGGGCCCGCTGGGTGCCGCTGGACCACCAGGTGGAGCACCAGTCCCGCACGGTGCTGCTGGCCGCCCAGCAGGCCCGGGAGCAGGCGGAGCGGTGAGCCCGCCGGTCAGTCCCCCAGGGCGAAGACGGCACCCGTCCGCGCCCGCAGCTCGCAGGCGTTGGTGTACGTCCTGCGGAAGTCGACGGTCCGTCCGTTCCAGTGGCCGCGCGCGGTGGCGGTGACCGGGGAGTAGATCCGCGGGCAGAAGACCTTGCGGACCGGGACGCGGTCGATGTCGCCGCGGGCCGCCGCCAGTTCGGCGCAGGCCTCGGCCGCGTACGGGTGGCCCTGGGGCGGGGCGCACCGCAGCAGCGTGCCGTGCGCGGCGCCGGCCCGGGTGACCGTGAGGTGCAGCCGGTTGCCGTAGGGGTGGGACGCCGCCCGGGCCGGACCCGCGGCGAGGAGACCGGCGGCCGCCAGGAGTGCGCCCGCGGCCGCTGTCGCTCTGGTGAGGTACGTCATGCCCGTTGCATCGGCAGGACGTCCCGCGCGCCCCAGGGCGAGTCACCCGTTCGAACCATCGCGGCCGGTCGCGGTTACGGCGCTCAGCCCACCGCCAGCCGGTACGCCACCCGCCCGAAGGCGACCTGGTCGCCCTCGCGGACCACGACCGCGCCGATCACCCGGCGGCCGTTGACGGTGGTGCCGTTGGTGGAGCCGAGATCCTTGAGGATCCACAGGCCGCCCTGATGGCTGAGTTCGGCGTGCACCCGGGAGACGGTCTCGTGGGTCAGCCGCAGCCCGTTGCCGGGGTCGCGGCCGATGCGCAGCGGACGCGGGTGCCCCGGTGCGGGCAGCAGCAGCTTCGGCAGCCGCTCGGCCTGCCAGGCGCGGCGCAGTCGTACCGTGAACCCGGAGACCGCCTCGACGCTGCCGAACACCGCGCGGGAGAAACGGTTCTCGCGGGGCAGGTCGGCGACGAGGACGGCGATCTCGTCGGCGTGCCGCGCACCGAGCACCAGTTCCATGCGGCGCACGAACGTGTCGTGCGACAGCCGGCCCTTGGCGACCCCGTCCCGCAGCACCTCCAGTGCCCTCTCCCGCTCCGCGTCGGACAGCCGCGCGGACACCGGGGCCGGGGCGGCGGAGGTGGAGAACTCGAAGGACGACGTCACGCTTGTGATTGTCGGTCAGCGGGCGTCGGGTGTCCAGAAAGCGGGGAACCGGCGCCCACGCGCGGGGACTTCCGCGCGGACCGCCGGGAAACGTTCCACGACACCTGCGGGGAAAGGCCCCGATTCGAAAGCGGATTGATCGTCCGGACGGCACGATGGGGACGCGGGACATCACGGTGAGCAGACGAAGGGGAACCGTCCGTGCAGTTCGAGGTGTGGGCACCGCAGGCAGACCGAGTGACGCTCCAGTGCGAGGGCGCGGCGCACCCGTTG
>NZ_VOGW01000099.1:35578-66916 GCF_007896895.1 Streptomyces misionensis | reverse complement strand
GGAACGGGCACAGCGGCATCAACTCCACGTGTGTGACGCCCAGTTCGACCAGGTGACCGAGGCGGTCGGCGGCCGCGTCCAGGGTGCCCTCGGGGGTGTACGTGCCCACGTGCAGCTCGTAGAGCACCGCGCCCGGCAGCGCCCGTCCCGGCCAGTCGGCACGCCATGCGTACCGCTCGTGCTCCACGACCGCGCTGAGCCCGTCCGGGCCGTCCGGCTGGCGGCGCGCGCTACGGGCTCGCGCCGGCCGCCGGCCCGGTGCTGCCCGACCCGCGCTCGCGCCGCCAGCCGGACGGCCCGGACGGGCTCAGCGCGGTCGTGGAGCACGAGCGGTACGCATGGCGTGCCGACTGGCCGGGACGGGCGCTGCCGGGCGCGGTGCTCTACGAGCTGCACGTGGGCACGTACACCCCCGAGGGCACCCTGGACGCGGCCGCCGACCGCCTCGGTCACCTGGTCGAACTGGGCGTCACACACGTGGAGTTGATGCCGCTGTGCCCGTTCCCCGGGCGGCACGGCTGGGGGTACGAGGGGGTCTCGCTGTGGGCGGTGCACGAGCCGTACGGCGGCCCCGAGGCGCTGAAGCGGTTCGTGGACCGGGCGCACGAGCTGGGCCTGGGCGTGATCCTGGACGTCGTGCACAACCACCTGGGGCCCTCGGGGAACCATCTCCCGCGCTTCGGGCCGTACTTCACGGACGCGTACACCACCCCGTGGGGCGCGGCGGTGAACCTGGACGCGCCCGGCTCGGACGAGGTGCGCGCGTTCCTGATCGGCAGCGCGCTGGCGTGGCTGCGGGACTACCGGCTCGACGGGCTGCGCCTGGACGCGGTGCACGCGCTGTACGACACCCGCGCCCGCCACTTCCTGGAAGAGCTGTCCGCCGCGGTGGACGGCCTCGCGGCCGAGCTGGGCCGGCCGCTGTCGCTGATCGCCGAGTCCGATCTCAACAACCCCCGGTTCATCACCCCGCGCGCGGAGCACGGGCTCGGGCTGCACGCGCAGTGGAACGACGACTTCCACCACGCCCTGCACACCGCGCTGACCGGCGAGTCGCAGGGCTACTACGCGGACTTCGCGCGCGCCCCCTTCGCCGCGCTGGCCAAGACGCTCACCGGGGGTTACTTCCACGACGGCACCTACTCCGGTTTCCGGGGCCGGCACCACGGGCGTCCACTGGACCGGGCGCGGGTCGCCGGGCACCGGCTGCTCGGCTACAGCCAGACCCACGACCAGGTCGGCAACCGCGCCCGGGGCGACCGGCTCTCCGCGCACCTCTCCCCCGGCCTGCTGGCGTGCGCGGCGACGCTCGTGCTGACCGCGCCGTTCACGCCGATGCTGTTCATGGGCGAGGAGTGGGCGGCCGGCACGCCCTGGCAGTTCTTCACCGACCACACCGATCCCGCGCTGGCCGAGGCGGTACGGCGGGGCAGGCGGCGGGAGTTCGCGGCGCACGGGTGGGCCGAGGAGGACGTGCCGGACCCGCAGGACCCGGCGACCCGGGAGCGGTCCTGCCTGGACTGGTCGGAGCCCGCACGGCCGCCGCACGCCCGGGTGCTGGACTGGTACCGGCGGCTGATCGCGCTGCGCCGCGAGCAGCCGGACCTCACCGATCCCGACCTCGCCGACACCAAGGTGGCCTACGACGAGGAGGCCCGCTGGCTGGCCTTCCGGCGCGGGGACGTCCGGGTCGCCGTCAACCTGGGCAAGGACCCGGCCGCCGTCCCGCTGGGCGCCCGCCCCGCGCTGGTCCTCGCCGCGTGGGAGCCGGTGGCGGCCCCGGGACCGGACGGACTGCTCCGGCTCCCCGGGGAATCCTGCGTGGTGCTCGCCCAGCCGTAGGGTCTTTCGTTCGGACCAGGCCGGATCGGGGAGCGGGGCCCGGTGCGTGCGGATGCGAGGCGGAGGAGGGAGTCGACGCGCTGGGGGTGCCCCCCGAGCGAAGCCGAGCAATGCCGTTGCTTTAGTGATCGTGCCATCGGTGGTTCAGGGTGAGGACGACCGGGGAACGACGCTGGCTGGCGGGTTCTTCGGGGGCCTTGCTGCCGTAGCCGGTGATGCAGGAGCGGATCTTGCGGGGGCAGTCACGGGGCCGGCGGCGGGGTAACAGGCTGCGGCCGATCTCGGCGAGCCCGAGGTGCCGGTCTCGTCTGCGGGCGGAGGGGGGAAAAGCCGCTCGGTGAGATCACCGTGCGGCGGACGACGTGTAGGGCTCGGGTGAACGAGGTCCGCTCTGCAGTGCTGCTGTGCAGCCGAGCGGCTTCGTCCAGTAGATCCCGGGTGGCATGGTGCACGATCAAGTGCGCGTAGATCTCCTGCCGCACCCCGTCCGGAGTCTGCGACCTGAGGACCGGCCGGCCGCGCTGGTGGGTCTTGATCTCGTCGAAGACCAGCTCGATCTCCCAGCGCCGGGCGTAGAGCGCGGCAAGCTCGGCGGCCGGGTACTCCTCGTGATCGGTGAGGCTGGTGATCAGCCGGACGATGTCCGGCTGGCCGTCGACGCGGTATTCGATGACCCGGACCACGGCCGGTGGGGCCTTGAGCGTTCCGGCCGCTTTGCTGTGCTTGTTCGCCTCGATCCGGGCGAGGTAACTGCCGTCGGGCAGCACGTCCTGGACCCGGCGGGCCTTGCGCCGCTCGATCCGCCAGAGAAGGTGAGTGCCCTGGTCGCGCAGCCGGTGCCAGCGGGCCAGGCCCCATAGCCCGCGGTCGGCCAGCAGCAGCGTCCCGCTTCCAACGTGGGCGTCCAGGGCGTCGGAGACGATCCGCTCGGACTCCTTGAACCCTCCGACCACGGCGTCGAGCACGGCGTGGGAGGAACACTCGGCCACCGCGACCACGCGGGCCTGCGGATACCCCATCGGACTGCGCTGCGATCCCGACTTGCCGAAGGTGTCGTTGTTCGCCGCCGTGTCCGGCACGGCCAGCAGCGTCCCGTCCAGGGCCAGCACCCGCAGCCCGCGGAAGAGATCGTCTTCCCTGCCCAGTGGCCGGGCCACGGCCCGGAACAGTTCCCGCATCACGGTCCACCCCAGCCGGTGCCGGGCCCTGGTCAGCGAGGACTTGTTCACTCCGGTCCAAAGCCGCAGGCCCGGATCGCCGGTCTTCACCAGACGCAGGACCTCCAGGTAGTCGGCCTGCGGGAACAGGCACATCGCCAGCACGAAGTACACCGTGAACCGGGCGGACAGCAGACGTCGGCGCTTCTCCGAGCGGCCGGCCTCATCGACCACCCGGTCCACCAACTCCGGCGGGCACGACCGGGTCAGCACTCCCAGCCCCAGCCGCTCCAGACGGGATATCAGCACACCGGCTCAACCGGCCGACAGCCTCAAAAGCAACGGCATTGCGAAGCCGAGCGTGGGGGAGTCGGCGACCGACGACAACGCGGCAGATGTGCGTGCCGGGCCCCGCGAGCCCGGCCTGATCCGAACGAGAGGTCCTGGCGGTTCCCCGGTTCACGCATCGTCGTCCGCCGACCGTGCCAGGTACGCGTGGTTGTCCTCGATGAGGTGGTCCAGCGCGTCCCTGGCGGCGGCGAGGCCGTCCATGGCCTCGGACAGCCGGGCCCGCTCACGGCCCATGATCTCCAGTGCCCGCCGCGCCCTGTCCTCGCTCGGCTCGGACATGCAGGGCGCCATCTCGGCGATGGTGCCGCTCGGCAGGCCCGCTGCCAGGAACGCCTGTATGAGACGCACCCGCTGGACGTGCTCGTCCTCGTAATGGCGCTGTCCGCTGGGCGAACGGGAGCTGACGAGCAGGCCCTGCTCCTCGTAGTAGCGCAGCGACCGGCGGCTGGCTCCCGTCCGGGCGGACAGTTCACCGATCCGCATGCCGAACTCCTCACTTGCCCCTGACATTGATGTGAGCTTTTAGGTTAACCCCATGCTGAAATTCATCTTCATGATCAACCGCGCCGAGGGAATGTCGTACGAGCGTTTCGTCGAGCACCACCAAAACCGGCACGCGCCCCTGTTCACCTCCATCCCGGAGGCGGAGCGCTACGTGCGCAAGTACACCGTGTCCCACCCGGTCCCCGCCGAGAAGTACCCGCCCCGGGCCTACGACGGCCTGACGGAGATCTGGTTCGAGAACTGGGAGGACCACGACGCCTTCTTCGCCTCCGAGAACTACCGGACGCTGGTCAACCCCGACGAAGCACGCTTCATCGACATGGCCTCCGTCGCCGTGATGGTCACCGAGGAGAAGCAGGTCATCTGAGGGACCGATGCGCGACGAGACGGCCTGGGCTCACCGGCCCGGCGCACGGACCAGGCGGGTGGCGAGGCGGTAGTCGACGCGGATGTCGCGGTACTCCCGGTCGGCCGCGACCGTGTCGGGAAGGTTGGTCCGCCGGCTGCGGGACGACGACTCCCGTTCGCCGGTCCCGGGGAAGCCGACGGCCGTGCCCGCGCCCTCGCCCACCTCGCGGACGGCGTGTCCCGCGCCGTGGCCGACCTCGTCCACCGCCGAACCGGCGCCCCGGCCCACGTACTCGACCGCGTCCCCGGCCCCGCGTCCGATGTCCCGCACGGCGTACCCGGCGCCGTGGCCGACCTCCTCGACGGCCCGTCCCGCCCCGCTGCCGAGTTCGCCGACGGCCTGCCGGGCGCCGCCGCCGACGTCCCGTACCGCCGACCCGAGCCCGCCCGCCAGCTCCTCCAGGATCTGCGGGTTGCGGTCGAGGGTGGTGAGCACCCGGTCGATGATCAGCGCGACGTTGTCGAGCCGCACCCGGAGCTGGGCCTGCGCCTCCACGCCCGAGATGCCCAGGTGGACCCGCCCGAGGGAGACGTCGGCGCCCACGTTGAGCCGCAGCAGGTCCAGCACCTCGGCCTGGAGCGAGACGTGGGCCCGCAGGTCCTCCACGTCCAGGTCGATCTCGTCGACCCTCAGCTGCGGGACGTCCAGGAAGACGTCGGGCTCCGCGTCGGCCCGGGTGCGCGGCGGCGCCACCGCGGTGTACGCGTCGGCCTCCCCTGCCTCCGCGCCGCCCCACTCGGACTCCGCGTCCTCGTCGGACTCGGGTTCCGCGTCCTCGTCGTACTCGGGCTCCTCGTCCGGTTCCTCGGCCGCGTCCTCGTCGTACGCCTCGGGTGCCTCGACGGTTCCCTCGTCGTTCTCGGTGTCGTCGCGCATCCTCGCACCTCCGCGAGCTGGGCGGGCGATCTGTCCCTTCACTCCCAGTATGGTGCGCGGCGGGGCGGGGGCCACGGCCGGGAAGGGCGCTGTCGCCGCCCCGGCGGTCCCGCCCGGGCGGGGCCGCGCGGCACGCGAGCGGTGGCGGGCCGGTGGGCCGGACGGGTGACGGCGGCGGGAGACACGGGGGACCCGGGCGGTTCAGGAGGGCCCGGTCAGGGCTCTTCCCCGGCCGTCTTCAGGTCCGTCACCCGCTCCAGCAGGATCGGCTCCCAGGCCCGGCGCAGCTGGGTGCGCAGCAGGGACAGGGAGCCGGTGACGCGTCCGTCGAGGTGCTCGGTGAGCCGCAGGACGGTGTCGCAGCGGGCGAGCCAGAGGCCGCGCAGACAGGGGCGGGCGCCATAGCCGGCGAGGGTGGCGGCGCGGACGGCGGCCGGGGAGCCGACGGCGACGGCGAGTCCGGCGATGTCCTCGGCGGGGTCGCCGAGCGCCGCCTCCGTCCAGTCCAGGACGCCGCGCACCCGCCCGTCGGCGCTGACCACCACGTGTTCACCGGTCAGTCCGTGGTGGGTGAGCACGGCGGCGCCGGGCTTGGTGGCGAGCTGGGCGGCACCGGCCGGGGTGAGCTGGTGCATCCGCTCGGCGTCGAACTCGTCGGCGGCGGCGAGCCGTTCGGCCGCGTGCACGGCCATCCGGCGCAGCGCCTCCAGGGAGCGCGGGGCGGAACGCGGCACGCCGAGCGACTCGGCCTGCCGCGCCGGCACCGCGCGCAGCCCGTTGAGCAGTCCGGCGAGGTCCGACTCCCCGGCCGCGGAGACGTCGTGTTCCTCGGCGGTGCCGCCGGGCACCACGGTGTCGAGGGTGCAGGCGAGGCCGGGCGCCCAGTCGGCGTGCGCCACGCTGGTGGGGACGGCCACCGGGACGTGCGGGCGGACCAGGGCGCGCAGCCGCAGTTCCCGGCGGCGGCGGGCGGAGGCCTCCCGGTCGGGGGCGAGACGCAGTACCTGGCGGGCGCCGACCCACCAGGTGTACGGATGGCCCTCCCGGACGGGCCGGACGTCCGGCCCGTCCGCGCCCCCGGTGCCGTCCGCGCCTTCCTTGAGCAGCGAACGGACCAGTGCGCGGACGGTGTCCGGGGTGGGGATCGGTGCCTGGGTCATGGGTCCTGCGTTGCCGTTCCGGTGTCGTCGAGGGTGGTCTCCCGGCCCTTTTTCCGGGCCCGTCAGTCCACTATGACCATCTCACGGGTGGTGTTGTTGAGGCGGCGGCCGCCGTCCTCGGTGACCGTGACGATGTCCTCGATGCGCACCCCGAAGCGGCCGGGCAGATAGATGCCGGGCTCCACGGAGAAGCACATGCCGGGCACCAGCGGCAGCTCCTCGCCCTCGATCATGTACGGCGGCTCGTGTGTGGTGACGCCGATGCCGTGCCCGGTGCGGTGGATGAAGTACTCGCCGTACCCGGCGTCGGCGATCACCGCGCGGGCGGCGCGGTCGACCTCCTGGCAGGCCACGCCCGGCCGCACCGCCTGGCAGCCGGCCTCCTGGGCGGCGCGCACGATGTCGTGGACCCGGCGCTCCTCCTCGGTGGGCTCGCCGACGTGCACCGTGCGCGTGGTGTCGGAGCCGTAGCCGTCCTTCAGGCCGCCGAAGTCGAGGACGACCATGTCGCCGCGCCGGATGACGCGGTCGCCGACCTCGTGGTGCGGGTTGGCGCCGTTGGGCCCGGAGCCCACGATGGTGAAGTCGACCTGGGAGTGGCCGAAGCGGCGCAGCAGCGCGGCGAGGTCATGGCCGACGTCGGACTCGCGGCGCCCGGCGAAGGGCATCTTGCGGATCTCCTCGAACGCCGCGTCGGCCGCGGCACCGGCGGCGGCCAGCAGCTCCACCTCGGCGGCGTCCTTGACGGCGCGCAGCATGGGCAGGGCCTCGGTGAGGGCGGCGTAGGAGCTGTCCGGCAGGGTGCGCTGGAGGCCCAGCACGTGCATCGCCCAGGTGTTGTCGCTGATGCCGTACCGGCCGCGGCCGTCGAGGAGGTCGGCGGTGACGGCGTAGGGGTCCTTGCCGTCGGTCCAGTCGCGCAGCGTCAGCACCTCGCCGGCGGCGGAGTGCTCGGCGTCCGGGGCCTCCAGGGTGGGGACGACGAGCACCGGGTCGCGGCCGGGGGCGAGCACCAGCAGGGTGAGCCGCTCGGTGATCGCGGTGGGGGTGTAGCCGGTCAGCCACACCAGGTCCGGGCCGGGTGCCACGAGCAGCCCGGCGAGACCGGCGTCGGCCGCGGCGCGTGTGGCGCGCTCCATGCGGGCCCTGTGGTCGGCGGCGCTGAAGGGCGTGGTCGTGGTACCGGTCATCCGGGCCTCCGGGCGGATCTCGCTGGTCGGGCGGGTGGCGGAACGGCTTGGTGGCGTCCCCGGCAGCATCCTGCCCGCCCGGAGGGACCCACGCGAGCCCATTCGGCGATCCCGCCCTCCGCGACGGCCGCCGCACGGATACCGGAGCGGCGGCCGGCGACGGGACACGAACGGGTGAGACCGGCCGGAGGCGGTCGAGGGGCGGCCACCTCCGCGGGCGTCCTCGCCCCGCCTCCGGCACGATCGGTCGGTCGGCTCAGCCCATGTGCCCCCCGTGGCCGCCGTCGTGGGACGCGCCGTGGTCGAACGCCATGGCCTCGGGCGGCATGACGACGAAGGGGCGCATCATGCCCATGTCCTCGTGCTCCAGCAGATGGCAGTGGTACATGAACCTGCCGTACGCCCCGTCGAAGCGGCCCATGACGCGCAGCAGCTGGCCGCCGGGGACCCGGAAGACGTCCTTGTTGCCCTGCTCGTTGGGCGCGAGCGGGATCGCGGTGCCCGCGTCGTAGCGGATCGGGGTGCGGGTGCCGCCCACGGCGGGGTCGAAGCCGGAGACGTCGTAGGCGTCCCGGCCGAGGAGCTGGAAGTCGGCCAGGTGGATGTGCATGGGGTGCACGATGGGCGCGAGGTTGAGGAAGCTCCACTGCTCGTGGGTGCCCTCGCCGATGGTGAAGCCGAGCCCGTCGTTGAACGTCCGGGCGGTGCGCCGGTACGTCTTCGTGGTGCCGTCGGGGCCGGTGATCTGCACGATGCCGTCGGCCGGGAGCTCCAGCCCGCCGGTGTCCGTGACCTCGGTCATCTCCCAGATCTCCGGGTGGCCGCCGGCGCCCTTGGCCGCGGGCGGGGTGAGCAGGACCAGCCGGTGGCCGTGCGGGAGGTCGTGGGTGAGGCGGCGGAAGGAGCCGGACAGCACCTGGGGCAGTTCGAAGGTGTCCGGTTCGGCGGTTTTGCGGACGCGGAACTCCAGGACGGCCGGGTAGCGCACGTCACCTGCCGGGTCGGGCACGCCCGCCGGCCGGTTGGGGCCCTTGTTGACCAGCCGCAGGGTGCGCCCGGCCAGCCGCCGGAAGTCCACCAGCAGGTCGAAGCGCTCGGCGGGCGCCGCGGTCAGCGCCGGCAGGGTCGGGCCGAAGTCCACCGGCACCGGGCGCGGCAGCAGTCCGCCGTCGCTGCCGATCTGGTGGACGACGCCGGGCACGGGGTCGCCGTCCTCGTCGATCAGCACGAGGTCGAAGATGCGCGCGTTGGACGCGTTGACCAGCCGGAAGCGGTACCAGGCCGAGTCCACCTCGGCGTACGGCCAGATGCGGCCGTTGACGGTGGTGTACGGGCCGGTGAACGGGAGGGACACCGGCTTGCCGGTCTCCGCGTTGTGCTCGTCGACGATGACGGTCTTGTGCAGCAGCCGGCCGTTGAGCCGGCCGTCCTCGTCGGTGTCGAGGTTGCGGTCGGCGAGCAGCAGCGGTATCTCCCGGTCGCCGGACGGGAGCCGGAGCGCGTCCTCCTCGTCGTCCCGGACGAGGTAGGTGCCGTAGAGGCCGCTCATCACGTTCCAGCGGGTGATGTTCATGGCGTGGTCGTGGTACCACCACTGGGTCGCCTGGTGCTCGTTCGGGTATTCCGACAGCTGGGCGTCACCGAAGCCGACGGCGTTGTCCGCCCAGCCGTCGTTGCCCGCGCCGGTCTGCGCGCCGTGCAGATGGGTCACCGACCAGGCGGGCAGGGCCGCGACGGCCTTGTCGGGTTCGACGCCGCCGCGGCCGGGCTCGGTGGTGGCGGGCGCGGTGCCCGGCGCGCGAAGGGGCACCGCGACCGCGGTCACCGGGTACTCGGACTCCTTCGGTATGCGGTTGGTCCACGCGATGCGGACGCGTTCGCCGCGCCGCACCTCGATGGTCGGGCCGGGGACATGGCCGTCGTAGCCCCACATCAGGGTGGGCGGCAGCTGCGGGTGCAGCCGCACCCAGGTGGGGCGCAGGGCGATCTCGGTCTCCCGCCGGACGTCGTCCGCCGCGGGCCGCAGCACCGGCGGCACCGTCAGCGGAGCGACGTACGGCCGCAGTTCACCCGGAGCCTGCTTCCTCTCCCCCGCGGCTCCGGTGTTTCCCTCGACGGCCTGCTCGATGATCTCGGTCAAGCTCGAACACCCCCCGTGTTCTCGCGTTGTGTTGTTCCCCTTGCCCATGAGGACTCGCGAGAGCACGCGGAAGTTCCCTGAATGCCCCGTTCCGTACGAGAAGATTCGGAATCTGCCGGTCAGCCCAGGGCGAGGACCGGCCGCGCGGGCATGCGGTCGGGCAGGAAGCCGTGGGAGCGCCGGCTCAGCCACGCGTCCTTGTAACGGTCCACGCTCCGGTGCCAGTTGAGGATGCCCGCCAGCCAGTTCTGGAGATCGAGGACGTAGCCGTCCATCGCCTTGCGGGCCTCTTGGGACAGCTCGAAGTCGTCGTAGAGCACCGGGAGTTCATGGGCGACCACGTGCTCGAACTGCTGCATCCGCTGGGTGGTGAGGTCGTGGACGACGCCGAGCGCGGTCGGGTAGTCGATGCCGAAGAAGTTCTGCACGACCAGGATCGCGTTGTGGATCTCGCCCTCGTACTCGATCTCCTTCTGGTACGAGAAGATGTCGTTGAGCAGGCAGGCGTAGTCGATGGCGGCGTTCTCCAGCGAGCGCACCGGGCCGCTGCGGTAGACCTCCGGCGGGATCGCGGGTCCGTGGCCCATCCGGCACAGGCTCAGGGTGAGGTCGGAGCCGAAGGTGGAGCGGCGCATCTCCAAGTAGTCGACCGGGTCGGGGACGCGGTTCTGCACCTGGTTGGACAGCTCCCACACCCAGCTCTCGGTCATGGCGTCCACGGCGGCCTTGAGCGTGCGCCGCTGCTCGGCGGTCATCTCGGCGGTGGTGCGGGCCCACAGATCGATCAGGGAGCGCTCCATGGCGTTGCCGGGCACGAGCGCGGGCTCGCCCTCGACGGGCATGCAGGCCGACAGCCGGGCGGTGGTCAGGCGGGCGGCGGCCAGGTCCCTGCGGTGGCCGTAGACGAGCGGGTAGTAGTCGTCGCCGTAGGTGCCGAAGGCGAGCCACTGGGCGCTGAGGTCGAGGGCCTCGGGGGTGGCGTCGGGGTCGAGTCCGGCGGAGCACAGGGCGAGGTCGTAGGCGCGCAGCTTGTCCTCGTCCCAGACGCCCTCGTGGAGGATGCCGACCTGGTCGCACCAGGTGCGCAGATTGCGGCGGGCGGCGTCGAGGTGGGGGCTGAGCCCCAGCGGGAACGGCATGTGGAACTCGGGCAGGATCGACGGGCCGACCTTCTGGTAGGGCACGTGGGAGTAGGCGCGCAGGCGCTCCTGGGCGGCGGAGGCGAGCAGGGCGCCGATGTGGGCGGCGGAGGTGCCGGGGCCGCTGGGCAGCTGCCAGGGCGAGGTGCGGCGCGCGCCCTGGTTCATGTAGCGGCTGGAGCGCAGGTGCCATTCGTGGCCGCCGGACTGCCAGTCCTGGAGCCCCTTGGTGTACGCGGCGATCGCGGCCGTCTCGGCCGGGGTGAGGCCGTTCTCCAGGGCGACGGCGGGGACCTCGGTGAGCGCGGTGTGCTCGAACTGGTGCAGGCGCGAGGTGAGGATGTCGTTGACGGTGTCGGCGGCCTGCTGGGTGGTGCAGCCGAAGAAGGTCTCCAGGACGAGCACGCCGTTGCTGTTCTCGCCCTCGTCCTCGACCTCGCGCTGGTAGGAGAACAGGTCGTTGCGCAGGTGGACCGCGTCGGCGAAGGTCTCCATGAGCACCCGCAGCGGGCGGCTCCCGGCGACGGCCGCGGGCACTTCGGCGGTGGCGTACTCCACCAGCCCGGCGGACCAGGGGGCGCCGCCGACCTTGCGGCGCATCTCGATGTACTCGACGGGGTTGGCGATGCGCCCCTCGTTGATGTTCGACAGCTCCCACATCGACTCGTTGAGCAGGTGCTCGGTGGCGACGGAGAAGCGGCGGCGCCAGTCCACGGACATGGACGGCACCGTGCGCGCCCACAGGTCCTTCAGGCCCGCCTCGACCGGGTTGCGCGGTTCGGGCACGGGGGTCGCCGGATCCAGCGGCATGAACAGCGGCAGCCGGTCGAGGTGGGCCTTGCCGGCGGCGCGGTCCTGGGTGCGCTTGTACATGTCGAGGAAGTGGTCGTCGAAGAAGAAGACCCACACGTACCAGTCGGTGATCAGCGAGAGGGCCGGCCCGTCGCAGTCGGGGTGGGTGTAGGCGCACAGCAGTCCGTAGTCGTGCGCCTCCAGGTCGGCCTGGTCCCAGATCCCGGAGCCCTCCAGCATGCCCATCTCGCGGGCCCACGCGGTGGAGTGGGCGCGGGCCTCGTCCAGGTGCGGGTTGAGCCGCGCGGGATACGGCATGTAGAAGTGCGGGAGTTCGAACGGCTGCGTCATGGCCGGGCCCTACCCGTGTCCCTCAACACCCATCCGCCGGGCGGGACATGATCACACCATCGCGTGAACCGTCCCCGGGGTGAGCCCCGTCCGCGCTCTTGCCGTGCTCCGGCGCACGGGACACGGTAGGCGCATGAACTCCTTCGTGCTGCCCCATGAGGTGCACGGCGACGGCGCCCACCACGTGTTCGCCGTGCACGGCTGGTTCGCCGACCGGTCCGCCTACGCGGCCGTGCTGCCGGACCTGGACCGCACCGCCTTCACCTATGTGCCGGTCGATCTGCGCGGCTACGGCGAGGCCCGGGAGGTCGCCGGCGCCTTCACGACCGCCGAGGCGGCCGCCGACCTGCTGACGCTGGCCGACCGGCTCGGCTGGGCACGGTTCTCGGTGATCGGGCACTCCATGGGCGGCGCGGTGGCCCAGCGGCTGCTCGCGCTCGCCCCGGACCGGCTGCGCCGGATCGTCGGCGTCTCTCCGGTGCCCGCCTCGGGCATGCCGCTTTCGGGCGAGCAGGGCGCGCTGTTCACGGAGGCGGCGCACAAGGCGGGGAACCGGCGCGCGATCCTCGACTTCACCACCGGGGGCCGCCGGCCCGCCGCCTGGCTGGACCGGATGGTGGCGCGCTCCCTGGAGCGCAGCGACGCCAAGGCGTTCCGGGCGTGGCTGGACTCGTGGGCGGGCGAGGACTTCCACGCCGAGGTGGCGGGCGCGACGGTGCCCGCGCTGGCCGTGGCGGGCGAGCTGGACCCGGCGCTGTCGCCCGCGCTGATGCGGCAGACGTGGCTGTCCTGGTACCCCCACGGCCACCTCGTCGCCCTCTCCGGAGCCGGGCACTACGCGATGGACGAGACGCCACTGGAGCTGATCCGGGTCGTGGAGGACTTCCTGCGCGCGGACGGGACGGACACGGCGGACGGAGCGGACGGGGGCGATCCGGCGTGAGCGGTGCCGAGGCGGGGCGAACGCCCGAGGCCGGGCAAGGGCACGACGCCGGACGGAGGCGCGGGCTTGGCGGAGTGCCCGAGGCGGGAGGGACGCCCGGCCCGGGCGGGACGCCCGAGCCCGGGCAGGCCCGCGAGCCCGGGCAGGCGCACGAGCCCGGGCAGACGCACGGCGCAGGACGCAGGCGCGGGCCGGCCGGGGTGCCCGAGGCGGGGCGGACACCCGACGCGGGGCGGACGCCCGGGCCGGACGGGGCTCCCCGCGCAGGACGCGAATGCGGACCGGACGGCTTGCCCGGCGCGGGCAAGGCGCCGGAGACCGGGCGGGCGTCGGACGCCGGGCGGAGGCCCGAGCCAGGCGCGGTACCCGCCGCAGGACGGACGCCCGAACCAGGTGCGGTACCCGCCGCAGGACGGACGCCCGAACCAGGCGGCGTGCCCGACGCGGGACAGGCGCCCGCCCCCGGTGAGGTGCCGGACGTCTTCGACCCCCGCCGGTACGCCGCCGCCGTGCCCTACGACGACTACCGCCTGCTGCGCGAGCGGCACCCGGTGGTCCGGCAGGAGGAGCCGGAGGTGCTGGGCTGGCCGGCCGGGCCCGGGTTCTGGGCGGTGACCCGGCACGCGGACGTCGTACGGGTCCTGAAGGACTCGGCGACGTACTCGTCGTACCTCGGCGCGACCCAGATCCGGGACCCCGATCCGGAGGACCTGCCGTTCATCCGGCGCATGATGCTCAACCAGGACCCGCCGCAGCACGGCAGACTGCGGCGCCTGGTGAGCCGGGCGTTCACCCCGGGGCGGATCGAACGGTTCGCGCAGGTCGCCCGGGAGCGGGCGCGGACGCTGCTCGCGGGGGCGCTGGAGCGGGCCGCCGAGGGGGACGGCACGGTCGACCTGGTGGCGGCCGTCACCGACGAGTACGCCCTGCTGAACCTGACCGATCTGCTCGGCGTCCCGGAGCACGACCGGCGGCTGCTGCTGCGCTGGACCCACCGGGTGATCGGCTACCAGGACCCGGACGAGGCCGGCCCTTCGGTACGGGACCGGGCGGGCAGGCCGGTGAACCCCCGCTCCCCGGCGATGCTGCGGGACATGTTCGACTACGCGCACCAGCTGACCGCCTACAAACGGCGCTATCCCGCGGACGACATCCTCACCACCCTCAGCCACGACGGCGAACTCACCGAGCCCGAGCTGGAGATGTTCTTCTTCCTGCTCGTCATCGCGGGCAACGACACCGTCCGCAGCGCGGCCCCCGGCGGACTGCTGGCACTGGCCGAGCACCCGCGGGCGTACGACCTGCTGCGCACCGGAAAGGCAGAACCGGCCCCAGCGGTCGAGGAGTTGCTGCGCTGGCATCCTCCCGTGCTGACCTTCCGGCGCACCGCCGTCCAGGACACCGAGCTGGCGGGCCGGCGCATCAGGGCGGGCGACAAGGTCGTGGTCTTCCACGCCTCCGCCAACCGCGACGACCGGGTCTTCGCCGACCCGGACCGGCTCGACCTCGGCCGCTCCCCCAACCCGCACGTCTCCTTCGGCGACGGCCCGCACGTCTGCATGGGCGCGCACTTCGCCCGGCTGCAACTGCGCGTCCTCTACGAGGAGGTGCTGCGCGCCCTGCCCGTCCTGCGTCCCGCCGGACCGCCGGAGCGGCTGGTGTCGAACTTCATCAACGGCATCAAGTCGCTGCCGCTGCGGATCACCTGACCTGGATCAGCGCATGCGTGCCGTCGGTGCGCCAGCGCTGCCCCTCGGCCGCCACCAGCTCCGCCTCGATACCGGCGGACAGACCGGTGATCACCTCGGACTTCAGCATGCGCAGGGCGGCGACGGGTCCCGGGAAGTACGCGGTCGCCGCCGCGAAGGACGTGGTCGGCGGCCACATCCGGTCGCCCACCAGCCGACGGTAGTTGAGGTCGCCCTTGAGCACGGTGAGGGTGGCGGCGGCGAACTCGGCGCGCAGGTCGCCCGGCATCCGCTCGTACGGCAGCGGGGCGCAGGAGAAGGGGTGGGCGCGCACGGCGAGCCGGCCGTCGGCCAGGGCCGACCACAGCTGCCGCCCGTACCCGGCGGCCGCGCCCGGTGCGGCGCGGAGCCGGTCCAGCGCGTCGAGCACATCGGCGGTGGTGGCGTCGGAGACGTAGTACGGGTACGGCTTGACGTGCAGGACCGCCCGCGCGGCCCGGCCCTCGGCGAGCAGGTGGGCGATCAGCAGCAGGTCGGGGACGAGTTCGCGGCCCGCGTTGTCCGCGACCAGGACGAGGGTCGCGTCCGAGCCGGGCGGCAGCAGCGACCACAGCCGCTCGCTGTCGTCGGCGACCAGCGCGGGAGCGGGCGCGCGCTCCTCGGCGCCCTCGGCGGAGAGCCGGAAACCCAGGTCGGCGCGGTTGCCCCAGAGCGAGCCGTGCAACAGGGCGCGTCCGCGCTCCGGTTCCGGCAGGTCCCGCAGCCCGTCGAGGGCGGCGAGTTCCCGGTCGGTCTCCGGAGCGTCCAGCTCGGCGCGTTTCGCGGGGCGGAAGGGGTCGATGCCCTGCCAGGCTCCGGGACCGAAGTAGCCGACGGCCGCCAGCAGTCGGCGGTAGAAGTAGCTTTCGGACCACAGCCAGGGCACGTCGTACCAGGACCGTCCGGTGCAGGTGTCCGCTCCCCAGTCCAGCCAGCGCTCGCGGTCCGGGGCGTCGGCGGGCAGCGGCTCGATGGTGCCTTCGGTGCAGCTCTCCAGCAGTTCGTCCAGCGCCCGCCGCTGCGCGGGGCCGTACGGGAAGGCCTCTCGCACCTGCCGGATGATCGCCGGGTGCCGCTCGGCCAGCACGCCGTGCGGGAAGGAGCCGGGTACGTTGCCGAGGATCACGGGTGCGAACGGGGTGTCGGGCATGTCCGTCACCGTACCGCGCGGTTCAGGCGGTGCGGATCTCCCGCTCCAGCTGCGTGGCGAGGGTGACGTAGCGGGGGCGGCGGTGTACCGGGACCAGGCCGCGGATCATCAGGTGCCACATCTCGGCGACCCGGCGCGGCAGCCGCCCCACCGGTTCGAACCGGCCGGTGACCCGGGTGCCGAAGAAGAAGCAGACGAGCGAGTGGGCGGCGGCCGCGACGTCGAGGTCGCTGTGCACATCGGCCTCGCGGACGGCCCCGCTGAACTTGCGCGCGGCGAACTCCAGCCATTCGGTGTAGGGATGACGCAGGGGCGGCCGTACGGTGACGTCGGCGGTGGCGAGGCGGAGCCCGGCGCGCGGTACCGGGTCGTCCACGGCGAGCCGGGCGACCCCGAAGGTGGTGCGCATCAGGCCCTCCAGGGAGGAGTAGCCGCGCCCCTCGACGTCGGCCACGAGCTGCCGGGCCGCCCGCGCCTCCAGTTCCAGGATGGCGTGCGCCAGGTCCTCCTTGGCGGCGAAGTGGAAGTAGAGAGCGCCCTTGGTGACCTTCGCGTGTGCGACGATGTCGCTGAGGCTGGTGGACTCGTAGCCGTGCTGGTCGAACAGATCCGCGGCGGCGGTGATGATCGTCGACCGGGTCTGTTCGGCGCGTAACTGCCTCGCCATCGTGGGACCCCTCCTCGCGAGACGAACGAACGGGACATGCGGTTTGTTTTAACCCCTTGCATACGATAACTCACCGAATGGCAGCGGGAGTCCGAAGTGCGAGGGCCCGGCACCGGCCCCGAACGGGCACTCGACGATCCCCCGGCGCACCCGTGATCGCCACGATACGAGGCGGACGGCCGGCTCCTCAACGGGGCCTTCGGCGCGGCCCGGATCACGCACAGCACGGCGGCGCCGTCCCGGTGGTGGTGCCCACCGGGACGGCGCCGCCTCGCGCCGCGTTCAGGGCCCGCTGATCAAAGGGCCCTTCGCGCAGGTCAGTTGACGAAGACCTTGGCGCCGCCGTCGGTCACCGGCGCGTACTTGGCCGAGAAGTAGGCCGTGGAGAAGCACAGCGACGTACCGGAGACCTTGGTGAACTGCTGGTTGGTGAAGGTGATGCTGTTGTCGCTGTTGTCCGCCTTCCCGGTCAGGCTCGGGCCCTGGTAGACGCAGGTGACGCTGCCCAGCAGGGTGTTGAGCTTGACCGTGGACTGGATGACGGAGCCGCTGCGGGGCGTGACGGTGAGGGTGCCGTCGGAGGCGACCGTCGCCGCGTAGGGCAGGTTGTCGATGGTGATGCCGCCGACACTGAGCACACCGGTGACGTTGCTGGTGCAGTTGGTCGCGGTGTGCGCGGTGACGGACTCGGTGGCGGTGCCGGGGGCGGTCGGGTTGCCGGTCACCGAGGCGGTGAACTGGGAGCTGCTGCACTTCACGCCGGTGGTGCCGGTGGCGCTGGAGTAGAAGGTGGCGTTGGTGCCACTCGCCAGGGGCGCGGTGAGGGTGTCGCCGACCGCGACGGCGGTGCCGCCGGCGCTGCCCGTGGTCAGGACCGCGCCGGCCGCGGAGGCGGGTCCGGCCGACACGAGGGCGAGAGCGGTGGCGGTGGCCGTACCGGCGAGAGCGACGAGGATTCGCGTACGCATGCGGGTGCCTCTCTGCTGAAGTGGGGTGACGAGGGTTGGGGACGTGGGGGGTGGCGGAACGGTGCAGAGGTGGTGCGCCCTGGCACGGGGGTGGTACGCGTCGTACCCGGGTGGCACGCGTCGTACCAGGGGCGTTTCGTCGTACTCGGTGGCACGCGCAGGCCGGGGCGGCATGCGTCGTGCCGGGGCGGTGCGAGCGGTGCCGGTTGGTGCGCGTGTTGCCGCCGGCGCGGGGCCGTCACGCCTTCTCCTTACGCGACGGACCTGCGACGGCGGCGGGCCGGACACCGGCCGGTACCCGGAGGAATCGGCCGGGCCGGACGATCGGAGGGGTGCCGGTACGGACCCGTGGGGGAGCTGTCCGTGCCGTGCTCGCGCGGAGTGCGAAGGGGTGCTCGTGCGAAACGGATCACCGTGAGGTCGAGCGTGCCACGAGAGGGCCGGGAACGCGGCCGGTGCCCGTGGGGGACACGGCCGCTGCCGCTCGGCGGATCCGGCGCCACGGATCCGGGGAATCTGGGGAAGTTGTAACCCCGCCAACCATTGGCGTCAAGACATACGGCACGTCAACGGCGCCACGAACAAGGTGAGTTGGGTGCGGGATCGGCCCGCACGCACCGTCAACACCCTTTTTTCACATCTCCCTTGACCCCAAAAAGTAACCGGCGGTAACTTCCTCGAAAGGCTACCGCCGCGTAACGAGAAAGCCCTCGCACCCGCCGGGAGTGCGAGGAGGCGTCCGCGGCGGCCGCTGTCCGCGCCAGGACATCGTGCCACTGAAGCCCAACCCGCATTGAATCCATGCCCATGGGAGCAGACATGGCCTCGTCCCCGGACGTCTCGTCCACCGGCAACACCCCTGAGAACCCGGGAAGCGGTTCACCCTCCGAAGCACCGAGCAGCACCGCCGCCCCCACGGGGGAGAGACGGGGCCGCGTCCGGGCCCGTCGCGCCGCGGTGATGGCGGTGCCCGCCACGATCGTCGCCGCCGGCCTCGCGGTGCTCACCGCGCAGGGCGCGCTGGGCGTGCAGTTCGCCATCTCGGGCATGCCGTTCACGGTCACCGCGGACGAACTGAACGGAACCGGCTTCGAGCAGTTCGGCGGCCTGGACAACATGGCCGACGACAGCCCGAACGCCGGTGACACCGGCGGACAGGTGCTGGTCGTCACCTCGGCCATCAAGAAGGCCACGCTGTCCAAGCTCTGCCAGAGCGTCGACCTCGGCGGCACCAACCTGCGGATCACCGCGGGCAACGGCGCCGGCAAGGTCACCGCCTCCGACCTGACCACCGACTCCACCGAGATGTCAGGTGACGCGGCGTTCAACAACATCGAGATCGGCAACGACGCCAGCACGCTGACCGAGGCCAACGCCAAGGGCCCGAAGGGCGTCTTCAGCCAGCAGGCCGACACGGTGCACATCAACCACCTGCGGCAGACCAACTATGCGACGACGGCAGGGGTGTTCAAGCTGCCCGGCCTCAAGCTCAGCTTCAGCGACAAGGCTTGCTGAGCGCCATGGCGGACCGTACGCGCCGGGGCCCGCGGGGCACCTTCCGGGCCTGGCGGGCCCGCCGGCCGTTCTGGGGCGGGCTGCTGCTCGCCCTGGGCGGCGGCGAGATCCTGCTCACCGAGAAGGCGTCGCTGAAGGTCGTGATGCACATCGGCATGCAGGGGCTCGCCGGCTATCTGCTGCCGGGCCTGATGGCACTGCTGGGCCTGCTGCTCCTCTTCAACCCGGCCCAGCGGCTCTTCTACTCCATCACCGGAGTGCTGCTCTCGCTGGGCACCTGGCTCACCTCCAACCTGGGCGGTTTCTTCATCGGCCTGCTGCTCGGTGTCGTCGGCAGCTGCCTCGCCTTCGGGTGGCTCCCGGACCAGGAGCCGCGCACGGGCCGCCGCAAGCGCCGCCGCCGGGCACGGGCCCTCGCCGCGCGGGAGGCCGAGGGAACCACGGCGTGACGCCCCGGAACTTTCCGGCTCCACCGTCAGTTTCTACGGTGTTGTAGAAGTTGCCGGTGGGGTGCCGTGGGGCGCCCGCCGCGGATACGAGGAGCAAGCATGGCCCTGTGGGACCGCATCAAGGAGTCGGCGTCGCAGATGCAGACCCAGTTGGTGGCGAAGAAGAACGACCTGAAGAGCGGTGCGTTCCGGGACGCGAGCATGGCGATGTGCGCGCTCGTCGCCGCGGCCGACGGGACCGTCGACCCCTCGGAGCGCCAGCGCGTCGCCCAGCTGATCGCCACCAACGAGGTGCTGCAGAACTTCCCCGCGGACGACCTGCGGCGCCGCTTCGACGACAACCTGAACAAGCTGGCGGCCGACATCGCCTTCGGCAAGGTGAGCGTGCTCCAGGAGATCGCCAAGGCGAAGAAGAAGCCCGCCGAGGCGCGGGCCGTGGTCCAGATCGGCATCGTCATCGGCGGCGCCGACGGCGACTTCGACAAGACCGAACAGGCCGTGGTCCGCGAGGCCTGCTACACCCTGGACCTGCCGCCGCACGAGTTCGACCTCTGAGCGAAGCGGAAACGGGGGCGCGGCCGGGGTTCCCGGCCGCGCCCCCGTGCGTCGCTCCGGCGTCAGCCGAGTCCCGCCGACTTCAGCCACGCCTTCGCGACGTCCAGCGGGTCCTTGCGCTGGTTCTGCACCTGGGCGTCCAGGTCCAGCAGGGTCGCGGTGTCGAGCTTGGCGGAGACGGCGTTCAGCGCGTCCACGCCCTTCGGGGACACGGCGCTCTTGACGACGAGCGGCTGCACGTTCTGGAAGCCGAAGAGGTTCTCCGGGTCCTTGAGGGGGACGAACTTCTCCTTGGCGATGGTCGGGTCGGTGCTGAAGATGTCGGCGACCTGTACGTCGTTCTTCTTCAGGGCGGTCTGGGTGAGCGTGCCGCCCGCGTCCAGCGCCTTGAAGGACTTGAAGTCGAGGCCGTAGACGGACTTCAGGCCCGCCAGGCCCTGCTGCCGGGTCTGGAACTCCGGCGAGCCGCCGATCACCAGGTCCTTCGCCACGCCCTTCAGGTCCGCGATGGTGGACTGCCCGGTGAGGTGGTACTTCCGGGCGGTGGCGGCGTTGACCGCCAGCGAGTCCTTGTCCTCGGCGGCCGAGGGCTCCAGCAGGGTCAGCTTGGCGTCCAGCTTCGTCTTGATGGCCGCCGTGGTCTCCTCGGCGCTCTTCGGCGTCGCCTTGGGGTCCAGGTAGGCCAGCAGTGCGCCGTTGTACTCGGGCAGCACCGACAGCGAGCCGTTCTTCAGCAGGCCGTAGGTGGTCTCCCGGCTGCCGATGTTCGGCTTGTACGTGACCTTGATCCCCTTGGCCTTGAGGGCTTCGCCGTAGATGTCGGCGAGCAGGGTGCTCTCGGGGAAGTTGTTGGAGCCGACGACCACTTCGCCGCCGCTCGCCTTGCCGCCCGCCAGGGGGTCGGACTTTCCGGAGTGGGAGGAGCAGCCCGCCAGCAGGGCCGTCGCCGCCGCGAGGGCGACCACCGCCGCGCCCCGGTTCCTCCGCATGGACCTGCTGATGTCGGTTGTGGAAGTCACCACCTGATCCAATCCAGCCGCTCGACGCCGAGTCAACCGCGCACCCCCGTCTCGTAATCCATTCTTGATGAAGGCCACGCCACCGACCGCGACCCCGGACCGACGGTCGCCCGCGCGTCCTGCCTTCCCTGTCACGCGCTTCCGCGCACTCCCCGGGACACCGCGAGCCGGGACGCCGCCCAGAAGAGCGCGAGGGTGGCCAGGGCCAGCGCGGCAACGAGGGTGGCGCCGCCCACGACCTTCTCGTAGTCGCGCTGGTACAGGCCGTCGATGATGTAGCGGCCGAGGCCGCCGAGGCTGACGTACGCGGCGATGGTGGCGGTGGAGATGATCTGGATGGCCGCCGTGCGCAGCCCGGAGAGGATCAGCGGCAGGGCCACGGGCACCTCCACCTGGAACAGCACCCGGGCCTCCGACATCCCCATGCCCCGGGCGGCGTCCACCGGCGACGGGTCGACGGAGCGCATCGCCTCGTAGGTGGTGACCAGGATCGGCGGCACGGCCAGCACCACCAGCGGGATCATCACGGGCACCAGCCCGAAGCCGAGCCAGATGAACATCAGCACCAGCAGTCCGAAGCTGGGCAGCGCGCGGCCCGCGGTGGCGATCAGCGCGAGCGCGTTGCCGCCCCGGCCGTAGTGGCCGGTGACCAGGCCCACCGGCAGCGCGATCACGGCGGCGAGCAGCAGGGCCTCCAGCGAGTAGGTGATGTGCTCGACGAGCCGGGTGGGGATGCCGTCGTAGCCGTGCCAGTGGGCGGGGTCGCCGAAGAAGGAGTGCGCGAAGTCGAGTACGTTCACCGGGTGGCGCCCTTCCTCGGCATCCAGGGGGTCAGCAGTCGGCGCAGGAGGACCAGCAGGGCGTCGGCGAGGATGCCCAGCACCGCCGTGGTCAGCACCGAGTTAACGGCCAGGGCGGGCCGGTGGTAGGTGTTGGCGTCGTAGAGCATGTTGCCGAGGGCGCCCTGGTTGCCGATCAGCATGCCGACGCTGACCAGGGAGAGACTGGAGACGACCGCCACCCGCAGGCCCGCGATGATCGCCGGCGCGGCGATGGGGAGCTGGACCTGGAGATAGCGGCGCAGCGGGCCGAAGCCCATCGCCTCGGCGGCGGCCAGGGTCTCCCGCGGCACCGAGCGGACGCCGTCCACGATCCCCGGCACCAGCACCACCAGGCTGTAGACCGCGAGCGGGATCATCACCGTGGTCTCGCTCTGCCCGAAGTAGTCGATGAGGACGACGAAGAAGGCCAGCGAGGGGATCGAGTAGAGCACGGTGGTGAGGCCGAGCACGGGCGGGTAGATCCAGCGGAACCGCGCGCACAGCTGGGCGATGGGCAGCGCGACCAGCAGCCCGGCCAGCACCGGCAGCAGGGCCTCGCGCAGATGCAGGCCGACCAGCCCGAGATAGCTGTGCTGGAGGTCGCTCGGCAGGTCGAAGAAGCCGTTCACCGCGCGGCCTTCACCCCGGCGCCCGCCCGGCCGTGCGCGGCGCGGATCGCCTCCCCGATGACCTGCTGCGAGACGACGCCCACGGCGCGCCCGTCCCCGTCCACCGCGACGGCCCAGCCGGTCGGCGACAGCACCGCCCCGTCGAGCGCGGTGCGCAGCGAGTCGGCGCCGGGCCGGAACGGCCGCCCGTGGTCGAGCAGTCGCTCCCGGTCCAGGGGCCGGTCGGGTTCCGCCCAGCCGAGCGGTCTGCCGTCGGCATCGGTGACCAGGAGGTAGGGGGCGTCGGAGCGGGCCGTCCGCTGCGCGGCGTCCGCGTCCAGCCGGACCAGCGGACCGGTCTGCAACGGCAGTTCGTCGGACGGGAAGAAGGACAGCCGGCGGATGCCCCGGTCGGCGCCGAGGAAGTCCTCCACGAAGGTGTCGGCGGGCTCGCTGAGCAGCTCGGCGGGCGGCGCGAACTGGGCGAGCCGGCCCCCGGTACGCAGCACGGCCACCATGGTGCCCAGCTTGATCGCCTCGTCGATGTCGTGCGTGACGAAGACGATCGTCTTGCCCAGCTCGTCCTGGATGCGCAGCAGTTCGTCCTGGAGTCCCTTGCGGACCACCGGATCGACGGCGGAGAACGGCTCGTCCATCAGCAGCACCGGCGGATCGGCGGCGAGCGCCCGCGCCACGCCGACGCGCTGCTGCTGGCCGCCGGAGAGCTGGTACGGGTACCGCTTGGCCAGCGAGGTGTCCAGCCCGACCCGCTCCATCAGCTCGGCGGCCCGGCCGCGCGCCTTCGGCTTGCTCCAGCCGAGCAGCCGGGGCACGGTGGCGATGTTGTCGAGGATGGTGCGGTGCTGGAAGAGGCCGGCGTTCTGGATGACGTAACCCATCGAGCGGCGCAAGGAGTTGACCGGCTGCTGCCGGATGTCCGCGCCGTCCAGCAGGATGCTGCCCTCGGTGGGCTCCACCATCCGGTTGATCATGCGCAAGGTCGTCGTCTTGCCGCAGCCGGAGGGCCCGACGAGGACGGTGATCGCGCGGTCCGGTATGTCCAACGACAGCCGGTCGACCGCGACCGTGCCGTCCGGGTACCGCTTCGTGACTGCATCTATCCGTATCAAAACGCCGAACACCCTTCGGGTCTGGCAGCTTTCCGCCCGTTCGCGGCCGCGGGCCGGGCAGGCGCGGGCCGTTGCCGGGAGAGTCTAGACGGCCGCCTTCCCCGCACCCCGGCGATCTACGCCGCCCGTTCACCTCCCGGTCACAAGCCCAGGCGGCGGCCGCCCACCCGGCCCGGCGCCGCTACCACCGGGGTCCGACAACCGCCGGGCAGCGCCGACGACTTTCGGTCGGCCCGGTTCGGGTGCGCCCGCGCCGGGCGCCCGGGGCGCGGTGCGCGAGCACGCCCGCACACCCCGACGGCCTGCGCGATCCCTCCGTACCCGGTTTGACCGGATCTCACCGCCCCGTCGCGCCGCCCGCCCGATGCTCCGCGGGACGGACTGCCGACTCACCGGCACCGGCCGTCCGTGCAGGCCCAGGCCAAGGGGGGAACCGTGCCCATCACCGCGCCCGAAGCGTCGCGGGAGCCGGAGTACGAGTTCGACCTGGGTGCCTCCGAGCACCGCGCGGCGACGGCGCACGCCGCCACCACGCGCTACCGCGCCCTGCTCGTCACGTCCGCCCTGGACCCCGCGGCCCGCAGGCTGTTCGAGCTGCCCGATCCGGTCTCGCCCCGGGGCGCGGAGCGCTTCCGCGCCGTCGGCCACGGGCTGCGCCTGCGCTGCGCCCCCCGCTGGTGACCCGGCGGCCTCACTCGCCGGCGGGTTCGAGCCGCAGGGAGATCGAGTTGATGCAGTACCGCTGGTCGGTCGGGGTGGGGTAGCCCTCCCCCTCGAAGACGTGCCCGAGGTGCGAGCCGCAGCGGGCGCAGCGGACCTCGGTGCGCACCATGCCGAGGGAGCGGTCCTCCACCAGCTCCACGGCGTCGGTGTCCTTCGGGTCGTAGAAGGACGGCCAGCCGCAGTGGGAGGCGAACTTCGTCTCCGAGGTGAACAGCTCGGCGCCGCAGGCGCGGCAGGAGTAGACGCCCTTGGTGGTGGTGTCCGTGTACTCACCGGTGAACGCCGGTTCGGTGGCGGCCCGGCGCAGTACCGCGTACTCGTTCGGGCTCAGCTCCGCGCGCCACTGTTCGTCCGGCTTCTCGACGTCGTACGACATGAGCCTCAGCCCCTTAACTCTGCGACAGGCGGTCCAGGATCAGCGGGCCCAGGTCCGTCACATCACCCGCGCCCATGGTGAGAACGAGATCACCGGGCTTCGCCATTCCCGCGATCACGGCCGGGATCTCCGCCTTGTCGTGCACCGCGGTGACCTCGGCGCCCGCGGCCCGCGCGGCCTCGATGATCAGCTCGCTGGTGACGCCCGGGATCGGGTCCTCGCGGGCCGGGTAGATGTCCAGGACCACCGAGGCGTCGGCGAGTGCCAGGGCCTGCCCCATCTCCTTGCCCAGTTCCTGGGTGCGGGAGAAGAGGTGCGGCTGGAAGACGACGAGGATGCGGGCGTCGCCGGCGGCGGCCCGCATGGCCTCCAGGTCCGCGGTCATCTCGGTGGGGTGGTGGGCGTAGGAGTCGATCACCTGGACCCCGGCGGCCTCGCCCTTGAGCTGGAGGCGCCGCTTGACGCCGGTGTAGGCGGCGAGCGCGGGCGCCAGCTCGGCGGCCGGGATGCCGAGCGCGGCCCCGGCGGCGAGGGCGGCGACGGCGTTGAGGGCGTAGTGCCGCCCGGGCACGGAGACCGTGAAGGTCAGCTCCTCGCCGTCCAGCACCACGGTGACCTGGCTCTTCAGCCCCTGCGGCACGATGGCGGTGACCCGGACGGCGGCGTCCTCGGCCTCGCCGTACGTCACCGTCCTGACGGTTTCGGCGAGCCGCCGGGTCAGCTCGCGGGCGCCCTCGTGGTCGGCGGAGATCACCAGGGTGCCGCCGGGCACGATCTTGCCGGCGAAGGTCTCGAAGGACTCGTAGATCTCGTCCATCGAGGCGTAGTTGGCGTGGTGGTCCAGCTCGACGTTGAGGACGATGGCGACCTCGGGCGCGTACGTGTGGAAGCTGCGGTCCGATTCGTCCGCCTCGGCGACGAAGATGTCGCCGTCGCCGTGCAGCGCGTTGGAGCCGGGGGCGTCCAGGTCGCCGCCGATGGCGTACGACGGCTTCAGGCCCAGCTCGCCGAGCGAGACCGCCAGCATGGAGGTGGTGGTGGTCTTGCCGTGGGTGCCGGCGACGGCGATCGGGCGCAGCCCGGCCATCAGCGCGGCCAGCGCGTCCGACCGGTGCACGACCGGGATGCCCAGCTCGGCGGCGCGGGCCAGCTCCGGGTTGTCCTGGCGGATGGCCGACGAGACGACGACGCAGCTGGCGTCGTCGGCGAGGTGCTCGGCGGCGTGCCCGATGTGCACGGTGGCCCCGAGTGCCCGCAGCGCCTCGGCGGTCGCCGAGTCCTTGGCGTCGCTGCCGGCCACCTTCGCCCCGCGCTGCGCGAGGATCTTGGCGATCCCCGACATCCCGGCGCCGCCGATGCCGATGAAGTGCGGTCGGTCCATGGCGGTAGGAAGGCCGGGTGCCATGCGTTTCTCCCCAGAGACGGTGCGAGCTTGAGCGGCCCTAGCCTATGCGCTGGAGCACCGGGCTCGGCGCAAGGAGGGCCGGTCGGTCCGGCCGCGGGGGCTCTACGCCTTGCTGTGCGAGAACAGCTTGAGCACGGGCACGCCGACCCGGTGGCGCGCCCGTGAGGCCCAGTCCCGGTGGAAGAACTCCTCCACGTAGTGCGGATCGGTGAGCACGATCACCTCGTCCGCCCCCACCTCCGCGACCATCGACTTCAGCGCGTCCAGCGGGTGGTCCTCGACCAGCCGGCCGTCCGCCGTGCTGCCGGACGCCCGCAGGGCGGTCACGGACACGTCGAGGGCCTGCCGCCCGACGCTGCGCGCGTCCTCGCCCTCCGGCGTCTCGTGTTCCCGCACCGCCTCGTCGAGCTCCCCGAGCGCGATGTCGTCGATGGCCCGCAGCAGGCGGTCCGCCTGGTCGCCGCGCGGCTGGAGGAGCACGTGGAAGGTGACGGGCTCGTCACCGTGCAACGTGGTGACGAACTCGACGTCGGCCGACGTCATGGCCTTCTCGATCATCAGAACGCTTGTGAACACCTGACGCCTCTTCTCCTCCGTGGGCCCGGGCGAGGCCCCTGCGGAAACCATCCTTCCCCGTGTTCGCACGGGTACTGCCGGTCTAAGTGTGCCCGGCGAAGACTAAACGGAACGGAAGATTCCGACGATGTCAGGGCCGGCGGTAGCGGCCGAACAGAAATCCGTCCTCCTCCAGCAGGGACACGAGGTCGAACCGCCGCGGCACGGGGACGGAGGGCCCGCCGGCGATCCGCTGGGCGTCCCCCGCGGTGAGCGTCGGCGAGAGGGTCAGGCACAGCTCGTCCAGCACCTCGGCGGCGATCAGCTGGCCGAGCAGCCGGGGGCCGCCCTCGGTGAGCAGCCGGGTGTGGCCGAGGGCCGCGAGGGCGCCCACCGCGCGGGCCGGGTCGACGCCCATGCCGTCGCCGGCGACGATCACCCGGGCGCCCGCCTTCTCCGCGGCGGCGACCCGCTCGGGCGCGGCCGCGGCCCCGGTCAGGACCAGGGTGGGCACGAGGGGCGAGGTGAACAGCGGGAGCGAGAAGTCCAGGTCCAGGCTCGCGGTGACGACCGCGATCGCGGGGGCGGGGGCCTGTCCGGCGGCCTCGCGGGCCGCGGCGAAGTCCGCCCGGGCGCGGGCCGGCCGGTACCCCTCCTGCCGTACCGTTTCCGCACCGACGACGATCACATCCGCGAGCGCCCGCAGGGTGCCGAAGATCCGCATGTCGGCGGCGCTGGAGATGGGCTGGGAGTGCCCCTCGTGCTGGGCGGCGCCGTCGAGCGAGGAGACCATGTTGCCGCGCAGCCAGGGCCGGGGCGCGTGCGCGGCGGGGTCCCGGGTCTCCGGGTAGGCGTAGGCGGCGGCCAGCTCCGCGAGGCTCCACTCGCGGTCGGCGGCCGGCGCGGCGGAGGCCTGGGCTGGTGTTTCGTCGGTCACAGGGAACAGGCGTCGCATGTCGTGCAGTGTGACACGGCGCTTAGCATGGGTAACCGTGTCGTCCTCCACCACCGCCCCCGGATCCAGCGCCCTGACCGAAGCGGGCCCCCTCTCCCTGTGCGAGCGCGAGCCGCACGTCCCCGCGGACCGGCTGGTCGCCGAGATGGTGCCGCCGCCGCGCTTCGACTCGGTCCGCTTCTCGACGTACATCCCGGACCCGAACCAGCCCAGCCAGAGCGAGGCGGTCACGGTCCTGGAGGGCTTCGCGGCCGGGCTCGGCGGGGCGCACGCCTCCGGCGCCGGCCGGCGCGGCTTCCTCGGCTTCGGCCGGGCCAGGGCACCGAAGACCCCGGCGGGCCCGCGCGGGGTGTACCTGGACGGCGGCTACGGCGTCGGCAAGACCCATCTGCTCGCCTCCCTGTGGCACGCCACCCCCGCCGAGCCCTCCCGCAAGGCGTTCGGCACCTTCGTGGAGCTGACCAACCTGGTGGGCGCCCTCGGCTTCCAGCAGACCGTGCGCACGCTCAGCGACCACCGGCTGCTGTGCATCGACGAGTTCGAGCTGGACGACCCGGGCGACACGGTGCTCGTCTCCACGCTGCTCGGCAAGCTGGTCGAGGCGGGCGTGGCACTGGCCGCCACCTCCAACACGCTGCCCGGCAAGCTGGGCGAGGGCCGGTTCGCCGCCGCCGACTTCCTGCGCGAGATCCAGGGCCTGTCCGCCCACTTCCGCACCCTGCGCATCGACGGCGAGGACTACCGCCACCGCGGTCTGCCCGAGGCGCCGGCGCCGTTCACCGACGAGCAGGTGACCCGGGCGGCGTACGCCACCGAGGGCGCCTCCCTGGACGACTTCCCGCGGCTGCTGGAGCACCTGGCGAAGGTGCACCCGAGCCGGTACGGCGCGCTGACCGACGGGCTCGGGGCGGTCTGCCTCACCGATGTGCGGCCGGTGCCGGACCAGTCGACGGCGCTGCGTCTGGTGGTGCTCGCGGACCGGCTCTACGACCGCGAGGTCCCCGTGCTGGCGTCCGGGCTGCCGTTCGACCGGCTGTTCAGCGAGGAGATGCTGAACGGCGGCTACCGCAAGAAGTACTTCCGGGCGATATCCCGGCTCACGGCCCTCGCCCGGGACGCGAAGGGACTCGTCGCCCCCTGAGCGGAGAACCCCGGGTCATTACTGCCTCTCGTACTCCCATGGGGTGAATTGCCGCCCATGGGGGGCTTTACCACGCTAATGTCTTTCTTGACCTTTCATTGACCAGTGATTGGCCTGCACGAGAGGCGTGGACCCTGATGCAGCCCCTCATCGACAACGCCCGCGCCTTCGGACAGCGCCCCGAGGAGTTCGCCCGGCTCGCCGCGGGCCAGTCCCCCCAGGTCCTGTTCATCACCTGCTCCGACTCCCGGGTCGTCCCGGCCCTGATCACCGGCGCCCGCCCCGGCCAGCTGTTCGAGCTGCGCACGGCGGGCAACATCGTCCCGCCGCACACCTCCGCGCATCCCACCAGCGAGGCGGCCACCATCGAGTACGCCGTGGAGGTGCTCGGCGTCCGCGACATCGTGGTCTGCGGCCACTCGCACTGCGGCGCCGTCGGCGCGCTGGTGCGCGGCGATGACCTGACCGCCGTACCGGCCGTGCGCGACTGGCTGGCGCACGCGGCCCCGCGCCCGTCCGGCGCGCCCGAGGACCCGGAGGTCGCCGAGGCGGTGCAGTGCCATGTGCTGACCCAGTTGCTGCGGCTGCGCTCCTACCCGTGCGTCGAGCGCGGGCTGGCGCGCGGCGGGCTCGCACTGCACGGCTGGTACTACGAGGTGCACACCGGCGCGGTACGGGCCCACCGGGCGCGAACCGACTCCTTCGAGCCCCTCTGAGAGTCGCAAAAGTGGCATATCGTTGCATGGACAGATGAAACAGACCTCTGTGCGAGGGGGTCATCATGGCCCAGGAGCTGGTGGGGGCGATCGTCGGGCTGATCTGCGTCGCCCTCGTGTACATGGGGATGGCGGCGCGGGTCGTCAAACAGTACGAGCGAGGGGTGCTCTTCCGGCTCGGCCGGGTGATCGGTGACGTGCGGCCACCGGGCCTGACGCTGATCGTGCCCTTCGTGGACCGGCTGCAGAAGGTCAACATGCAGATCGTCACGCTGCCGATCCCCGCCCAGGAGGGCATCACCCGCGACAACGTCACCGTCCGTGTGGACGCGGTCGTCTACTTCCGGGTGGTCGACGCGACGAGCGCGGTGGTGAAGGTCGAGGACTACAAGTTCGCCGTCTCCCAGATGGCCCAGACCTCGCTGCGGTCGATCATCGGCAAGAGCGATCTGGACGACCTGCTCTCCAACCGCGAGAAACTCAACCAGGGCCTGGAGCTGATGATCGACAGCCCGGCCGTGGGCTGGGGCATCCAGGTGGACCGGGTCGAGATCAAGGACGTCTCGCTGCCCGACACGATGAAGCGGTCCATGGCCCGCCAGGCCGAGGCGGACCGGGAGCGCCGGGCCCGGATCATCAACGCCGACGCCGAGTTCCAGGCGTCCAAGAAGCTCGCCGAGGCGGCCCAGCAGATGGCGGGCACCCCGGCCGCGCTCCAACTGCGCCTGCTCCAGACGGTGATGGCGGTGTCGGCCGAGAAGAACTCCACCCTCGTCCTGCCGATCCCGGTGGAACTGCTGCACTTCCTGGAGCGCGGCAACCGGGAGCCCGCGCCGAACGGGGAGTCCGGAGCCCGCCCGGACCCGGCCCGGGCCGCACCGGCCGTCCCCGAGCGCGCTCCCCGGGAGAACGCGGCCGACGGCGAGGAGGCGCCCCTCCCGGACCTGCGGCTCGACCCGCCGACCGGCGGCCCGGACCTGGAGCTGGGCCCGTGGAGCGCCATACCGCACGCCGAACCGGACAGGAGTCCCGACCAGTAGCCTGCCTGGATGTCACCTTCCCTGACGTCAGACACACGGGTGAGCGGGGAGCATGTGCGCGAGGCCGTCGCCCACTGCACCGAGACGCTGTCCGGGGTTCCCGCCGACCGGTGGGGTGTACCCGCCGGCGATGTGGAGTGGACCTGCTGGGAGACCCTGGAACACCTCGCCGACGACCTGCTCACCTACGCGTTGCGCTTCGGGCTCGCCGACCCGATGGGCGTCCCGCGGGTGCCGTTGCGCCTGTCCCGTGACCGCCCCGAGGGGCCGGAGAACGTCGTCTTCGGTGACCCGGCGGCGGGGCCCGACGGGCTGCTGACGGTGGTCGAGGCGTGCGGCGGGCTGCTCGCGGCGGCCGTGGACGGCGCCGACCCGGCCACTTTGGCCCCGCACGTCTTCGGCGCTTCCGACCCGGAGGGGTTCGCCGCCATGGGCGTCGTCGAGACCCTCGTCCACACGTACGACATCGCCCGGGGAGTCCGGCGCGACGGGACCCCGCCGGAGGACCTGAGCCGCCGAGCCCTGGTCCGGCTCTTCCCGGACGTGCCCGTCGCCGGCAGCGCCTCGGCCACCCTGCTGTGGGCGACCGGCCGCACCGACACCCCCGAACGGCCCCGCCGAACGGACTGGCGCTGGTACGGCGCTCCCCGAGGGGCCCGGTGACCGATCGAAGGGGCGCGGGGGCCTTCCCGGACGAGCTTCCTCCGGCTCGCCGGTCCCGCCGCCCGCGTACACGGCCGGTGGTGAACTAGCGTGCCGGGCATGCGCAAGGAAGTGGCGATCATGGCGGCCGTACTGGCGGCCGCCGTCGCAGGTGTGGCGGCGCGGACTCGCTGGCCGTGGTGATGCGGGATCTCGACACCCCGCACGGCGCCTTCGCCCACTGGCTGGTGTGGGACATCCGCGCGGGCACCCGCCGGCTGTCCGCCGGAGAGCGCCCGCCTGGTGCGAAGGAGGGCCGCAA
>NZ_VOGW01000099.1:9735-35298 GCF_007896895.1 Streptomyces misionensis | reverse complement strand
CTCCGCGCCGTACGGATCGTTCCGGACCGCCGCCGAAGGCGCCCCGGCTGCCAGCGGACCGCCGTCGGGGCGCGGGCGCGAGCAGGGCGGGGCCGTTCGGGTCAGGGCGAGCGCGCCGGAGGTACGGGGACCTGATATCGTCTACATACTTGTAGACGTTTACCTTGGAGACGTCCGAGCTTCATCCGTACGTCCGATCTGTGTCCGCTCCCGTTCTCACGGAGCCCACGGCACATGCAGCACGGCCCGGAGACCCATTTGATGACGACTTCCTCCCCGACCGCCCAGGCGCTCGACGGCGCGGCGATAGACGGCGGCCTCTACACCGACGTCACCGACTTCGCCCGGCACACGCACTGGCTGAACGAGCCGGCGACCGTGTTCAGCTCCATCGGCATCGGCCTGTTCGTGGTGTATCTGCTGGTGGCCTGGTGGCGGGCCCGGGGGCAGGGCAGCACCGCGATGGCCGCGGTGCTGGCGACGCCGATCGCGGTCGTCCTCGCCTACGTGGTCAACACCGGGATCAAGGACGTCTTCGAGGAACCCAGGCCGTGCCGGGCGCTCCCGCACGACTTCCTCCTGGAGGCGTGCCCGGCCCCCGACGACTACGCCTTCCCCAGCAACCACACCACCGTCGCCTTCGCCTTCGCGGTGGCGCTGCTGCTGATCGCCCGGGGGCTCGGCTCCCTCGCCCTGATCACCGCGATCGCGATGGGCGCCTCCCGGGTGTACGTCGGCGCGCACTACCCGCACGACGTGGCGGTGGGTGCGCTGGTCGGCAGTGTGGTCTCGCTGATCACCGTCCTGGTGCTGCGCCGCCTGGCGCCACCACTGGTCGACCGGCTGCGCACCGGCGCGCTGCGCCCGCTGCTGACGTCCCAGACGGACCACCACCGCCGTCACGCACGGCCCACCCCGGAACCGGGATCGCCGCGCTCCTGATCCTCGACCTCCTGCGCGCCCAGCACCCGGGGCCCACCGGCCCGGGCGGCTGGGCGCGCGCCGTTGTGGCGGCCCGGCGGCGACCTCACGGCCCGGCTGCCGCCGCCGACCGCCTCGCCGCGTACCGCCCGGCCCCCGGCCATGCGACCCGGCGCCGGCCCGCGGCCGGGCCCTCGCACGCGCCCTCGGCCTCCCGCTCGTCCGCGAGCGCGCCCTGGGCCCACCGGCCCGGGTGACCCTGCACCGCCTGACGACCGCCCACTGACCCGACAGCCGCCGGGCCGCGAACCGTGTCGCGTGTGCCACACGGGCGCGCCGTGCCGCCCCGTCCCGCCGTGCCGATCAGCCGTGCCGTGTCACTCGGTGAGGCGGTACACCGTGGACTCGCGGGGGTGGAAGCCGAGGCGGGTGTAGAGGCGGTTCGCAGAGGCGCGGTCGGGGCGGGAGGTGAGGTCGATCGTGCGGGCGCCCGCCTTCCGGGCGAGCCGCACGGCCTCTTCGAGCAGCAGCCCCGCGACGCCCCGGCCGCGCGCCGCGCCGTCGACCACCACGTCCTCCACCCGGGCCCGCAGCCCGGACGGCAGCGGCAGCAGCACCAGGACCAGGGCACCGACGATCGCCTCGGGGGAACGGGCGACGAGCACCGTGTTGGCGTCGCACGCCACCATCCGGTCGATCGCGGCGCGGTCCAGGGGCTCGGCGGTTGTCGACAGCTGGGGGAGCAGGCCGCCGAAGGCGTCGACGAGCTCCCGGCCCGCCTCCCGGACGACCTCCACACGGATATCCATGCCGGGAGGATACCGATCAGCGATTCGGGACCTTCCCGGCGTTTTCGGATACCCCGAGGGGGTACTCTCCGCCGAGTGGCGGAACCGCACCACCGGGAAGGGAGTGCGCGGCATGCACGCGATCGGGCACGCGTTGTCCATCACCGGTTCGATGACCTGGGAGATCACCTGGGCACTGATCCTCGGCTTCACCCTCTCCGCCGTCGTCCAGGCGGTGGTGCGCCGCTCGACGGTCGTACGGCTGCTCGGTGACGACCGGCCCCGCACCCTCGCCCTGTCCGCCGGGCTCGGCGCGGCCTCGTCCTCCTGCTCCTACGCCGCCGTCGCCCTCGCCCGCTCCCTGTTCCGCAAGGGCGCCGACTTCACCGCGGCGATGGCCTTCGAGATCGCCTCCACCAACCTGGTCATCGAACTCGGCGTGATCCTGGCCCTGTTGATGGGCTGGCAGTTCACCGCCGCCGAGTTCGCCGGCGGCCCGATCATGATCCTCGTCCTCGCGGTGCTGTTCCGGGTGTTCCTGCGGGAGCGGCTGCTGCGCGCGGCCCGTCGGCAGGCCGAGCGCGGACTCGCCGGGTCGATGGAGGGACACGCGGCGATGGACATGTCCGTCCAGGGCGAGGGCGGCTTCCTGCGCCGGCTGCTGTCCCGGGACGGCCTGACCTCCGTGTCGCACATCTTCGTCATGGAGTGGGCCGCGATCCTGCGCGACCTGGTCGTGGGGCTGCTGATCGCCGGGGCCATCGCCGCCTGGGTGCCGGGCGACTTCTGGCACACCTTCTTCCTGGCCGGCCACCCCCTCGCGGCCAAGCTGATCGGCCCGCTGATCGGACCGGTCGTCGCCGTCGCCACGTTCGTCTGCTCCATCGGCAACGTGCCGCTGGCGGTGGTGCTCTGGAAGGGCGGCATCAGCTTCGGCGGCGTCATCGCCTTCATCTACGCCGACCTGCTGATCCTGCCGATCCTCAACATCTACCGGAAGTACTACGGCGCCCGCATGGCCGGCTTCCTGCTCGCCACCTTCTTCGCCGCCATCGCGGTGGCCGGCTACGTCGTGGAGTTCGTCTTCGGCGGCCTCGGCCTCGTCCCCGACCAGGCCGTCGCCCGGCTCCCCGAGGAGGGCGTGCGCTGGAACTACACGACCTGGCTCAACATCGCCTTCCTCCTCCTCGCCGCCTGCCTCGTCGTCCGCTTCCTGCGCACCGGCGGCCCGGCGATGCTGCGCATGATGGGCGGCTCGCCGCAGGAGTCCGAGGAGCACGGGCACGAGCAGCACGGCCATCACCACCCCTGAACCGGGCGCCCTGGGGCTAATGTGCCCCCGTGACCACCGAGCTGGCCCTGCTGTCCCGCGTCGCCTTCCGCGGGCGTGAGATCACCGCGCCCCGGCTGCGCGGGCTGCTGGCGCTGCTCGCCGAGGAGCTGCGCGCCGGGTGCAGCACCGGCCGGCTGGCGGCGGGACTCTGGCCGGACGAGCAGCCGGAGCGGCCGGGCAAGGCGGTGCAGGTGCTGGTGTCCCGGCTGCGCACCCAGCTCGGCGCCGACGTGGTGGTCAGCACGCCGGCCGGCTACCGGCTGGCGCTGGACGAGACCCAGGTGGACAGCTCCGCGCTGCTCGCGCACGAGGCGGCGAGCGCCGCGTGCGCGCGGGCCGGGGACCACGCGGGCGCCCTGGCGCGCAGCGAGGCCGGTCTCGCGCTGTGGGACGGGACCGTGGGCGACGCGGACGCGGACGATCCGGTGACGGCGCTGCGGGCGGCCCGCGTGCGGCCGTACCGGGCGCTGGTACGGCACCGGGCGCTCGCCCTCGCCCACCTCGGCCGCCCCGCCGAAGCCCTGCCGCCCCTGGCCGAGCTGCACCGCGAACTCCCCCGGGACGAGGAGCTGTTGGCACGGCTGCTGAGCTGCGAGGCGGCCACGGCCGGACGGGCCGCGGCGCTGCTGCGCTACGAGGAGTACCGGCGTGGGCTGCGCGAGGAACTCGGCGCCGACCCGGGCCCCGAACTGCGTGCTCTGCACGCTGAGTTGCTGCGTCCCGACACCGCCCCGGCCCGGCACGGCGTGCCGCACGAGCCCAATCCGCTGCTGGGCCGGGAGGCCGATGTCGCCGCCGTCACCCGGCTGTTGCGGGACGCCCGGGTGGTCACCCTGCTCGGCCCCGGCGGGCTCGGCAAGACCCGGCTGTCGCACGCGGTGAGCCGGGCCGCCGAGCATCCGGTGGTGCACTTCGTGCCGCTGGCCGGTGTCACCGCCGACGAGGACGTGGCCGCCGAGGTGGCCTCGGCCGTGGGCGCCGGGGAGGCACGGCAGCACACCGGGCCGGCCGACGGCGACGTCGTACGCGCCGTCGCCGCCGCGCTCGGCCCCGGCCCCGCCCTGCTGGTGCTGGACAACTGCGAGCACGTGCTCGCCGGGGCGGCCGCACTCGCCCGGGCACTGGTCTCGCGCTGCCGCGAACTGCGGGTGCTGACCACCAGCCGGGCCCCGCTCGGGCTCACCTCCGAGGCCGTCTACGCGGTGCCCGAACTGTCCCTCGCCACCTCCGTCGAGCTGTTCGAGCAGCGGGCGCGGGCCGCCCGGCCCGGCGTGGAGCTGCCCGCCGACCGGGTGGCCGAGATCTGCCGGCACCTGGACGGGCTGCCGCTCGCCGTGGAACTCGCCGCGGCCCGGGTGCGGGTGCTGTCCGTCGCCGACATCTCGCACCGGCTGCGGGACCGCTTCGCGCTGCTGCGCGGCGGCGCCCGGGACGCGCCCGAGCGGCACCGCACGCTGCGGGCCGTGGTCGAGTGGAGCTGGAACCTGCTGGAGCCGGACGGCCGGGCGGCACTGCGCGCGCTGTCGGTGTTCCCGGGCGGCTTCACCGAGGAGTCCGCCCAGTACGTGCTCGGCGAGGACGGCGACGCGCTCGGCCTGCTGGAGCAGCTCGCCGCCCAGTCCCTGATCAAGGTGGGCGAGGGCCCCTTCGGGGTGCGCTTCCACATGCTGGAGACGCTGCGCGAGTTCAGCGCGGCCCGGCGGGCGGAGGCCGGCGAGGAGGAGGCGGTCACCGACCGGTTCCTCGCCTGGGCGCGGGACTTCGGCCGGGCCCACCACGACGTGCTGTTCGGCGCGGACGCGCCGTCCTCCTTCCACCGCGCCCGCGCCGAACAGGACAACCTCGTCCTCGCGCTGCGGCACGCCCTGGCCCGCTCCGACGGTCCGGCCACCGCCGCCCTCACCGCCGTCCTGGCCGCCGTGTGGTCGGCCGGCAACAGCTACACCCGGCTCACCGCCCTAGTCGCCGAGACCGCCGGCCCGCTGTCCCACTTCCGGCCGGAGCACCCGGAGGACGTGGAGACGGCCCGGAGCGCGGCGGTGGTCTGCACCACCTGCCTGTTCATGGGATACGGCCCGCACGCCGGGCGCCATCTGGTCACCTTGCGCCGGCTGCCGCCCGCCCCGCCGGACACCGCGCTGCGGGCCCTCGCGGTCGTCCTGGGCGCCGTCCCGGAGATACGCCCGCCCGGGTACGAGCGGCTGGCCCGGCTGTGCGAGGCCCCCGAGCCCATGCTGGCGGGCATCGCGTCGGGGGTGGCCAGCTATGTGTGGGAGGCCGAGCAGCAGACGGAGCGCGCGCTGGACTGCGCCCGCCGGATGCAGGCGGCGCTGGGGCCGGGCGCCAACCCGTCCCTGCTGCTGCTCTGCCACGGCCGGATCAGCGAGCTGTGCCTGAAGCTGGAGCGCGGCGCGGAGGCGTACGACCATCTGCGGGCCGCGGAGGCGCTCGGCGGGTACGGCGACTGGTCGGACCTGATAGGCGTCCGGTACGGGCTGGTCTCCGCCTGTCTCCAGCGCGGCGAGATCGAGGAGGCGGAGTACTGGCTGGACCTCGCCACCGGGGACCAGCAGCCGGAGTCCGCGTCCCCGGAACTGCTGTCGGCGCGGGCGGAGGTGGCGCTGGCCCGGGGCCTGAGCGAGGTCGGGCTCGGCCTGTGGCGCCAGGCGACGGCACGGATGCGGGAGGGGGCCCTGGAGGCCGGCGATCCCTTCGCGGACGCCTGGTCGCTCCAGATGCAGTCGGCCGCCCTCGCGGCGCACGCGCAGCACGGCCGGCTGGAGCCGGTGGCCGGGCTGGCCGAGCGGCTGCGCGGGAGACTGCTCGCCATGCTGACCGGCACGACCGGCGCCGGGGACCTGGTGGAACTGCCGGTGTACGGAACGGTGCTGGTGGCGCTCGGCTTCACCGGACTGGCCCGCGGCGAGACGTCGGCCGTGCGGCTGATGGCGCTCGCGGAGCGGATGCCGGTGCTGCGGGACTATCCCACGCTGTCCTCGGCCCGCTGCCGGCAGGCGGCCGAGAACGCCGCCGGGGCGGCCTACGCCGAGGCGAGATCGGCGTACGCCGCCCTGGGGCCGGAGGAGTTGCGGGCCGAGGCCCTGCGCGAGCTCACCGCCGCGGCTCGCGGTTGAAGCGCGCCCTGCACCACACATAGCCGAGCACCGTCAGCGCCAGGCACCAGCCGACGGCGAGCACCGCGTTCAAGGTGCCGATCCCGCTGCCGAGCAGCAGCCCGCGCAGGGTCTCGATGGCGGGCGAGAAGGGCTGGTACTCGGCGAACCAGCGGAACCCGGTGGGCATGGCGTCGACCGGCACGAAGGCGCTGGACAGCAGCGGCAGCATGGTCAGCGGCAGGCCGAGGTTGCTGGCGCCCTCGGGGTTGGGGCTCACCAGGCCGATGCCGACCGCGATCCAGGTCAGCGCGAGGCTGACCAGGGCCATCAGCCCGGCCGCCGCGAGCCACTCGACCGGTGTGGCGTTCGGCCGGAAGCCGATGGCCAGCCCGATGGCCAGGATCAGCACCAGGGCCAGCATCGTCTGGATCACGCTGCCGATGACGTGGCCGACCAGCACGGAGGCGCGGGAGATCGCCATGGTGCGGAACCGGGCCATGATGCCCTCGGTCATGTCGGTGGCCACGGACACGGCGGTGCCCAGCGAGATCATGCCGACGGTCATCAGCAGGATGCCGGGCACGATGTAGGCGACGTACTGGGAGCGGTCCGCGTGCCCGCCGCCCATGCCGGCGCTCATCACGTTGCCGAAGACGTAGACGAACAGCAGCAGGAGCATCACCGGGGTGAGCAGTACGTTCAGGGTGAGGGAGGGGTAGCGGCGGGCGTGCAGGAGGCTGCGCCGCAGCATGGTCAGGTTGTCGCGCAGGGCGTGGGCCCGGGGGGTGGGTGCTACGGCGCTCATCGGGCGGTCTCCTTCTCGGTGGCATCGGTGGAACGGCCGGGCTGGGCGGGGACGTCGGCGGAGCCGGTGAGCGCGAAGAACACGTCGTCCAGGTCCGGGGTGTGCACGGAGAGTTCGTCGGCCTCGATGCCGGCGGTGTCGAGCCAGTCGAGGATGGCGCGCAGCTCGCGCTGGGTGCCGTCGCTGGGGATCTGGAGGGTGAGCGCGCTGTCGTCCCGGGTGGCCTCGCGCAGGGCGGTGGCCGCCCGCTCGTAGCCGGCCGGGTCGGCGAACCGCAGCCGTACGTGCCCGCCGGGCACCAGCCGCTTCAGCTCCTCGGCGCTGCCCTCGGCGACGATCCGGCCGCCGTTGAGCACCGCGATCCGGTCGGCGAGCTGGTCGGCCTCGTCCAGGTACTGGGTGGTGAGGAAGACGGTCGTGCCGCCCGAGACCAGCTCGCGGATGATCCCCCACATGGTGTGCCGGGACCGGGGGTCGAGACCGGTCGTCGGCTCGTCCAGGAAGATGATCCGCGGCTCGCCGACGAGCGTCATCGCGATGTCGAGCCGCCGCTTCATCCCGCCCGAGTAGGTGGAGGCGGGCTTCTTGGCGGCCTCCACCAGGTCGAACCGCTCCAGCAGCTCGGCGGTGACCCGCCGGCCCTCCGCCTTGGACAGGTGGTGCAGGTCGGCCATGAGGAGCATGTTCTCCTCGCCGGTGATCAGCCCGTCCACGGCGGAGAACTGCCCGGTGACCCCGATGGCCCCCCGCACCTTCTGCGCCTCGGCGGCCAGGTCGAATCCGCCGACCCGGGCCCGCCCGGCATCGGCCGCGATGAGCGTGGTCAGGATGTTGACCACCGTGGTCTTCCCCGCTCCGTTGGGCCCGAGCAGCGAGAAGACCGACCCTGTCGGCACCTCGATGCCGATCCCGTCGAGCACCGTCTTGTCCCCGTACGCCTTCCGCAACCCTTCGGCCGCGATGGCGAGTTCAGCGTTCGTCATGCACCGGAGCGTGCGCCCCTCGGGATTCAGTGCGGCTTCAAGCGGGTTTCAGCGCGCCGGGTCCCCTGAAACCGGGTGCGCCGTCGCTCCGTCAGGTGAATGTCCGCTTGTTCGCGCTTCGTCCGTGATGCCTCGGGAGAGCATCACGGCGTGGAGCACCCACGGACCAGTGGAGAACCCACACGGACAAAGGGGGAACGGCATGGTGGACGAGGTACGCAGGAGCAAGGGAGTTCGGGGAAGGCCGGCTGTCGTGGCCGCGGTCGCCGCCGCGGTGCTGGCCGCTCCGGCGGCCCAGGCGGCCCCGGCGTCGCCCGCCGCGGGGGTGGCGGTGCGTACGGCGCACGCCACCGCCTCCGCGCCGCAGACCTACGCGGCGACCACGACCACCGCGGGCGGCCGCACGACGTTGCGCTTCGCCCTGGACGGCGGCGCGAAGCTCTCCCGCGCGGACCTGGACCGCGTCGGCTCCCAACTCGGGCTCGGCAAGGGCAGCCTGCGCGCGGTGTCGGGCTCGGTGACGCAGCGCGCCGCCGCCGAACGCCGTTCCGCGGTGCTGCGCTGCGACAAGAACCCGACCTGGAGCGACGCCAACGGCACCCTGGCGGCCCGGTTCAACTGCCACTACTCGAACATCAACTGGGGCTTCAAGATCTCCGCCCGGCTGCAGTCCGTCATCACGAGCAACGTCAACGAGTCCGGCGTCTCCTGGTGGCGCAACGGCAAGCGGATGCCGAAGAACGCGGGTCATGTGGTCGGCAGGAGCTACCACTTCCACGGCACGCTGAAGCCGGTCAAGCACGGCGACCACGTCCAGTTCCAGGACTACATGACCTTCCGCGTCCGCATCGGCGGCCGGCCGGGCACCGGCTCCCTGGTTTGGGCGGCGGACGTGACGGCGAAGAAGTAGGTGCGGCGGACGGGGAGTGGCTCATGGCGCTCGACGTGGGGACGGTACGGAGCTGGGCGGAGTCCGTGCTGCGCGGGCTGGAGGCGCCGGAAGGGGCCGAGCTCCAGGTCGCGGAGGGCACGGCCCCCGGCACCGGCGGCGGGGTGCACGTCACCCTCGCCTACCCGGACGGCTCCTCCGTCACGGTGGACCTGGACGACGCCTTGCCGGACCGGTTGGCGCTGACCCTCCTGGCGGAACAACTCCAGGACAGCGTCATCGAGTCCACCGGCGGACGCCCCGTGCCCCCGTGCCCGGTGCCCGGCCACCCCCATCCGGCGGCCCCTCGTGCGGTGGACGGGGTCCTGTCCTGGCGCTGCCCGATGGGCGACGACCCGGGCGCCCGCCCCTGAACAGAACCGCGCCGTGGGGAACGGCACGGCCCGGCGTCACTCGGCCGGACCCGTGCCGGGGCGCTCGGCGGCGGCCCGGACGATGGCGGTCTCCACGGCCGCCACCCGGTCCGCCAGCAGGGTGAGGGCGGCGACCGCACGGGTCAGGGGGTCCTCCTCCGGGCCGCCGAGGGTGCGGGTGCGCACGTGCGCGGCCTTGATCTCGGCCCAGCGGGCCGACTGGACCGGGTCCGAGGTGCCGCGCAGTTCGGCGAGTTTGAGGAGGTTGGCCTCGGCGCCCGTGGTGAGGGTCTGGGCCTCGGCCGTGTAGTGGTCCTGGACGACGGCCTCGCGTTCGGCGGTGTTCATGACCGGGCGCAGCCGTTGGACGATCTTGTTCATGTCCCGGTAGGAGCCCTGGAGACGGAACGGCGGCTCGGTGCGCGCGTCGGCGGACTGGGCGGCGGAGGAGATGTAGGCCGCGTTGACCGTGAGGATCGTGTCGCGCACCGCCAGCAGATGGGCGAGCACCGCGAGGACGCGGTCGAGTTCGGCCGGGGCCATGGGCTGGGTGAGGCGGTCCGCGCGGGCCGTCGGGTCCCCCGCGGCCAGCCGGACCAGCAGGTCCAGGTCCGCCCGCTCGCGCGCGGCGAGCGGGGCGAGGACCGGGTTGGCGGTCAGCGCGTTCTCCACGAAGCTCAGCGCGAAGACGTCCTCCTTGCCGGTGAGGACGTCGCCGAGGTTCCACACGTCGGCCCGGTTGGCGAGCATGTCGGGGACCCGGAAGCGCTCCCCCGACTCGGTGTACGGGTTGCCCGCCATGCACACCGCGAACCGCTTGCCGCGCAGGTCGTAGGTGAGCGGCTCGCCGTCCCGGACGCCGTCCACGCGCCGGGTGGCGTCGCAGAGCGGGATGAACTTCTGGAGGAGTTCGGGCGAGGTGTGCTGGATGTCGTCCAGGTAGAGCAGGGTGTTGTTGCCCGCCGCCAGCGCGAAGTTGATCTTCTCGATCTCGCGGCGGGCGGTGGCGTTCGGGGCGTCGGCCGGGTCCAGCGAGGTGACGGTGTGGCCGAGCGCCGGGCCGCTGATCTTGACCAGCATCAGGCCGAGCCGGTCGGCGACGTACTCCATGAGCGTCGTCTTGCCGTAGCCGGGCGGGGAGACCAGCAGGAGCAGGCCGCCGGTGTCGGTGCGCTTGCCGGCGCCCGTGGTGCCGAGCTGGCGGGCCAGGCTGTCGCCGATCAGCGGCAGGTACACCTCGTCCACGAGCCGGTTGCGCACGAACGCGGGCATCACCCGGGGGCGGTGGTCGGCCAGGCGCAGCCGCTCGCGCTCGGCGGTCAGCAGGGCGGTGCGGCGGCGCTGGTAGGCGCGGAAGCCGGGCACGTCGTGCGCCAGGTGCCGGGCGGTGCGGGCCAGGAACTCGTCCAGCCGCAGTTCCAGCCGTCCGCCGGTCACCCGGGGGTGGGTGCCGAGCAGGCCCTCGACGGTGACGGTGAGCGGGGCGTCGCCGTCGTAGCGGGGCAGGTCGGGGCAGAGCTCGGCGGCGACGGCCTCGGCCAGCTCGCCGGGCCCGGCGTCGCCGCCGCTCGCGCCGGCGTACGCGGTGAGCCAGGCCTCCACCACCTGCCGCCGGTCCCGCCACTCGGACAGCCCCGCCAGGTCCCGGCCGTACTCCGCGCCGGCCACCGCCTGCCGGAACTTCTCCAGGAGGGCGCGGGCGGCGGCGCCGAGCACGAAGCCCTCGGGGCCGCCGGTCAGCTCGTCGAAGAGGTACGCGGCGGCGGCGCGCGAGCGGTCGGGTCCGGCGCCGTCCGCCTCCCGGTCCCACTCCCCGATGGCCGCGGCCAGCTCCGCCACCAGCCCGTCCAGCGCCGCCGACGGTCCGAAGGCGTCCCGGGCGCGGGCCAGGGACACGGCGCGGCGGGCCCAGGCGGTCCGGTTCGGGGCCGTCGTGCCGTGGGTCCAGAAGAGCTGGGCGGCGGCGCGGGCGGCGGGCTCGTGGCGCAGGGTGCCGGCGGCGTCGTGGAGGGGGAGGAGCGCGGTCAGCAGGGCCGTGGCGTCGTGGTCGTGGACGCCGCGCTCGTAACCCTCGTCGTACGCCTCCTGCGCCGCCCGGCGGACCAGTCCGGGCAGGTCGTCGGCGGCGGCGAGGGCGGCCGGGCCGTGCTCGGCGAGCAGCCGGGCGGCCAGGTGCTCGGCGCGGTAGACCGCGGGGGACTCGGAGGGCAGGTGCCGGTCCCAGTGGGCGCGGGTCGTCGCGAAGTCGGGGTCGGTGACCGGGGCGCGGTAGTCGGTGCCGGTGACGGCGAGGGCCAGCCCGTCGCCGTGGGGGACGAGGGCGAGGTCCAGCGGCTGGGTGTTGACGGCGAAACGGTGGCCGCCGAGCAGCAGGGTGCGGCCGTCGTCGGCGTACAGGTCGGTACGGTCCCGCAGGGCGCGCGCGGCCTCCTGGCGGGCGGCCTTCAGGCGGCCGTCGAGTTCCTCCGCGCGCACGCTGTCGCCGAGTTCGCGCAGTTCGCCGGCGGTACGGGCGACCTTGGCGACCAGCGGGTCGGAGGCGAAGTAGGCGGTGACCGCGTCGGCGTCGGCGAGGGTGGCCGCGCGCCGGGCCACCGTCTCCAGCATCCGCCCGGCCGACACGGCCAGTTGCTCGGCGCGCCGGGCGCGGGCGTCGGCGAGGGACTGCTTGCGGGCGGCGAACGCCTCGTAGATCTCGGCGCGTTTGTCGGCGAGTTCGCCGAGGAAGTCGTCGAACTCGGCGAAGCGGCCGTCCAGGTCCTCCAGCCGGGCGAGCACGGCGGCCAGCTGGTCGTCGCAGGCCTCGGGGGTGCCGGAGGCGGCGAGCGCGGCGGTGACGGCCTGGGCGAGCAGCGCGGTCTCGGCACCGAACTCGGCGCGGCCCTCCTGGTCCCGCAGGGCCCGGCGGCGGGCGTCCAGCGTGGCGCGCGCCCGGTTGACGCCGCCGAGGACGTCGGCGATCCGCTCCAGTACGGCGGTGCGCACGGTGGCGTCGGCGATGTCGAGGCCGGTGACGACCTCGGTGACCGTGCGCAGCCCGTCGGCCAGCTCGTCCAGGCGGGCGGCGACCGGCCCGGCGCCGGCGACCGTCTCGATCGCCTCCGCCTCCGCCACCAGCCGCTCCACCTCGGCGCGCCGGCCGGTGAAGGCGTCCTCGCGGGCCAGGAACGTCACCGCCCGCTTGCCGAAGGCGGCCAGGTCGGACTCGGCCTCGGCGGCCAGCGCCGCCACCCGCTCGGCGTCCACGTACCGCAGCTCGCGCAGGGTGAGCAGATGGCCGTGCGCGTGCCGCAGTTCGGTCAGCCCGCGCACCCAGGCCGCGGCCTCGCGGGGGGCCTCGCCGCGCAGCCGGCGCACCACCGCCGCGATCCGTTCGGCGGCCTCCTCCAGCGCCTCGGCGGCCTGCCGGGTCAGCTCCCGCACGGTCTCGTACTCGGCCAGCACCTGCTCGGCGGTCTCCCGGACCGCCGCCAACGGCTCGTGGACAGAACCGAGTTCGGGCTCGGTGAGCCAGTGGTGGGTGTCGGCCGCGCGGACGCAGGTGGCGGCCAGCGCCCGGTAGCCCTCGCCGGTCGTGATGCCGTCGGCGACCAGCCGGGCCACGGAGAGACAGTCGGCGAGGCCGCGCACCAGGTCCGCGTTGCCGACCCGGGCGAGCGCGCCGGTGCCGGTGCGCAGCGCGGCGGCGTGGGTGTCGGAGACGTACGGCGAGGTCCACCACTGGAGGGGGTGGGTGTGCGCGGGCTCGTCGCCCCCGGCGCGCAGCACGGCCAGCGCGCCGTCCTCGAACAGCGCCCAGCCCCGGCACGGCAGCGGGGTCGCCATCTCCTTGCGCAGGGTGTTGTACGACAGCAGCAGCGAGCCGCCCCCGGACCGGTCCCGGAAGGCGTAGAGCACGTCCTCCCCGTTGGGCGCGCGCACCTCCTGCTCGAACTCCAGGCCCCGCACATCGAGTTCGTACGTCTTGTGCCGGCCGCTCGCCAGGCAGTAGCCGCCCGGGAAGACGACGCCCTGCTCCTCGGGCAACAGCCGGCAGGCCTGTCCGAGGCCGTCGAGGCGGACCACGGTCCGGGTCAGGGAGTTGAACACCAGGTACCGGTCGGCCTCCTCCTTGTAGGGCCGCACCCGCAGCAGCACCAGGGGGCCGGTTGTCGCGTGCGCCACGGCGGCGTCGGCGAGGGACTGCAACGGCTCCGCCACCGGCTCGGCGTACAGCTCCTCGCCGTCCCGCGTGCGCACGGTGAGCGTGCCGCCGACGGCCGAGACGCCGAGCCCCCCGGGCACCGCCACATAGGGCTCCCGCCCCAGCACGTGGTCCGCGCGGCCGGTCCCGGTCCAGGTCACGTCCTGGGCGGGCGGCACGACGTCGTCGCGGTCACCGCGCGCGTCCAGGAACCGGACGCGGCCGTCGTCGGTCAGCCGCCAGCGCAGGACGCGGACATCCTCGGCCTTCTCGCCGGTGCGGAACACCGCGAGCAGCCGTCCGTCGGTCCGGCGCAGGCGCAGCAGCCGGGCGTCGCGGTAGTAGCGGTGCAGGGCGGTGAACTCCCGCACGAACGCGGGGTCGTCGAGGAGCCCGGGGACGGCGTCCTCCGCCAGCCGGCCGCCGTCGCGGGCATACAGGGCGAGCACGTCCGCGACGGCCGCGTTCTCCCCGCCGCGGCCGGTGCCGCCGAACAGGAGGGTGTCGCCGACCGCCACGATGTCCTGCCGGAGGCAGGCGTGCGGGGTGTCCAGGCGGGCGGTGGCGGCGAGGTCCAGCCTGGTCGAGCCGAACTCCTCGGCGCGACGGGCGTTCAGTGCCTCGGCCCGCCGCGCCAGCTCGGCCGCGTGTCCGGCCAGCCGGTCGCGCAGGACGTCGTAGGTGCCGGCGTCGACGGAGGCCTCCGGCTCGGGGGCGGTGGACATGGGGTTCCCTTTCGTGTGCGGGAAGGCGGGGCTCGCCGTGGGGCGCGGGCGCGTGGCCGGATGCGTGGCGGCCGGACGCGCGGTCGCCCGCGCCCCCGTGGGACGCGGGCCGCCGCGCCCCCGCCCGGCCTCAGTTGCGGCCGGCCCCGTTCAGCGAGGCGAGCGGCGTGTCCGCCAGGCCCAGCTCGCCCGCCTTCTCCAGCAGCTGACGGAACTGCGCGGCCTCCGCGCCGCCCCCGTTCATCAACTTCATCAGGAGGGCCGACACCGTCAGGTTCTGCACGTCGGCCGAGCCCAGGGACCCCAGCACCCGGCTCAGGTCCTCCGTGAAGCGCCCCGACCCGTCCAGCCACGGCCGCGCCAGCGTCTGCGCGGTGCGGGAGCTGTCCACGAAGCCGTCGACGCCCTTGCCGAGCGAGACCGCCGAGACCAGCCGGTCGAAGAAGACGGACTCCCCGCCGACGATGTCGATGTCGGCGTTCTCCAGCCCGGTCGCGAGCACCGTCGCCTGGGCCTCGGCGACCTGACGCTGCGTCTCCAGACCGGCCAGCCGGATCTCCTTCTCCGCCTGCAACCGCAGCCGGTACTCCTCGTGCCCGCGCGACGCCTCGTCCAGCGCGGCCATCGCGGCGGCCTTCTCGGTGAGCCCCGCCGCCTCGGCCTTCAGCTTCTCGCCGATGCCGGACGCCTCCGCGAGCGCCGCCGCCTTCACGCCCTCGGCCTGAGCGAGCGCCTTGGCCCGCGCGCCCTCCGCCTCGGCCTTGAGCCGTGCCTCGGTCGCCGCGGCCGCCGCCTGCGCGCCCTCGGCCTCCGCGAGCCCCTTGGCCCGCGCCCCCTCGGCCTCCGCGAGGGCCTTCGCCTGGGCGCCCTCCGCCTCCGCCTTCAGCCGCGCCTGGGTGGCCTCCGCCTCCGCGCGGCCGGCCTTCACGGTGACCTCGGCCTCCTTGTCGCGCACCTGCACCGCGGCCAGTCCCTCGGCGGCGGACTCCGCCTGGACGCCCTCGGCGAGCCGCAGCTTGGCCCGCGCGTCCAGGTCGGCGGTCTTCAACCGGGCCTCGGCCAGGGTGAGTTCCTCGGCGGCGCGGTGCGTGGCCGCCTGCTCGGCGGCCTCCGCCGCCTTGATGTCCTTGACCAGCTTCTCCTGCGCCTCCGCCTCGGCGGCGATGACCAGGGCCTGCCGCTCGCGCTCGGCCTCCTCGACCACGCGCAGCTTCTTGATGGACTCCTCCTGCTCGGCGACCGTACGGTCCACCGCGACCCGCTCCCGGATGACCTCGGCGATGTCCCGCCGCTCCGCCTCGACCTCCTTCTCGGCGGAGATCCGGGTCAGCTGGGTCTCCCGCTCCCGGGCGATGACCTCCAGCAGCCGGTCCTTCTCGATGCGCTCGTTCTCCACGGCGATGACCCGCTCGCGGTTCTTCGCGGCGACCGCGATCTCCCGCGCCTGGTTCTCCCGCTGCACGCCGAGCTGCTCCTCGGTGCGCAGGAACGCGCCCTGCGCGCGCAGCCGCTCCTCCTCCATCACCCGGGCGGTCTCGGCCTCCTCGCGGGCCCGGGAGGTCTCGATCTCCCGCTTCTGCTTGATCTCCGCGTCCGCCTGCCGGCGCTCCAGCTCCAGGATGGCCTCGCGGGCGTCGACGTCCTGGCGGGTGATCTCCTTCTGCTCGGTGCGCTTGGCCTCGTTGGTGCGCACGTGCTCCACGGCCGTCAGCTCGGTGATCTTGCGGATGCCCTGGGCGTCGAGGACGTTGGCCGGGTCCAGCTGGCTCAGCGGCGTCTGCTCCAGGTAGTCGATCGCCGCGTCCTCCAGGTGGTACCCGTTGAGGTCCACGCCGATCAACTCGATGATGTGGTACCGCAGTTCCTCGCGCTTGGTGTACAGGTCGGTGAAGTCCATCTGCTTGCCGACGGTCTTCAGCGCCTCGGAGAACTTGGCGTGGAACAGCTCCTGGAGCGTGTCCTGGTGGCTGGCGCGCTCGGTGCCCACGGACTGGGCGACCTTGATGACGTCCTGCACGGTCTTGTTGACCTTGACGAAGAACAGGATGCGGATGTCGGCGCGGATGTTGTCCCGGCAGATCAGCCCGTCCCGGCCGGCCCGGCTGATCTCGATGGTCTTCACCGAGATGTCCATGACCTCGGCCTTGTGCAGGATCGGCAGCACGACCTGGCCGGTGAAGGAGACGTCGACCCGCCGGGTCTTCGACACGATCAGGGCCTGGCTCTGGTCGACCTTGCGGTACAGCCGGGAGAACCCGAACAGCAGAAGCAGGGCGACGATCACACAGGCGGCGACGAGCACACCGAGGGCTTCCATGGCATACGTCCTTGCGTCAGACGGTGGGTCGGAGCTCCCCCGAGGCCGGGCCGCGGGGGCATGCGCCCATGCCCCCGCGGCGGAACCCCCCGTAGTGCTCCCCGGGCAGATGGTGCGCCGGGAACACCCGTTCGCGCATTGCCGGTTTCCGGCAGTGTTCACTACTGTCTGCATGCCGGACACGCGTCAGGAAAGCGTCACCGGCGCGTCAAGAACACAGGGGGAACGGGCGGGGTGGCCGAGCACGAGATACCGGGGCGCTATCTGGACGGTTTCGCCCCGATCCTGGCCGAGGCCGCGGCTACCGGCCGGCGGCTGACCCGGGAGGAGATCAAGGCCCGCCGCACCCTGGGCGAACAGGCCGCCGAGGCCGGGCTGGGACTGCGCGAGCTGGTCGTCGCCCATCTGTCCGCGGCGCGCGGCGCCTGGCCCGCCGGGTCCGGCAGCGCGGAGAGCACGCTGGCCGCGCTGGCCGCCGTGGAACAGGCCGTCGACGCGTTCGCCGAGGGCTACGAGCGCGCCCAGCGGCTCACCGTGCGCCGGGAGGAGGCGGCCCGCCGGGAGTTCATCGACGACCTGCTCTACGGCCGCAGCGACCTGGGGCGGCTGGCCGAGCGCGCCGAGCGGTTCGGGCTGCGCCTCTCGCGGGCGCACGCGGTCGCGGTCGCCGAGGGCGCGCAGGCGTACGTCGAGGGCGGCCCGCTGGCCCGGCGGGTGGAGGCCGAGGTGCTCGCCCGGTTCGACTCCCACAGCATCCTGCTCACCACCAAGAACGGCCGGCTGCTGTGCATCGCGCCGGGCGACACCGACGAGGTGCTCGACCACTTCGCGCGGCAGGCGTGCACGGTCACCGAGGGCGGCCGGGTGGCCATCGGGCGCCCGCAGCCCGGCCCCGGCGGGGTCGTGCAGTCCTACGAGGAGGCGCTGGCCGCGCTGGCCATGGCCGAGCGGCTGGGGCTGCCGGGGCCGGTGCTGCGCGCCGCCGACCTGCTCGTCTACCCGGTGCTGGCCCGCGACCGGCAGGCGATGGCCGACCTGGTGCAGCACACGCTGGGCCCGCTGACCGGGGCCCGGGGCGGCGCGGGTCCGCTGCTGGAGACCCTGGTCGCCTACTTCGACTCCGGCTGTGTGGCCGCCGAGGCGGCCCGCCGGCTCTCGCTCAGCGTGCGCGCGCTCACCTACCGCCTGGAGCGCATCCACAAGCTCACCGCCGCCGACCCGGCCGACCCGGCGCACCGGTACATGCTCCAGACGGCGGTGATCGGGGCCCGGCTCCTCGGCTGGCCAGACCAGCCGCTGTGACCGGGAGGGGGACACCGTGAGCCGTGCCGCCGAGGAGACCAACCGCCGCCTGCTGCGGGCGCGGGACGCGATGGACCGCGACTACGCGCGGCCGCTGGACGTCCCCGCGCTGGCCCGCGTGGCGCATGTGTCGCCCGCGCACTTCAGCCGCACCTTCCGGGCCGCGTTCGGCGAGACACCGCACCGCTATCTGCAACGCCGCCGGGTGGAACGGGCGATGTTCCTGCTGCGCGAGAGCGGCCGGAGCGTGACGGACATCGCCTTCGCGGTCGGCTTCACCAGCCCGGGCACCTTCAGCCGCACCTTCCGCGACATCGTCGGCAGTTCGCCGCGCGCCTACCGCAAGGAGGCGGTGGCCGCGGGCGTGCCGACGTGCTTCACGATGGCCTGGACCCGGCCCGACTGAGCAGTTTCGGATAAGTTTTCCCGGCGCCCGCTCACTAGCGTGGACGTCATGTTCAACGCCATCACGCAGTCACAGATCTATGTCCTCGACCAGGACGAGGCCCTCGACTTCTACGTCGGCAAGCTCGGTCTGGAGGTCGCGGCCGACGTCAGCCTGGGCTTCATGCGCTGGCTGACCGTCAGCGTCCCCGGCCACCCCGAGCGGCAGATCCTCCTGGAGAAGCCGGGCGCCCCGGCGATGTCCGAGGAGACCGCCGAGCAGGTGCGGGAACTGGTCACCAAGGGCGCCATGGGCGGCTGGCTCATTTTCACCACGGACGACTGCCGGGGGACCTACGAGGCCCTGCTGGCCAAGGGCGTGGAGTTCACGGAGGAGCCCACCGAACGCCCGTACGGCATCGACTGCGGCCTGCGCGACCCCTTCGGCAACCGCATCCGCTTCACCCAGCCGCGTTCCTGAGGCGGGCGGGCGCGCGGAGCGTGCCGGAGCCTACTCGTCGACCGGCCGTTCCGGGCGGGCCCGGCCCGGTTCCGGGAGCCTGTCCTGCCGGGCGCGGGTGACCAGGACGTCACCGATGAACAGGTCGTACACCAGGATTCCGATGACCCCGCCGATCAGCGGGCCCACGATGGGGATCCACCAGTAGTGGGCGAACACGCCGGAGAGGCTGCCCGGGAAGGCCAGGCTCCCCCAGCCCTCCGCGTAGGTGAGCAGCCGGGGCCCGAAGTCGCGGGCCGGGTTGATGGCGTAGCCGGCGTTGGCGCCGAAGGACATGCCGATGGCGGCCACGACGAAGCCGATGATCAGGGGGGCCAGATTGGCCCGCACGGCCTGGTTGCGCAGGTCGAGGACGGCCACCACGAACATCACCAGGAACGCCGTACCGACGATCTGGTCGACCAGCGGGCCCCAGAACCCGCCGTGGAAGTAGGCGGCGGGGAAGGTCGCGAAGATGGAGAACGTGGCATTGGTGTGCCCGTTCACCTTGGGGCCGGGGGCGGCGGCGTCGTAGGCGTGGATGGCCTGGTGGTAGACGAGGTAGACCAGGGCGGCCCCGGTGAAGGCGCCGACCACCTGCGCGCACCAGTAGGGCACCACCTTGACCCAGGGGAAGCCGCGGCGCACGGCCATCGCCAGCGTGATCGCGGGGTTGAGGTGCGCGCCGCTGACGCCGCCGGCCACGTAGACGCCGAAGACGACGGCCATCGCCCAGCCCCAGGTGATGAGCAGCCAGTCGCCGGCGGCGAGGAAGATGGTGGTGGGGGTGGCGGCACGGCCCGAGCCGGGCAGCGCGGCGACGGCCATCGCGACCGAACCGCAGCCGAAGCAGATGAGGACGAACGTCCCGAGGAACTCCGCCAGGCACTCGCCCAGCAGGCCGCCTCTGGCACGCAGCGTGGAGGGTTTGATCAGCGACGGGATCTCGACAGCCATGAAAGGCCCCCTTGAGGAGGAGCAATACGGCCAACGTCACCATATTGGCGCAGAAATGCTCTTCACGCAGGGTGAGCCGAGGGACCCTCACCCCTTCGTGGGCGCACGGCCGTCAGCGGCTGTCGAGGTCGTCCGCGAAGTGCCGGAAGCCGTGCCGCTCCCGGTGCATGCCCCACAGCATCTCGGCCAGCACGGCGGGGTCCTTGCGCGGGTGTCCGGGCGTGATGGCGCCCGGGATGACCAGTTGCGCGACATGGATGCCCTCGGGGGCCAGCCGTTCGTGCAGCAGGTGCCCGTAGGCGCTCTCCGCGGCGAACGCGATGGACGTGCCGGCCCGCTCGACCTGCGGCACGGCGGCGGTGCCCCCGTTCACCAGCAGTATCGTGCCGCGCCCCAGCTCCCGCATCCCGGGCAGCACCTGCTGGACGGCGGCCACGGGGCCGTACACCGAGAACTCGACGGGGCCGACCAGCTGCCGGTGCCCGGTCTCCAGCACCGGCCGCATGAAGTCCCGGTGCGGCACCGGGCTGTACTGGAGCACCTCCACGGTCCCCAGTGCGCGCCCGGCCTCGGCCAGCGCGCCGGCCAGCCGTTCGGGCTCGCGCACATCGGCGGGGAAGCCGCGCGCGCGGATGCCGTCCGCGGCCAGTTCCCGGGCCAGCGCGTCGAGCCGCTCGCGGTCGCGGGCGACGAGGGCGATGTCGTACCCTTCCCGCCCGAACCGCCGGGCGGCGGCGGCGCCGAGCCCCGGTCCGGCTCCGACGACGGCGACTGTGCTCACGCCCCCATCCCTACCCCACGGCGGCCCGCCCCGCACCCCGGCCGGGTCAGGCCATCCAGAAGAACACGGCGGTCATGCGCTTGTCCGCCAGCGTCTTCCCGGTGTAACCGGTCGCGCTGTGCACGAGGTTGGCGTTGTAGAGGAGCAGCCGGTTGTACCTGTGGGGGACGCGGACGTCCTCCTCGAAGGCGTCCGGGGCCACGAAGCGGGTGCCCAGGGCGTCCACCAGGTTGTGGTGCGGGGCCTGTACGACATTGCCGCCGAGCCGGCCGCCGGGCAGGTGCTGGCGGTAGAAGCTGGTGCCGCAGTCCTTGGGGACGGCGGGGTTGAGGTACAGCACGGCCGCGTACCGGCACAGCGCCCGCGAGTCGGTGTGCGGGCGGGGCTCGCTCTCGCCGGCGCCGACCACCTGGACGCAGTTGTGGTTGAGCGTGCCGCCGCCGGGCGCCCGCTGCACCCAGAGCTTCCCGGCGCCGGTCGCCTTGCGCACCAGCTTCTCGACGACCGCGAGTTCACCGGGCTCCAGGCCGGGCATGGCGCGCAGGCCCGGCCAGGTCTCGGCGGTGTACGGGTACCCCTTCGCCCAGTCGTCCCTGGCCAGGCACCGCGCGCGTACCGCGTCCGGGTCGGGCAGCACGTCGTCCAGGACCCAGTAGTCACGGCCCTTGGTCGGCTTGCGGTAGGGCAGGACGGGCAGCGCGCCCGCGGGCCGGGCCGCGGGCGTCCTGGGGGCCGGCTGTGGGGGCATGCGGAGAATCTAGGCCCGCGCCGACCGGCCTTCTCCCGAGGACCGGTCAACCTTTTCCCAACCGTGTGTCATGCACACCAATACCTGGCAATCCCCTGATCGCCCGCGGTCCTTCGCCGGTCAGGCGAGCCAGACCGTGGTGTCCGGCGGCAGCCCCCCGTCCCCCGGCAGCGGCGCGCTGCTCAGCAGCACCTCACCCGGCGGCACCGCCACCGCCTCCGTCCCGAGATTGGCGGCGCACCGCCACCCCTCGCTCCGTCTGAAGTCCAGTACGTGCGCGGGCGATCCGGGCGTCCAGGCCAGTTCCTCGCCGTCCAGCAGCTTGCGGCGCAGCCGCAGGGCGGTGCGGTACAGCTCCAGCGTCGAACCGGCCACCCCGCTCTGCGCCTCGACGGCGTACGCCGCGAAGGACGAGGGCTGCGGCAGCCAGGCGCCGCCGGGCCCGAAACCGTAACTGGGTCCGCCGGTCGTCCAGGGCAGCGGCACCCGGCAGCCGTCGCGGCCCTTGCGGACGTGCCCGGTCTGCTCCCAGATCGGGTCCTGGAGCACCTCGGCGGGCAGATCGGCGACCTCGGGCAGCCCGAGTTCCTCGCCCTGGTAGAGGTACGACGACCCCGGCAGCGCCAGCATCAGCAGGGTCGCCGCGCGGGCCCGGCGCAGCCCCGCCGCCGGGTCGATCGCCGGCGCGCGGCCGCCGGACAGCAGCCAGGCGCCGGGGTCGGTGCCGGGCGGCAGGACCAGCCGGGAGGCGTGGCGCACGACGTCGTGGTTGGACAGCACCCAGGTCGCGGCGGCCCCGGCGGCGCGCGCGGTGGCCAGCTCCTCGGTGATCACCCGGCGCAGCTCCGCCGCGTCCCAAGGAGCCTCCAGGTACTCGAAGTTGAACGCCTGGCCGAGTTCGTCGGGGCGGGCGTACAGCGCGCGGCGGGGGCCCGGCACCCAGGCCTCGGCGACGGCGCTGCGCGGCGGCCGGTAGGCGTCGAAGACCTTGCGCCAGTCGCGGTAGATCTCGTGCACCTCGTCGCGGTCCCAGTGGGGGTGGTCGCCGGGCGGCACGCGGAGCAGGGCGGTCTCCCCGGCGGCGCCGATGTCCCCGAGGTCGCGCAGCGGCTCGGTCAGGTCCTTGGCCAGGCCGTGCGCCACGTCCACGCGGAAGCCGTCCACGCCCCGGTCGGACCAGAACCGCAGGGTGGTGCGGAAGTCGGCGCGGACCTCCTCGTTGTCCCAGTTGAGGTCGGGCTGTTCGGCGGCGAACAGATGCAGGTACCACTCGCCGTCGGGCACCCGGTGCCAGGCGCTGCCGCCGAAGACGGACTGCCAGTCGGAGGGCGGCAGTTCACCGTGCGCGCCGCGCCCGCGCCGGAAGACGTAGCGCTCGCGGGCCGCGGAGCCGGGGCCGGCCCGCAGCGCCTCCCGGAACCAGGGGTGCTGGTGGGAGGTGTGATTGGGCACCAGGTCCACCACGACCTTCAGGCCCAGCCGGTGCGCCTCGGCGACCAGCGCGTCGAAGTCGTCCAGGGTGCCCAGGCGCGGGTCGACGTCCCGGTGGTCGGCGACGTCGTAGCCGCCGTCGGCGAGTTCGGAGGGGTAGAACGGGCTCAGCCACAGGGCGTCCACGCCGAGCGTGGCGAGATGGCCGAGCCGCCGGGTGATGCCCCTGAGGTCGCCGAGCCCGTCGCCGTCGGCGTCGGCGAAGCTGCGGGGATAGATCTGGTAGATGACGGCCTGACGCCACCAGTCAGGGTTCCTGGAGGAGAGGTCTGCCATACGGACTCCCTTCGAGACGGGTACAGGGAATCTGTCCACATTGCCCGGAAAGCGAACCTTGGAAACCGGACCGGTCCGTCAGCGGCCCCCGACGGTCTCCAGGAACAGCCGCGCGTACCGCTCCGCGTCCACCGCCAAGGCGACGTCGACCAGGGCCTGTCCGCGCCGCCCGTGATGGACCTCGGACTCGCCGGGCCGCGTGCGGCGGTCGACGATCGTCTGGCCGCGCGCGGGACCGGGGGCGAGGCAGACCTCGACGGGCAGCGGCCGGGTGGTCAGCCCCGCCGGATCGGCGACCGCGCACACCGCCCCCGCGTCCCCGAGGCAGCCCGCCTCCTCGGGCCCGTCCGGGCCGTGCCCGAGGAGCCGGCCGGCCAGCCGGGCCCCGGGCTCGGCGCTCGCGCGCAGCCGCCGCGCCCACTCGCCCGCCACCACCACCTGCCGGAACACGTCCAGGCCGTACATCGTGATCGGCACGTCGGCGGTGAGCAGGACGGCCGCCGCCTCCGGGTCGTGCCAGACGTTGAACTCGGCGACGGCCGTGGCGTTCCCGGAGCCGACCGCGCCGCCCATGAAGACGATCCGCTCGATGTTGCCGGTCACCTCCGGGTGGGTGCGCAGCAGCAGGGCGATGTTGGTCAGAGGCGCGGTGGGGATCAGGGTGACCGGCCGGGGCGAGGCCAGGAGCTCCCGGCGCAGCAGGCTCACCGCGTCCACGTCGGCGGGGGCCCGGGCCGGCTCGGGGAGCCCCAGGTCCCCCATGCCGTCGCCGCCGTGCCAGCCCGAGGCGCGGGCCGGTTCGAGCAGCGGCCGCTCGGCGCCCCGCCCCACCGGTATCCGCGGGGCCCCGGCCTGCTCCAGCACGGTCAGGGTGTTGCGGACCACCCGGTCCACGTCCGTGTTCCCGGCGACACAGGTCACCGCGCGCAGGTCGAGGCCGGGGTGGCGCACGGCGAACAGCAGCGCGAGGGCGTCGTCGACACCGGTGTCGCAGTCGATGATCACGGGAACGGGCTGCGGACCGGGCACGGCGGACTCCTTCGGCTGACGGGACCCGAACGTTAGTTCAGCACCCTCGTCACTCCCACAGCCCGGTCCCGCGGGCCGCCACCCGCGCGGCGATCCGGGACAGCAGCTCCGCCACCGGCACTTCCCCGGGCCGCCGCCCGTCGCGCAGCCGTACGGCGGCCCGGTCCGCCGCGGCCTCGCGGGCGCCGATCACCGCCACGTACGGCACCAGGCGCGCGGCACGGATCCGGGCGCCCAGGGAGCCCTGCCCGGGCCCGGCGAGCTCCGCGCGCAGCCCCCGCGCCCGCGCCCGCTCCACGACGGCCGCCGCCCGCTCCTCCTGCTCGGCGCCGACCGGCAGCACCGCCAGCTGGAGGGGCGCCAGCCAGGCCGGGAAGGCACCGCGGTGCGCCTCGACCAGATGGGCCACGGCCCGCTCCACGCTGCCGATGACGCTGCGGTGCACCATCACCGGGCGGTGCCGGCCGCCGTCGGCGCCGGTGTAGCGCAGGTCGAAGCGGGCGGGCTGGTGGAAGTCGATCTGCACGGTGGACAGGGTGGACTCGCGCCCGGCCGGGTCCGCGATCTGCACATCGATCTTCGGCCCGTAGAAGGCCGCCTCGCCCTCTGCCTCCTCGTACGCCACGCCAGAGGAGTCCAGCACCTGGCGCAGCAGCGCGGTGGCCCGGCGCCACAGCCCCGGGTCGGCCACGTACTTGCCGCCCTCGCCGGGCAGCGAGAGCCGGTGGCGCACCGCGCGGATGCCGAGGTCGGCGTAGGCGCGGGCGATCAGCTCCAGGGCGGCGCGGGACTCGGCCACCGCCTGGTCCAGGGTGCAGAAGACATGGGCGTCGTTGAGCCCGATCGCCCGCACCCGGGTCAGCCCGCCGAGCACACCGGACAGCTCGGCGCGGTACATGGTTCCCAACTCCGCGATCCGCAACGGCAGTTCCCGGTAACTGCGGGCGCGGGAGCGGTAGATCAGGGCGTGGTGGGGGCAGAGGCTGGGCCGCAGCACGACCTCCTCGGCGCCCAGCCGCATGGGCGGGTACATGTCGTCGCGGTAGTGGTCCCAGTGGCCGGACAGCTCGTACAGCTCCCGCTTGCCGAGCGCGGGCGAGTACACGTGCCGGTACCCGGCCCGGGCCTCGGCCTCGCGGATGTACTCCTCCAGGGTGTGCCGGACCACCGCGCCGTCCGGCAGCCAGTACGGCAGCCCGGCGCCCATCAGGGGGTCGGTGCCGAACAGGCCGAGGTCGCGGCCGATGCGGCGGTGGTCGGGAAGCCGGTCGTGCACGGTGTCTCCTCGATGACTCGACGGAGGCGGACGACCCCGTGACACGACTGAAGCCCCGGGGCGTTCACCCCGGGGCTTCGGACAGGTCGGATGTCAGCGCGCCGGGACGGTCTCCGGCGTCGTCGTGCCGTTCGGGCACGGGATCGGGCACTGCGGGGCGCGCTGCATGAGCGGGAGGTTAGCAACGGCCGGGGGTGACGGGCGACGGATTTTCCCCGGCCGGCCCCTCCCCCCGGTCCCGGCCGCCCGCACCCGGTACTCCGTCGCCGCCGCCGGCCCCGCCCCCCCCCCCCCCCGCGCCCCCCCCCCCCCGCCCGCCCCCCCCCCCCCCCCCCCCCCCTGCCCCC
>NZ_VOGW01000099.1:0-9455 GCF_007896895.1 Streptomyces misionensis | reverse complement strand
GCGCTGGTGGGGCGCCCGGGGCGGTGGTGCCGTGGGAGCAGGCACCAGCACCGGGAGGCACCGCGATGTACGACGGCATACGACCGCACGGACGCCTCCTGACCTGCCTCATAGGCGCCGGCCTGCTCGGCGTCGGCGGCTGCGCGGCCCTGACCCTGAAACAGCCGGCGACCGCGCCGCAGCCCCTCCCCACGATCGACCGCCCCGCCCGCGGCGGCAACGCCCCGGCCCGGCCCGACGGCGCCGCGCTCACCGAGGGCCAGGCGCAGTCCGCGCTGCTCACCCAGTCCGACCTCGGCGCCCCCTGGGCCGCGACCCGCGGCGCGGCGACCTGGCGGGACGGGCTGCTCAAGGCGAACACCTCGGCCGGCGACTGCCAGAAACTCCTCGACGCCCTCTACACCGACCGGTTGCTCGGCGCCCCGGCCCGCGCCGCCGTCGGCCTGGACGACGCCGACACCGACGCCCAGCTGCGCTACCAGATCGGCGCCCGCCGCCCGTCCGACGTGGACGCCGCGCTGGCCTGGCTGCGTACGATGCCGCAGCGGTGCGCCCGGTTCACGGCCACCACCCAGCAGGACACCCAGGAGGACGTCCGGGTCGGCGAACTCGCCCTGCCCGAGGTGGGCGACGCCCGCCAGGGCCTGCACATCACCCTGGCCGCCACCACCGCCGACGACCAGGAGATCCACCTCACCCTCGACGTCGCCGCCGTCCGCGTCGGCAATGACGCCTTCGCCCTCACCAACGGCGGCCTCGCCGACGTCCCCAACGACGCCACCCAGGCGGCCGTCCAGGTGGGGGCGCTGCGGCTGGCGCAGGTGCGCAAGGAGGGCCGGGCGGAGGTGTAGGCCGGGATCAGAGCGGCGGCTGCGCCGGCGCGGGGCCCAGGGTCGTGGTGCCCGGGGCGGCGCGGTGGCCGAGCCCGGTGCGGTAGGCGTCCAGGGCGGCCTCGACGCGTCCGGTACGGCGCAGCAGGTCGCCGAGGAGGCGGCAGAGGTCGGCCAGGTCGCCGGCGGCTCCCGCGCGCTCCAGGAGGCTGAGGGCGCGCACGTAGTGCTCCTCGGCGGACTCGGTGTCGCGGGCGTCCTCGGCGATGATGCCGAGCAGCCGGTGCGCGGCGGCGGCGTGCACGGCGCCGCGCTCGGAGGAGAAGTCGCCCAGCACCCCCTCCAGCAGCTCCGCGGCATCCGCGGACCGGCCGCGCCGGTGCAGCACATCGGCGAGTTCCACCGCGGCCTGGCTGCGGTACAGGGCGGCCCGGGTCTGCGACAGCATGTCCAGCGCCTGCCGCAACTCGGCTTCGGCCGCTTCGAGTTGGTTGTTCTGCGCGTGGACGTAACCGCGCATCCAGTGGCAGTGCGCCAGCTCGGTGCGCAGGCTGAGCTGGCGGTACAGCTCACCCGCCTTGGCGAGGGAGGCGTCGGCCTCGGCGACGCGGCCCTCGGCGAGCAGGGTGCGGGCCACCGAGCGGTGCATGCGGGCGATCAGCGCCGGGTCGCCGGCGCGCGGGGCGAGCGCGAGGGCGTACTCGGCGGCCTGGGCGGCGCGGGCGTGCGCGCCCATGTCCAGATAGGGGCCGATGGCGCTGGCGTACAGGAGCAGCAGCGCGTCCGGGTCGTGCAGGCCGCCCCGGTTGAGTTCGTCGAGGGTGGTCTCCAGCAGGTAGACGGCGTAACGGAGTTCGCCGGCCAGGTAGTGGGCGACCGCGCGGCCGCGCACCGCGGGGACACGGGCCGCCGGGGAGGCGTCGGCGAGCTGCTCCTCGGCCCGCTCGAAGTGGGCCCGGGCATCCGTCAAAGCGCCCGTCTCCAGGGCGCATTCACCGAGGCCCAGCAGTGCGGCGGCCTGTTCGGGGACGAGCGCGTGCGCCGCCGCCTCGGCCAGCAGGTCCGTGTAGCGTGCCGCCGCCTCCTCGGCCCGGCCGTCCGCCAGCATCCGCTGCGCCTCGGTCAGCCGCAGCCGCAGGTGCGTGGCGAGGTGCGCGGGGCGGCCCAGCGCCAGTTCCTCGAAGCTCACGCCGAGCCGGTCCGCGATGTGCCGCAGCGCCTCGTCGGAGGCGCGCACCCGGCCCGCCTCCAGGGTGGAGATGTACGCCGGGGTGTAGGCCGGCTCGGCCAGTTGCCGCTGGGTGAGCCCGCGCTGGGCGCGCAACCGCTGCACCCGTCGTCCCACCGTTCCCGGATCGTCCCTTTCCCGTACCACCGGCACCCCCAACTCCCCCTGTCTGCCTTGCTGTTCGGCTCCCACTGCCTCTAGGTTAAACGGCGGGTTAAACCTGCTTAATACGCCGCTGTCGTGTTGTGAGGTCGCCGTGTCCGGACGTACACCCGGTTCCCGCGGGAATTCCCCCGCGCGCAGGGCCGTCGCCGCCGCCGTGGTCGCCGCCACCTCCCTGATCCTCGCGGCCAACGCCTGCCCCGCCCGTGCCACACCACCGGCGGCCCCCGCCGCGCAGGCCACCGCGCCGGCGTCCTCTCCCTGACCCACCGGTGCCGAAAACGGCGGGACCCGCCTCAGGGCCGGTCTTCCGGATCCGGCCGGGGTCGTCTGGAAGGTTCCGTCGCCCCGAGCCGCCCTGATCCGGAAGACAGGCCCTACCCTGCCCGCATGACCACCTCTGCCGCCGCCCGCACCGCGCTGGACCTCACCTCCGACCTCCCGGTCGCCGGCCTCGAGGACCTCTACCGCGATCTGCACCGCCACCCCGAACTGTCCCTGCGCGAACACCGCACCGCCGGCAAGCTGGCCGAGCGGCTGACGGACGCCGGGTTCGAGACGGCCGAGGGCGTCGGCGGCACCGGGGTCGTCGGCCGGCTGGCCAACGGTGACGGCCCGACCGTGCTGCTGCGCGCCGACATGGACGCGCTGCCGGTCCCGGAGGCGACCGGGCTGCCGTACGCCTCCGCCACGGACGGGGTGATGCACGCGTGCGGCCACGACCTGCACGTCACCTGGCTGGCCGGGGCCGCCGCCGCGCTGGCGCGGGGGCGGGACACCTGGCGCGGCACCCTGCTGGTGGTGGGGCAGCCGGCCGAGGAGACCGGGCAGGGCGCCCAGCGGATGCTGGCGGACGGTCTGTACGAGCGCTTCGGGCGGCCCGACGTGCTGCTCGGGCAGCACGCCGCGCCGGGTCCGGCGGGGCTGTACCCGCACGCGCCGGGCCTGATCATGTCCGCCGCGACCGACGTGGACATCGTCGTCCACGGCAAGGGCGGGCACGGCTCGCGGCCGGAGGCGACGGTGGACCCGGTGGTGACCGCGGCCTACCTCGTCACCCGGTTGCAGACGGTGGTCTCCCGGGAGGTCGCGGCGGGCGAGTCCGCGGTGCTGACGGTGGGCCGGATCGAGGCGGGCACCCGGCACAACATCATCCCCGGCGAGGCGCGCATCGCGCTCAACCTGCGCACCCAGTCCGAGGCGGTACGGCAGCGGATGCTGGCCGCGATCCGGCGCATCGCGCAGGGCGAGTGCCTGGCCGCGGGCTGCCCCCGCGAGCCCGACGTCACCCTCGGCAACACCTTCCCGGTGACCGTGAACGACGCGGACACCGACCGGACGGTCGCCGCCGTGCACGGCGAGGTCTTCGGCGCGGGCACGGTCTTCGACCCGGGCCCGGCGATGGGCAGCGAGGACTTCCCGGAGCTCTCGCTGAACAGCGCCATCCCCTACTCGTACTGGTTCGTCACCACGACGCCCGCCGACGTCTGGGACCGCTCGCCCGGCGACACCCTCGCCGAGAAGCTCGCGGCCGTCCCCAGCAACCACAGCCCCCACTTCGCCCCCGACCCGGCCACGGTCGCCCCGGGCGTGCGGACGCTGGTGTCCGGAGCCCTGGCGCTGCTGTCGCCGGCGTGAGCCACCGGGCGGTTCAGGTCCGCTGCAATTCCCGCAGCTGACGCCGCACGTCCTCCAGCGCGCCCTGCCGGCGCCCGGGCACCCGGGCGCGCAACTCGGCGAGCGCGGGCCCGAGTTCACGGGCCTGCGCGGTGTCGTCGATACGGCCCCACTGGTGGTGCGCCCGGTCGACGGCGGCCTCCACGGCGGGCGCGTCGGGGGCCTGCCCCGCCGCGAGCCTGGTCTCGGCCACCGTCATCCAGCCCCGGCAGCTGCGCCCCGCGTCCCCCGCGAACATCGCCAGGTCGGCGCGCACCTCGGCCCAGTGCAACGCGTCCTCGGACGCCGGCCCGTGCTCCTCCACGGCCGCCTCCTGAAGCCGCGCCGCGATCCCGTCGGCCTCCTCGTGCCGCCCGTCCCGCACGGCGGTACTGATGGCGGCGTGCGGATCGCCCCCGGCTTCCGGGAGCCCGTCCCCGGACACCCGCGGCACGGGGGGCACAGGCCCGTCCGCCGGCCCCCCGAACGCGCCGGAGCCACCATCGTCCGCGCCGGGGTCCGTACCGGCACGGGAGGCGGGTCCCGCCACCTCCGGGTCGGCGCCCGCCCCGGGAGCCGCGGGGTCCGCACCCCGGTCCCCCTGCGCACCGGAGCCGACGAAGCCGCCGGGTCGCGCCGCGTCGGCCGTGTCCGCGTCCGCGTCCGGGGCCGCATCGCTCCCGGGATGCCCGCCCGGGTCCCCGGCCGAGCGCCCGGGACCGGCAGCCGCGCCGGAGCCGTCCGGCCGGGCGGCGGCCCGCGGGACGAGGGAGGCGGTGGACCGTCCGGCGGCGCCACCGGCGTGCGAGTCCTCCTCCACTCCGGGTCCCTGCCGGGCGGTGTCCGGGGTCTCGCCGGAGCCGCCGAACCGCGCGGCATCGGCCACCTCCACCCGCGGCCCCGGGATCGCGCCGGTCCCCGCGTACCCGCCGGGGTGCCCGGCGTCGGACGGCGCGCCGGGCCCCATGCCAGGCTCGGGCCGCACGCCGTCACCCACCGAGGCGTTCGCATCCGGCGCCGTCCCGAGACCGACGTACCCGCCCAGGTGCCCGGCATCCGCCGGCGCCCCGAACCCACCGGACGGCACGGCGGGCTCCACGCCCGGCTCCGGCCGCACGGCGTCACCCACCGAGGCGTTCGCATCCGGCGCCGTCCCGAGACCGACGTACCCGCCCAGGTGCCCGGCATCCGCCGGCGCCCCGAACCCACCGGACGGCACGGCGGGCTCCGTCCACGCCGGGTCGGCCGCGGCGGCGCCCGGGGGCGCGCCGAGACCGAGGTCGCCGGGACCGGCGTACGGGGCGACCTGGGGCGGCCCCAGGACGATGTTGGTGGGGGTCTCCTCCGCGATGCGCGCGAGGGCCTGGTGGTGGAGTTCGTCCAGCGGCGGGCGGTGACCGCTGCGCAGCAGGGTGGCGACCGTCTTCATGTACGTCGGCTCGGCCGGCCCCCGGCGTCCGGGCGGCGGTGCGACACGGCCGTAGACCGCGGCCGTACGGCCCGCGTCCAGCGGCTGTTCGTGCAGGTGCCGCCAGACCTCCGGGTCCGCGTGCAGGTCCAGCAGGACCGCGGTCCGCCCGGGCGGCCGCAGCCGCAGCTCCTCGCGGATCCAGTGCCAGGGCAGCGCGGTGTAGCGGACCGTGGCCGGGGTGGTGCGGGCCAGCGCGAGATGCGGCAGCCGCTGACGGCGGTCCAGGTGCAGCTGGCCGGTGAGGTACACGGTGAGCGGCCCCGGCGCCGCCGCCGCGGCCCGCAGCCGGGTCAGCACGCCCTGCGGGTCCACCGGGTCCGCGAGTTCCACGACGTTGGCGGTGTCGGTGCCGGACAGCACGGCGGGGGCGACGGCGGCCAGCACCGGCAGCACGGAGGCCGCGTCCACCAGGCGTCCCCGGCCCAGCGGCGCGGCCGCGAGCAGCAGCACGGTTCCGGGCATGGTCCCTCCCCCTGTAAGGCCCTGCGGTCCCTGTGGATCCGCTCTCTCCCGCCAGCACCGTAACCGCTGCGACCACCCCGACGCGCCTCAGGACGCCGAACTTCCCCGTTCCGGGTCGTCGCCCGCCCACACCCGGTCCGGCAGCCATCTCCCGCTGTCCCACCCCGGGAACACCGCCGTCCGCGGTCCTTCGTCGCCGACCGGGAGGCGGCGCACCGCGAAGATCGTGGTGTCGTCGGCCAGCACGCCCCTGCTGTGCCGCCGGACACCCTCGTGGACGCGGCGGACCAGGCGCTCGGGCTCGGCGCAGCGCGGATCGGCGATGATCGCTTCGGCGACGTCGCCGACCAGGTCGTAGAACACGCCGTGGCCGTCCCGGGCCTCGGTCACCCCGTCCGTGTACAGCAGCAGCGTCTCGTCCTCGGCCAGCGGCACCTGGTGCACCGGCGGCAGCCCGCCGACCAGGTCGCACAGGCCGACCGGCAGCCCTTCCCCGCAGGACAGCTCGCGCACCCCGCGCGGGCCGACCGCGAGCGGCGCCTCGTGCCCGAAGTTGACGATCTCGACCGTGTCGGGGGCGTCCCGGGAGAAGGCGACCAGCACCGCGGTGGCGAACCGGTCCCCGTCTCGGCGGCCGATCGCGGTGGTGTGGATGCGGAGCCTCAGCATCCGGATCTCCAGCCGCTCGGCGACCGTCTCGAGATCCTTCTCGTAGTAGCCCGCCTCCCGGAAGCCGCCGAGCAGCGCGGCGGCCGCCTCCACCGCGCCCGTCCCCTTGCCCTGGACGTCCCCGACCAGCACCCTGGTGCCGTACGGCCCGGGCTGGATGTCGTAGAAATCGCCCCCGACCTGCGCCTCCACGTCCGCGGGGAAGTACGCGCCCGCTTGTTCGAGGCCCGCCCAGCGCTCGGGCAGCGGGCGCAGCACGGCCCGTACGGTGGCCGCCGCGACGTCCTCCATGCGCAACGCGTGCCGCTCCTGCCGCACCCGCATGGCCGAGACCACCGTGGCCAGCGCACCGCCGAGCGCGACCAGCACGAAGTCGGCGAAGCCCGCCCTGTACTGGTCCGGCCAGGCGTGGTCCACCAGCACGTACGCCACCAGCGACACCACGCAGAAGCAGGCCGTGGTGCGCACCCCGCAGATCGCGGCGGCGATGCCGGGCACCAGCACGGTCCAGGAGACGAACCGGTACTCCGCGCCGGTGTTGAAGTCCAGCAGCACGATGCCGGCGAGCAGCAGCGACGGCAGCAGCCAGGCGTAACCCTGTCCGCAGATCCGCCGCGGGCGGTGCCGCTGGTACGTCATCCGGTTCACACCGGCCGAGTCTCCAGGTTCGGACGACAAACACGCCGGTTGCTGCGCCGTCCGAGTTGCCGGGGCGGGCGCACAGGTGTGCATTGGAAGGCGAACGGGGGCGAGGAGAGAGGAGTGCTCACATGACCCATGCGGCACCCGCACCCGGTGGCATCCCCCGGCGCGCCCCGGCGCCCGAGGTGCAGGCCGCCACCTCCCCCGACCAGCGCCGTACCCCCGATGTCTTCGACGCCCGCACCCACCGGATCGGCCGGATCGCGGTCCCGGTGGTGCTGGGCCTGATCTACGGCTTCTGGGTCGCGGAGATGAACCGCTCCGGCGGCCCGGTCACCGGCTGGAACCTGCTGCTCGCCTTCGCCAGCTTCCTCGTCTTCGCCGTGCTGTGCATCGCCCTGCTGGCGCTGGCCCCACGGATGATTAGGGAGGTGCACGCGCTGCTGTGGACGGCGTTCGTCGGCTGCGCGTTCGGCTTCCTGTACAGCCAGGCCGGCCATTCCGTCGCCCGGACCGTGCTGATGTCGCTGCTGATCGCGGCGGCCACCTTCATCGTCTTCTTCTACCGGTACTACACACGCGAGGACGCCTTCGGACGGCGGATCCGCTGAGGCCGCGCCCCCGTGCGGCGGTCGCCCGGACGGGCGCCCCCCGGTAGCGTCCCGGCCCCGCCGGCCGTTGTCTGAAAGGGTGCCGCAACGCCTCAGGAGCGCCCTGTCGGCCGTACTGATCACCCTGTCCTGCCTGCTCGTGCCGTTCGGCGCGCTGGCGGTCTGGGCGGCGTACGGGCTCACCGACACGGGCCGGTACGTCACCACGATGGCCCCGCTCGCCAGCGACCCGGACGTGCGGGAGGCCGTCGCGAACGCCGTCGGGGACAGCCTGCTCCACGAGGTGGACCACCGGCTCGACGTCGGCCCGCTGCGGGGCTCCGTCCGCCCGTTCGTGCACGACGCCGTGCGTTCCTTCACCCAGACCGAGGCGTTCCGGCTGGCCTGGGACACCGGCAACCGGGTCACCCACGACGCGGTGCTGCGGGCGCTGCGCGACGACCGCGACGACGCGGCCGCCGAGCCGGTCACCGTCGATCTCGCCCCCGTCACCGCCCAGGTCAAACAGCAGCTCAGCGACGAGCACATACCGCTCGCCGCCCGCATCCCGGTGCAGCACACCACTGTCGCCGTGCTCCCGGCCGACGAACTGACGTCGCTCCGAAAGGGGTTCCACGTGCTCGAAGTCGCCGGATTCTGGCTGCCGGTCGCGGCCGTGGCCTTCGCGGCCGCGGGGATCGCCCTGGCCGTCCGCCGCCGCCGCGCCATCGCGGCGACCGCGCTGGGCACCGCACTCGGCGGCGCACTGCTCGGTCTCGCCGTGGCGATCGGCCGCCGCCTCACCCTCGCCGGGCTGCCCGCCGACGTGCCCCGCCCGGCCGCCGGTGCCGTCTACGACGCGCTGACCGGCACCCTGCGCACGGTCTCCTGGCTGCTGCTCGGCCTCGGCCTCGCGGTGGCCCTCACCACCTGGCTGACCCGGAACCTGCGCCCCGCCCGCCTCGTGCGACGGTGGCGAGGGTCTCCAGAGCCCGCGCCACCGCCTCGCCCCGTCCCGCCGGCCCGACGACGAACCCGACGGTGAGACCGGGCGCGACCCGCTTGGACAGCCCGTCCACGAGGTGGACGAGGTCGGGGGCGAGCGCGGCCAGCGGGGGAATCCGGTGCGGGCCCGGCTCCAGGAAGGACCAGATCCGGTCCTCGACCACCGGTATCCCCAGCCTGTGGACGACGTCCGCCAGCTCGGCACGCCGGCTCTCGCCCATGGTCAGCGCGGTCGGGTTGTGCAGGGTCGGCTGGAGGTAGAGGGCGGCCAGCGGCGCGGTGCGGTGGACGGCGGCGACGGACTGCGGCCGGATGCCCTCCTCGTCCATGGCGAGCGGCACCAGACTGAGCCCGAGCCGGGCGGCGATCTCCTTGACCAGCGGGTACGTGAGCGGCTCGACCCCGACCCGGTCGCCGGGGCGGGCCAGGGAGGCGAGGGTGGCGGCGATCGCCTGCCGGCCGTTCCCGGTGAACAGGATCCGCGCCGGATCGGCCCGCACCCCGCCCCCGTCGAGCAGCGCGGCGAACGCCTCCCGCGCGGCCGGCGTCCCGGCGGCCCCGGCCGGCCGCAGCGCGTCCCCGAGCGCGTCCGGCCGCAGCAGCGGCGCGAGCGCCCGGGCCAGCACCTCCGACTGCCCCGCCGCCTCCGGGTAGTTCAGCTCCAGGTTCACGGGCGGGGCCCCGGCCGCCGCCTCGGTCAGGGCGTGTCCGGGCTGTCCGTCGGGGGCGGTGGCGCGCAC
>NZ_VOGW01000098.1:995-3861 GCF_007896895.1 Streptomyces misionensis | reverse complement strand
CCACCAGCCCCCGGCGCACGAGTTCGGCGTACACCCGCCCCGCCGTGGAGGGCGCGAGCCCGTGCCGGCGCGCGAAGGCCCGCTGCGGTGGCAGCCGCTGCCCCGGCCGCAGCCGGCCACCGGCGATGTCGGCGGCGATCCGGTCGGCGATCCGCCGGAAGTCGTTCATCCGTCCCCCTGTTGCTCTGGCGCGTCGGCCGGGCCTCGATTGCACCGAGGGCAAAGATCTTATTGCACCGAGGAGTTGGGCCCGCCTAGGGTCGACCACATGCCCCCTTATCTCACGTTCACCGACAAATCCCATGATTCCGCATCCGCTGGATGCCCCCTGGTCCTCGTCCACGGCCACCCCTTCGACCGGACGATGTGGGACCCGCAGGTGGCGGAGTTCTCCGCCGACCGCCGGGTGATCGCCCCCGACCTGCGCGGCTACGGCGCCTCACCGGTGACGTCCGGCAAGGTCCCGCTCTCCCGCCACGCCGAGGACGTGGCCGGGCTGCTGGACCTCCTGGGGGTGGACACCTTCGTCCTGGCCGGGCTGTCGATGGGCGGCCAGATCGCCATGGAGTGCTACGACCGCTTCGGCGACCGGATCCGGGGCCTGGTCCTCGCGGACACCTTCGCCGAACCGGAGACCCCGGAGGGCGTACGGAGCCGGAACGCTATGGCGGACCGGCTGCTCGCGGAGGGGATGCGGGGGTACGCCGACGAGGTGCTGGACCGCATGGTCGCGCCCTACGCCCGCGCGGAGGTCAAGGCCCACGTCCACGGCATGATGACGGCGACGGACCCGCGGGGCGCGGCGGCGTCCTTGCGCGGGCGGGCCGAACGCCCCGACTACCGCGACCTGTTGACGCGGGTGACCGTGCCCGCGCTGGTGGTGGTGGGGGCCGACGACACCTACACCCCTGTCGCCGACGCCGAGTCCTTGGCGCGGTCCCTGCCCGACGCGACCCTTGAGGTCGTCGAGGGGGCGGCCCATCTGCCCAATCTGGAACGGCCGAAGGAGTTCAACCGGGCGCTGGGGGATCTCCTGTCCCACGTGGACGGCGCCGCGTAGGGGTTCGGCGCCACACCGCGGAAACCCGGGGCCGCTAACCTTACGTGTCCGTCCTGGCCAGCGATTGACGGTGTCACCTCACGCGAAGGGTTGCACACATGGGCATTCTCACTCTCCTGCGGAACGCATTCGGCCGCTCACGCAAGTCCCGAGCCGCCGAGGCAGAGGGTGTGACGGCCCAACCCCCGGCCGAGCCCGCCGAGTCGGTACCTGCCGAGTCGGTACCTGCCGAGTCGGTTCCTGCCGAGCCCGTTCCGGCCGAGCCGGCGCCTGCGGTCCCGGAACCCCGTGACCCGGCCACCGCCGAGACGGCACCGGTGGTCCCCGAACCCCGCGACTCGTCCTCCGAGGCACACGAGCTGGTGGCCGCCGCCTTCGACAAGGTCCGCGTCCCGAGCCCCTCGGCTCCGGCCGACGACGCACCCGCCGCCTCGGCCGCCGAGACGACCGCGCGGAAGACGGACGAAGACCACGCCGAGACCGGCAGCGAGGCACAGGCCGAGGTCGCCGCCGGGGCAGACGCCGAGCCGGAGACCGGGACGAAGGCCGAGGCGGACACCGTGACGGCCGACGAGGCCGAGGCGAAGGACGAGGTGAACGTCGAGCCCGAGGCGAAGGCCGAAGCGGACACCGAGGTGGGCGCGGACGCCGAGCGGGAGGCCGAGACGAAGGCCGACGCCGATGCCGATGCGGACGCCGTGACGGCCGAGGAGCCCGAGGCGCAGGTCGAGGTCGCCTCCGAGGCAGTCGCCGAGCCGGAGACCGGGACGACGGCCGAGGCGGACGCCGTGGCGGTTGCCGAGGACGAGCCCGAGCCCGCCGACGGGGCCGAGCCGAAGGCCGAGGCGGACACTGGGGAGGCCGACGAGCCCGAGGCGAAGGCCGAGGCCGACGCCGATGCGGACGCGGACGCCGTGACGGCCGATGCCGGCGAGCCCGAGTCGGCCGGTGACCCCGAGGTGGAGGTGTCTGCTGAGGCAGCGGCGACCGCCGAGGCGGAGACCGGCGCTGAGGCAGCGGCCGAGGAGAAGGCCGCGGTGGAGACCGAGGACGCCTCGGCGCCGCAGGCGACGGACGAGGAGCACTCCGAGACCGGCGCCGAGGCGCAGGTCGAAGAAGAGGCGGCGGCGGAACCCGCACCGGCGGACGAGGTGAGCGCCGAGACCGCGTCCACCGTGGACGACCCGGCGCCCACCCCCGAGACGGTGGAAACCGAGGCGAAGGCCGACGTGGCCGCGGACGCCGTCACGGCGACCGAGGACGAGCCCGAGGCAGAGCCGACGGCCGTGGACGACCCGGCGACCACCCCTGAGGCGGCGGCGACCGAGGCCGTCTTCACGGAGCCGGCGGAGACCCCGGACGCGGACGCCTCGGCCACCGAGGCCGAGGCGTCCGCGGAGCCGGTGGCCGAGGAGGAGCCGGACACGGCGCCCGCCGCGGCAACGGAAGCGGAGCCTGAGCCGCTGACGGAGGCGGCGCAGGAACCGGCCGCGGCCGAGCCGGAGGCGACGGCCACCGAAGCCGAGCCCATCGAGGAACCCGCCTCCCCGGAAACCGAGCCCGCGGAAGCCGAGAAGGCAGCCGAACCCGCCGGCACCGAGCCGGAAGCAGCAGCCGCCAAGGCCGAGCCCGCCCAGGAGACCGCTTCCCCCGAGCCCGAAGCCGAGCCGGAAACGGAAGGCGAGCCCACCGAGGCCGAGCCGGAAGCAGCGGCCCCCGAGGCCGGACCCGCCGAGACCGAGCCCGAAACGGCAGCCGCCGAGGCCGAGCCCGCCCAGGAGGCCTCCGAAACCGAGCCCGCCGAGG
>NZ_VOGW01000098.1:0-715 GCF_007896895.1 Streptomyces misionensis | reverse complement strand
TCGGCTTCGTCGGCGGGGGGGGCGCCCCGCCGGCGCACGCGGAGGCCCGCCCGCGCCCCGCCCCGCGCGCCCCCGCCCTCGCCGCGGCCTACTCCGCCGCCGCCGATCCGCTGGCGAAGACCGACCTCACCGGGACCCGCGCGAAGCTCTACCTCGTGCTGGACCGCTCCGCGAGCATGCGGCCGTACTACAAGGACGGCTCCGCGCAGGCCCTCGCCGACCAGGCCCTCGCCCTCGCCGCCCACCTGGACCCCGAGACCGCGGTCCACACCGTCTTCTTCTCCACGGAGGTGGACGGCACCACCGACCTGACCCTCACCCCGGACCACGCGACGAGGATCGACGACGTCCACGCGGGCCTCGGCCGGATGGGCCGGACCAGCTACCACGCCGCCGTGGAGGCCGTCCTCGCCCACTACGACGAGCACGTCACCCCCGGCACCCCGGCGCTGGTGGTGTTCCAGACCGACGGCGCCCCGGACGCCAAGACGCCCGCGACCCAGGCCCTCACCGCCGCCGCGGAGAGCCACCCCACGGTCTTCTTCTCCTTCGTCGCGTTCGGCGAGCACGACAACAAGGCGTTCGACTACCTGCGCAAGCTGAAGACCCCCAACACCGCCTTCTTCCACGCGGGCCCCACCCCCCGCGAGCTGACGGACACGGAGCTGTACGAGGGAGTCCTCGCCACCTGGCGGCCGTGAACATGCCGTAATCC
>NZ_VOGW01000097.1 GCF_007896895.1 Streptomyces misionensis | reverse complement strand
GTCCAGCCACCGGCCGCCCCCTTCCCACCCTGTAAAACGGGAAGCGGGCGGCCCACCTGTCTCGGCTACCATTTCAAGGTTCGTAAAACAACCCGACCTGGGAGCAGCCGGATGGCTCGACACCTCATCACCAGCGCCCTTCCGTACATCAACGGGATCAAGCACCTGGGCAACATGGTGGGGTCCATGCTCCCGGCGGACGTGTACTCCCGGTACCTCCGCCAGCGCGGCCACGACGTCCTCTACATCTGCGCCACCGACGAGCACGGCACCCCCGCCGAGCTGGCCGCCAAGGAGCAGGGCCTGCCGGTGGACGAGTTCTGCGCCCAGGCGCACGACGCCCAGAAGGCCGTCTACGACGGCTTCGCGCTGGCCTTCGACTACTTCGGCCGCAGCTCCAGCCCGGAGAACCGCGAGATCACCCAGCACTTCGCCCGCAAGCTGAACGAGAACGGCTTCATCGAGGAGCGGGCGATCCGCCAGGTCTACAGCCCGGCCGACGGCCGGTTCCTGCCGGACCGCTACGTCGAGGGCACCTGCCCGCACTGCGGCTACGACAAGGCCCGCGGTGACCAGTGCGAGAACTGCACCCGCGTGCTGGACCCGACCGACCTGATCAACCCGCGCAGCGCGATCTCCGGCTCCACGGACCTCGAGGTCCGCGAGACCAAGCACCTCTTCCTGCTCCAGTCCAAGCTCCAGCACGAGGTCGAGGAGTGGGTGGCCCGGCATGAGGCCGACTGGCCGCAGCTGGCCGCCTCCATCGCCCGCAAGTGGCTGACCGAGGGCCTGCACGACCGGGCGATCACCCGCGACCTGGACTGGGGCGTCCCGGTTCCGGCGGACACTTGGCCGGAGCTGGCGGCCGAGGGCAAGGTCTTCTACGTCTGGTTCGACGCCCCGATCGAGTACATCGGCGCGACGAAGGAGTGGGCGGACCAGGACCCGGAGAACCGGGACTGGAAGTCCTGGTGGTACGACGTCGACACCCAGGTCCGCTACACGGAGTTCATGGCCAAGGACAACGTCCCGTTCCACACGGTGATGTTCCCGGCCACGGAGCTGGGCGTGCGCGAGCCGTGGAAGAAGGTCGACTACGTCAAGGCCTTCAACTGGCTGACGTACTACGGCGGCAAGTTCTCCACCTCGCAGAAGCGGGGCGTCTTCACCGACCAGGCCCTCGACATCCTGCCCGCCGACTACTGGCGCTACTTCCTGATCGCCAACGCGCCGGAGTCGGACGACTCGTCGTTCACCTGGGAGCACTTCACCGCCACGGTGAACAAGGACCTGGCCGACACCCTCGGCAACTTCGTCAACCGCGTGCTGTCCTTCTCCCGCAAGCGCTTCGGCGACGAGGTCCCGGCCGGCGGCTTGCCGGGCGAGGCGGAGGCGAAGCTCGGCGAGGAGATCGCGGCGCTGCTCGCGGAGTACGAGTCGCAGATGGAGGCCCTCCAGTTCCGCAAGGCCGCGGCCGCTCTGCGCGCCCTGTGGTCGGCCGGAAACTCCTACCTGGAGGAGAAGGCCCCCTGGCTGGAGATCAAGACCGACAAGGACGGCGCGGCCCTCACCCTGCGCACCGCGATGAACCTCATCCACCTCTACGCGGTCGTCTCCGAGCCCCTGATCCCGGCCACCTCGGCGGCCATGCGCAGCGCCTTCGGCCTCCCGGCCGACACCGCGACCTGGGTCACCTCGGATGAGGCCAAGGCCCTCGCCTCCGTCCCGTCCGGCACCCCCTTCACGGTCCCGCCGGTCCTGTTCGCCAAGCTGACGGACGAGGACCTGGCCACCTACAAGGAGCGCTTCGGCGGCCAGGAAGGCTGAGCAGGCCCAGCCTGGGACACACCCCGCCCGAAGGGCCCGCGAGCCGCACCGCTCGCAGGCCCTTCCGCCTCCACCGCCTCCCCCGCCCCGTCTGGCAGAGTACGGATGCCGTGAACCTTCCCGAACCCCACCGGCGGCTCCTCGCGGACGCCGTCACCGCGGGCGGACCGTACGGTCTGGTGCTCGCCGGCGGCTACGCCCTTCAGGCGCACGGACTGATCCGGCGCCCGCACGCCAACGTGGACCTCGCCACCGAGAGCGGCGAGCCCATGGACCGCCTCTCCGGTGCCCTCGCCGCCGCCCTGGAGGCGCGTGGCCGTACCGTGCGCCCCGGCGCCGCCACCGAGCGCACTGCGCAGCTGACCGTCACCGACCCGCCGACCGGCGAGCCCTGCGTCCTCGCCCTGCACAAGGAGAGCCTGTGGGGGCCGCCGGACCTCACCGAGTACGGTCCCGCGCTCTGCCTGGAGGACGCCGTCGGCACGAAGATCCGCGCGCTCTACGACCGGGGCGCGGCCGTCGACCTGATCGACGCCCGGGCGGCGGCGGCCCGCTTCTCCCTGCCCGCCCTGGAGGAACTGGGGCGCCGGCACGCCCATGACGTCTTCGACCTGCCCACCCTCCAGTCCCGGCTGACCGGCACGGACTTCTACGCCGACGCCCAGTTCACCCGGTACGGCCTCACCGAGGCGGCGCTCGCCGAGCTGCGTGCCTGGGCCCAGCGGTGGTCCGACGACATCGCCGAGCGACTGCTGGAGGACGGTGCCTCACCCGACACGGAGAGCGGGGAGGAAGAAGGGGAAGACGCCGAGTGACGGCGAAACGCCCGGGCCCCAAGGGCACCGGGCGTTTCAACGACCACCGGAGGGACTACTTCGGCTGCGGCTTCCTGATGTCCAGGTGCAGCTCGCGCAGGCGGGCCTCCTCCAGCTCGGTCGGGGCGCCCATCATCAGGTCCTGGGCGTTGCCGTTGAGCGGGAAGGCGATCGTCTCGCGGATGCTGGGCTCGTCCGCGAGGAGCATCACGATGCGGTCCACGCCGGGCGCGATGCCGCCGTGCGGCGGGGCGCCGAAGCGGAACGCGCGGAGCATGCCCGCGAACTTCTCCTCGACGGTCTCCCGGTCGTAGCCAGCGATCTCGAACGCCTTCAGCATGATCTCCGGCTCGTGGTTCCGGATCGCGCCGGAGGACAGCTCGACACCGTTGCAGACGATGTCGTACTGCCAGCCCAGGATGTCCAGCGGGTCCTGGGTCTCCAGGGCCTCCAGGCCGCCCTGCGGCATCGAGAAGGGGTTGTGCGAGAAGTCGATCGCGCCGGTCTCCTCGTCCTTCTCGTACATCGGGAAGTCGACGATCCAGCAGAACCGGAAGACGTTCTCCTCGAAGTGGCCGGCGCGCTTGGCGGCCTCGACGCGGACCGCGCCCATGATCTTCGAGACCTCGTCGTACTCGCCCGCGCCGAAGAAGATCGCGTGGCCCGGGGCCAGCGAGAGGCGCTTGGTCAGCTCGGCGACGTTCTCCTCGGTGAGGAACTTCGCGATCGGGCCGGACAGCGTGCCGTCCTCGCCGACGCGCACCCAGGCCAGGCCCTTGGCGCCCAGCGAGACCGCGTAGTCGCCGAGCTGGTCGAAGAACTTGCGCGGCTGGTCCTGGACCGCCGGCACCGGCAGCGCGCGCACGTGCTTGCCGGCGAACGCCTTGAACTCCGAGCCCTCGAAGACATCGGTGATGTCCACCAGCTCCAGCTTGGCGCGCAGGTCCGGCTTGTCGGAGCCGTACTTCAGCATCGCCTCGCGGAACGGGATGCGCGGGAAGGGGGACGTGACGTGGCGGCCGCCACCGAACTCCTCGAAGAGTTCCGTCATCAGCCGCTCGATCGGCTGGAAGACGTCCTCCTGCTCGACGAAGCTCATCTCGACGTCGAGCTGGTAGAACTCGCCCGGCGAACGGTCGGCGCGGGCGTCCTCGTCGCGGAAGCAGGGGGCGATCTGGAAGTAACGGTCGAAGCCGGAGATCATCAGCAGCTGCTTGAACTGCTGCGGGGCCTGCGGCAGGGCGTAGAACTTGCCGGGGTTCAGCCGGGAGGGGACGACGAAGTCGCGGGCGCCCTCGGGGGAGGTCGCGGACAGGATCGGCGTCGCCATCTCGTTGAAGCCGAGCGCGGTCATCTTGTGGCGGATCGCGGAGATGACCGCCGTCCGCAGCATGATGTTGCGGTGCATGCGCTCGCGGCGCAGGTCGAGGAAGCGGTACTCCAGGCGCCGCTCCTCGTTGACGCCGTCCTCGGCGTTGATGGTGAAGGGCAGCGGCTGGGCCGCGCCGAGCAGCTCGACCTCGGTCACCTCGACCTCGATCTCACCGGTCGGCAGCTCGGGGTTCACGTTCTCGGTTCCACGTGAAACAACCTTGCCGTCGACGCGGACCGTGGACTCCTTGGAGAGCTTGTCCAGGGCCTCGTAGGCGGGCGTGCCGGGGCGGGCGACCAGCTGCGTGATGCCGTAGTGGTCGCGCAGATCGATGAAGAGGATGCCGCCCAGGTCGCGCCGATTGTGCAGCCAGCCACTGAGCCGGACGTCGGTGCCGACGTCAGAGGCGCGGAGCTGGCCGCAGGTGTGGGACCTGTACCGATGCATCGTCGTTCATCGTCCTTCGCGGATTGAGTTGGTGATCACCGGGGTTGCCGCCCCCAGCTGAACCAAGGGTACCGGCCACCCCAAGATCGGCTCCCCACCATTTGCGGCCCTCGGCCCTACGGTGGCACGCCGCGCACACATTGTCTTAAATGGGGACAATGCGCACAGGTGAGCCGCTCCCGGCCGTAGGGGATGTCCTCGCCGCCCTCGCGACCGGTGTGTGGCACTGGGACACGGCGGACAAGCTGGTCACCGTGGACGCGGAGGCGGCGCGGCTGCTCGGGCTGCCCGCGGCGCCGGCCACCCTCACCGAGGCCCAGACCCGGGCCCGGCTGCACCCGGTGGACTGGAACGAGATCACGTCGGTGGTGCAGCTCGCGGTCGCCGAGGACACGCTCGCCGAGGTGCGCGTGCGGATCATGGACGAGCGCGGCGAGGTGCTGCGCGTCGTGCGCAGCCGGTCCAAGCCGTCGTACGACCGCGAGCGGCGCGCCTACGTACTGACCGGCACCCTCCAGGAGGTCGCCGAGCCGGGCCCGGACGCGGGTGGTCGCACCACGGTCACCGGGCCCTGGCGGCGCTCGCGGGAGGCGTTCCTGCTGGACGCGGGCCGGGCGCTGGCGGAGGCGCGGTCCACGGCGGAGGTGCTGCGGGTCGCCGCGGGCCTGTCGATGCCGGGGTTCTCGCCGGACGGGCTGGTGGTCTTCGGGGTGGAGGGCGACCGGCTGACGATGATCGGCCACCACGGGCACCGGACCGACGACATGGGCCCCTTCACCCAGATGCCGCTGGCCATGGAGTACCCGGCGGCCGAGGTGGTGCGCACCGGCCGCGCGGTGTACCTCTCCTCGCCCGAGGAGTACAAGGACCGCTTTCCGGTGACCTGGCCGCTCGCCCGACCCTTCGGGCGCAGCTCATGGGCGTTCCTGCCGCTGACCGTGGGCGGGCGCACGATGGGCGCCTGGATGGCCGGCTTCGCCTATCCGGTCGCCTTCACCCCGGACGAGCGCGCGGTGCTGACGACGGTGGCCCGGATGCTCGCCCAGGCTCTGTCCCGGGCGGAGACCGCCGAGTCCGAGCGGGAGCTGACGGAGGGACTGCAACGCTCCATGCTGCCCTCGCTCGGCCCGCAGATCCCGGGGATCGCGATCGCCGCCCGCTACATCCCGACCGGCGGCGGGCTCCAGGTGGGCGGCGACTGGTACGACATGATCCCGCTGCCCTCCGGCCGCTTCGCGCTGGTCATCGGGGACGTCCAGGGGCATGACGTGCGGGCGGCCGGGCTGATGGGCCAGCTGCGGATCGCGCTGCGCGCCTACGCCTCCGAGGGGCACCGCCCGGACGCCGTGCTCTCGCGCGCGTCCCGTTTCCTGCACGGGATCACCCAGGACGAGGGCGAGTCCGACGCGCGCTTCGCGACCTGCCTGTACGTGGCGGTCGACCCGGCGACCGGACGGCTGGAGATCGCCCGCGCGGGCCATCCGGACCCGGTGATCCGGATGGCCGACGGCACGGTGATGAAGCGGCCGACGGCGGGCGGGCTGCCGCTGGGCGTCGACCCGGACGCGGACTATCCGACGACCCGGTTCGCGCTCCAGCCGGGGGAGACCCTGATGCTGTGCACCGACGGGCTGATCGAGACCGGCGGGCACGATCTGGAGAGCGGCTGGCGGCGGCTGCGCGCGATCCTCGAGGACCACGAGGGCGACCTGGAGTCGCTGGCCGACGCGCTGGTGCAGGGCGTGCACGGGCCCTCCTCGCACCACACCACCGGCCCGCTGGCCGACCGCCGCGAGGACGACATCGCGCTGGTGCTGCTGTGCCGTCCGGGGCGGGGCGGCGGACCGGACGGCAGCGCGGCGGTACGGACCCTGGGCCGGCGCGTGCTGCTGTCGGTGGGGCAGGACGAGCCCGAGCGGATCGCCGAGGCCCGCCGGTACGTGCGCGAGCTGCTGCACGACTGGACGGACCCCGACCAGGTGGACTCGGCGGAGCTGCTGGCCTCCGAGATGGTCACCAACGTGCTGGTGCACACCGACACCGACGCGCTGCTGCTGGCCGAGGTCGCCCCGGGGGGCGGCCGGCGCCGGCTGCGGGTGGAGGTCTTCGACACCGGTGACGACCTCCCGCACAAGCGCCGCCCCGGCGAACTCGCCTCGTCCGGGCGGGGACTGCTGCTGATCGGCCTCCTGGCGGACACCTGGGGGGTGGAGCCGAGGGGCGAGGGCAAGAGCATCTG
>NZ_VOGW01000096.1:14682-31980 GCF_007896895.1 Streptomyces misionensis | reverse complement strand
GCTCCGGGGATTCCGGGGGCTCCGGGGAGCCGGGCGGCGAGGACGCGTAGCGGGTGCGCAGCTCCTGCACGACGCCGAAGGCGGCCGCGGTCAGCGGGACGGCCAGCAGCATGCCGAGGATGCCCGCCACCGAGGCCCCGGCCGTGATGGTGACCATCACCACCGCCGGGTGCATCTGCACGGTGCGGCTCTGGATCACCGGTTGCAGCACGTGCCCCTCCAGCAGCTGCACGGCGAGCACCACGCCGAGCGCCCACAGCGCGATGACGAAGCCCCGGTCGGCGAGGGCCACCAGCACCGCGACCGCGCCGGAGGCGAACGCGCCGAGGTAGGGGATGTAGGCGCCGACGAACACCAGCGCGCCGAGCCCGAGCGCGCCCGGCACCCGGAGGATCAGCAGACCGACGGTGGTGCACAGCGCGTCGATCAGGGCGATCAGGGTGGTGCCGCGCATGAACCCCTCGACCGCCTCGTAGGCGCGCCGGACGACGGCCTCCAGGGTGTCGCCGCTGTCCCCGGGGGCGATCGCCCGCAGGGTGCCCGTGACCAGGTGGGAGTCGCGCAGGAAGAAGAAGACCAGGACGAGGGCGAGCACGGCCAGGGCGATGCTCTCGCCGACCACGCTGACCCCGCTGATGACGTTGGACGCGGCCGTGCCGCCGAATTTGCGCAGCAGTTCACGGGAGTTGGCGGCGAGGTCGTCCAGGCCGGTACCGGCGGCGCCGAAGTGCCGGGAGAGGCTCCTGGCCGCGTTGTGCAGGGAGGCGATGATCTCGTCGCCGCTGTCGACCAGGGCGGCGACCACGATGTAGACGGCGCCGCCGACGACGGCCACCACGGCGGCACAGGTCAGCCCCGCCGACACCGGGCGCCGTACGCCGGCCCGCACCAGCCGCCGGTGCAGCGGGGCGAGCAGGGCGGTGCCCAGCAGCGCGAGCAGCACCGCCGTGACGGCCGTACGGAACTCCCCGCACAGCCGCACCCCGACCCAGCCGACCGCGGCGACGAGCAGCAGCACGACGCACCAGGCGGCGAGCCGCCGGACCGGTTCGGGCAACAGCAGCACGTGCCCAGCGGATCACGACCGCGGGCGGGTGTCCTGCCCGCGGGGCCGGGCGGGTGAGGAAGGGCACCCGCCGGGGCGTCGTCGGCCCGGCGGGTGCCCTCCTCGTTCCTGTGGGACCGTGGCGCCCTCGGTTCAGGCCCCCGGACCCTCGTCCGTCATGCCGTGGACCGCCGGGACCGTCCCGAGGCGGCCCTTCTGGTAGTCCTCGAAGGCCTGCATCAGCTCGTCCTTGGTGTTCATGACGAACGGGCCGTAGTGGGCCATGGGCTCACGGATCGGCCGGCCGCCGAGGAGGACGACCTCCAGGTCCGGCGTGTTGCCGTCCTGCTGCTCGTCCGCGCGCACGGTCAGCGAGGACCCGGCGCCGAAGACCGCCGTCTGGCCCGTGCGGACGGGCCGGCGCTCGACGCCGACGCTGCCGCGGCCCGCCAGCACGTACGCGAGGCCGTTGAAGTCCTCCCGCCAGGGCAGGGTGATCTCCGCACCCGGCGCGAGCGTCGCGTGGACCATGCTGATCGGGGTGTGCGTGACGCCGGGGCCCGCGTGGCCGTCCAGCTCGCCGGCGATGACCCGGAGCAGCGCGCCGCCGTCCGGCGAGGTCAGCAGCTGGACGCTGCCGGCCCGGATGTCCTGGTAGCGCGGGGCCATCATCTTGTCCTTGGCGGGGAGGTTCACCCACAGCTGGAGCCCGTGGAAGAGGCCGCCCGAGACCACCAGGTGCTCCGGCGGCGCCTCGATGTGCAGCAGGCCGGCGCCGGCCGTCATCCACTGGGTGTCGCCGTTGGTGATGGTGCCGCCACCGCCGTGACTGTCCTGGTGGTCGAAGATGCCGTCGATGATGTAGGTGACGGTCTCGAACCCGCGGTGCGGGTGCCAGGGGGTGCCCTTGGGCTCGCCCGGCGCGTACTCCACCTCGCCCATCTGGTCCATCATGATGAACGGGTCGAGATGGCGGTAATTGATCCCCGCGAACGCCCGGCGCACCGGGAAGCCCTCGCCCTCGTAGCCGCTGGGAGCGGTGGTGACGGTGAGCACCGGACGCGCCACGGCATCGGCGGGAGCGGTCACACGGGGCAGCGTCAACGGGTTCTCGACGGTCACTGCAGGCATGGTGGCTACCTCCTTCGTACGCTCAGTTTAGTTGAGCGTTGAACTTCCTGCCACCCCCACCAACAGAAGGAGCCCGGAGGGCATTCCCTCCGGGCTCCTCGAACGGCGACTCTCAGCCGCACGGACGATCCCAGTCGTACATACGGACGGTCTCAGCCGTACATACGGCGCATCGCGAAGTCCACCATCTGCTCGACCGCCTTCGCGTCGAACACCATCCGGTGCTCGCCCTCCATGTCCAGGACGAAGCCGTAGCCGGTCGGCAGCAGGTCGATCACCTCGGCGCCGGTGATCACGAAGTACTTGGACTCCTTGCCCGCGTACCGCCGCAGCTCCTTGAGCGAGGTGAACATCGGGATCACCGGCTGCTGGGTGTTGTGCAGGGCGAGGAAGCCGGGGGTGTCGCCGCGCGGGCAGTACACCTTCGACGTGGCGAAGATCTGCTGGAAGTCCTCGGGGGACATCTGCCCGGTGGTGAACGCGCGCACCGCGTCCGCGAGCGACGGCGGGGACGGCTCCGGGTAGAGCGGCGGCTGCTGGCCGTACCCGCCGGCCCCGCCCGCCATCTGCTGCTGCCCCGACGTGTACTGCTGCTGCGCGGCGCCGCCGTCCATGGGCTGGCCGTATCCGTACATGGGCGCAAGCGTACCGAGGGAATGGCCGCCGCAGGGATGAACCCGAACGGCCCGGGGGAGTAGACCCTTCTCACACTTGTCGGGACAGGGGTTGCGCCTTATTACCGACGGGTAGCATCATCGTAGCTACTTGTTGGTACGTGAACCGAATGCGAGGAGTCAGTGCCTCGCCGATCCCTCAACGGAGCCGTCGCCATGGGGCACTACAAGTCGAATCTCCGCGACATCGAGTTCAACCTCTTCGAAGTACTCGGGCGCGACAAGGTGTACGGCACCGGCCCGTTCGAGGAGATGGACGTCGAGACCGCCAAGAGCGTCCTGGAGGAGCTGACCCGCCTCTCGGAGAACGAGCTGGCCGAGTCCTTCGCCGACGCCGACCGCAACCCGCCCGTCTTCGACCCGGAGACCAACACCGCCCCGGTGCCGGCGTCCTTCAAGAAGAGCTACCAGGCCTTCATGGACTCCGAGTACTGGCGCCTCGGCCTGCCCGAGGAGATCGGCGGCACCACCTCGCCGCGCTCCCTGATCTGGGCCTACGCCGAGCTGATCCTGGGCGCCAACCCGGCCGTGTGGATGTACTCCTCGGGCCCGGCGTTCGCCGGCATCCTCTTCGAGGAGGGCAACGAGGTCCAGAAGCACATCGCCAAGATCGCCGTGGAGAAGCAGTGGGGCTCCACGATGGTGCTCACCGAGCCCGACGCGGGCTCCGACGTGGGCGCCGGCCGCACCAAGGCCGTGCAGCAGGAGGACGGCTCCTGGCACATCGAGGGCGTGAAGCGCTTCATCACCTCGGGTGAGCACGACATGTCGGAGAACATCCTCCACTACGTGCTCGCGCGTCCCGAGGGCGCCGGCCCCGGCACCAAGGGCCTGTCGCTCTTCCTCGTGCCGAAGTACCTGTTCGACTTCGAGACCGGCGAGCTGGGCGAGCGCAACGGCGTCTACGCCACCAACGTCGAGCACAAGATGGGCCTGAAGGCGTCCAACACGTGCGAGATGACCTTCGGCGACAAGCACCCCGCCAAGGGCTGGCTGATCGGCGACAAGCACGACGGCATCCGCCAGATGTTCCGCATCATCGAGTTCGCCCGCATGATGGTCGGCACGAAGGCGATCTCCACCCTGTCCACCGGCTACCTGAACGCCCTGGAGTACGCCAAGGAGCGCGTCCAGGGTCCGGATCTGGCCAACTTCATGGACAAGACCGCGCCCAAGGTCACCATCACCCACCACCCCGACGTGCGCCGCTCGCTGATGACGCAGAAGGCGTACGCGGAGGGCATGCGCGCCCTGGTGATGTACACCGCCTCGATCCAGGACGCGATCCAGGTCAAGGAGGCGAACGGCGAGGACGCCACCGCCGAGCACGCCCTCAACGACCTGCTGCTGCCGGTCGTCAAGGGTTACGGCTCCGAGAAGGCCTACGAGCAGCTGGCCCAGTCGCTCCAGACCTTCGGCGGCTCCGGCTTCCTCCAGGAGTACCCGATCGAGCAGTACATCCGGGACTCCAAGATCGACACCCTCTACGAGGGCACCACCGCGATCCAGGGCCAGGACTTCTTCTTCCGCAAGATCGTCCGCAACCAGGGCGCCGCGCTGAACTCGCTCGCCGAGGACATCAAGAAGTTCCTGGCGCTCGGCACCGGCGGCGAGGAACTGGCGGGCGCCCGCGAGCACCTGGCCAAGGCCGCAGTCGAGCTGGAGGCGATCGTCGGTCTGATGCTGACCGACCTGTCCGCCACCCAGGAGGACGCCAAGAACATCTACAAGGTGGGCCTGAACACCACCCGCCTGCTGCTCGCCTCCGGCGACGTCATCGTCGGCTACCTGCTGCTCAAGGGCGCCGCGGTCGCCGCCGAGAAGCTGGCCACGGCCTCCGCGAAGGACAAGGCGTTCTACACCGGCAAGATCGCCGCGGCGAAGTTCTTCGCCGCGAACGTCCTGCCCGGCGTCACCCTGGCCCGCAAGGTCGCCTCGGGCGTCGAGCTGGACCTGATGGAGCTGGACGAGGCCGCCTTCTAAACCCTCGCCCCGGACGCTTCCGGACGTTTCGGGTACGCCTTCCCGACGTTTAGGACGTCCCCGTCGTTTCCCCGCACGGGCCCGCTTCCCCTTACCGGGAGCGGGCCCGTGCACGTCGTTAAGGTGAATCCCATGAGCGCACCATCCAGCCCGTCGCCCGCGGCCACCCCTCCAGCGAACGCTGCGCGCGCACCCCTCACCTTCGACCGCGGCCACACCGACGACCTGATGGCCTTCCTGGCGGCGAGCCCGTCGCCGTACCACGCCGTGGCGAACGTCGCCGAGCGGCTGGAGAAGGCCGGCTTCAGGCAGGTCGCCGAGACGGACGCCTGGGACGGCACCAGCGGTGGCCGGTACGTGCTGCGCGGCGGCGCGATCGTCGCCTGGTACGTCCCCGAGGGCGCCGCGCCGCACATGCCCTTCCACATCATCGGCGCGCACACCGACTCCCCCAACCTGCGCATCAAGCCCCGCCCGGACAGCGGGGCGCACGGCTGGCGCCAGGTCGCCGTGGAGATCTACGGCGGCCCGCTGATGAACTCCTGGCTCGACCGCGACCTGGGCCTGGCCGGCCGGCTCACCCTGCGCGACGGCTCCACGGTCCTGGTGAACGTGGACCGGCCGCTGCTGCGGGTGCCGCAGCTCGCCATCCACCTGGACCGCTCGGTGAGCACCGAGGGGCTCAAGCTGGACAAGCAGCGGCACCTTCAGCCGGTGTGGGGCCTGGGCGACGAGGTGCTCGACGGTGATCTGATCTCCTTCCTGGAGCAGGAGGCCGGCCTCGAGTCCCGTTCGGTGGTCGGCTGGGACCTGATGGTGCACCCGGTGGAGCCGCCGGCCTACCTCGGCCGGGACCGCGAACTGGTCGCCGGGCCGCGCATGGACAACCTGCTGTCGGTGCACGCGGGCGCTGCCGCGCTGGCCGCCGCCGCGGCCTCCGGTGCCTCGCTCACCCACATCCCGGTGCTGGCCGCCTTCGACCACGAGGAGAACGGCTCGCAGTCCGACACCGGCGCCGACGGCCCGCTGCTCGGCTCCGTCCTGGAGCGCTCGGTGTTCGCCCGCGGCGGCTCCTACGAGGACCGCGCCCGTGCCTTCGCCGGCACCGTCTGCCTCTCCTCGGACACCGGCCACGCCGTGCACCCCAACTACGCGGAGCGGCACGACCCGACGCACCACCCCCGGGTGAACGGCGGCCCGATCCTCAAGGTGAACGTCAACAACCGCTACGCCACCGACGGTTCGGGCCGCGTGGTGTTCGCCGCCGCCTGCGAGAAGGCGCACGTCCCCTTCCAGCACTTCGTCTCCAACAACTCCATGCCCTGCGGCACCACCATCGGTCCGATCACCGCGGCCCGGCACGGCATCCGCACGGTCGACATCGGCGTGGCCATCCTCTCCATGCACAGCGCTCGCGAACTGTGCGGCGCGGACGACCCGTTCCTCCTCGCGAACGCCCTGACGGCTTTTCTGGAGGGCTAGCCGGGAAGGCCCGGGGTACCCGGACGGGACCGGAGATTCCGGAACCGAAAGGGGAGGCGAAGCCTCATGGGGCTCGGCGGATGCATCATCCTCATCGCCGTGGGGGCCATACTCACGTTCGCTACCGACTGGCACATGAACGGTGTCAACCTCACGGTCGTCGGCCTGATCCTGATGGCCGTCGGCCTGATCGGCACCGCCACGTTCAGCGGTATCGCGCGGCGTCGGCGGGTCGTCGTACCGCCGACGCCGATCGTGGAGGAGGAACCCCACCACCATCACCACCACACCGGCGACGGTTACACGGACGGCTACGGCATCTGAGAACCGCCCTCCTGCTCGTCCATGCCCGCCAGGACGAGCGGCAGGCGGTCCGCCGCACCCTCGGTGAGGCGGACCGGGACGCCCCAGTCCTGCTGGTGGACATGGCAGGCGGGGTACTCGACGTCCGGGTCGTCGTCGCAGGACGCGGCCATCGCGGATATGTGCAACACCCCCTCCCGGACAGCCGGGTCGAGCTCCAGCTCGCGGCTCAGGCCGGTGTCCGCTCCCTCGCCCTCGAGCAGCAGCTCGGGCGGGGTCGAGGAGACCAGGAGGCGGGTGGCGGGACCGAAGCGGTCGTCGGGCTGCCGGCCTTCGGGCGCCTGGAAGACGACGTCCAGCCGGAGGCGGCCGGGGGCCACCTCGGTGACCGCGCGCCGGGTCCGGTGGGCCACCGGCGCCGCCCGCACCGCTTCCTGGGGCAGCCGCAGCCGGGTCAGCCGGTGCCGGGCCGACTCCACCACCACGATGTCCTCGCCGACGAGCACGGCGTCGCTGGGCTCGCGCAGATCCGTGGCGAGCGTGCCGACCTCGCCGGTCGCCGGGTCGTAGCGGCGCAGGGCGTGGTTGTAGGTGTCGGCGACGGCGACCGAGCCGTCCGGCAGCGCGGTGACGCCCAACGGGTGCTGGAACAGGGCCTGTTCGGCGGTGCCGTCGCGGTGTCCGAAGTCGAACAGGCCGGTGCCGACGGCGGTGTGCACCGACCCGTCGGGATCGACCCAGCGCAGGGCGCTGGTCTCGGAGTCGGCGAGCCAGAGCCGGTCGGCGGTGGCCGCGAGCCCGGAGGGCTGGGCGAACCAGGCCTCGGCGCCGGGGCCGTCGACCAGGCCCTCGTTGGTGGTGCCGGCGGTGACGCCGACGGTCCGCGTCACCGGGTCGTAGGCCCACAGCTGGTGCGTGCCGGCCATGGCGATCCACACCCTGCCCTGCCACCACGCCACGTCCCAGGGCGAGGAGAGGTCCACCTCGCGGGCCGGGCCCGAGGCCGGTGAGCCGTGCCTCCACTGCCTGCCGGTGCCGGCCAGGGTGGTCACCTCACCGGTGGCGAGGTCCAGTCGGCGCAGGGCGTGGTTGACCGTGTCGGCGACGGCCACCGAGCCGTCGCCCAGCAGGGCGAGGCCCTGGGGTTCGTTGAAGGACGCCTGCCGCGGGCCGCCGTCCGCGAGGCCGCGGGCGCCGGTGCCGAACCGCCGCAGGACCGTCTCCCCGTCCGCCGCCAGCTCGGCCAGCTGATGCCGGGTGGTGTCGCTGACCAGGAAGCCGCCGAAGGGCAGCAGCAGGGCCTTGCCCGGGAAGCGCAGGGTCGTGGGCTCGGGCTCCGGCGGGACGTACGGGCCGTCGCCGCGGCGCAGGGTGCCCTTCGCCGCGTGCTCCGCCGCCAGCTCCGTCACCAGCCGGTCGATGGCGGGCACATGACCCTCGCCCGCGTGCTGGGCGACCACGTACCCCTCCGGGTCGATCACCACGAGCGTCGGCCAGGCGCGCACCGCGTACTGCTGCCACGTGGCCAGTCGCGGGTCGTCCAGGACCGGGTGCGTCACGCCGTAACGCTCCACCGCGTCCGCGACCGCCCGGTGGTCCGCCTCGTGCGCGAACTTGGGCGAGTGCACGCCGATCACCACCACCGTGTCCCGGTGCCGCTCCTCCAGCTCGCGCAGCTCGTCCAGGACATGCAGGCAGTTGATGCAGCAGAAGGTCCAGAAGTCCAGGACGACTATGCGTCCGCGCAGGTCGGCCAGGGTGTACCGGTGGTCTCCCGTGTTCAGCCAGCCGCCCTCGCCGGTCAGCTCGGGGGCACGGACGCGGGGGCGTCGGGGTCGTGCGGCGTCGGTCATGGCTCCAGAGTGCCACCGGTCCCGGACATCCCGCCGAGCCTGTGGACAACCGGACAAGTCACCCGCGCGGCCTGTGGAAAAGCGGTTCCCGCCCCGCCGATCGCCCCGCGCCCGGCCGTGAGGAACCCGCCGTACCGGGGAAGGGCTCAGACATGAGATTCCTGGTACGCGACCGGCTCCTCGGCATCGGCGAGGACTACTGGATCGAGGACGAGCACGGCCGCAAGGTGTTCCTCGTCGACGGCAAGGCGATGCGGCTGCGGGACACCTTCGAGCTGAAGGACGCGCACGGCCGGGTCCTGATCGACATCCACCAGAAGATGTTCGCGCTGCGCGACACGATGGTGATCGAGCGGGACGGCGAGGGCCTGGCCACCATCCGGCGCAAGCGGCTGTCCCTGCTGCGCAACCACTACCGCGTCGCGCTGGCGGACGGCACCGAACTGGACGTCAGCGGCAAGATCCTCGACCGCGAGTTCGTGGTCGAGTACGACGGCGGGCTGCTGGCCGTGATCTCCCGGCGCTGGCTGCACCTGCGCGAGACCTACGGCGTGGACGTCGTACGCGACGACGCGGACCCGGCGCTCCTCATCGCCGTCGCGGTGTGCGTGATCCATCTGGCGGAGAAGGAGCGGGAGCACGACTGAACCACGGCGGAACGCGGCCCCGGCCCGGCGGGCCCTACCGCGTCGGCGGGGCCAGCCCGAGGACGCGGTCCTTCAGCGCGGGGAACTGCTCACGGGTGGCGGCCACCTTCGCCGGGTCGAGGTCGACCGTGAGGACCTCCTCGCCCGGCCCGGCCTCGGCCAGCACCTCGCCCCACGGGTCGACCACGATCGAGTGACCGGCCTGCGGAACTCCCGCATGGGTCCCGGCCGTTCCACAGGCGAGCACGAACGCCTGGTTCTCCACCGCCCGCGCCTGGGCCAGCAGCGTCCAGTGCGCGCGTCGCCGCTCGGGCCAGCCCGCCGGGAGCACCAGCACCTCGGCGCCGGCGTCGACGAGTCCGCGGAAGAGTTCGGGGAACCGCAGGTCGTAGCAGGTGCCCAGGCCGAGCGTGGTCCGCGGGAGCCGGACCGTCACCAGGTCCCGCCCGGCGCCCATCAGCACGGCCTCGCCCTTGTCGAAGCCGAAGCGGTGGATCTTGCGGTAGGCGGCGGCCAGTTCACCGGAGGGGGAGAAGACGAGAGAGGTGTTGTAGAGCGTGCCCTCGTCGGTGGCGCCGTCGCCGGAGGAGGCGCGCTCGGGGATCGACCCGGCGTGCAACCAGACGCCCGCGTCGGCCGCCGCCTTGGCCATCGTCTCGTACGTCGGGCCTTCCAGCGGCTCCGCCTCGCGTCCGAACTCCTCGTAGGCGAAGGCACCGGTGGTCCACAGCTCGGGCAGCACCACCAGGTCGGCCCCGGCCTGCTCGCGCACCAGCGCGGCCGCTCGGTGCCTGCGCGAGGCGACCGATTCGCCCTCGTCGACGGCAATCTGGATCAGAGAGGCGCGCACACTACCACCGTCCTGGCATTCGAGTCGTCCACACGGGCCTACGATCGTCACGCGAAAGCACTGCCGGGGTGCCTGCCAGCAGCGTAACTTAGCTTCCCAGACACCCGCCGAAGTGCAGCCGCCGCCCGCTGGCAACGCCGCCACAACCTGCCCGTGTACCGACCGCCGAGGGGTCCCGTTCCGTGAGTCTGCATCCCACCCTCCAGCCCTACGCCGACGCCTGGACGCACTCCATCGACGCGATATCCGAGATGGTGCAGTCACTGGTCGAGGGCGAGTGGAACCGGCGGACACCATGCCCGGGATGGTCGGTGCGCGACATCGTGTCGCACGTCATCGGCATGGACTGCGAGCTGCTCGGCGACCCGCGCCCCATCCACTCCCTGCCGCGCGACCTCTTCCACGTCACCACCGAGCACCAGCGCTACATGGAGATGCAGGTCGACGTCCGCCGTCACCACACGGCGCCGGAGATGACGGCCGAACTGGAGTACACGGTCATCCGCCGCAACCGCCAGCTGCGCAACGAGAACCGCGACCCCGGCGCCACGGTACGCGGTCCGCTGGGCAAGGACATCACCCTCGAACACGCCTACCGGATGCGCGCCTTCGACGTCTGGGTGCACGAACAGGACCTGCGCACGGCCCTCGGGCGCCCCGGCAACCTCGACTCGCCCGGCGCGTACGTCACGCGTGACGTCCTGCTGGAGGCGCTGCCCAAGATCGTCGCGAAGGACGCGAACGCGCCGCGCAGTTCGGCCGTCGTCTTCGATGTGGGCGGTCCCGTCGAGTTCCTGCGCACCATCCGGGTGGACATCCAGGGCCGCGGCACCCTGGAGACCGCCCCGGCGCTCGGCCCGGTGGCCACCCTCACCCTCGACTGGGAGACCTATGTGCGGCTGGCCTGCGGCCGGGTGACTCCCGAGGCGGTGGCGGACCGCGTCAAGACCGAGGGCGACCAGGATCTGACGAAGGCCATCCTGCACAACTTCACCGTGACTCCGTGACCCCGTGACGCCCCGCGGCCCCGGGGACCGGGCCGCCGGTAAATCGGTGGTGACGGCCAGGGTGCCCTTCTAGCGTGCCCGGCATGACCCCTGACCTTCCCCGGCTCACGCGGCTCACCTTCCACGGCCCCCTCTCGGCCTCCCGTGCCGACGCCGTCGTCCGCCGCCTCGCCGCGAACCGCCCCCGCACCGTCCTCGACATCGGCTGCGGCTGGGGCGAGTTGCTGCTCCGGTTGCTCGCGGCCGTACCCGGCGCCACCGGGACCGGCGTCGACACGAACGCCGAGGACCTCGCGCGCGCCCGGCAAAACGCCGAGGACCGCGGACTCGCCCACCGGGTGGAGTTCGCCGAGGAGTCCGCCCTGGGGACCCGGCGCGGACCCGCCGACCTGGTGCTCTGTCTCGGCGCCACCCAGGCGCTCGGCGAGGCCGAACCGCCCACCGCCGAGGCCCTGCGCGAGCTGCGCCGTCTGGTGGGCGACGACGGCCGGGTGCTGGTCGGCGAGGGCTTCTGGGAACGGCCGCCCACCGGGGCCGAGCTGTCGGGCATGTGGCCGGGCGCCACCGCCGAGGACCACCACGATCTCGCGACCCTGCTCGACCTCGCCGTCGCCGCCGGTTTCCGGCCGGAGTGGACCGAGACCGCGAGCCGCGAGGAGTGGGAGGAGTTCGAGTCGGGCTACCAGGCGGACCTGGAGGTCTGGCTCGCCGCCCACCCGGACCACCCGCGGGCGGACGAGACCCGGGCCCGCCTCGACCGGCACCGGGCCCAGTGGATGAGCTACCGCGGCGTCCTCGGGTTCGCCTACCTCACCCTCGTACCGGACCGTCGCTGACCCGGGCCCGGCCCGCGCTCACGCCGGTACGTGCAGCGCCTCCACCCGGCTGGCCACCAGCCGCTCCCGCTCCCTGCGGGCCACCCGGCCGCGCAGCCGCAGGATCTGGCTGAGGCCGAGCGCCTGGAGGACGAACACCGCGCTGAACGCGACCGTGTAGTCGTCGCCCGTGGCGTCCAGCAGCACGCCGATCGCGAGCAGTGTCGTCATCGAGGCGATGAAGCCGCCCATGTTGGTGATCCCGGAGCCGGTGCCCTGCCGCTCGGGCGGGTTGGCGGGGCGGGTGAAGTCGAACCCGATCATCGAGGCCGGACCGCACGCGCCGAGCACCGCGCACAGCACGATCAGCAGCCACATCGGCGCGTGCCCGCCCGGGTAGAACAGCGTCGCCGCCCACAGCAGCGCCGTCGCCGCGACGGTGCCCAGCGCGAGCGGCAGCCGGGCGGTGTGGTGCCGGGCCACGATCTGGCCGTAGACCAGGCCCACCACCATGTTGGACAGCACCACGAGGGTCAGCAGTTCACCGGCCGTGGCCCGGCTGAGGCCCTGCGCCTCGACGAGGAACGGCAGGCCCCACAGCAGCAGGAAGACCATCGCCGGGAACTGGGTGGTGAAGTGCACCCACATGCCGAGGCGGGTGCCCGGCTCGCGCCAGGCCTCGGCGATCTGCCGGCGGACGTAGGCGGAGCCCCGGTGCGTCGACGGCTCGGGCTCGTGTCCCTCGGGGTGGTCCTTCAGGAAGAGCAGCGTCAGCACGAGGACGACCACGCCGGCCAGCGCGCTGCCCGCGAACGCCTGCGTCCAGCCGATGCTGTGCAGCAGCCGGGCCAGGACGAGGGTGGAGATCAGGTTGCCCGCCATGCCGACCAGGGCGGCGAGCTGCGCGACCATCGGGCCGCGCCGGGCGGGGAACCAGCGGGTGCCCAGCCGCAGCACGCTGATGAAGGTCATCGCGTCGCCGCAGCCCAGCAGCGCCCGGGAGGCGAGCGCGGTGCCGTAGGAGGGCGAGAAGGCGAAGCCCAGCTGCCCGATGGTGAACAGCACGGCGCCCAGCCCCAGCACCTTCTTGGTGCCGAGCCGGTCGACCATCAGGCCGACGGGTATCTGCATGCCGGCGTAGACCAGCAGCTGGAGTATGGAGAAGGTGGACAGCGCGGAGGCGTTCACATGGAAGCGGTCCGCCGCGTCGAGACCGGCCACCCCCAGCGAGGTGCGGAAGATGACGGCGACGAAGTAGACCGCGACGCCTATGGACCACACGACGACGGCCCGCAGGCCGCCGGGCGGATCGCTCGGAAGGGTGACCTTGCTCATCGGACCTCACCCCGCGCGAGGAGCGACACCCGGCTCACGTGCCGGTGCACGACCCCGACGGCCGTGTCCGCTTCCCCGGCCCGCAGCGCCTGGAGGATCTCCTCGTGCTCCGCGAGGGTCCTCGCGACCCGGTCGGGGTGGGAGTACATGACGGCGACGCCCATCCGCAGCTGGCGGTCGCGCATCTGGTCGTAGAGGCGGGAGAGGATCTCGTTGCCCGCGCTGCGGACGATCTCGGCGTGGAAGCAGCGGTCGGTCGCCGCGGCCGCGGCCAGATCACCGGAGGCGACCTGTGCCTTCTGCTGCTCCAGCAGCTCGGCCAGCCGCTCCACCAGCCCCGGCGGGGCGGGTACGGCCTTGCGGGCGGCGTACTCCTCCACCAGCAGCCGGGTCTCCACCACGTCGGAGATCTCCTGCGCGGAGACGGGCAGGACCAGCGCGCCCTTCTTGGGGTAGAGCCGGATCAGGCCCTCGACCTCCAGTCGCAGCAGCGCCTCCCGCACGGGGGTGCGCGACACCCCTACGGCCTCGGCCAGCTCGCCCTCGGTGAGGAGGGTGCCGCCCTCGTAGCTGCGGTCGAGGACGCCCTGCTTGACGTGGGTGTAGACGCGATCGGCGGCGGGGGGCTGCTTCGCGGGCGGGGACGGGTGCGGGACGGCCGTTTGCATGCCTACAGGATAGATACAACAGGGACGCAAGACGTGCCCATTCCACGATGCGGACATGACCCAAATCACCCCCGGCGACCGCACAACCTTCTGTGCTACCTACGTGTCACACACGTGCGGCCCTACTCTCGCCACCTCAACTCGGCCGCATCCAGGGGCATTCCAGACAATCGGGGTATATCACTTTGATTACCGGCATCAAGGGCATCCGCCTCCGCCGAGCCACCGCCGTCGCCGTCACCTCCGGTGCGCTGCTCGCCGCCGGCGCCCTCTCCGCGGCGCCCGCGCAGGCCGTCACGACGCCTTCGATCGTGGCCAAGGGCGGTTATGTGATGAACAACGCGAACGGCTCGTCGCTGTACACCAAGGCCGCGGACACCACGCGGCCCACCGGATCCACCACCAAGATCATGACCGCCAAGGTCGTGCTGGCGCAGAAGAACCTCAACCTCGACGCCACGGTGACGATCCAGAAGGCGTACAGCGACTACGTCGTCAAGAACAACGCCTCCCAGGCGCACCTGATCGTGGGTGACAAGGTCACCGTCCGCCAGCTGCTGTACGGCCTGATGCTGCCGTCCGGCTGCGACGCCGCCTACGCCCTCGCGGACAAGTACGGCTCCGGCTCCACCCGCGCCGCCCGCGTGTCCAACTTCATCGGCAAGATGAACAGCGCCGCGAAGAGCCTGGGCCTGAAGCACACGCACTTCGACTCCTTCGACGGCATCGGCAACGGCAAGAACTACTCGACGCCGCGCGACCTGACGAAGATCGCCAGCAGCGCGATGAAGAACACCACGTTCCGCACCATCGTCAAGACCAAGTCGTACACGGCCAAGACGAAGACCAAGACCGGCGGCACCCGCACGATGGGCGCGTGGACCAACACCAACACGCTGCTCAGCAGTTACAGCGGCACCATCGGCGTGAAGACCGGTTCCGGCCCCGAGGCCGGCTACTGCCTGGTCTTCGCCGCCACCCGCAACGGCAAGACGGTCATCGGCACCGTCCTCGCCTCCAGCTCCGTCACCCAGCGCCAGTCGGACGCCACGAAGCTCCTCAACTACGGCTTCGCCAAGCTCGGCTGACCCCCGCTCGGAAACCCGGGCCCGTCGCACCCAGCGGCGGGCCCTTTCTGCTGCCCGGAACCGGCCGGGAAGCCGGGGGCACCGATCCGGGGTGCCGCGATGAAATGAATGGTGCTATTTTCATTGGCACCATGCTGCTGCATCTGGACACCACCGACACCCGCCCCCTGCACGAGCAGGTCGCGGCGGCGATCCGGCGGGCCGTGGCGGAGGGCGAGTGCCGCGCGGGCGAGCGCCTGCCCTCGGCCCGCGACATCTCCGCGGCCCTCGACATCAACGTCAACACCGTCCTGCGCGGCCTGCGCGAACTGCGGGACGAAGGCCTGCTGGAGTTCCGCCGGGGCCGGGGCATCACCGTCGCCGAGGGCGCCGCGGCCCCGCGCTCGAGCCTGCAGATCAAGGTGCGGGAACTGGTCGCGGAAGCCTCCCGGCTGGGATACAGCCGGACCGATCTCATCGACATGATCCAGGGGTTGTCATGACGGACGGACACGACGGAGGACTCGGCAGGCACCGCGCCGCGCCCTGGGCGCTCGCGGGCGGTAGCGCGGCCGTGGCGGCGCTGATGGCCGCCCTGCCCTGGACCCAGCGGGACCGGCTCCCCGACCGGCTGGCCACCCACTGGAGCGGCGGCGCGGCTCCCGACGGCTCGATGCCCCTGTGGCAGGCCTGCGCGTTCCCCGCCGCCCTCTGGCTGCTGATCGCCCTCGCGATGACCGTGCGGTGGCGCCGCTCCTGGGCACCGACGCGCGCCTGGTCCGCGATCGCCCTGGCCCCCACCGGTGTGGTCCTCCTCGGTGCCCAGGTGTCCATCGTCGGCGCCAACCTGGACCGCGCCGACTGGCACCAGGCCCGGCAGCCGTCCTGGTGGATCGCCGTGACCCTGGGCCTGGCCGCGGTCGCCGGGGTGGTCGCCTGGCGGCTGACCGTCCGCGCCACCTCCGCCGCGCCCGAGGCCGGGACCCCGGCGCTGGACCTGGCACAGGACGAACGGCTGGTCTGGTTCTCCCGCGCGGCCAACCCCTGGCTGCAACTGCTGTCCGCGGTGGCCGGCGTGGCCGCCGTGGGCACGGCCGTGGGGCTGGTGCTGGGCCTGGCCCCCGCCGGGAGACTCGGGATCGTGTGCGCCTCCTGCGCGGTCGTCGCCCTCGGGGGCGCCGTCTCCTCCTCGGTCCGGGCGAAGGTCTCGGAAGCCGGACTGGAGGTCTCCTTCGGCCCGTTCGGCTGGCCCGTCCGCCGCTGGTCCCCGGACGCACTCGAATCCGCCCGCGCCGAGCAGCGCCGGCCCTCCCAGGTCGGCGGCTGGGGCTACCGCCTCAGCGGCCTCGGCACCACGGTGATGCTCCGCGCCGGCGACTGTCTGGTCGTACGGCCGCTGGGCCGGCGCTCAGACTTCGCGGTGAGCGTGGACGACGCGGAACGGGGCGCGGCCCTGCTGAACGCGCTCCGCGCGCGTCAGTCGCTCAGCCGGCCGTAGCCCAGCCGGTCGTAGGTCTCGAAGGTGTACGAGGCGTCGTAGGTCATCAGGTTCCCTTCCTTCGCGGGCAGTCCGAGGTGCCGGTTGAGAGCGGTGGTGAGCGGGCCGCAGTGTTCGGCGGCGGGGGCGGTGAAGGTGTCGTCGTAGGCCGAGAACTCGATCAGCGGCGGGTCCTGGGAGACCCAGGTGGAGGGGCCCGATCGGGTCATCCGGAAGTCGACGGGGGCGCTCGCGCCTATCGCGCAGCCGGGCGCCGGCAGCGGGCCGAGGAGACGGAAGCGGAGGCTGAACCGGCCGGTGTAGAAGTCCGAACGGCCGCCGTACTCGGGCTGGATCGCGAGGTGCCGGACGGGACCGCGACCTCCCGGCAGGGTGGTCGGCGTGGTGCGCATCGCTCCCCAGACCTGTCCGTCGCCGCCGTCCGGCAGGGGACCCTCGGCATGGGTCATGGTGATCGGGGCGAGCCGCACGGACACCGTGCCCATGGACAGCGTCGGCGCGGCGGTGTGCACTTCGCATCTCCAGCGGGACGGGTCGACGCCGTCGGGGAGGGCCGGGCAGTCACGGAAGCCGGCCGCGGGCACCGTGGCCACGGCCGAGGCGGTTCCGGCGGACGGGGACGCGGCCTGCGCAAGCGCGGTGGACGGTGCCGCCGTGAACGCCGCCGCCGTGGCCGGGGGCGCGGCCGGGCGGGGCGCGGAGAAGGCGGCGCCGGGGGCGCAGATCGCCGCCGTACCGGCGAGGACTGCGGCGCCCGCGAGGACGGCGACGCGGCGTGCGGGACCCGAACGGCGCCCGGCTGCGGGGAATTTCGTCATGGCTCCAGCGTGCCGTCCGCGACCACACCCTCACCATCCGTGACATCCCTGACGGAACCCCGACCCGTCCCTGACCAGCCGTCAGGGATCGGCCGCACCCCTCTCGCGGTCAGCCGGCGGGC
>NZ_VOGW01000096.1:9186-14402 GCF_007896895.1 Streptomyces misionensis | reverse complement strand
CCGCTTAGGCGGGAGGGCGCGGCGCAGGCACCGAGCGCTGTGAGACGGGCAGCGGGAACGTCTACGCGTACGGGGAGCACAAGCAGGGCGCCCTGCACTGGGCCGTCACATACTACGGCGGCAGCGCGTGGCCGTCCCGGCCCGGCCCACCAGCCGCCCCTGCCCGTGTGTCGCGCACGGACAGGGGCGGCTGGTGGGCCGGGCCGGGACGGTCAGGCGCTGCCGTTGTAGTAGGTGACGTCCCAGTGCAGGGCGCCCTTCTTGGGCTTCTCGTAGGCGTAGACGTTCCCGCTGCCCGACTTGTAGAGCTTGGCGCCGTCACCGCGCGTGCCCGCCGAGCGGAAGTGCTTGCGGATGTAGGTGTCCAGGCAGTTGGTGACGTGCAGATCGACCTTGTAGCCGTTGTCGTGGCGGTACTTGCCCGTCCGGCTGTGGCCCTTCTCGGTGCCCGCCGTGACCGTCACCGCGCAGTGGCTCGTGCGCTTCAGGGCGATGACGCCGGAGACGGTGGTGCGGCGGATGCCCGTGAACGACGTACACCTGCTGTCGTTGCGGTTGTCGCAGTGCCCGGACGAGGTCCACGACACACCGTGGGCACGGAACTCCTTGGCCGCCTGGGCGTGCGTGTACGTCGCCGGGGCGGCGGAGGCCGGCGCGGTGGCGGCCAGCGGCAGGCCGAGCGCGGCCATGCACACGGTGGCGAGAACGGAACTACGCAAACCAGTCACCTTTTCCTTCGCGTTCCTTCGAGGAAGCTCTTCTTCGCGAGCGGGTCGCTGGGCGGGTACGGCGTGAAGACCGCGGTCAGCAGGCCCACTTGTGGGACCGCAGATACGTGCCGACGCCCTTGAGATTGCCGCGCCGGCCGCCGGCCAGGCAGAACATCTTGGTGCCGCGGTAGTCGGTGGCCGTGTACGCCGACACCGGCGCGCCGGACTCGCCGTGGTTGTACGCCGACCGCACGCGGGTCCCCTTGGCCCACTTGCAGGTCCGTGATCCGGCGAGCCAGTCGGCGTCGTCGACCCGCCACTCGCACCGCTGCCCCGTCCCGTTGTCCCCGCTCCACACGCAGAACAGGCCGCGCGCGCAGTCGTTGTACGAGGTGCTGGGCGCCGCCTGGGCGGCGGCGGGGGTCAGACAGGCGGCCATGGCCACGGCGGCGAACAGCCCCGTGAGCCGGCGGGTCCGGCCGGATTGCGTCGTCATCGAACCTCCGGAGCGAAGAGCGGAACCTGCGCCTGGAGCCGGGCACCCGACTCCGGCAAGGAGAACTCTGGCCACCGTCCGGGAGCGCTGAGAAGGCGCGCCGGGCGGGCGCGTGAGGTGTGCGCCGGGGGTGCGTCCCGCCGGCACTCCCCAAAGCCCGCCGGTGTGCTCCCGGTTCACCCGCACGGGGACGGGAGTTGACGATCGGGGTGCCCCGGCGCGGCAGGCGGCCCAGGCCTCTTTCCGGGCGTCCGCCGTAGAAACATGTCGACCGGTGCCGACGGCGACCACATCACTGTCTCGTTCGCCACGCTCCATGAACTCGCCATGGACCTTGAGGACATCCTCAAGAAGCTCAACGGCGAACTGGGCGATCTCTACGACCGCGTGGAACCGGTCGTGCTGTCCTGGAAGGGCGAGGCCCGCGAGGTCTTCGTCGAGAAACTGGACGAATGGGACCGCTCCGCGCAGGACCTCCAGGCGGCCCAGAAGTGGCTGCACGCGTACGTCACCACCGGGCACGCCAATTACGCGGCGGGGGGACCAGCCACCCTGTCTTCGCCGTGCTGTTCGACACCTGCGGCACCATGGCCGACGCGGTGTACAACGTGGCCCTGGCGGCGCAGGACGTGCGCAACGACCTGCACCGGATCTACAGCGACGCCGTGAAGGACAGCATCCGGCAGCTCGACCCGCGTGAACTCGACATCACCCACCCCAAGAGCGTGCTCAAGGGGCTGTGGCACATGGGAAAGGGCCTGGTGACGGACGTATCGGTCGGGATCGTCCTGAACATCGACGAAGGCGCCATGAACGACGCCGTGACCGCCTACGACAACCGGGTACAGCGCCAGGTCCGGCGCATCGAGGATCTGATGCCGGCGCTGGACGAGGCCTGCACCAGCGCCCCGAGCTTCAACGCCGAGACGGCGAGGGCCGAGGCGTTCGGCGCCCGGTCCTTGACGGAGTTCAAGGGTGATCCGCTCTACACGGTTCCCGGCGACGACGAGTCCCGCCACCGGTACCCCGTCGATCTCGCGAACCAGGAAGGGCTTTCCGGCTCGCACGTCATCGACAAGCACGTGGGGAAGACGGACGCCCAGCTGGAGCAGAGGCTTCGCGATCAGGCGCGGGTCCGCCCCGACGGCACGGTCGCGCCGATCGCCGCGTCGACGTTCACCGACCTGAGCTCGGCACAGCGTTACACACAGGGTGTTCTCGACGATCCGGCCAATCAGCAGAAGATATCGAGGTGGCTGGCGAGCAATCCGGACCCGGCCCGGTCCAAGAGAACCCTGGGGCTCTCCTTCACCGATGTCGTGGGCAGGACGTGGACTCGGGGCGACTCTTCCGCCCATGACTCGCATATCGTCAACGTGACGCTGAAGCCACGCCCGGGCGGCCATCCTCCGTATGTCGTGCTCACCTCGATGCCCAGCGACACGGTTCAGCAGTAGCCATGAAAGGAGACAGGATGCTCGATTCCGCTTCCTGGCAGGCCGACCTGCTGGAACTGTTCGGAGGGACGTTCGCCTTCGCGGCGGCGGGGCCGCGGACACACGAGGACTGGCGCCGCGATGTCCAGGCGGTGATGACGCTTCACGCCAAAGACCCGCGCAATTGGGGCACCCTGGTTTTCACCCCGCCGACCAGCGGCCCGACGAGGACCGAGGAAAAGCCGTTCGCCGATCTCCGTCTCGATGAGTTCGACCGCCTCCTGTATCCGGTGGGCAGGGAATCCGCCACGCAGCTGCTGGTCGCCTTGCAAGGGGAGTTCTACCAGTCGGCCAATATCCAGGATTTCGCACAGCGCAAGGATCGACTCTTCGCATGTGCGGAGGAAATCCTTTTCCGATTCGACCACGATGCTAAATACTATACGAACGCAGCCGAGGCCCGAGATGATCCGAATGCCGATCTGATGAACCCCGACACCGAATGGAACTGCCTGTCCGAGTTCACCACGGACTGCGGTCTCGTCGTCGTTTCCGGCTCCGAGGTCGGAGTCTTCTGGGCCTTCTCCGAGGACTGAGATTCATCATGCGCACCCGCTCCGCCACCTACCCCGACCGTGAGACCGCCCAATGGGCCACCCAGCAGGTCGTCACCGCGAACGAGCAGCTCATTCACCGTTGGCTCGCGCAGTCGACACGGGCGCGGCTGAGTATCGAGGCGGCCTGGCCGGCGCGCGAGGAGCCGGTCGGGCGGGTGCTGTTGCAGGCGATGATGCTGGCGGGCCGGGAGCCCGTCGAGGTGCGGGCCGCCCGGGTGGTCCTCAGGAGGGACCCCACGCGCCCGCACGAGTTCGTCGTGCACGCCACGTTCCCGATCCATCTGTAGCGACCCGTAGAGGCTGACCACCGTGCCCCTGAGCCCCCTCGAACACGACCGCCGGTACGGCGAACTCGACCAGGTCATGCGCGCCTACCTCGGGCAGCCCGCCGACGACACCCCGGAGCAGGCCGGTCCGGCGCTCACCGCCTACCTCCGGCACACCTGGCACAGCCGGCCGTGGGCCCTCGCCGTCGCCGAGCGCCAGTTGCGGGAGTACGCCGACAACCCGCCCGGGCGGCTGCGGCTGCGGCTCGGCGAGTTCTACGCGATCCCCGACGTCGGGCTGTCCCCGGGCGAGATCCAGTCCTGGCTGCGCCGCCTCGCCGACCACATCAGGGCGAGCATCGAGACCGGCGAGGTGCCGCCGCCCGCCGTCCCCGTCACCCACTGGGAGTGGCACGCCCGGTTCCCGGAACTCGGGCAGTTCCTGGGGGGCTGGTTCTCCCAGGACATGCCGGACGAGTTCGACGACCACCACGCCGCCGTCGAGGACTACCGGAACTCCACCGACCGGCAGCTCGTCGCCCGCCTCGTCGGAGAACTCCAGGAACTGCTCGCGCTGGAGCTGGACGAGTCCGGCTACGCCCTCGCCGTCGCGGAGCTCGGCATGGAGGTCGACCCGCCGGCGCCCTACTCGCCCAGCGGCTGGCTCGCCCTCCTCGCCGGACAGCTCACCACACCCGCAGACGAGAACTGAGCCGCCCGCCCGGGGGGCCGAACCGCCCGGCCCAGGGCCGAGCCGCTCCAGGAGAGGGCAGGGCCGCATCACCGAAAGGACAGGGCCGCGCACCCCGGCAGGGGTGCGCGGCCCTTGTCACGGTCTCCGCGGAGCCGTCACGCCCAGGTGATCAGCCGCTTCGGCTGCTCCAGGATCGCCGCCACGTCGGCCAGGACCTTGGAGCCCAGCTCGCCGTCGACCAGGCGGTGATCGAAACTCAGCGCGAGGGTCGTGACCTGGCGGGGCTTGACCTTGCCCTTGTGGACCCAGGGCTGGAGCTTGATCGCGCCGATCGCGAGGATCGCCGACTCGCCGGGGTTGAGGATCGGTGTGCCGGTGTCGACGCCGAAGACGCCGACGTTGGTGATGGTCACCGTGCCACCCTGCATCGCCGACGGGGAGGTCTTGCCCTCGCGCGCCGTGGACACCAGCTCGCCGAGGGCGTCGGCCAGTTGGGGCAGCGTCTTGTCGTGCGCGTCCTTGATGTTCGGCACGATCAGACCGCGCGGGGTGGCCGCCGCGATACCCAGGTTGACGTAGTGCTTGACCACGATCTCCTGGGCCGCCTCGTCCCAGGACGCGTTGATGTCCGGGTTGCGCTTGATGGCGACCAGCAGGGCCTTGGCGATCAGCAGCAGCGGATTGACCCGCTTGCCCTGCATCTCCTTGTCCTGCTTCAGCTCCTCGACCAGCTTCATGGTGCGGGTCACGTCCACCGTCACGAACTCCGTGACGTGCGGGGCCGTGAAGGCCGAGCCGACCATCGCCGCGGCCGTCGCCTTGCGCACACCCTTGACGGGGATGCGGGTCTCCCGGGCGCCGTCGTACGTCACCACGGGGGCGGGGGCGGCGGGAGCGGGCGCGTCGGCGGGCCGCGCCAGCACCGCCTTGCCGCGCGCGGACGCGGGCACCGGGCCGTCGCCGACGTCCGTGAGCGGCAGCTTCTGCCGGCCGTCGG
>NZ_VOGW01000096.1:0-8915 GCF_007896895.1 Streptomyces misionensis | reverse complement strand
GCTCGGGCGTGGTCACCGGTGTGGCCGCCGCGTGGACGTCCTCGCGGGTGATGACGCCGTCCGGGCCGGACGGGGTGACCGTGGCCAGGTCGACGCCGAGGTCCTTGGCCAGCTTGCGCACCGGCGGCTTGGCCAGCGGGCGGGAGCGGTCGGCCACGGGGGCGTGGCCGTTCAGCTCGGCCTGGACGGCCTGGGCCGGCACCGGGACGGTGACCTCGGGCCCCTTGCGGGGACGGCGCTTGGTGGAGGACGTCGACACGCCGTAGCCCACCAGGACCGGCTGGCGGCCCTCGGCCTTGGGCTCCTCGGCGGGCGCCGCGGGGGCCGCCGACGCCTCGGGCTCCGCGGGGGCCGGAGCCGGGGCCGCGCCCGCGATCTCCACCGCGATGATGGCGGTGCCCACGTCGACCGTGGTGCCCTCGGGGAAGCGCAGCTCGCGGACCACGCCGTCGTAGGGGATGGGCAGTTCGACGGCCGCCTTGGCGGTCTCGACCTCGCACACCACCTGGCCGTCGGTGACCGTGTCGCCCGGCTGGACGTACCACTTGAGGATCTCGGCCTCGGTGAGGCCCTCGCCCACGTCGGGCATCTTGAACTCGCGTACGGACGCGTCCGTCATCGTCGTCACGACCCTCTCCCTCAGTACGCCAGCGAGCGGTCGACGGCGTCGAGCACGCGGTCCAGGTCCGGCAGGTACTCCTCCTCCAGGCGGGCCGGCGGGTACGGGGCGTGGTAGCCGCCGACCCGGAGCACCGGGGCCTCCAGGTGGTAGAAGCAGCGCTCGGTGATCCGGGCGGCGATCTCCGCGCCGGAACCGAAGAACACCGGGGCCTCGTGGACCACGACCAGGCGGCGGGTCTTCTCCACCGAGGCCTGGACGGCGTCGAAGTCGAGGGGGGAGACCGAACGCAGGTCCAGGACCTCCAGCGACTTGCCCTCCTCGGCGGCCGCGGCGGCGGCCTCCTGGCAGAGCTTCACCATCGGGCCGTACGCCGCCAGGGTCAGGTCGGTGCCCTCGCGGACCACCTGGGCCTTGTGCAGCGGGGCGGGGATGGCCTCGACGTCCACCTCGGTCTTGTCCCAGTAGCGGCGCTTGGGCTCGAAGTAGATCACCGGGTCGTCGCTCTGGATGGCCTGCTGCATCATCCAGTAGGCGTCCGAGGCGTTCGAGGGGCTGACGACCTTCAGGCCGGCCACGTGCGCGAACAGGGCCTCGGGGGACTCCGAGTGGTGCTCGACCGCGCCGATGCCGCCGCCGTAGGGGATGCGCACGACGACGGGCATCTTGACCTTGCCCAGCGAGCGCGCGTGCATCTTGGCGAGCTGGGTGACGATCTGGTCGTAGGCCGGGAAGACGAAGCCGTCGAACTGGATCTCCACCACCGGCCGGTAGCCGCGCAGGGCCAGGCCGATCGCGGTGCCCACGATGCCGGACTCGGCGAGCGGGGTGTCGATGACCCGGCTGTCGCCGAAGTCCTTCTGGAGGCCGTCCGTCACCCGGAAGACACCGCCGAGCTTGCCGACGTCCTCACCCATGACCAGGACCTTGGGGTCGGCCTCCAGGGCGCGGCGCAGCGACTCGTTGATGGCCTTGGCCATCGCCATCTTCTCGGCCATCTCAGTGACCCCCTTCTGCGTCCGCGAACGACGCCTGGTAGGCGGCGAACTGGGCCCGCTCCTCGTCGACGAGCGCGTGCCCGTCCGCGTACACGTTCTCGAAGATGGCGAAGTGGTCCGGGTCGGGCATGGCGCGGACCGCTTCGCGCACCCGCTTGCCCAACGCCTCGGACTCGGCCTCGAGTTCCTCGAAGAATCCCTCGTCCGCGTGGTTCGAGGCCTCCAGGTAGCGGCGAAGGCGCAGGATCGGGTCCTTGGCCTCCCACGCCTGGCGCTCCTCGTCGCCGCGGTAGCGGCTCGGGTCGTCGGAGGTGGTGTGGGCACCCATGCGGTAGGTGAACGCCTCGACCAGGGTCGGGCCCTCGCCGTTGCGGGCGCGCTCCAGGGCCCACTTGGTGACCGCGAGGCAGGCGAGCACGTCGTTGCCGTCCACGCGCACGCCTGGGAAGCCGTAGCCCTGGGCGCGCTGGTAGAGCGGCACCCGGGTCTGCTTCTCGGTCGGCTCGGAGATCGCCCACTGGTTGTTCTGGCAGAAGAACACCACGGGCGCGTTGTAGACCGCGGAGAAGGTGAAGGACTCGGCCACGTCGCCCTGGCTGGAGGCACCGTCGCCGAAGTAGGCGATGACCGCCGAGTCCGCGCCGTCCTTGGCCACGCCCATCGCGTAGCCGGTGGCGTGCAGCGTCTGGGAGCCGATGACGATCGTGTACAGGTGGAAGTTGTTGCTGTTGGGGTCCCAGCCGCCGTTGTTCACGCCGCGGAACATGCCGAGCAGATTGGTCGGGTCCACGCCACGGCACCAGGCGACGCCGTGCTCGCGGTAGGTCGGGAAGACGTAGTCGTCCTCGCGGGTGGCGCGGCCGGAACCGATCTGGGCGGCCTCCTGCCCCAGCAGGGAGGCCCACAGGCCCAGCTCGCCCTGGCGCTGCAGGGCGGTGGCCTCGGCGTCGAAACGGCGGGTGAGCACCATGTCGCGGTAGAGGCCGCGCAGGTCTTCGGGGGTGAGGCCGGCGACGTAGGAGTCGTACTCGGCGTTCTTGACCCGCTTGCCCTCCGGCGTCAGAAGCTGCACGAGAGCGGGCTCGGTGCTCTTCTTGGCGCCGCGCGCGGCGCGCGGGGCCCGGGTCGTGGTGGTGCTGGTGGTGCGCTTGGCGCCGGTGGCTCCGGACTTCGTCCCGGCGGTGCCGGTCTTGCTGCCGGTGGTGCCGGCTTTGCCTGCGGCGCTGCGCTTGCGCGCGGCACTGCTGTCCACGGTCACGTGTGCTCCTCCGTCGTTCCGGCCCCCGGGGTTGCCGGTAGGCCAGTGCGGCTCACCTGTTCCGACCACCGGGCACGGGGTGGGTGCCACTCGGCCGGGAACAGGCGTGACAGGTGCCCCGGCGAGCGCCCTGCAACCATTACGTTACCCAGTGCTCCACAATTCTGTGAAACCCCACCTGACCTGCGATTTTGCTTGGATTTCCAAGTAAATCGAGATGGTGCGGAAGCGTGCTGGTCACAGCCTTGTGGCAAGGCCGGAGCACCCGCACGTTATCCCGCTCACCCAGGTGACGGGAAGAGTCGGCGATGGATACCGGAATTCACGCGGGCGTTCACGGCGGTACACCCTGTGACCGAATGCGATCGGCACTGACTTACTGTGACAAGCCCCAGCTCACAGGCCCTTTTCCGTGCCCTAGCATCTCCGGCGTGCCGCGCCCTTGTGTACCACCCCCCGTGCCCCCTGTGGGCCCCCTTCTCCGCCTTTACGACACCGCCGGTACCGCTGTCGCCTGCGAACCGGTCGACCAGGGCCTGCTCAATCGCGGCTACCGGCTGTGCACCACACGCGGCCGCTATTTCCTCAAACACCACTTCGACCCCGACACCGCCGACCCGGCCGCCATCGAACGCCGCCACCGGGCCACCCAGCGCCTGGCCGCCCTCGGCGTCCCGGTCGCCGTGCCGCTCGCGCACCGCGAGGGCCGCACCGTCGCCGTGATCGGCGGCCACGCCTACGCCCTGCACCCCTGGATCGACGGCGGACACCGCCACGGCGCCCAGCTCACCCGCGCGGAGAGCGCCCGCCTCGGGGCGCTGCTCGGCGCCGTGCACGCCTGCCTGGAGCGCGTGATGCCGCCCAAGGGGCGCACCCGCCCGGCCACCGCCCCGCATCCCGTGGAGAGCGCCGATCCGGCCGACACCTTCGACCTCATCGGCAGGCTGCTCGCCCGGGTGCGCAGGCACCGCCCCGCCGACGCGTTCGACGCGCTGGCCCGGCACCGGCTGCTGGAGCGGCGCGCGCTGCTGGAACGGCACGCGGACCGGCGCCCGCCGCCCGGCGGCCCGGTCGGCTGGGTGCACGGCGACTTCCACCCGTTCAACCTGCTCTACAAGGACGGTGCCCCCGCGGCCATCGTGGACTGGGACCGGCTCGGCGTGCAGCCGCGCGCCGAGGAGGCGGTACGCGCCGCCGCGATCTTCTTCGTCCGCCCGGAGGGCACGCTGGACCTGCCGAAGGTACGGGCGTACGCCCGCGCGTACCGGCGCGCGGCGAGCGCCACGCCCATGGAGCTGACGGCGGCCGTGCACCGGGTGTGGTGGGAACGGCTGAACGACTTCTGGATGCTGCGCTGGCACTACGAGCGCGGCGACACCCGCGCGGACTGCCAGTTCCCGGCCGCCTCCGCGCTCGCGGTGTGGTGGACCCGGCGGTACGACGCGGTGTGCGACGCGTTCACCGGGTGACCGGAGGCGTCCCTCAGCCGGTGGGCAGGCCCGCCCCGCCGGCCGACAGACCGCCGTCGTTGGTGCCGCCGCCGTTGGCGCCCGCGTCCGTGCCGCCGTCCGTGCTGCCGCCGTCCGCGCTGCCGCCGTCGCCGGTCCCCGCGTCCGCGCCCCCGCTCGACGGGTCCGCGGGCTGCGAGGCCGTGCTCTGCGGGGCGGTCGGCTGGCCGGTCGGGCCGGTGTTCTGCGGCTGCGAGGGGGTGTACGACGGCGTGTAGGACGGCTGTCCCCAGCCCGATCCGGAACCGGTGTCCGACCTGTTGTCGGTGGCGGTGTCCGCGGGCTGCCCGCTGCTGTCGTCGGACGGGCTGGTGGACGCGGAGTCGTCCTTGGTGCTCTTGGTGTGCGTCGCCGGCGGCTTGGTGTCGCTGCCGGAACCGCCGCCGGTGTCCGTGCCCTTCACCGCCAGCGCCACGCCCGCGGCGATGGCGATGACCGCGAGCACGGCGAGGATCCACAGCTTGCCGCGGCCGCTGCCCTTGTTGCCGTGCCCCTCGAAGCCGCCGTCGTCGCCGCTGCCGTAGCCCTGGGGCAGCAGCGGCTGCGGGATCTGGGCGGTGCCGGCGCCGTCCATGGCGTGCGGCATGACGGTCGTGCCCGCGAAGCCGCCCGGCGGGGTCTGCCGGCCGTCAGGCGCGGTCACCGGGCCGGTGTTCCAGGTGCCGGTGTGCCCGCCCTGGTCGTAGAGCATCTGGAGGCCGTACTGGACCAGGCCGCGCATCTCCTCGGCCGTCTGGAACCGGTCGTCCGGCTCCTTGGCGAGCGAGCGCATGACCAGGCCGTCCAGCTCCGGCGGGCAGGCCTGGAGGACCTGCGACGGCGGCACCGGCGTGTCCTGGACGTGCTGGTAGACCACCGACAGCGGGGTCTCGCCGGTGAACGGGGGTCGCAGCGCGAGCAGTTCGTACAGCAGGCAGCCGGTCGCGTACAGGTCGGAGCGGTGGTCGACGGCCTTGCCGAGCGCCTGCTCCGGGGAGAGGTACTGGGGGGTGCCCATGACCATGCCGGTCTGGGTCATGGTGGACTGCGCGCCGTGCAGGGCGCGGGCGATGCCGAAGTCCATCACCTTGACGGCGCCGCTGTCGGTGATGATCACGTTCGCGGGCTTGATGTCGCGGTGCACGATGCCGTGCTGGTGCGAGTAGGCGAGCGCCTCCAGGACACCGGAGACGATGATCAGCGCCTGCTCCGGGCCCGGCGCCTCCGCGTTGATCAGCAGATCGCGGATGGTCCGGCCCTCGACCAGCTCCATGACGATGTACGGCACGGACTGGCCGTTCACGACATCCTCACCGGAGTCGTACACGGCCACGATCGCGTGGTGGTTGAGTCCGGCGACCGACTGTGCCTCGCGCGTGAAGCGGGCCTTGGAGACGGGGTCCTCGGCCAGGTCGGCACGGAGCAGCTTGACCGCGACCGTACGGCCCAGACGGACGTCCTCGGCCGCGAAGACCTCGGCCATGCCGCCCCGGCCGAGCCGGTGCGTGAGCCGGTACCGGCCGTCGCCGACAAGCCCTCCGTTGCCCCACGCCTCCGGCGCGTCCGACATGCCGCCGCCAGACGCCTCGGGGTCGGACGGGCCCTGGGCGCGCTGCGTCTGTGCCATCAGTCCTCGCCGTCGTTTCTGCCCGCGGTGCGCGCGGTGTTGTCACGGTCTCCGTCGGCCACGCTACAGCCTCCGTGGGGGCCACCGGTCCGGAACCGGAACCGGGACCAGCCAAGCGACGGACCGGCCATGAAACCCCCAGCAAGGGCCGTCGTGCAAATTGTGTGTGCCGGTCGTACGCCCCCTGTAACGCTTGCGCGACGCTTCTTGCGCGTACGGTCACGGAACGGGCACCGCGCTTGACGTGTCCGGGGCCTGGGGCAGACTTGGCCGGGAATGACACATTCGATCAAGGCCTGCGCGAAGAGCCAGGACGGCCGACGGGGGACGCGGAGAGATGAGCCAGGACGGCGCACACGGCCGGTACGCGGGGCAGGCGCTGGCCGGTGGCCGCTACCAGTTGCGCGACTTGCTCGGCGAGGGCGGCATGGCCTCCGTGCACCTCGCGTACGACGCCGTGCTGGACCGCCAGGTCGCGATCAAGACACTCCACACCGAACTCGGCCGGGAACAGGCCTTCCGCGAGCGCTTCCGCCGCGAGGCCCAGGCCGTGGCGAAGCTCACGCACACCAATATCGTCTCCGTCTTCGACACGGGCGAGGACGACCTGGGCGGTCTGGCCACGCCGTACATCGTCATGGAGTACGTCGAGGGCCGCCCGCTCGGCTCGGTGCTCGAGGAGGACATACGGCAGTACGGCGCCATGCCTGCCGACAAGGCGCTGAAGGTCACCGCCGACGTGCTGGCGGCGCTGGACATCAGCCACGAGATGGGGCTGGTCCACCGCGACATCAAGCCGGGCAACGTGATGATGACCAAGCGCGGTGTGGTCAAGGTCATGGACTTCGGCATCGCCCGCGCCATGCAGTCCGGCGTGACGTCGATGACGCAGACCGGCATGGTCGTCGGCACCCCGCAGTACCTCTCGCCCGAGCAGGCGCTCGGCCGCGGTGTGGACGCCCGCTCCGACCTGTACTCGGTCGGCATCATGCTGTTCCAACTGGTCACCGGGCGTCTCCCGTTCGACGCGGACTCCCCGCTGGCGATCGCGTACGCGCATGTGCAGGAGGAGCCGGTCGCGCCGTCCTCCGTCAACCGCGCGCTGCCCCCGGCCGTGGACGCGCTCGTCGCCCGCGCGTTGCGGAAGAACCCGAACGAGCGCTTCCCGACCGCCGACGCCATGCGCGAGGAGTGTCTGCGGGTCGCCGCCTCCCTCCAGGCGGCCGCGCCGAGCATCGTGCCCGGCGCGGGTCCCCGGCAGAGCGGCTCGGGCGTCGGCTCCGCGGTGTTCCCGCCGGTCGACCAGGCGCGGCAGACGCCGCCCGGGCCGGTGCAGACCCCGTACCAGCCGGGCCCCTACGGCCCCGGCGCCCCCGCTCCGGTCGCGCCCGCCCCGGCCTACGGCTATCCGCAGCAGGCCGGCTACCAGACGCCTCCGGCGGGCTACGGGCCGCAGACCCCGCCGCCGTACGCCCAGGCGCCGCAGACGGCCGTGCAGGGGCCCGGGCGGGGCTCCGGCGGCCGGGGCAACAAGGCAGTGATCATCGGCGCGAGCGTGGTGTCGCTCGCCGCGGTCGCCGGCCTGATCGTGGCGCTGACCTCGAACAGCGGCGGCGATGACGACACAGGCGGGCGCGGTGGCGCCTCCGCCTCGGCCGCCGCCTCCCACCGGCCGGGCTACCGGGGGCCGGACACCACCCGGGTGATCGACAAGACGAAGTGCACGGAGCCGGAGGAGTCCTACGACGACCCCCACAAGATCCGGCTGCCCGACTTCCGCTACAAGGACCTCGACTCCGTCAAGGCGTGCTTCCAGGCCGCCGGCTGGCAGCTGAAGGTCAAGAAGGTGGACGACAACACCTGGGGGGACGGCACCGTGATGGACCAGTTCCCGTCCCAGGGCACGGATGTGAACGCCAAGGACCCGGGCACCATCGAGCTGAGCGTGTCGACGGGCAATCCGCCGCAGTGACGCGCAGGTGAAAAGGGCCCGGCGCAGGTGCGCCGGGCCCTTTCGCGTGTTCGAGGGCCGGACCTGGAGGCAGCGGGCCGTCAGGCAGCAGGCCCGGTCGCAGCACTAGAGGTAGGGACCGCCCGAGCGGCCGCCGGCCTGGTGGTCGTCGCCCTCGGGGAGAGACACACCAGGCGGGAGCGCCCGGCGCATCTGCTCCAGCTGGGCGCGGGCGGCCATCTGCTGGGCGAACAGCGTGGTCTGGATGCCGTGGAAGAGGCCCTCCAGCCAGCCCACCAACTGGGCCTGCGCGATCCGCAGTTCCGCGTCGCTCGGGGTGGCGTCGTCGGTGAACGGCAGCGACAGCCGCTCCAGCTCCTCGACCAGTTCCGGCGCCAGACCGTCCTCCAGCTCCTTGACCGAGCTGGCGTGGATCTCCTTCAGCCGCACCCGGCTGGCCTCGTCGAGGGGAGCCGCACGCACCTCCTCCAGGAGCTGCTTGATCATGCTGCCGATCCGCATGACCTTGGCGGGCTGCTCGACCTGCTCCGTGACCGGGGTCTCGCGGGAATCGTCGTCCCCGGTGCCTCCGCCGAGCGCCATCCCGTCCTGGCCCACGACGAGGATCTGGGGGTTCTCGGGCGACCGTTCGTTCCTCGGCATCTCCATGCCGTCATTCTCTCGCACCCGCCCACCTCATCACCGGGGCGCCCCCCGGATCGGCCGAACCGCCGTTTAGACCCGTCGGCCCAATCCGGAATGCCCGGTGAGTCGGTGAATGTGAGGCTGTTTCCGTCGGTTCATCCATCGATCACGGCTCACGCCGGCTGGGCTCCGGGAGGTCACCGACGTGACTCCATGGCTGCGACTCACCCACCGCTGTCTGCGGCTGCTGGTCGTCCTCGTGACGGCCCTGCCCGCCTACGGCGCCACCACCGCGTACGCCGGCCCCGGCACCCCGCGCTCCTCCACGCC
>NZ_VOGW01000095.1:8856-24547 GCF_007896895.1 Streptomyces misionensis | reverse complement strand
CTCCCGGCCCTCCGGTTCCGACGCCTCCTCGAACCACCCGCCGTCCGGCGAGCCGTCCCGGGCCGGGAGCGGGGCCGGTGAGGGCAGGATGCGCCCGGGCCGGCCGGACGGCCCCTGGGCCGAGGTGGAGGGCGACGACGACCCCGTCGGCTCCGCCGCCGCGCAGCCGGCGGAGCCGGAGACCGCCGAGACGCCGACGACGACGGCCTCGCCCCCGCCCCGGGACGCGGGCCTCGACCCGACGGGATCCCCGCGGAACACGGGCCGGCAGAGCGAGAACGCGAGCGAGCCGGAGCTGCGGATCCTCCCGCTGGGCAGCGGGCTCGTCCTCATCGGCCTGGGCCTGGGCCTGGCCTTCCTGGGCCTGCGCCTGCGCAGGGGCTGAGCACCCCCGCGCACACCGGCTCGGTTACGGCGCCACCAGCAGCACCTTGCCGATGTGGCCGCTCTCCTCGACCACCCGGTGGGCCTCCGCGGCCTCCGGCATCGGCACCTCGCGGTCCACCACCGGCCGCACGTGCCCCGCCGCGAGCAGCGGCCAGACGTGCTCCCGCACCGCGGCGACGATGGCGGCCTTCTCGCCCAGCGGACGCGCCCGCAGCGAGGTGGCGCTGACGGCGGCCCGCTTGCTCAGCAGCGCGCCGATGTTCAGCTCGCCCTTGGCGCCGCCCTGCATCCCGATGATCGCCAGCCGTCCGTTGACGGCGAGCGCCTGGATGTTGCGGTCGAGGTACTTGGCGCCCATGTTGTCGAGGATGACGTCGGCGCCCGCGCCGCCGATGGCCTCCTTGACCTCGGCGACGAAGTCCTGCTCCCGGTAGTTGATCAGGATGTCCGCGCCCAGCTCGGCGCAGCGCTCCAGCTTCTCCTTGGTCCCCGCGGTCACCGCGACCTTGGCGCCGACGGCCTTGGCCAGCTGGATCGCCATGGTGCCGATACCGCTGGAGCCGCCGTGCACGAGCAGCGTCTCGCCGGGGCGCAGATGGGCGACCATGAACACGTTGGACCAGACCGTGCACGCCACCTCGGGCAACGCGGCGGCCTGGGCGAGGTCGACGCCCTGCGGCACGGGCAGCAGCTGCCCGGCGGGCACGGCGACCTTCTGGGCGTAGCCGCCGCCCGCGAGCAGGGCGCACACCTCGTCGCCGACGGCCCAGCCGGACACCCCGGGGCCGATCGCGGCGATCCGGCCGGAGCACTCCAGGCCGGGGTAGGGGGAGGCGCCGGGCGGCGGGTCGTAGAAGCCCTGGCGCTGCAGGATGTCGGCACGGTTGACGGCCCCGGCCACCACCTCGACCAGCACCTCGCCCTCGCCGGGCACCGGGTCGGGGACCTCGTCCCACACCAGCGCCTCGGGACCACCAGGTTCGGGAATCGTGATCGCATGCATGCTGGTGACGCTACTCCCCGAGGGGCCCCGGCGCCGGTGCGCGGGGGCGGTTCGCTCAGTCCGTGGGCAGCGGGCGGATGTGCGGGGTGATCTGGGTGCCGGGGCTGGCGCGAACGATGGTGATGAGCCGGTCCGTGAGTTGCAGGGTGCCGATGGAGCGGTCGTCGTAACCGAGCACGCGATGGCCGCGGACGACGCTCACCACCAGGTCGTCGATCTCGCGCGGCCGCTTGCCCGCCTCGGCGCGCACCACCGGCCGTTCCACGAGGTCCAGTCCGCTGCCCTGCTGGATGAGGTCTTCTATGACCATGCCGGCGGCGGGGCTGAGGACGGACAGCCCCAGCAGCCGGCCGGCCGCGCTGGCGCTGGTGATGACGGCATCGGCACCGGACTGCCGCAGCAACGGGGCGTTCTCCTCCTCGCGCACCGCGGCCACGATCTTGGCGCTCCGGTTGAGCTGCCGGGCGGTCAGGGTGACGAGCACGGCGGTGTCGTCGCGCTGCGGGGCGACGATGATCTGCCGGGCCTTGCCCACCTCGGCCCGCTTGAGCACATCGCTGCGGGTGGCGTCGCCCATGACCCCGGCGTAACCGTCGGCGGTCGCCGCGTCGATCACCTTGGCGCTGGGGTCGACCACGACCACCTGCTCCTTCTTCAGCCCGGTCGCGCACACGGTCTGCACGGCCGACCGCCCCTTCGTGCCGAAGCCGATGACGACGGTGTGATCGCGCAAGGCGGACCTCCAGCGTTTCAGGCGCCATTCCTCCCGGGTGCGTTCGGTGAGGACCTCCAGCGTGGTGCCGACCAGGATGATCAGGAACAGCACACGCAGCGGTGTGATGACGAAGATGTTGGTCAGCCGGGCGCTGTCGCTGACCGGGGTGATGTCGCCGTACCCCGTGGTGGAGAGGGTGACGGTGGCGTAGTAGAAGGAGTCGAGCAGGTCCACCGAGTCGTCGGCGCTGTCGCGGTAGCCCTCGCGGTCGACGTAGACGACGAGCGCGGTGAGGACCAGCACCAGCAGCGCCATGAGCAGCCGTTTGGCGACCTGGCGAAGAGGGCGTTCCACCACTTTCACCGGGAGTCTCACCCGGTGGGTGACCGCCCGTTCGTCCATCTGGAGGCTGTCGTCCCGGGGGAGGGCGGAGTCGGGGGAAGCGCCGGCGTCGTAGTCCGCGTGTTTCACGTGAAACATACCCCGATCCCAGCGGCCGCCCAGGGCAGGTCCAGCAGCTCCGTCTCCTCGCCCGGCCGGGCGCCGCCCGGTGGTACGACGGCCAGCGCGTCGGCGGCGGCGACACCGCGCAGCATGGCCGGGCCGTTGTAGTGCAGCGGTACGGCGCGGTCGCCGCGCAGCACCACGGGGATGAGCCGGGTGTCGTACGGGTGGCCGTGCACCGCCTCCGACAGCGGCAAGGTGTACGGCTCGGGGGCCGGGTGGGCGGCCAGGGTCCGCAGCAGGGGCTCGGCGAGCGTGAGCAGGCCCGACACGGCGGCGAGGGGGTTGCCGGGCAGGCCGACGAGATGCCGGCCGTCCTCGGTGCGGGCCAGCAGCATGGGGTGGCCGGGGCGCACCGCGACGCCGTCGACGAGGAGTTCGGCGCCGATGCGTTCCAGGGTGGGGTGGACATGGTCGAGAGGCCCGGCGGCGGTGCCTCCGGTGGTGACGATCAGGTCGGCGGGGGAGGCGGTGATCGCCTTGCGCAGGGCCCTGGCGTCGTCACGGACCCGGCGTACGGCGACGACCTCGGCACCGAGGGCGCGCAGCCAGGGCGGCAGCATCGGGCCGAGCGCGTCTCGGATCAGGCCCTCGCGCGGCAGCCCCTCGGTCAGCAACTCGTCCCCGAGGACGAGGACTTCGGCGCGGGGCCGGGGGACGACGGTGACGGTGTCGTATCCCGCGGCGGCGGCCAGACCGAGGACGGCAGGGGTGATCAGGGTGCCGACGGGCAGCAACTGGTCGCCGCTGCGGCACTCCTGGCCGCGCGGGCGGATGTCCTGGCCGTGGGCCAGGTCCCCGGTGGCGTGCAGCCGGCCCTGGGTGTCGGTGCGGCCGTGCTCGGTGCGCAGGACGGCGGTGGTGTCGGCGGGGACGCGGGCGCCGGTCGCGATGGGGACCGCCTCGCCGTCGGTGAGCGGCGCGGGCTGGGCGTGCCCGGCGAGCACGCCCTCCTCGCGCACCGTCCAGGGGCCGGGCCCGGCGACCGCCCAGCCGTCCATCGCGGAGGTGTCGAAGGAGGGCAGGTCGCTGAGCGCGTCGAGGGGCGCGGCCAGGACCAGCCCGAGGGAGTCGCCGAGCGGGACGGAGACGGGGCCGCGACGGGAGCCGGCGGCCCGGGCCGTCCGGGCGGCCCGGGCGGCGATCTCGCGGGCCTCGGCCCAGGAGGTGGCCCGGTGTGGCCCGTCGGACCGCGCGTCCCGGGCACGAGGCGCCGGGGCCGGGCCGGTGCTGTCGTCCTTGGCTTCCCTCACGAGGGCCAGGGCCTCCTCGACATCGAGGTCGTCGCCGTCCTCGACGGGTGCCCCGCCGCGCAGGCGGGACGCGGTCATCCGGCGTCCGGGGCGCTCGGGCCCCCGTTCCCTTCCCCGGCCCCGCCGGTCTCCCGTGCCTCTTCCTCCCAGCGCAGCGCCAGCGCGGCGGCCTTGCGGGCTGCCTCGGCGACGGCCTCGGGACCGCCCTCGCCCCGGGCGGCGGCGTAGCCGACGAGGAAGGTGGTCAGCGGGGCGGCGGGCCGCGCGACACCGTGCGCGGCGTCCCGGGCCAGGTCGAGCAGGACGTTCATGTCGACGTCCAGGTCGATGCCCAGCTCGTCCTTGACTGCGGAGATCCATTCATCCAACACGTGCCCATGCTCCCTGATGCGTGCCCTGGCGTTGACGATGTCGTCCCAGGTGTCGCAGTCGAAGGACGCGTGCGGGTCCGGGACGCGGGTGAGGCGGAGGGCGCCGGTGAGCCGGCGCAGCGGCAGGCCGGTGAGTCCGTCGTGCGCGGCGGCGAGGGCGGCCAGTTCACGGCGGAGCGCGGCGGTGCGGTAGGCGGCCACCAGCGGCTGGTCGCGGCCGTCCGCGTCGGTGAGCAGCGCGCCGTCGGCGCCGGTCTCGCGCAGCGCGGCCAGCAATCGGCGCAGGGTGGCCGGCCGGAGGAAGGGCAGGTCGGCGGAGAGGACGACGGCGTGCTCGGCCGTGGTCTGCCGCAGACCGGCGGCCAGCGCGGCGACCGGGCCCGCGCCGGGCGGCTCCTCGCGCGCCCAGCGCACGGTCCGGACGGTGGGCCGGGGCGCGGCCACGACGACGGTCGTACGGGCGCCCGCGCAGGCGGAGAGCACCCGGTCCAGCAGCGCCCGGCCGCCGACCCGTATCCCGGGCTTGTCGGCACCGCCGAGCCGCCGCGCGGCGCCGCCGGCCAGCACGACGGCGTCGTACGGGTCGTACGGCACGGGGGTCGTGACGGCCGCGGTGGCCGGCGACCCGGCGCCGGTCTCGTCGGCGGTGGCTTTGTCGGTCACTCCCCGAGTATGCGGGCCGGGCCGGGCACGGGGAACCGCGGGTTCACAGCGTGCGCAGCAGCACCGCCGGCTGTTCCACGCAGTCCGCCACGTACCGCAGGAAGCCGCCCGCCGTACCGCCGTCGCACACCCGGTGGTCGAAGGTGAGCGACAGCTGGACGACCTGGCGCACCGCCAGCTCCCCCTCGTGCACCCAGGGCTTGGGGACGATCCGGCCGACACCGAGCATGGCCGCCTCGGGGTGGTTGACGATCGGCGTGGAGCCGTCGACGCCGAAGACCCCGTAGTTGTTCAGCGTGAAGGTGCCGCCGGTGAGTTCGCCCGGGGTCAGCGTCCCGGTGCGGGCGGCCTCGGTGAGCCGGGCGAACTCGGCGGTCAGCGACTCGGCGCCGCGCGCATGGGCGTCCCGGACGACCGGTACGACCAGGCCGCGGTCGGTCTGCGCCGCGAACCCGAGGTGCACGTACGGGTGCTGGACGATCTCGCGGGCCTCGGTGTCGACCGAGGAGTTCAGCTCGGGGAAGCGGGCGAGCGCGGCGGTGCAGACACGGGCGAGCAGCGCGAGGAGCGAGATCTTCGGGCCCCCCGCCGCGTTCATCGCGGTCCGCGCGCGCATCAGTTCCGTGGCGTCCGCGTCCACCCAGCAGGTCGCGTCCGGGATCTCCCGGCGGCTGCGGGAGAGTTTGTCGGCGACGGCGCCGCGGATGCCCTTGAGGGGGACGCGGACCTCCGCCGGGCCCGGGACACGGGCCTCCGTCGCGCCCGGGGCGGGGGCGACCGCGGCGGGGGCCTCGGCCGTGCGGCCGCCGTCCCGCTCCGGCGCGGCCCGCAGGGCGCGCTCCACGTCGGCGCGCAGGATCAGCCCGTCCGGGCCCGAACCGGCGAGCGCGCGCAGGTCCAGCCCGCCCTCCCGGGCCAGCCGCCGGACCAGCGGGGAGATCACGGGCACGGGACCGCCGGACGCCGCGGCCGGGGGGACGGCGAGGGCGTTCGCGGCGGACGCGGGCGCGGCGCCGTTCACGCGCGCACCGCCGGCCGGCGCCGGCCGTACCCGCCGCCTGCGGCCGGGCGCCTCCGAGGTGCCGTAGCCGACCAGGACATTGCCCGAGCCGCCCTCCGGCTCCGCCTCCGGTTCACCGACGGCGACCGTCAGCAGCGGTGCGCCGACCGGCAGTTCGGTGCCCTCCTCGCCGTAGCGGGCGGTGACCACGCCGCCGTAGGGGCACGGCACCTCGACCGAGGCCTTGGCCGTCTCGACCTCGACCACCGGCTGGTCGACGGCGACCACGTCACCGACCTGGACCAGCCAGCGGACGATCTCCGCCTCGGTCAGTCCCTCGCCGAGGTCGGGCAGCTTGAACTCCAGCACCTGTGCCATCAGCCCTCGGCCTCCCACTGCAACCGGGCCACGGCGTCCAGGACGCGGTCCACGCCGGGCAGATGGTGCCGCTCCAGCATGGGCGGCGGGTAGGGCAGGTCGAACCCGGCCACGCGCAGCACGGGGGCCTCCAGGTGGTGGAAGCAGCGCTCGGTGACGCGGGCCGCGATCTCGCCGCCCGGCCCGCCGAAGCCGGTCGACTCGTGCACCACCACGGCGCGTCCGGTGCGGCGGACCGAGGCGCAGACCGTCTCGTCGTCGAACGGCACCAGGGAGCGCAGGTCGACGACCTCCAGGTCCCAGCCCTCGGCCCGCGCGGCCTCGGCGGCCTCCAGGCAGACGGGCACGGAGGGGCCGTAGGTGATCAGCGTGGCGCTGCGGCCGGTGCGCCGCACCACCGCCCGACCGATCGGCTCGACCTCGGTGGGCTGCTCGGGGTTCCAGGTGTCCTTGGACCAGTAGAGCCGCTTGGGCTCCAGGAAGACCACCGGGTCGTCGGAGGCGATGGACCGGCGCAGCAGGCCGTAGGCGTCGGCGACGGTCGCGGGCGTGACCACGTGCAGGCCGGGGGTGGCCACGTAGTAGGCCTCGGAGGAGTCGCTGTGGTGCTCGACGCCGCCGATGCCGCCGCCGTAGGGGATGCGCACGGTGATCGGCAGGGGCATCTTCCCGCGGGTGCGGTTGCGCATCCGCGAGACATGGCTGACCAGTTGCTCGAACGCCGGGTAGGCGAAGGCGTCGAACTGCATCTCCACCACCGGCCGCAGGCCGTACATGGCCATGCCGACGGCGGCGCCGAGGATGCCGGCCTCGGCGAGGGGGGTGTCGGTGCAGCGGTCCTCGCCGAACTCCTTGGCGAGTCCGTCGGTGACCCGGAAGACACCGCCGAGGGTGCCGACGTCCTCGCCCAGGACGTGCACGCTCGGGTCTGCGGCCATCGCGTCGCGCATCGCGCGGGTGAGGGCCTGTGCCATGGTGGCGGGCTTGACGGCCACGGTGGTCATCGGCGGTCGCCTTCCTGCGGGTCGGGCCCGTCCTGCTCGGCCGCCAGCTCGGCCCGCAACAGGTCCCGCTGTTCGCGCAGTTGGGCGGTGGTCTCGGCGTAGACGTGGTCGAAGAGGTCCATGGGGTCGAGTTCGGGGTCCTGGTTCATGCGCGCGCGCAGGTCCGCGGCCATCGCCTCGGCGTCCTCCCGTACGGTCTCCAGGGCGGCCTCGTCGAGCAGGCCGCGCTCGGTCAGCTCCGTCTCCAGCAGCCGCACCGGGTCGTGCGCGCGCCATGCCTCCACCTCGGCGTCGCCCCGGTAGCGGGTGGCGTCGTCGGCGTTGGTGTGGGCGTCGATGCGGTAGGTGACCGCTTCGACCAGCGTGGGGCCGCCGCCCGCGCGGGCCTGGCGTACGGCGTCGGTGAGCACCTCGTGCACCGCCGCCGCGTCGTTGCCGTCGACCAGGCGGCCCGGCATGCCGTATCCGACGGCCTTGTGGGCCAGGGAGGGCGCGGCGGTCTGCTTGGCGAGCGGGACGGAGATGGCGAAGCCGTTGTTCTGCACCAGGAAGACCACGGGCGCCTGCCAGACGGCCGCGAAGTTCAGCGCCTCGTGGAAATCGCCCTCGCTGGTGCCGCCGTCGCCGACCATGGCGAGCGCGACCACGTCGTCGCCCTTGAGGCGGGCGGCGTGAGCCAGGCCGACGGCGTGCGGGAGCTGGGTGGCCAGCGGGGTGGACAGAGGGGCGACCCGGTGGGCGTGGGGGTCGTAGCCGCTGTGCCAGTCGCCGCGCAGCAGGGTGAGGGCCTCGACCGGGTCCACCCCGCGGGCGACGACGGCGAGGGTGTCGCGGTAGCTGGGGAAGAGCCAGTCGCGCTCCTCCAGGACCAGGGCGGCGGCGACCTCGCAGGCCTCCTGGCCGGTGCTGGAGGGATAGACGGCGAGGCGGCCCTGCTTGGTGAGCGCGGTGGCCTGGGTGTTGTAGCGGCGGCCGCGCACCAGGTGCGCGTGGAGCCGGCGGAGCAGGTCGGGATCGGCCTTGGCGGCCGCCTCGGTGCCGAGGACGCGGTAGGGCTCGGCGTCGGGCAGCAGCGGCGCGGGGTCCATACGGGGCTGCCAGGCGGGCGGCGGCGATGGCCGGTACGCGCCCCGCTGCTCCAGAACCGTCATGACGGCACCTCCTCGTGGGAGCGGCTACGGGAGGCGCGTCGGCTGTGACCCGCCTCACCTACCGATTGTTCGGTCGTCGGCACAATTTGGCTACAGGCGGGTGCAGGCTGTGGACAAACGGTTCTCCACAGCCTGGAATGAACGCAGGACGTCCACGGCGAGGAAGCGGGGGGACATGGCACCTGAACGAATGGCCGACGAGACGCAGGAAGCCGTGCTGTACCCGGCCCGGCCGCTGGACGCCATCGACCAGGACATTCTGCGCATCCTCCAGGCGGACGGCCGCGCCTCGATACGGTCGGTCGCCGAGCGCGTCCACGTCTCGCGCGCCAACGCCTACGCGCGCATCAACCGGCTCGTCGAGGACGGCGTGATCCGGGGGTTCGGCGCGCGGGTGGACCACGAGCGGGCCGGGCACAGCACCTCGGCGTACATCACGCTGAAGATCGTCCAGAACACCTGGCGTACGGTGCGCGAGCAGCTCCGGCAGCTGCCCGGCGCCTCGCACATCGCCCTGGTGGGCGGCGACTTCGACGTCCTGCTGCTGGTGCACACGCCCGACAACCGGGCGCTGCGCGAGCTGGTGCTCACCCGGCTCCAGGCGATCCCGGAGGTGCTGAGCACCCGCACACTGCTGGTGTTCGAGGAGGAGGACCTGGAGCCGGACGCGTAGGTGCCCGTCCTCCAGCCGACCTGCTCCGGAAGAAAGGCCCTGACTCAGTCCCCGCGCAGCCCCGCGAAGACCAGCCGCACGACCGCGTCGGCCACCTCGCGGCCCGTGGCGCCGCGCGCCTCCGGCCGGTACCACTCCACGATGGAGTTGATCATCCCGAAGACCAGCCGGGTGACCAGCCGCACCTCCACGTCGGCGCGCACGTCCCCGTCGGCGGCGGCCGCCTTGAGCAGTTCGGCGACCCGGTGGTCGAAGTCCCGGCGCCGCTCCAGCGCCCACCGCTCGGTGGCGGTGTTGCCGCGCACCCGCAGCAGCAGCGTCACATAGGGCAGTTCGGCTATGAGCACCTCGACCATGCGCCGTACGACGTGCTCCAGGCGGTCCACGGGCCGCCCCTCGCACGCCCCCGGCTCCTCCAGGATGGCGAACAGGCCGTCCAGGGCGCGGCTGACGGCCCGGCGCAGCAGTTCCTCCTTGCCGCTGACGTGGTGGTAGATCGACGACTTGGAGATGCCGGCCGCCCGGGACAGGTGCTCCATGGAGGTGCCGTCGTAGCCGCGCTGGTTGAAGACCTGGACGGCCACCGAGAGCAGCGTCTCGGGGGTGTACGTGTCGCGTCGGGCGGTGGTCATGAGGCGTCCTCCCGCCGTTCGGCGGCGCACGAGTGCCGGAAGAGCGCGAGGGAGGGCGCGTAGCGCCCGGAGGGGTCCCGGTCGTGCATCTCGTCCAGCACCTCGAAGGCGAAGTCGTGGCCCAGCCTGTCGTCCCACTCGAAGGGGCCGAGCGGGTAGTTGACACCCAGGCGCATCGCGGTGTCGATGTCCTCCTTGGTCGCCACGCCCTTGACGAGCGCGTCGTGGGCGAGGTCGATGATCCGGGCCACGGTGCGGGCCACGATCATGCCGGGGACGTCGCCGATGACGCTGACGTCCTTGCCGAGCGCCTGGAAGAGGCCGGTGGCCTCGGCGAGGGTGCGGGGCGAGGTGTCCTGGGAGGCGGCGAGGGCGATCCGGGTCGCCTTCCGGTAGTCGAGCGCCAGGTCGAAGTAGACGACGTCGCGGAACTCCCCGGAGGTCTGGCCGTCGGCGAGCACCAGCTGGCCGCCGCTCGGCAGCACCAGGCGGGTGCCGTTGTCCTCGTCCTCCTCGCGGACCTGGATGCCCGCCTCGCGGATCAGGGTGAGCAGTTCGCGCGCGGGCCCGAGCCGCCCCTCGGCGACGACATGGGCGGGCGGCTGCTCCTTGTCGGCGGTGTGCGGCTCGGGCCGCTCGGCGCCCTCGCCGTGGTCGTACCAGCCGTGCCCGGTCTTGCGGCCGAGCCGGCCGGACTCCACCAGGCGGCGCTGGGCCAGGGACGGGGTGAACCGCACGTCCTGGAAGAAGGACTGCCACACCGAGTGCGTCACCGCCTCGTTGACGTCCTGGCCGATCAGGTCGGTGAGTTCGAAGGCGCCCATCCGGAAGCCGCCCGACTCGCGCAGGACCGCGTCGATGGTGGCCGGGTCGGCGGCCTGGGCCTCGTAGACCGCGAAGGCCTCGGCGTAGAAGGGCCGGGCGATCCGGTTGACGATGAAGCCGGGGGTGTCCGCGCAGGCCACCGGGGTCTTGCCCCAGGCGCGGGCGGTCTCGTACGCGCGCGTGGCCGAGGCGACGTCGGTGGCGAACCCGGAGACGACCTCGACCAGCGGGAGCAGCGGGGCGGGGTTGAAGAAGTGCAGGCCGAGGAAGCGGCCCGGATGGCGCAGGGCGCCGCCGATCGCCGTCACCGACAGCGAGGAGGTGTTGGTGGCCAGCAGGCAGTCCTCGGCGACGATGTCCTCCAGCTCGCCGAAGAGCCGCTGTTTCACGTCGAGGCGTTCCAGGACGGCCTCCACGACGAGGGCGCAGTCGGCCAGCTCCGTCAGGGCCTGCGCGGGCTCCAGACGGGCGCGGGCCGCGTCCCGGGCGGCGGGGTCGAGCCGGCCCTTGTCCACCAGCCGGTCGAGGCGGGCGCCGATCGCCGCGGCCGCTTCCAGGGCCCGCCCGGGCGCGGCGTCATAGAGCCGCACGGGGTGGCCGGCGACCAGCGCGACCTGGGCGATGCCCTGGCCCATGGTGCCGGTGCCGACGACGGCCACGGGGCTGCTGAGGTCGAGTGCTGTCATGTCCGCGATCCTCCCGCACGGGGTTTTCCACAGATACGGCGGACCCCCTTGAACCGACCGATCGTTCGGTTACTCTAGCTCTGACCGTCCCATCCCGCTGCTCTTTCTGCCAGGTCGTGAACTCGACGAAGAGTTCCCCAGACGAGGAGTTGGTCCCGCATGGCCGCCGAACTGACCGCCCCCGAGCTGATCGCGAAGCACCGGCCCACTCTCGACCAGGCCCTGGAAGCGATCCGCACGCGCGCCTACTGGTCCCCGCACCCCGAGCACCCCAAGGCGTACGGCGAACACGGCAGCCTGGACGCGGCCGCGGGCAAGGCCGCCTTCGACGCCCTGCTGGGCTCCCGCCTGGACCTCGGCCAGCCGGGTACCGACGACTGGGTCGGCGCCGAGGTCTCGCCGTACGGCATCGAGCTGGGCGTGACCTACCCGCACGCGGACCTGGACGTGCTGCTGCCCGCGATGAAGGCGGGACAGCGGGCCTGGCGGGACGCCGGTCCCGAGGTGCGGGCCGTGGTCTGCCTGGAGATCCTCAAGCGGATCAGCGACCGGACGCACGAGTTCGCGCACGCCGTCATGCACACCAGCGGACAGGCCTTCATGATGGCGTTCCAGGCGGGCGGCCCGCACGCCCAGGACCGCGGCCTGGAGGCGGTGGCGTACGCCTACGCGGAGCAGGTCCGCACCCCGGGCACGGCGGAGTGGACCAAGCCGCAGGGCAAGCGCGACCCGCTGGTGCTCACCAAGGAGTTCACCCCCGTCCCGCGCGGCATCGGCCTGGTCATCGGCTGCAACACCTTCCCGACCTGGAACGGCTTCCCGGGCCTGTTCGCCTCGCTGGCGACCGGCAACGCGGTCCTGGTCAAGCCGCACCCGCGCGCGGTGCTGCCGCTCGCGCTCACCGTGCGGATCGCCCGCGAGGTGCTCGCCGAGGCCGGCTTCGACGCCAACCTGGTCGCCCTGGCCGCCGAGCGCCCCGGCGAGGGCATCGCCAAGGCCCTCGCCACCCGCCCGGAGATCAGGATCATCGACTACACCGGTTCGACGTCCTTCGGCGACTGGCTGGAGACCAACGCCCGCCAGGCGCAGGTCTACACGGAGAAGGCCGGCGTCAACACGGTGGTCGTGCACTCCACGGACGACTACAAGGGCATGCTGTCCAACCTGGCCTTCTCGCTGTCCCTGTACAGCGGGCAGATGTGCACCACCCCGCAGAACCTGCTGATCCCGAGGGACGGCATCCACACCGACCAGGGCCCGAAGACCTTCGACGAGGTCACCGCCGACCTCGCCCGCGCGGTCGACGGCCTGCTCGGTGACGACGCGCGGGCCAACGGGCTGCTGGGCGCGATCGTCAACCCCGACGTCAAGGCCCGCCTGGAGGCCGCCGCCGGCCTCGGCGAGGTGGCCCTCGCGTCCCGGGAGATCACCAATCCGGAGTTCCCGGACGCGGTGGTGCGCACCCCGGTGATCGTCAAGCTGGACGGCGCCAAGCCCGACGCCGAGGCCGCCTACATGAGCGAGTGCTTCGGCCCGGTCTCCTTCGCCGTCGCGGTCGACTCGGCGACCGACGCGGTGGAACTGCTGCGGCGCACGGTGCGCGAGAAGGGCGCGATGACGGTCGGCGCGTACACCACCGACGGCGAGGTCGAGCGGGCCGTCCAGGAGGTGTGCCTGGAGGAGGCGGCCCAGCTCTCCTTCAACCTCACCGGCGGGGTGTTCGTGAACCAGACCGCGGCCTTCTCCGACTTCCACGGCTCAGGCGGCAACCCGGCGGCGAACGCGGCCCTGTGCGACGGCGCCTTCGTCGCGAACCGCTTCCGGGTGGTCGAGATGCGCCGGGACGCGAAGGGCCAGGCCTGACGGCCTAGGCGGCGGGCGCGCCCCCGGTGGCGCTCCAGTGGTACAGCGTCATCGCCACACTGGTGGCGAGGTTGTAGCTGGAGACCTGGGGGCGCATCGGCAGCCGCAGCAGGTGATCGGCACGCGCGCGCAGCGCTGCCGACAGCCCGCTGCGCTCCGACCCGAAGGCGAGTACGGCGTCGTCGGGCAACTCGGTGCCACGGATGTCCTCGCCCTCCGGGTCCAGGGCGAACAGCGGCCCGGGCGGCAGTTCGCCGACGTCCAAACGCTCCACTGCGGTCGCGAAGTGCAGGCCCGCGCCGCCGCGCACCACCGTGGGGTGCCAGGGGTCGAGGGTGCCGGTGGTGACCACCCCGGTCGCCCCGAACCCGGCGGCCAGCCGGATCACGGCACCCGCGTTGCCCAGGTTGCGGGGGTTGTCGAGGACCACCACGGGGCTGGTGCGGGGCAGCCGGGCGAGCGTCCGCAGATTGGCCTCGCGGGAGGGGCGTACGGCGAGCGCGGCGACACCCGTCGGATGCGGCCGCGGGACGAGGGCGGCGTACGTCCGCTCGGGCACCTCGGTGAGCAGCCCGTCCAGGATCTCCCGCACGTCCTCGGCCAGTTCCGCGGCCAGATCGAGCGCGCCCCGCCGGTCGGTGGTGACCGCCACCGGCACCTCGGCCCCGAAGCGCAGCGCGTGTTTCAGGGCGTGGAAGCCGTCGAGCAGCACGGCGGACGCGGCGTGCTCGCGCCAGCGGATGAGCGGGTCGGTCATGCCGTGAACCCTACGTGGCCCGATGTGCTCTCCTCCGGGGAGCGTGGCGCGGGCACCGTGCCGCCGCCCTCGCGGACGAACCGCCCGCGCGCGCGGGCCGCGAGACGGCCGATCCGCAGCAGGAAGGAGGTCGGCAGGAAGACCGCGTCCGCCGTGATCATCGCCAGCGAGAAGAACGGCAGGCCGAGGGCGACGGCGATCACGGCGTGCTCCAGGATCAGCAGCACCAGGAGCACGTTCTTCACCCGCCGGTTGAACAGGGTGAACGGGAAGGCGACCTGCACCGTGACGGTGCCGTACGCCACGATCGTCAGCATGGTGGCGCTGGCGGACAGCAGACCGGCGAGGCCGGGCCAGGGCGTGAAGTAGTCCAGGTGGAGCGGGTAGTAGACGGCGGTGCCGTCCTGCCAGCGCGAGCCCTGGATCTTGTACCAGCCGGCCGTGGCGTAGATCAGACAGGCCTCTGCCATGATCACCACGAGGGCGCCGTTGTGCAAAACGTTGGCGATCACGTCCAGCAGGATGCGCGGCTCGTCCGACCGCGCCCGGCGCTGGACCAGCCACCACAGGCCGAGCGCCGCCCACACCGCCCACAGCAGGGCCGGGATCAGCCAGCTGTTGCCGAAGAGCCTGCCGGTCGCCGTCGCCGTGACCAGCGCGAGCCCCAGCACCGCCCACAGCGCCGGGCCCGTCCGGTCGGCGCGGACCCGCTCCCCGCGCGCGCGTGCCGCCGCGGCGCGCGCCGCCCGCCGCGCGTCGAGGGACCACACCTGACCGCAGCGCGTGAAGACGAGGTAGATGGACATCAGGTGCAGCACGTTGTCGCCGCCGTCACCGATGAAGATGCTGCGGTTCTGCAGCGAGACGACGCCCACCATGAACAGCACGGACGCCGTACGGGTGCGCCAGCCGACCAGCAGCGCCGCGCCGGCCAGGACCGCGAGCGCATAGCAGAACTCGAACCACGGCTGCCCGTTCACCCACGTCAGGGCCGTGAAGGCGTGGTTGTCCCCGGTCAGCCGCCTGACCATGGCCAGGCTCCACGGTCCGCTGGGGCCGTACAGCTCCTGGCGGTACGGGAACTCGCGCAGCAGGTAGAGCAGCCAGGTGAGGGCGAAGCCGATCCGGATGACGGCACTCTGGTAGGGCCCGAGGGCCGCCTCGGTGACACGGGTGAGCGCGTGCGACAGCGTCGCCGGGGCCCGGTTCACCGCACACCTCCGGCGGCCTCGTCGGCGCGCACCGTCCACCAGGGCAGCTCGCGGTAGTAGGGCTTGTCGGGCACCTGCTCATCGCTCCACGAGGGGGGCTGCACATTGGTGGTGCGGGAGCGGACCTGCACCCGCTGGATGACGCCGTCCCGGCTGGTCGGATCGGTGCGGTACAGGCGCAGCACCACTATCCGGCGCAGGTAGTCCTCGGAGAGGGCGCCGCGCATGCCGACGGGACGGTTGTCGTCGGTGTGCGTCGCGGTGAGGAAGTCCCAGCCGCGGCGCAGTTCGTTCTGCTGGGCGTGGCTGGGCGCCAGATTGCCGTGGATGGCGGCGCCGTCCTGTGCGGACAGGTCGGTCCAGCCGGTGGTGATCAGGCCGCCGTCCTTCATCCGCACCTCGGCCCGCACCTGCACGGCGATGTTCTGCTGCAACGGGTTGGGCGCGAAGAGCTTCCAGTTCTGCTCGAACTCCGGGAAGACCCAGGCCTCGACGGCCTTGCCGTGCTGCTTCGACACGGCGTTCGGCGGCGCGACGCTGAGAAACACCATCAGCAGGTGCACACCGACGCCCACGGCCACGACGGCGACGGCCAGCGCGGCGGCGACTTGGTAG
>NZ_VOGW01000095.1:2630-8584 GCF_007896895.1 Streptomyces misionensis | reverse complement strand
TCTCCGGACGGGTCGTCTCCGGGCGCAACGGCTCCCGGTCCGTCGGTTCCCGGTCCGTCGGTTCCCGGTCCGTCGGCTTGAGGCCCAACAGCTCCAGGCCGGAGACTTCCTGGCGCACCGCGTCCGGGTCGGTCGGTTCCGGGTCCGCCGACTCCCCGTCCACCGGCCCCCGGCCTGACCACGCACGGCCCACCGGCTCCCGGCGCGGCTCCCGCTCGACGGGGCCCTCGTCGTGCCCGCCGTCCGGCAGTGGTTCCGGGGCGTGCTCCGGGGGACGCGCCCCGGTCGACCCGTCCGGGCCGGGCGCGGCCCCCGAGTCCTCGTCGTACGCGTCCATCCCGCCCCGTCCCCTGTTCCGGCTCGGTCGTGGGCCGGCCCGGCCGGGCCGGCCCTCTGGGTCTGCTCGTCGATACGGCCGCCCGCCACCGGCGCCGCACGGTCCGCGAGCGCCGCACCACGGCACTCGCACGGAACGGTACTCAGCCCCGCCCCCTCCGGCACAGTCCGGGTGCGGGGGCCCTCCCGTCCCCGCACGCTTCGTCCACAGGCCCCGCTCGTCCGCGGGTTCCGCGCGGAGTTTTCCACAGCGGTTGACACTGTCCGGCCGCCCAGCACACCATTGATGCACACGACCGAACGATCGGTCGGGTGAATCCGTCACAGAGCCCGAGGTCAGGGGGACCGCATGGCCACAGCAGCCGCGCAGCGCACGGCCCGCCCGCAGGCGGACGGCGCCGCCGCCCGGGAACCGGCGGACTACCAGCGCGTCTTCGACGCGGCCGTGGCCGCCGACGAACGCATCGAACCGCGCGACTGGATGCCCGACGCCTACCGCGCCACGCTGGTCCGCCAGATCGCCCAGCACGCGCACTCCGAGATCATCGGAATGCAGCCGGAGGCCAACTGGATCACCCGCGCGCCTTCCCTGCGCCGCAAGGCGATCCTGATGGCCAAGGTCCAGGACGAGGCGGGCCACGGCCTGTACCTGTACAGCGCCGCCGAAACCCTCGGCACCGGCCGCGACGAACTGCTCGACAAGCTGCACAGCGGCCGCCAGAAGTACTCCTCGATCTTCAACTACCCCACGCTGACCTGGGCCGACGTCGGCGCGATCGGCTGGCTGGTGGACGGCGCCGCGATCACCAACCAGGTCCCCCTGTGCCGCTGCTCCTACGGCCCGTACGCGCGCGCCATGGTGCGGATCTGCAAGGAGGAGTCCTTCCACCAGCGCCAGGGCTACGAGCTGCTGCTGGCCCTGAGCAAGGGCACCCCGGAACAGCACGCGATGGCCCAGGACGCGGTGGACCGCTGGTGGTGGCCCTCGCTGATGATGTTCGGCCCGCCCGACGACGAGTCGCAGCACTCCGCCCAGTCGATGGCCTGGAAGATCAAACGCCATTCGAACGACGAACTGCGCCAGCGCTTCGTCGACATCTGCGTCCCCCAGGCCGAGTCCCTGGGCCTCACCCTCCCCGACCCGGACCTGACGTGGAACGAGGAGCGCGGGCACTACGACTTCGGCCCGATCGACTGGTCGGAGTTCTGGGACGTCCTCAAGGGCAACGGGCCGTGCAACGAACAGCGCCTCACCCAGCGCAAGCGCGCCCACGACGAGGGCGCGTGGGTACGGGAAGCGGCTGCGGCCTACGCGGCCAAGCACACCGGCGGCGCCGAAGCCGCCGCACACGAGACGACGGGAGCGGAGCGAGCATGAGCACCACCGACTGGCCCCTGTGGGAGGTCTTCGTGCGCTCCCGGCGCGGCCTCTCCCACACCCACGCCGGCAGCCTGCACGCCCCCGACGCCGAGCTGGCCCTGCGCAACGCCCGCGATCTGTACACCCGGCGCGGCGAGGGCGTCTCCATCTGGGTGGTCCCGGCCGCCGCGATCACCGCGTCCTCGCCGGACGAGAAGGACCCCTTCTTCGAACCGGCCGCCGACAAGCCCTACCGGCACCCGACCTTCTACGAGATCCCGGAAGGGGTGAAGCACCTGTGACCGCCACCGGACCCGCCACCGCCTCGGTGACCGCCGCGCTCGCCCTCGGCGACGACGCCCTGGTGCTCTCCCACCGCCTGGGCGAATGGGCCGGGCACGCCCCCGCCCTGGAGGAGGAGGTCGCCCTCGCCAACATCGCCCTCGACCTGCTCGGCCAGGCCCGGGTGCTGCTGTCCCTGGCCGGCGACGAGGACGAACTGGCGTACCTGCGCGAGGAACGCGCCTTCCGCAACCTCCAGCTGGTCGAGCAGCCGAACGGCGACTTCGCCCACACCATCGCCCGCCAGCTGTACTTCTCCACCTACCAGCACCTCCTGCACGCCGAACTCGCCGCGGGCGGCGGCCCGTTCGCACCGCTCGCCGCGAAGGCGGTCAAGGAGGTCGCCTACCACCGCGACCACGCCGAGCAGTGGACCCTGCGCCTGGGCGACGGCACCGAGACCAGCCATGAGCGGATGCGGCGCGCCTACGCGGCGCTGTGGCGGTACACGGGGGAGATGTTCCAGCCCGTGGAGGGCCTGGACGTCGACTGGCCGGCCCTGGAGTCCCGTTGGCTGGAGTCCGTCACCGAGGTGCTCGGCCGGGCCACCCTGAGCGTCCCCGAGGGGCCCCGCACCGGGGCCTGGTCGGCGGGCGCGGGCCGCCAGGGCATCCACACCGAACCGTTCGGGCGGATGCTCGCCGAGATGCAGCATCTGCACCGCAGCCACCCGGGGGCGTCATGGTGACCGCCACCGCCCTGGAGGCGGAGCTGCTGGAACTGGCCGGCTCGGTCCCCGACCCCGAGCTTCCGGTGCTCACGCTCCACGAGCTGGGCGTGGTGCGCGCGGTGCGGCTGCGCGACGCCGACACCGCCGAGGTGGATCTGACCCCCACCTACACCGGCTGCCCGGCGATCGAGGCGATGAGCCTGGACATCGAGCGGGTCCTTCGGGAACACGGCATGCGCGAGGTCACCGTCCGCACCGTGCTCTCCCCCGCCTGGTCGACCGACGACATCAGCCCCGAAGGCCGCCGCAAACTACGGGAGTTCGGGATAGCTCCCCCGCGGGTGCGCGGGTCCTCGGGCCCCGTACCGCTGGCCCTCGGCCCGACGCGCACCCAGGCCGCCGAGACCGAACCGGTCCACTGCCCGCACTGCGGCGCGGCCGACACCGAGCTGCTGAGCAGGTTCTCCTCCACCGCGTGCAAGGCGCTGCGCCGCTGCCTGTCCTGCCGCGAACCGTTCGACCACTTCAAGGAGTTGTGATGGCACGCTTCCACCCGCTCCAGGTGGCCGCGGTCGACCGGCTCACCGACGATTCCGTCGCCCTCACCCTCACCGTCCCGCCCGAGCTGCGCGCGGAGTACCGCCACGCTCCCGGACAGCACCTCGCGCTGCGGCGCCGGGTGGACGGCACGGAGGTGCGGCGCACCTACTCGATCTGCTCCCCCGCCCCCGCCCCGGACGCCGAGGGCCCCGTCAGTCTGCGGGTCGGGGTGCGGCTGGTGGAGGGCGGCGCCTTCTCCACCTACGCGCTGAAGGAGATCAACGTCGGGGACGAACTGGAGGTGATGACCCCGGCCGGCCGCTTCACCCTGGACCCGGCACCGGGGCTGTACGCGGCCGTCGTCGGCGGCAGCGGCATCACCCCGGTGCTGTCCATCGTCTCCACCCTGCTGGCGCGGGAGCCCGAGGCCCGGTTCTGCCTGATCCGCGGCGACCGCACGGCCGCCTCGACGATGTTCCTGGAGGAGGTCGCCGACCTGAAGGACCGCTACCCGCAGCGGCTTCAGCTGGTGACCGTGCTTTCCCGGGAGGAGCAGCAGGCGGGACTGCCGTCCGGCCGACTCGACGAGGAACGCCTCACCGGACTCCTGCCGCGGTTGCTCCCCTTGGAGAAGGTGGCGGGCTGGTTCCTGTGCGGGCCCTACGGGCTGGTGCAGGGCGCCGAGCGGGCGCTGCGCGGGCTGGGCGTCGACCGCGCCCGGATCCACGAGGAGATCTTCCACGTGGACTCCGGCCCGACCGCCGCCGGCACCGCACCGGCGGCCGCGCACAGCACGGTCACCGCGCGGCTCGACGGCCGCGGCGGCACCTGGCCCGTGCGGGAGGGCGAGTCCCTGCTGGAGACGGTGCTGCGCAACCGCTCCGACGCGCCCTACGCCTGCAAGGGCGGGGTCTGCGGCACCTGCCGTGCCTTCCTGGTCTCCGGCGAGGTCCGGATGGACCGCAACTTCGCCCTGGAAGAGGAGGAGACGGACGCCGGATATGTGCTGGCCTGCCAGTCCCATCCGCTGACCGAACAGGTGGAGCTGGACTTCGACCGCTGAGAAGCGCTCACGGACAGGCCGCCGAGGTTTCCGTTCTTCCAGGAGGTCCTCGCCCGGGTGCCGCCGTGCAGGCGGCGGACCGGTACATCGCTCTGCGGGCCGGTGAGGCCACCGGTGACAGGCCGCATGGCGGTTGGTCCCGGGGGCGCCGGGCCCGCTGCCCGTCGCCGAGGTGTGGCGGTGGCGAAGATCTGGGCGGCGCAGGGCGTCCGGCGAGTGGTGCGGACGGTGCGGCATCTGCCGCGGCGGCTACGGCGCGGACACCGACCATCCCCCGCACCGCCACCACGCCTGGGCCAAGCACCTGGAACCGGCACTCGGCCCGGCGGCGCGGCGTACGAGGAAACGCCCGGGGTCTGCCGGGGCACACCCGCTCGGCCGACCCCGGGGGCGTACTACAGCACGTGGCCCGGGCGGCCGTCGTCGGTGATCACCGGGCGGCCCGCGGCGGCCCAGGACTGCATGCCGCCGTCGACGTTCACCGCGTCGATACCCTGCTGCGCCAGATACATGGTGACCTGGGCGGACCGGCCGCCGGAGCGACAGATCACATGGATACGGCCGTCCTGCGGGGCGGCCTCGGTCAGCTCACCGTAACGGGCCACGAACTCGCTCGTCGGGATGTGCAGCGCTCCCTCGGCGTGACCCGCCTGCCACTCGTCGTTCTCGCGGACGTCCAGCAGGAAGTCGCCGTCCTTGAGGTCCGTGACCCCGACCGTGGGCACACCAGCTCCGAAATTCATGTCTCCGACGCTACCCGAAGGCGGGCCCGGTTCAGTCCTGCCCCAGCAGGACCGCCAGCTCCGCCTCCCGCTGGGCGATGTCGGCGCGCAGCTTGCCGGCGATCTCCTCCAGCAGCCCGTCGGGATCGTCCGGGGCGAGGCGGAGCATGCCGGCGATGGCGCCGTCCTCCAGCTCACGGGCGACCAGGGTGAGCAGTTCCTTGCGCTGGGAGAGCCATTCGAGGCGGGCGTACAGCTCCTCGGCGGGGCTCGGGAGCCGCTCGGGCGGCACCGGGCCGGCCGCCCACTCCTCGGCCAGCTCCTTCAGCAGCTTCTCGTCGCCCCGGGCGTAGGCGGCGTTCACGCGGGTCAGGAACTCCTCGCGCCGCTTGCGCTCGTCCTCCTCCTGCGCCAGGTCGGGGTGGGCCTTGCGGGCCAGCTCGCGGTAGAGCTTGCGGGCCTCCTCACCGGGCCGTACCCGCTGCGGGGGGCGCACCGCCTGATCGGTGAGCATGGCGGCGGCCTCGGGGTAGAGGCCGTGGCCGTCCATCCACCCGCCCAGCAGTTCCTCGACGCCGGGGATCGGCAGGACGCGGGCACGGGCCTCCTCGGCGCGGCGCACGTCCTCCGGGTCACCGGTACGCGCGGCCTTCGCCTCGGCGATCTCGGCGTCCAGTTCCTCGATGCGCAGATAGAGCGGGCCGAGCCGCTGTTCGTGCAGCCGGGAGAAGTTCTCGACCTCGACGCGGAAGGTCTCCACGGCGATCTCGTACTCGATCAACGCCTGCTCGGCGGCGCGGACGGCCCGTTCGAGCCGCTCCTCGGGACGTGGTGCGGCGGGCTGGTCAGCTTCCGGGGTGGTCACCCGCCCAGCGTAGCGCCGCACCGCGCCCCGGCCGGTTCGGCCGGTCACGGTGGCGG
>NZ_VOGW01000095.1:0-2371 GCF_007896895.1 Streptomyces misionensis | reverse complement strand
GATCATGCCGTTCACCCCGCCTCGGTGGCGGCAGCCGGTTCAGACTCCCGCCTCCGCGGCGATGCGCCCCGCTCGTATCGCGGTGGTCAGGGTGGTGTGGTCGGACTCGGTGAGGTCGGCGTAGGCGACGGCGAAGGTGGCGATGGCCTCGTCCAGTTCGTCGTTCTTGCCGCAGTAGCCGGCGATCAGGCGGGGGTCGGCGCCGTGGGAGTGGGCGCGGGCCAGGAGGGCACCGGTCATGCGGGCGTAGTCGTCCAGCTGGTCGGCGGCGAGGGCGGCGGGGTCGACGCTGCCCTTGCGGTTGCGGAACTGGCGTACCTGGAACGGCCGTCCGTCGACCGTGGTCCACCCGAGCAGCAGGTCGCTGACCACCTGCATGCGCTGCTGTCCGAGGACGACCCGGCGGCCCTCGTGCTCCACCGGCGCGGTCTCGAACCCGGCGGCGGCCAGATGCGGGACCAGCGCGGAGGGGCGGGCCTCCTTCACCTGGAGCACCAGCGGATGCTCTCGGTGGTCGAGGAGCAGGACGACGTAGGACCGGGTGCCGACGCTGCCGGTGCCGACCACCCGGAACGCCACGTCGTGCACCGCGTGCCGGGCGAGCAGCGGGTGCCGGTCCTCGGGCAGGGTCGTCAGGTATTCCTCCAGGGACGCGGCGACCGCGGCGGCCTCGCGGTCCGGTATGCGGCGCAGCACCGGAGGGGCGTCCACGAAGCGGCGCCCGCCGTCCTCGTGCGGCTCGGTCGACTTCGCCGCGAACCGTCCGCTGGTGTTGGCCCGCGCCTTCTCCGAGACCCTTTCCAGGGTGCCGAGCAGATCGTGGGCTTCGGCGTGCGAGACCAGGTCCTCGTCCGCGATGGCGTTCCACGCGTCCAGCACCGGCAGCTTCGCCAGCAGCCGCATGGTGTGGCGGTAGGCGCCGACCGCGTCCCGCGCCGCGGCACGGCAGGTGTCCTCGTCGGCGCCCGTCTCACGGCCGGCCAGCACCAGCGAGGCCGCGAGCCGCTTCAGGTCCCACTCCCAGGGGCCGTACACGGTCTCGTCGAAGTCGTTGAGATCGATGACGAGACCGCCGCGGGCGTCGCCGTACAGGCCGAAGTTGGCGGCGTGCGCGTCACCGCATATCTGGGTGCCGATCCGGGTCACGGGGGTGCGCGCCAGGTCGTGCGCCATGAGCCCGGCCGAGCCGCGCAGGAAGGCGAAGGGGGTGGCCGCCATCCGGCCCACCCGGATCGCGGTCAGCTCCGGTATCCGCCCGGCGTTGGACTCCTCGACGGCGCGCACCGCGTCCGGGCGGGTGGCGTCCAGTTCGAGGAACCGGTGGGCGCGGCGCGGCACGCTCGACCGCAGCGCCTTGCCCTCTTTCCTGGGCGAGCCCTGCCGCGGCCACCGGGCGAACCCCCGCACCCCCGGCAGCCTGCGCTCGCCACCCGTCTTCCGCCCCTGCTCACCCGCACCGCTCCCGGCCACGGCGACCGCCTCCCCCGTACGCATCGAAGACGAACATCAACCCGGGGAGACCGTACAACCGGTGACGGGATCCGCGTCAGCGCCTGTGGACAACCGAGCCACTGTGGACAACCGGACCACTGGGCAACTGGGCAACTGGACTACTGTCGGCAACCGGTCGCTGTGGACAACCGGCAACTCCACGGTTCTCCAACGGCGTTCAGCGCCCCGCCACGCCCTCGGCCACGCCCCCGTCACGCCCCCGTCGCGCTCTCCGCCGTGCCCTCCTTCACACTCTCCGCCGTGCCCTCCCCCGTCTCGCCGCCCAGGTTCTCCGCCAGCCGGAACAGCGCGGGCAGGGCGTTCCCGATGGCCACCCGGGAGTCGTCGTCGAGCGCGGCGAGGGCGGCGTCGATGCGGCGCTCGTGGGCGGTGTTCCAGGCCGTGAGCTTCTCGCGGCCGGCGTCGGTGAGGGTGACCACCGAGGCACGGCGGTCGGCGGCGTCGACGTCGCGCGCGACCAGCCCCGCGGTGATCATCTGACCGATCAGCCCGCTGACGGTGCTCGGTGCCAGGCGCCGGCGGGCGGCCAGGTCGCTGATCCGCGCGGGAGAGTGCTCGCCCAGCACCTGCAGCAGTTCGACCTGCGCCATGGGAAGGGTCTCCCACGGATAGTCGGTGCGGATCGAGGAGCGCAGCGCGCGGCGCAGCCGGGTGACGGCCTCGGTGAGCAGACGGGCCTCGGGCGCGCGGGCGCCGGGGCCGGACGCGGAGACGTCGGAGCGTGGCTGCGCGGACATGCGGAAAGCCTAGCCGGGCCGCCCCGGGAAACGTCCCGGCCACCGGCCCGGGGGACCGTCCTCCACCACACCCACCGACACACTCGGCCCGAGAACCTTCCCCCGCTCCGTGGGCCCACCAC
>NZ_VOGW01000094.1 GCF_007896895.1 Streptomyces misionensis | reverse complement strand
CACCGCGACCAGCGACGCCCCGGCCAGAACCACCGCCGACCAGCGCATCCCGGCCCGGAGATCGGCGTCACCGCCCGTCCCCGCCAGTTGCAGGGCCAGCGTCACCAGGGCGACGCCGAGCGCGGTGCCGAGTCCCCGGGTCATGTTGACCAGCCCCCCGCCCGTGCCGGAGCACCGCGCCGGTATCGCGCCCATGATCAGGGCGTTGTTGGCCGGGGTGAACAGCCCGAGGCCCAGTCCGGTCACCGCCAGCAGCGGCACCAGCGGGCCGGCGACCGGCGGGACGACCAGCAGCCCGGCCGTCGCCAGGGTGAAGACACCCGCGCCGGCCAGACAGCGCGTCCGGTCGGCGAGGCCGCGCGGCAGCAGCCGGTCGCCACCGGTCGCGGCCAGCGCGAACCCGGCCGGCAGGGCGGTGAGCACCAGCCCGGCGGTCAGCTCGGACACGCCCCGCGCGGTGAGCACGACCGGCACCAGCACCAGCGGACCGAACAGCACCAGGTAGCCGCTCAGGGCGCCCACCAGGCCGTACGCCACCGCCCGCACCCGCAGCAGGGCGAGGTCGAGCAGGGGCGCGGCCGCACGCCGTTGGTGCCGGACGAACGCCCGGCCCGCCGCGGCCGCGACCACGAACAGCGCGGCCACGCCCCAGCCGGGCACCGGCAGCCCGGAGGCCGCGGAGACGCCCATCAGGGCACCGGTGGTCGCGGTCGCCAGCAGGAGCAGCCCCGGCCAGTCGAAGCGGGTGACCCGGGTCCTGGCCCGGGTGCGGGGCAGCAGATAGTGGCCGCCGACCAGGGCGATCACGCCGACGGGCACGTTCACCCAGAACACCCAGCGCCAGCCGAGCGTCGCCACCAGGGCCCCGCCGACGGTCGGTCCCAGCGCCAGCCCCAGGGCCTGCGCGGCGGCCTGCACCCCGAGGGCGCTGCGCATCCGCTCACGCGGCGCGCTGGTGGTCACCAGGGCCACGCTGTTGGCCTGCATCATGGCCGCGCCAGCCGCCTGGACCACGCGGAACGCCACGAGGGCGGTCAGCGAGGGGGCGAAGCCGCAGGCGGCCGAGGCCAGCGTGAAGACGGCGAAACCGTAGAGGTAGAGCAGCTTGCGGCCGTGGGCGTCGGCCAGCCGCCCGGCGGGCACCAGCAGCGCCACCAGGGCCAGCAGATAGGCCAGCGAGACCCACTCCACGGCGGCCAGCGAGGCGTGGAAGCCGGACCGCAGACCGCCGTAGGCGAGCGTCACGATGCTGGCGTCCAGCTGTCCCATGAACGCGCCGAAGCACACCGTGGCCACGGCCAGCCACCAGCTGTTCGGCCGCGCCCGTATCGACTCGGGGCGCGGCCGTTCCACGGTGAGGAGGGCGAGCCCCCACCGTCCGGACCGGCGCGGTCGGGTGTCGGTGGCCATACCACCAGATTACATCGGTCACCGAAATACTTGGCTGGCGTTCTATTCGGACCCTCGCCCCCGGAGTGGTTCCAGAGGTCCCCCGGAGTGGTTCCGGAGGTGGCGCACGAAGACGCGGAGCCTCACGGCCGACGCCCCTGGCCGTAAC
>NZ_VOGW01000093.1:1224-1940 GCF_007896895.1 Streptomyces misionensis | reverse complement strand
TGGCCCTGGCCCTGGCCCTGGCCCTGGCCCTGGCCCTGGCCCTGGCCCTGGCCCTGGCCCTGGCCCTGGCCCTGGCCCTGGCCCTGGCCCTGGCCCTGGCCCTGGCCCTGGCCCTGGCCCTGGCCCTGGCCCTGGCCCTGGCGAGATCCGAACCCGACGCGCACATCCCGGTCGGCGGGCCCGCCAGGAACGCAGCCACCTGCCGCGCCAACTCGGCACCGGCCGACTCGGTGTTGCCCCACTCCGGCGGAACAGGCTCACGCGACGGCCCTCAACCGGCCTCGGCGCAACGCCTGTTGCCGCCCCCGGAACCCTGAGACCTTCCTCACACACACGCGCCCGTGCCATGGCTCAACCCGGAGATCACGCGGAGAGCACCCGGAGAAGACCCTGAGGAAGACCCGGAGAAAGAGGAATGGGCGGCATCGCCATTGCGATGCCGCCCATTCCCACTGTGCGCGAGGGGGGAGTTGAACCCCCACGCCCTTGCGGGCACTGGAACCTGAATCCAGCGCGTCTGCCTATTCCGCCACCCGCGCATTGGGTGTGTCTTCCGGTTCCTTCCCTTTCGGGCTGGCCCCTTCCGACATGCAGAACATTAGCACGTCGTACGGGGTGGGTTCACATCCCTTCCTCTCGCCCCGGACCAGCCCGGGTCCACGACGCCGCCCTCGGCACCCGCCACCACCCGCACCGCGACGCCCGGGTGGCCGTGC
>NZ_VOGW01000093.1:0-959 GCF_007896895.1 Streptomyces misionensis | reverse complement strand
CCCCACACCCGTGACCATCAGCACAGCGCCCCGTCTCTTCAGCGCGTATGAAGGAGTGCCGGTTCACGTGGTGGTTCTCGTGGCGGTTCTCGTATCAAGGAGACCTGGTTCACGTATCAACCTCGTACCGGTCCCGGCCATCTCCCCAGGAGGCGGGCCGGGAGCGAGGCCGGGTGCGGGACACTGGTGCTCGGCCGCCTCTACGATCCATGCCGGGAAGGGTTCCCGCGCGCTGGTCCGGGGAGGAGTTCGAAGCGGACCGGCTGGGGGAACCGGCTGTTTGCCGGGGGCGTGGATACGATCAGTAAGCAGTACCGGAAGCAGTACCGGCGGTACCCGGCGAGGCAGCGCACACAGCAGTACGCAGAGCACGGCAAGGAAACGGCAAAGGACGGAGGAGGTGCCCCATGGGAGTCCTGAAGAAGTTCGAGCAGCGTCTCGAAGGTCTGGTGAACGGCACCTTCGCCAAGGTCTTCAAGTCCGAGGTCCAGCCTGTGGAGATCGCCGGCGCGCTGCAGCGCGAGTGCGACAACAACGCCACGATCTGGAACCGCGACCGCACCGTCGTACCGAACGACTTCATCGTGGAGCTGAGCGCGCCCGACTACGAGCGCCTCAGCCCCTACTCCGGCCAGCTCGGCGACGAGCTGGCCGGCATGGTGCGTGACTACGCGAAGCAGCAGCGCTACACGTTCATGGGCCCGATCAAGGTCAACCTGGAGAAGGCCGACGACCTGGACACCGGGCTGTACCGGGTGCGCTCGCGCACCCTCGCCTCCTCCAGCGACCAGCAGGCGCCGGGCCCGGCCCCGGCCGCGCAGAGCCCCGCGGCCCCGGCCGCCGGACGCCCCGGCCAGGGCGGGTACGGCTATCCGCCCGCCGGCGCCCCCCCGATGCCCGCCGCTCATCGGGGCGGCCGCGGGGCGCTGGGTGGCGGGTTGCGGGTAGCCGTAGCCGCC
>NZ_VOGW01000092.1 GCF_007896895.1 Streptomyces misionensis | reverse complement strand
GGCGGCTACGGCTACCCGCAACCCGCCACCCAGCGCCCCGCGGCCGCCCCGATGAGCGGCGGGCGCACCCGCTACTGGATCGAGATCAACGGCACCCGCCACCAGATCTCCCGGCCGACCCTGGTGCTGGGCCGCAGCACCGAGGCCGACGTGCGGATCGACGACCCCGGCGTCTCCCGCCGGCACTGCGAGATCCGGACCGGAACGCCCTCGACGATCCAGGATCTCGGCTCCACCAACGGCATCGTGGTGGACGGGCAGCACACCACCCGCGCTACGCTCCGCGACGGCTCGCGGATCGTCGTGGGCAGCACCACCGTTATCTATAGGCAAGCCGAAGGGTGAAGCGGGGGCAATGTCAGAGCTGACCCTCACGGTCATGCGGCTGGGTTTCCTGGCCGTACTGTGGCTGTTCGTGATCGTGGCCGTGCAGGTCATCCGCAGCGACCTGTTCGGTACGCGCGTCACCCAGCGCGGATCGCGTAGGGACTCCGGGCGGGCCCAGCCCGCGAGCGGCCGGGCGGCCCGGCAGCAGCAGGCCGCGCCCCCGCAGCAGCGCGGCCAGCAGAGCGGCGGCGGCCGACGCGGGCGCAACGCCCCCAGCAAGCTGGTCGTGACCGAGGGCACGCTGGCCGGCACCACCGTCGCGCTCCAGGGCCAGACGATCACCCTGGGCCGCGCGCACGACTCCACGATCGTGCTGGACGACGACTACGCCTCCAGCCGTCATGCCAGGATCTACCCGGACCAGGGCGGCCAGTGGATCGTCGAGGACCTCGGGTCGACCAACGGCACCTACCTGGACCGGTCCCGGCTGACGACCCCCACACCGATCCCGCTGGGCGCGCCGATCCGCATCGGCAAGACCGTCATCGAGCTGCGGAAGTAGTGCTACATCATGAGTGAGCGCGAGCGGAGCGAGCACGCAGCGGCGGACCGCCGTCCGGTCCCCGGCGCGCTCCCGACCGGAGGGTGGGCAGTGTGGCTCGACACGACCGGCTGCATTCGGAGCCGACGGGCGAGGTGCGCATGAGTCTGTCACTGCGCTTTGCCGCCGGTTCGCACAAGGGCATGATCCGCGAGGGCAACGAGGACTCCGGTTACGCCGGCACCCGCCTGCTCGCGATCGCCGACGGCATGGGCGGCCAGGCGGCCGGCGAGGTCGCCTCCTCCGAGGTCATCTCCAGCCTGGTCACGCTCGACGACGACGTGCCCGGCTCCGACATCCTCACCTCCCTCGGCGTGGCCGTGCAGCGCGCCAACGACCAGCTGCGCTCCATGGTGGAGGAGGACCCCCAGCTCGAAGGCATGGGGACCACGCTCACCGCGCTGCTGTGGACCGGGCAGCGGCTCGGCCTGGTGCACGTCGGCGACTCGCGCGCCTATCTGCTGCGGGACGGGGTGCTCACGCAGATCACCCAGGACCACACCTGGGTGCAGCGGCTCGTGGACGAGGGCCGGATCACCGAGGAGGAGGCGACGACGCATCCGCAGCGTTCCCTGCTGATGCGCGCCCTCGGCAGCGGCGACCACGTCGAGCCCGACCTGTCCATCCGCGAGGTCCGCGCCGGCGACCGCTACCTGATCTGCTCCGACGGCCTGTCCGGCGTCGTCTCCCACCAGACGATGGAGGAGACCCTCGCCAGCTACCAGGGCCCGCAGGAGACCGTGCAGGAGCTGATCCAGCTCGCGCTGCGCGGCGGCGGCCCGGACAACATCACCGTGATCGTGGCCGACGTCCTCGACCTGGACACCGGCGACACCCTCGCGAACCAGCTGTCCGACCAGCCGGTCGTGGTCGGCGCGGTCGCCGAGAACCAGCTCCACCTGCACGACAACGGCATCATGCAGACCCCGGCGGGGCGCGCCTCCCATCTCGGCCGGCAGGGCCACGGCGGCGGCGAGTTCGGCCCGCCCGGCTCCGGCGACAGCACCGGCTACGCCCCCGAGGGCAGCTTCGACGACTACGCCGACGGCGACTTCACCAAGCCCCGCAAGGGCCGCAGATGGCTGAAGGCCTCCCTCTACAGCGCCCTGGCCCTCGCGGTCGTCGGCGGCGGACTGTACGGCGGCTACCGCTGGACGCAGACGCAGTACTACGTCGGCGCCAACGAGGAGCACGTCGCGCTGTACCGCGGGATCAGCCAGGACCTGGCCTGGGTGTCGCTGTCGAAGATGGAGAAGGACCACCCGGAGATCGAACTCAAGTACCTGCCGTCGTACCAGCAGAAGCAGGTGAAGGCGACGATCGCCGAGGGCGGCCTCAAGGACGCCCAGTCGAAGATCCAGGAGCTGGCCGTGCAGGCCTCCGCCTGCAAGAAGGAGTCCGAGCGGCAGGATGCCGAGCGCACCCAGCCGGGCAAGCCGCACACGGGCAAGACCACCGGCGGCGCCGGGACCGGTACGGGCACCGTGACCCGTGCGGCCTTCACCCGGACGACCGCGACCACGAACCCGAAGGCGACCGCGACCTCCCCGGCAACTCCGGGATCCTCGAAGTCTTCGACCACGACCCCGTCCGCGACCCCCAGCCCCGGCCCCACCCTCTCGGAGGATGAGCAGAAGGTCGTCTCGCTGTGCGGTAAGCAGTAGGCAAGCCGTGAGAGGCCCTGTCACACGATGAGCAGTACGACTAACTCGCCGACGCATCACACGTCCACCATCGGCGCGATCGGCGCGCCGAGCCGCCGCAACACCGAGCTGGCCCTGCTGATCTTCGCGGTGCTCATCCCGGTGTTCGCCTACGCCAACGTGGGCCTGGCCATCGACAACCAGGTGCCCGCCGGGCTGCTGAGCTATGGTCTGGGCCTCGGCCTGCTGGCCGGGGTGGCCCATCTCGTCGTACGGAAGTTCGCTCCGTATGCCGACCCGCTGCTGCTGCCGCTGGCCACCCTGCTGAACGGGCTCGGTCTGGTCTGCATCTGGCGGCTCGACCAGTCCAAGGCGCTCCAGCAGATCCATGTCGCGGGCGGCAAGGCGACGAACCAGCTCATGTACACGGCGATGGGCATCGCCCTGTTCGTGGCGGTGCTGTACTTCCTCAAGGACCACCGCACGTTCCAGCGCTACACCTACATCTCCATGGTGGCCGCGCTGCTCCTGCTGCTGCTCCCGCTGGTTCCAGGCCTCGGTCTGAACGTCTACGGCGCCAAGATCTGGATCTCGGTCGGCGGCTTCACCATCCAGCCCGGTGAGTTCGCCAAGATCGTGCTGGCGATCTTCTTCGCCGGCTATCTGATGGTGAAGCGCGACGCGCTGGCCCTCGCCAGCCGCCGCTTCATGGGCCTCTACCTGCCCCGCGGCCGCGACCTCGGCCCGATCCTCGTGGTCTGGGCGATGTCCATCCTGATCCTGGTCTTCGAGACCGACCTCGGTACGTCGCTGCTGTTCTTCGGCATGTTCGTGATCATGCTGTACGTCGCCACCGAGCGGACCAGCTGGATCGTCTTCGGTCTGCTGATGTCCGCGGTCGGCGCCGTCGGCGTGGCGAGCTTCGAGCCCCACGTGAAGATGCGTGTGCAGGCCTGGCTCGACCCGCTGAAGGAGTACAAGCTCTCCCAGCAGGGCGTCCCCGGCCACTCCGAGCAGGCCATGCAGGCTCTGTGGGCCTTCGGTTCCGGCGGCACCCTCGGCACCGGCTGGGGCCAGGGCCACTCCGAGCTGATCAAGTTCGCCGCCAACTCCGACTTCATCCTCGCCACCTTCGGCGAGGAGCTGGGCCTGGCGGGCATCATGGCGATCCTGCTGATCTACGGCCTGATCGCGGAACGCGGCGTGCGCACCGCCCTCGCCGCCCGCGACCCGTTCGGCAAGCTGCTGGCCATCGGCCTGTCCGGCGCCTTCGCGCTCCAGGTGTTCGTCGTGGCCGGCGGTGTGATGGGCCTCATCCCGCTGACCGGTATGACCATGCCGTTCCTCGCGTACGGCGGTTCGTCCGTGATCGCCAACTGGGCGCTCATCGGCATCCTGATCCGCATCAGCGACACCGCCCGCCGCCCGGCGCCCGCCCCCGCAGCCAACCCCGACGCCGAGATGACCCAGGTGGTCCGCCCGTCATGAACAAGCCCCTGCGCCGGATCGCGATCTTCTGCGGTCTGCTCGTCCTGGCCCTGCTCGTCCGCGACAACTACCTCCAGTACGTCAAGGCGGACAGCCTGCGCACCGACACGCTCAACCGGCGGGTCGCCATCGAGCGGTACTCCGCGCCGCGCGGCGACATCATCGTGGACGGCAACCCGATCACCGGCTCGACCGAGGTCAAGCACGGCGACTTCAAGTACAAGCGCACCTACAAGGACGGGCCCATGTGGGCCCCGGTGACCGGCTACTCCTCCCAGGCCTTCGGCGGCACCCAGCTGGAGAACCTGGACGACGACATCCTCACCGGCAACGACGACCGGCTCTTCTTCCGCAACACCCTGGACATGATCACGGGCAAGCCGAAGCAGGGCGGCAACGTCGTCACCACCCTCAACGGCGCCGCGCAGAAGGCCGCGTACGACGGTCTGAAGAAGCAGGGCGGCAAGGGCGCGGTCGTCGCCCTGGAGCCGTCCACCGGCAAGATCCTGGCGCTGGCCTCCTTCCCGTCGTACGACCCCTCGTCGTTCGCGGGCAACACCGACGCGGACGCCGCGGCCAGGAACAAGCTGCTGAAGGAGAACGACCCGGCCGACCCGACGCTCAACCGGGCGCTGCGCGAGACCTACCCGCCGGGCTCGACCTTCAAGGTGGTCACCGCGGCGGCGGCGCTGGAGAACGGCAAGTACACCTCCGCGGACCAGCCGACCGACTCCCCGCTGCCCTGGATCATGCCGGGCACCACGCAGCCGCTGCCCAACGAGGGCAACATCCCCTGCAAGAACGCCACCATGCGGGTCGCGCTGCAGTACTCCTGCAACACGGTCTTCGGCAAGATCGGCGCCGACCTCGGCAACGACAAGATGCTGGAGGAGGCGAAGAAGTTCGGCTTCGACGCGGAGCAGTTCACCCCGGTGCGCTCCAACGCCTCGGTGTTCTCCAAGGACATGAACACCTCGCAGACCGCGCTGTCCTCCATCGGCCAGTACAACACCGCCGCCACCCCGCTCCAGATGGCCATGGTCGCCTCGGCGGTCGCCAACGACGGCAAGCTGATGAAGCCGTACATGGTGGACGAGCTGGAGGCCTCCAACCTCGACCCGGTGGAGAAGACCAAGCCGCAGGAGATGAGCCGGCCGCTGTCGCCGCAGAACGCGCAGATCCTCCAGTCGATGATGGAGACCGTGATCGACAAGGGCACCGGCACCAACGCCAAGATCCCCGGCGTCGTCGTCGGCGGCAAGACCGGTACCGCCCAGCACGGCGTGGCCAACAGCGCCAACCCGTACGCCTGGTTCATCTCCTACGTCAAGCTCCACGACGGCAGCTCCCCGGTCGCCGTGGCCGTGGTCGTCGAGGACGAGCACGCCAACCGTGACGACATCTCCGGCGGCGGCCTGGCCGCGCCGATCGCGAAGAACGTGATGGAGGCGGTCATCAACTCCAAGAAGTGACCCCCATCACAGCGCCTTCACATCGACGCACGTTGCGATACCGGTCCGATATCGGGTTCCGGGCTTGGCCAGGTCATACAAAGGGAGCCGGGTACCGTAGGCCCGGACGGCAGCCTCGGCGCACAGCGATGTGTCGGCCGAGACCGACGGAGAGGGCTGGTAGGTAGCTATGGAAGAGCCGCGTCGCCTCGGCGGCCGGTACGAGCTGGGCCAGGTGCTCGGCCGTGGTGGCATGGCCGAGGTCTACCTCGCGCATGACACCAGGCTCGGCCGCACCGTGGCGGTGAAGACGCTGCGCGCCGACCTCGCGCGCGACCCGTCCTTCCAGGCCCGGTTCCGCCGGGAGGCCCAGTCGGCCGCCTCGCTCAACCATCCCGCGATCGTGGCGGTCTACGACACGGGCGAGGACTACATCGACGGGGTCTCCATCCCGTACATCGTGATGGAGTACGTCGACGGTTCCACCCTGCGCGAGCTGCTGCACTCGGGGCGCAAGCTGCTGCCCGAGCGCGCCATGGAGATGACCATCGGCATCCTCCAGGGCCTGGAGTACGCGCACCGCAGCGGCATCGTCCACCGCGACATCAAGCCGGCCAACGTGATGCTGACCCGGGGCGGCCAGGTCAAGGTGATGGACTTCGGCATCGCCCGCGCGATGGGCGACGCCGGCATGACGATGACGCAGACCGCGGCGGTCATCGGCACGGCCCAGTACCTCTCGCCCGAGCAGGCCAAGGGCGAGCAGGTGGACGCCCGTTCCGACCTCTACTCCACGGGCTGCCTCCTCTACGAGCTGCTGACCGTCCGTCCGCCCTTCGTCGGCGACTCCCCGGTGGCCGTGGCCTACCAGCACGTCCGCGAGGAGCCCCAGGCGCCCTCGGTCTTCGATCCCGAGATCACCCCCGAGATGGACGCGATCGTCCTCAAGGCGCTGGTCAAGGACCCCGACTACCGGTACCAGTCGGCCGACGAGATGCGCGCCGACATCGAGGCGTGCCTGGACGGCCAGCCGGTCGGGGCCACGGCCGCGATGGGCGCGGTCGGCTACGCCGGCTACGGCGACGACCAGGCGACGACGGCACTGCGCCCGGAGTCGCAGGCGGCGGCCACGACCATGCTCCCGCCGATGGGCCCCGACGACGGCGGCTTCGGCTACGACGACCGCCCCGACCGGCGCCGCCAGCAGCCGAAGAAGCGGAACACCTCCACCATCCTGCTGATCGTCGCCGGTGTGCTGGTGCTGATCGGCGCCATCCTGATCGGCAAGTACGCCTTCAGCGGGCACGGAACGAGCAACAAGGTCTCCGCGCCCAACCTCGTCGGCGTGACCGAGAAGCAGGCGGCCACCACCGCCGGCAACGTCGATCTGAAGGTCGACGTCACCGACCGCAAGCCCTGCGAGAGCCAGCCCAAGGGCCTCGTGTGCTCGCAGAACCCGGCCAAGGGCACGGATGTCGACAAGAACTCGACCATCCACCTGGTGATCTCCACCGGCGCGCCCACGGTGACCGTGCCGGACGTCCGCGGTATCCAGTACGACCAGGCCGAGACCCAGCTCAAGGACAAGGGCTTCAACGTCGAGCGCAAGGACGAGGTGTCGACCCAGACGCCGGGCGTCGTCACCGCTCAGGACCCCGAGGGCGGCAGCAGCAAGCAGAAGGGCACCACGATCACCCTCACCGTCGCCAAGGCGGAGGAGAAGGTGAGCATCCCGGGCGACGTCGTCGGCAAGTCCTGCGACGAGGCCAAGGCCGAGCTCCAGGGCATGGGCCTGGTGCCGAGCTGCAACGACCAGCCCACCGACAACCCGGACGACGACGGCAAGGTCCTGTCGACCAACCCGCCGGCCGGGCAGCAGGTCTCCAAGAACACGCCCGTCGCGATCAACGTCGGCAAGGCCCAGCAGACCGGTCAGGTCCAGGTCCCGGGCATCGTGGGCAAGAAGCTCGGGCAGGTCAAGCAGATGCTCCAGCAGGCGGGCCTGCAGCTCGGCAACGTGCAGAACGGCGGCGACGACAACGCGATGGTCGTCAGCTCCAACCCGCCGCCGGGCACCCAGGTCAACCAGGGCCAGGCCATCGACGTCGTCACCATCGGCGGCGGCCAGGGCAACAACGGCAACGGCAACGACAACGGCGCCAACTTCTTCGGCGGCCTCCACGGCTGAACCCCCGTACGAACGAGCGGGCCCCTGCCGGAACTCCGGCGGGGGCCCGCTCGTGTCACCGGTCGTTCAGCGCAGCTCCGCGGGCGGCGTGCGCTTGCCGTCGACCTTCTGCACCCGGACCAGTTCGCCCCAGACGACATAGCGGTAGCGCGAGGTGTAGACGGGCGTGCAGGTGGTCAGCGTGATGTAGTGGCCGGCCTTCTTCTTGCCGGACTCCTCGGGCACCGGGTCGACCACGCCGATGTCGTACTTCGAGGTCTCGGGCAGGATCGCGAAGACCTTGTAGACGTACCAGTCGTCCCGGGTCTCGAAGACGATCGGGTCGCCCTTCTCCAGCTTGTCGATGTTGTGGAACTTGGCGCCGTGGCCGTCGCGGTGGGCGGCGAGGGCGAAGTTGCCCTCCTTGCCGGTCGTCGGGAGCGTGGCCTTGACCGGGTCGGTGTAGTAGCCGGCCACACCGCCGTTGAGGACGTCGGTGCCGGTGCCCTTCTCGACGAGGACCGTGCCGTTCTTCATCGCGGGCACGTGCAGGAAGCCGATGCCGTCCTTGGTGTCCAGCGCGCCCGGCCCCGAGTCCTTCTGCTGCGCCCAGTGCTGGCGCACCTTGTCGGCCTGCCGGTCGGCCTTGCGATCCGCCAGCACGTTCGTCCACCACAGCGAGTAGACGACGAACAGACCGAGCAACACGCCCAGGGTGATGAGCAGTTCACCGAAGACGCTGACGGCCTGCGCGATCCTGCCCGGGCGCCGGCGCCGCTCGGCGGGCTCCGGTCCGGGCGCGGCAGTGGTTTCGTCGGTCGCTTCGTTCTCGTCGGCGGTCGCTGCCACAGTGTCCTAGCCCTTACTCGAGGAGCGCGTCCGGCTTGCCCTTGCTGCGGGGGCGAACCTCGACCATCTTGCCCCAGACGATCAGCCGGTACTTGCTGGTGAACTCCGGTGTACAGGTGGTCAGGGTGATGTAGCGCCCGGGCCTGGTGAAGCCCGAGCCCCTGGGCACGGGGTCCAGCACGCTGGTGTTGGACGGGGAGGTGACCGGCAGGGTCGACGTCACCTTGTAGACGTAGTAGGTGTCCTGGGTCTCGACCACGACCGGGTCGCCGGGGGTCAGCCGGTTGATGTACCGGAACGGCTCGCCGTGGGTGTTGCGGTGCGCGGCCAGCCCGAAGTTGCCGGTCTTGGCGTCGGGCATCGCCGTCTTCAGCGGCGCCTCGCCGTAGTGCCCGACCATGCCCTTGTCGAGCACCCGGGTGGTGCTGACGCCCTCCGCGATCGGCGCCACCACGTCCAGCTTGGGGATGTGCAGGATGGCGAAGCCCTGGCCGGGTGCGAAGACCCCGGGGTTGCGCCTGCCGTTGGCCCAGTCGTCCTGGAGGTGGTGGGCCTCGCTGCCGGCCTGCGCGTGCGCCCGGACGTTGGTCCACCACAGCTGGTAGGTGACGAACAGCAGCATCAGCACGCCGGTGGTGATGAACACCTCGCCGAGCACCCGGCTCGCGATCACCGCCGGGCCGGGCCTGGCCTGCCGTGCCCGCCGCCGGGCCTCCACCCGGCTCGGCGGGCGGTCCGGGTCGGACTCCGACCGCGCCGGCACCGGTCTTTCGGAGACGGTTTCGCGGTTCCCGCCACGGCGCCCGCCGCGATGCTTGGCCGCCCGCCTGCGGCCCGTGCGGCCGCCGGGGGCGGGCCCGGCGAGGGATGGGGCCGGTGGGGCTCCAGAGGGCCCCAGGGGGCCGCCGCGCGCCCTCGCGGGCGCCGGGTCGACGACGCGCAGCGCCATCGTCTCGGCCGTGGACGCCGGTTCGGCGACGCGCAGCGCCATGGTCTCGGCGTCGGAGGGGGCCGCGCCGGGCGCACCGACGGGGGACTCGTACGGCTGCCCGCCGCCGTCCAAGTCCTCGCGCTCGGGGCGCAGGGCGGTCACGCCGTGGCCCTGCCCACCACCGGGGCGAGCCCCGCCGACCTCGCCACGGCACCCTGGTCGCCGCACTCCTCCAGCCAGTTGGCCAGCATCCGGTGCCCGTACTCGGTCAGCACCGACTCCGGGTGGAACTGCACACCCTCGACGGGCAGTTCCCGGTGGCGCAGGCCCATGATGATGCCGTCGTGCGTGCGGGCGGTCACCTCCAGCTCGGCCGGGACCGTCGCGGGCTCGGCCGCCAGCGAGTGGTAGCGGGTCGCGGTGAAGGGGGAGGGCAGCCCGGCGAAGACGCCCTTGCCCTCGTGCTCGACCGGCGAGGTCTTGCCGTGCAGCAGCTCGGGCGCCCGGTCCACCACACCGCCGTACGCCACCTGCATCGACTGCATGCCCAGGCACACGCCGAAGACCGGCACCCCGGTGGCCGCGCAGTGGCGGACCATCTCCACGCAGACGCCGGCCTGCTCCGGGGTGCCCGGGCCGGGCGAGAGCAGGACGCCGTCGAAGCCGTCCTGGGCGTGCGCGGTCGACACCTCGTCGTTGCGCAGCACCTCGCACTCGGCACCCAGCTGGTACAGGTACTGGACGAGGTTGAAGACGAAGCTGTCGTAGTTGTCCACGACGAGAATGCGCGCGCTCACTGGTTGTCCACCGTCACATCGTTGAAGGGCAGCAGCGGTTCGGCCCACGGGAAGACGTACTGGAACAGGACGTAGACCACGGCGAGGACCAGGAGGACGGAGATCAGCGCCCTCACCCATGCGTTTCCCGGCAGATGCCGCCAGATCCAGCCGTACATGCCGTCCTTGCCGTCCCTTCCGTGTCCCTACGGCACCAGACACCCGCCGTACGTCACCAGACTAGCGGCGCGGCGCCTCCGGTTGGCCTGACTCCACAGGCTGGGTCGGCACCGAGCCGGGGGGCGGCCTTGGCGATCGCGCGCACCGGCGGCTCCGGGCGGAGGGCTACTGCACGGGCTTCGCGTAGTGCAGGTCCACCGTGCCCGAGTAACCCGGAAGGGTCACCGTTCCGTCGTCGGTGACCTTCCAGCCGAGGCCGTAGACGTTGACGTACACCATGTAGGTCTGGATCGCCTTGCTGTCCGCGAGCGCCCGCTGGAGCCGCCCCGGGTCCCCGATCGCCGTGATCTTGTACGGCGGGGAGTAGACGCGCCCCTGGAGGATCAGGGTGTTGCCGACGCAGCGCACCGCGCTGGTGGAGATCAGCCGCTGGTCCATGACCTTGATCCCCTTGGCGCCGCCCTGCCACAGGGCGTTCACCACGGCTTGCAGGTCCTGCTGGTGGATGACCAGGTAGTCGGGCTGCGGCGGGGGGTAGCCGGGGAGCTTGGCGGTGGCGTTGGGCGGGGCGTCGTTGAGGGTGACGGTGACCGCCTTGCCGGTGAGCTTCTCGGTGCCCGCGCTCTTCTCCAGCCCGGTGAGCCGCCGGTCCTGGGCCTTGGTGCTGCCGCCGTCGCTCGCGGCCAGGGACTCCACGCCGTCGCGCAGGGCGGCGTTGGACTCGTCCATGTCCTTGTTCTTGCGGCTGCGCTGCTGGATCAGGTCGGACAGCTTCAGCAGCGAGCCGTCCTGGCGGATGTCGGTGCCCCTCGCGGTGTCGAAGCTGGTGAAGAAGATCAGGCCCGCGAGGGCGAAGACGGCCGCGGTGAGAATCCTCACCGGGCGCACCCGTGGCCTGCGGCGGGGGCCGGAACCCATTGCTCCCGTACCGGGGGAGTCGGCAGAATTGCTCAACGTACCCTTATCTCCTTCGGCGCCGCGGAAGCACTACGCTAACGGACGCCCGGGGGAGCACACAGAGTCGTCATGTTGGCCCCTTGTACGCTGCCCCGAGCCCGACCCATTACCTGCGCGGCCACGCAGCGCATCGACAGGAGAGACCCTCGTGCCGAAGTCACGTATCCGCAAGAAGGCCGACTTCACGCCGCCGCCGGCGAAGCAGGCCGCGGCGATCAAGCTGAACAACAGCGGCTGGGTCGCCCCCGTCATGCTGGCCATGTTCGTCATCGGTCTGGCCTGGATCGTCGTCTTCTATGTGACCGACGGCTCGCTGCCCATCGACGCGCTGGACAACTGGAACATCGTGGTCGGCTTCGGCTTCATCGCCGCCGGGTTCGGTGTCTCCACGCAGTGGAAGTAGGGGCTCTGCCCACGGGTTCTCCGCGGAGTTATCCACAGGCCTGAGGATTTCCACACCCTCCTGGGGAAAAGACTACGATCTGTGGATAACTCATCGGGCGTTGACGCCGGTACGACTGCCGTACCGGCTTCCACACACCCGTTCGCACCCCGCATCACCTGCGAAAACTCATCCGAGCGGCAGGGGTCGCAGCTGATGCCGCACCGTATGCACAAGATCCACCACCCGCTGTGGACAACGGTGCCGCGTCAGGTGAGCTGACCCGTTCTGACCAGGGTGAGAACGGCCACCACCACCAGCACCAGCGCACACGTGCCGTACTGGACGAGCGCCCGGTTGCGGCGCGGGGCGTGCACCATCGCGTACCCGGCGACGACGCCCGCGACCAGGCCGCCGACGTGCGCCTCCCAGGCGATGCCGAAACCCGGCGTGAAGGTGATGATCAGGTTGACGACCAGCAGGGCGACGAGCGGCCGCAGATCGTAGTTGAGCCGGCGCATCAGCACACCGGTGGCGCCGAAGAGACCGAAGAGCGCCCCGGAGGCGCCGAGCGACGGCTGGTTCGGCGCGGCGATCAGATAGGTGAGCGCGCTGCCGGCCAGACCCGACACGAAGTACAGCGTGAGATAGCGGGCGCGCCCGAGCGCCGCCTCCAGCGGACCGCCGATCCACCACAGGCTGAGCATGTTGAACAGGATGTGGACGTACCCGCCGTGCAGGAACATGGCGGTCAGCAGGCGGAAGTACTGGCCTTCGGCGATGCCCTGTATCCCGGGCAGCAGGGGCGTGTAGGCCCGCCCGACCAGCTCGAACCGCTGGGTGAAGCTCTCGCCGACGGCGAGCTGCACCAGGAACGCCGCGAGGTTGATCCCGATCAGGATCTTGGTGAGCAGCCGGGGGTCCGCCGCCATGGTGCCCCCGGCGATGGTGCGCGGCCGGGCCGCGGCCATCGGGCGTGCCGTACCGCCGCCCGCACCGCCGCTCGGGGCCGGGCCGCCGCCGTGGACGCACTCGGGGCACTGGAAGCCGACGGACGCGCTGACCATGCACTCGGGGCAGATGGGGCGCTCGCAGCGGGTGCAGCGCACGCCGGTCTCGCGGTCCGGGTGCCGGTAGCACACGGGCACGCTCCGGGCGTCCGGTGCGCTGCTTGCGACGTGGTCCATGATCCCCTCGCTCCTTGTGGCGCTCCCCCGGCAGATACCCCGCCCCGCTCATCCTTACGGACGAGCGGGGCGATTGGTTCCCTGTGGGGCGTACCGGGGGAACCGTCCCCCGGAGTGGCGGCCCTGGGGCGGGCTCAGCCCTCGCGGGTCTCGACGACGACCGACTCGATGACGACGTCGTTGACCGGACGGTCGTTGCGGCCGGTCTCCACGCCCGCGATCTCGTCCACGACCTTCTTGCCGGCGTCCGTGCTGACCTCACCGAAGATGGTGTGCTTGCCGGTCAGCCAGGTCGTCGGGGCGACCGTGATGAAGAACTGCGAGCCGTTGGTGCCCGGGCCGGCGTTGGCCATGGCCAGCAGGTAGGGCTTGGTGAAGGCCAGGTCGGGGTGGAACTCGTCCCCGAACTTGTAGCCCGGGCCGCCGATGCCGGAGCCCAGCGGGTCACCGCCCTGGATCATGAAGCCGCTGATGACCCGGTGGAAGATCGTGCCGTCGTAAAGCCGGTCGTTGCTCTTCTTTCCGGTGCCCGGGTGCGTCCACTCGCGCTCGCCCTTGGCCAGCTCGACAAAGTTCTGGACCGTCTTGGGCGCGTGGTTCGGGAACAGCCGGACCTCGATGTCGCCGTGGTTGGTCTTCAGGGTGGCGTAAAGCTGCTCAGCCACGATCTGCCTTCCGTTGTCTTCCTGTGACGCTCCGATCCTCGCACGTATGGCCCACCACGGCGCCAGTCGGCCAACCGAAGGAGCGATCGGCACCCATATGCCCGCCCGCACATGCCGCCCGGGCCGTTCGCAGGCATGATCCGTAAAAGGGTGGAAAGTCGAAATACCGTACGCCACCGAGGAGGAGGAACCCGTGACCCGCATTGACAGCGTGCGCGCCGCGACCGGCTCGGCGAAGGACAGCGTGCTGCACGCCGCGGACGTGGTGGCGCCCTACGCCGACACGGCCAAGGAGCGTGCCGCGCACTACGCGCAGGAGGCACGCGTACGGCTGGCGCCCGTGGTGACGCAGGCCGCTGAACAGGCCCGCGTGCAGTACGACGCCCGGCTCGCCCCGCGTCTGGAACAGGCCCGGCGCACCTATGTCCCGCCGAAGGTGGACCTGGCGGCCCAGGAGGCGGCCTGCCGGGCCCGTAAGGCCGCCCGGCAGACGGCCGAGTACTCCCGCCCCCGGATCGAGCAGGCGATGGCCGTGGCCGGGCCGGTGGCGGACGAGGCCGCGGCCCGGGGAGCCGCCGCGCTGGCCGCGCTGCGCGGCCAGGTATCCGCGCAGGACATTCAGAAACTCGCCCGCCGCAAGGCGCGCAGGTGCCGGGCCGGGCGGGTGGCCAAGCTGCTGGGGCTGACGGCCCTGGTGGCGGGCGGCGCCTTCGCCGCCTGGAGGTGGTGGGAGAAGCAGGCCAACCCCGAGTGGCTGGTCGAGCCGCCGGCCGCGACGGAGGTTCCCGAGCCGGGCGGCCTCGGATCGGTGGACGGCAGCGGCCCCGAGGGGACCACCACCACCGACGGCGACGGACAGCTCTGAACCGGCTCGTTCGTCGGAAAAACGGGCCCGGGGCCGGGAGCGAGTGTTCGCTCGCCCGGCCCCCGGGCCCGTTCCACGTGAAACGAGGTCAGCGGGCGGCCTCGATGTGGGACCTGGTCAGGGCGAAGAGAATCAGCAGGTCCAGGGCCATCACCGGGATCGCCCAGGCCGGGTAGAACGGCACGAACATGAACTGGGTGATCAGACTGACGCCCGCCGTCACCACACCGGCCCCGCGGCCCCAGCTCTTGCCCGCCAGCAGGCCGAGGCCCGCGACGGAGAGCGCCACGCCGATGGCGAGGTGGATGATGCCCCACGCCGTCAGGGGGAAGTTGTAGGCATACCCGTTCGAGGTGGCGAACAGGCTGTCCTCCGCGATACCGGCCGCGCCCATCAGAATGCTGAGCGGCCCGCTGAGCATCAGCATGGCCCCGGCGGCCCGGGTGGCGCTGTCGAGCGCATGTCCGCGGCCGGGGCTCCCTCGCCCCCGCTCTGACTTGTCGGATATCGCCGTCATGGGCGTCGCCTTCCTGTGCGGCGCGGCCACCGGCTCACGGCGGCCGCTCGGAGCAAGCCACGCTTCCCTGTCAGGATCACCGCAATCCCCCGGACCTGCGACCGCAGCCGAACGGCTGCCGCCCGGCCTGGTACACCGGGCGGCAGCCGTTCGGCTGCGGTCGCAGGTCCGGGGGATTGCGGTGATCCTGACAGGGAAGCGTGGCTTGCTCCGAGCGGCCGCCGTGAGCCGGTGGCCGCGCCGCACAGGAAGGCGACGCCCATGACGGCGATATCCGACAAGTCAGAGCGGG
>NZ_VOGW01000091.1 GCF_007896895.1 Streptomyces misionensis | reverse complement strand
TGGCGAACCCGAGCCCGCCCGCCCACACCAAAGAACCCCCTGACCGGCGTTTTCGCAGGTCAGGGGGTTCTTGACGGTGGAGCCTAGGGGAGTCGAACCCCTGACATCCGCCATGCAAAGACGGCGCTCTACCAACTGAGCTAAGGCCCCGGGAAGGGTGTGGCCGACCGGAGGGGATGTGAGCCCACCGGTGCCGCAGACCAGAGTACCGGGTCACCCCCCGTATCCCGCAAAAAGATTGGGGGTCCCCGCGGATGACCACGCTCCGTAAGATGCTCGACGTGGTTCGCTACAGCGAACCGCGGTTTTCAGGGGAAGCGATGGGGAGACGCAATGGACGCCGCACAGCAGGAAGCCACCGCCAGAGCGCGGGAGCTGCAGCGGAACTGGTACGGGGAGCCGTTGGGGGCGCTCTTCCGTAAGCTGATCGACGATCTCGGCCTCAACCAGGCCCGTCTCGCCGCGGTCCTGGGGCTGTCCGCCCCGATGCTCTCCCAGCTGATGAGCGGGCAGCGGGCGAAGATCGGCAATCCCGCGGTGGTCCAGCGGGTACAGCAGCTCCAGGAGCTGGCGGCGCAGGTGGCGGACGGCAGCGTCAGCGCCGCCGAGGCGACCGAGCGGATGGACGAGATCAAGAAGTCGCAGGGGGGCTCCGTGCTGAGCAACACCGCGCAGTCGACGAACGGTTCGGGCGCGCCCACCGTCAAGCGCGTGGTCCGGGAGATCCAGTCGCTGCTGCGCTCGGTGGCCGCCGCGAGCGACATCATCGAGGCCGCGGACGCCCTCGCCCCGACCCAGCCCGAACTCGCCGAGTTCCTGCGGGTCTACGGTGCCGGCCGTACCTCCGACGCGGTCGCGCACTACCAGTCCCACCAGAACTGAACGCCCGCCCGGCTCGGGGGGCCGGGCGGGCGTTCAGTTC
>NZ_VOGW01000090.1 GCF_007896895.1 Streptomyces misionensis | reverse complement strand
TGTTCTCCGGCCGGTACGAGCTGGCCGACCCGATCGGGCACGGCGGCGTGGGCGTCGTATGGCGTGTCTGGGACCACCGCCGACGGCGCTATGTGGCGGCCAAGGTGCTCCAGCAGCGCGACGCCCACTCCCTGCTGCGCTTCGTGCGCGAGCAGGCCCTGCGGATCGACCACCCCCATGTCCTCGCCCCGGCCAGCTGGGCCGCCGACGACGACAAAGTGCTGTTCACCATGGACCTGGTCGCCGGCGGCTCCCTGGTCAGCCTGGTCAACGACTACGGTCCGCTGCCACCGGCGTTCGTGTGCGTCCTGCTCGACCAGCTGCTCTCCGGTCTCGCCGCCGTGCACGCGGAGGGCGTCGTGCACCGCGACATCAAGCCCGCCAACATACTCCTCGAAGCCACCGGCACCGGCCGGCCGCGGCTGCGGCTGTCCGACTTCGGGATCGCCATGCGGTTCGGCGAGCCGCGGCTGACCGAGACCAACCTCGTGGTGGGCACGCCCGGTTACCTCGCCCCCGAGCAACTTCAGGGCGCCGACCCGGACTTCCGTGCCGATCTGTTCGCCGTGGGCCTGGTCGCCCTGTACCTCCTGGAAGGCGCCAAGCCCGACGCCAAGGAGATCGTGCGGTACTTCACCGAGCACGGCACACCGAGCGCGCCCAAGAACATCCCCGCGCCGCTGTGGGAGTTCGTCGCCGCGCTGCTCCAGCCCGATCCGGCGGCCCGCTACCAGACCGCCACCGGGGCGCGCAAAGGGCTCGCCCCGGTCATGGAACTCCTGCCTGACCTCGGCGGCCTCGACGACGAGCCGATCGAGATCTTCGACCAACTCCCGGAACTGCCGGACGGGTTCGGCCCGGACGGGCCGGAGCGGAAGGGGGCACCGAGGACCCGGCGGCCCATCGCCGTCCCGGGCGCCGATCCGCGTGCCGACGGCGGGTATGCGAGCGGGTCCCCGACCGGTGCGACCGGCACCGGTTCCCTCTCGGACACCGGCAGCTTCCGCCTCCCGCCGCCCCGGTCCCCCGGCGGCGGCCGTGGTCTGCCTGCTGCTGCTCGCGCTGGCCTGCTACGCGGTGGGGTTCTGGGCCCTGAACCGGCTCTGAGCCCGCCGGGCCGCCACCGTCCACCCGCCGAGCACCAGCAGCGACGCGGTCCCCAGCCCGAATCCGCCGACCGCCACGAGCTTCAGCGCGGCCCCGTCACCGCGGGACCCCCCACCCACGGGGACGGGCACCGCCGCCGTGGTGTCCTGTGCCGTGGGCGTGAAGACGCCGTCCGGTACCGGCCGCCCGGCGTACCCCGGCCCGGCGTGCGCGCGGCCGTCCACGCGGACCCGCAGCGTCACGTCGTACGGCCCGCGCCCGAACGTGCCGCCGAGCCGGTCGCTGAGGTGCAGCACCAGGTAGTAGTCGCCGGCGAAGCGCAGCGCGGTGACGGCCGCGGGCGCGGCGTACCGGTTGGCGTACTCGACCGGCGGGAACGGGGCGAGGGAGACGGGCCTGCGCACGCCGGTGTAGCCGAGGGAGGCGTCGTCGGCCAGCCCGCGCACGGGGTTGTACAGGGAGAGGTCCAGTGCGCCGCCGACGTACCCGTGGCCCTGCGCCCCGCCCAGTTCGGCGGTGGCCCGCACCCGGCGGCCCCAGTCCAGCGGCACCTTGTAGAACTGGGTCCGGCCGGGCACCAGGGTGGTCCGCCAGACCCCCTGGCCCAGCGGGCGGGCCGAGCCGAAGCCCGCGCCGCCGGTCAGCGCGCGGGGTGCGCCCGCGAGCGGCTCGGGGGTGGCGGAGTCCCAGGCCCCGGGCGCTTCGCTGGGTCCGGGCGCGCTGAGCCGGGGTTCGACGACGGGCGCGATCTCCAGGTCCCAGCGCTCCGCCGAGCCCGTGCCGGCGCTCCCCGTGTCGAGCCGTTCGACCAGCACGGAGTAGGTCCCCGCGCCCTGGCACAGTGCCTTGCCCGCCTCCCGCCTGCCGAGGGCGGTGACCGGACGCGGGCTGAGCCCGGCGCCGAAGCGGGCGGTGGCGTAGGAGCAGGCCGTGCCGTGCGCGTCGCGGAGGGACACCCGGATGCCGTCGGTGGCGGTGACGGTGGCCTTCGCGGGCGGTACGGCGGTGACCGGGACGTAGGCCGTGGCGTCGGCGTCGGCGAGGTGGACGCGGTAGGTGAGGCTGCCGTGCTCGGGCAGGGAGCTCCGGTAGACCCGGCCGGGGTCGAGCCGCGGGGCGTCCGCGGCGCCGGCCGCGCCCTCGACCATGCGGGCGCCGGGGGAGAAGGCGTAGCCGGGGGCGTCGGCGGCGGCCGCGGGGGACGGGCCCGTGCCGCACAGCCCCAGTGCCAGGATCGCGGCCGTCAGGGGAGCGCGGCCGCACCCCCACGCCGTACGCCTGTGCCGCCGCACGTGTGCACCCCCTGTGTCACGGCCTCCCGTTGGCCGCCCGCTCGGTGGGCGTCCGGACCGTGGCCCATCCTGCCCCGGGAGCCGCTGCGCCATCCGGGCAATGCGCGAGACCGTCCGAAACACCGCGCCCCGCGCCGGGGTGTGCGGCCACGCCTACACCACCCGTCGGGAGCCCGCAAGCGGGCCGGGTACGCGAAGACCCCGACCGCGAGCGGCGGCCGGGGTCTGCCTCAGACTCTGGAATCGGACTCACGAACCGGTGGGCACGGAGTCAGTCGCCTCCGTCCACAGGTCCTGCTCGGCGCGATCCGCCTGGATCTGGCGGTACACGAGGAGCCCGCCGATGGCGGCCAGTGCGACCAGGAGCAGCTTCTTCAACACCGCGCGACCTCGTCTTTCCTTGACGTAGGGGACCTCTGGCGCCCGACTATACACACCGGCCGATATCGATCGGTGACCTACGTCCGGCCTCAACTGGGGCCTCCGCGGGCGCAATAGGCCAGGTCGGACACCGCCGCGCTCGGAGGGTGATCACACCTCCACGGACCGTCACTTTGCTCCCTCTTCGCTCACGCTCACCGGGATTTAGGGGTTTTCCGACCTTCTTACGGCCATCCGGGTGGTGTTCATCTGAACATCCCCGCGCCACGAGCGTCGGTCCACCACTTCGCGAGCCTCATACACATCATGAGGAAAGTACGCAAATCGCCCAACCCGAAAGTGAGGGGTAATGGACCAGAACAAGGTCATGAAGCTGTGGACCGCCATCGTCACCGCCTTTCTCGCCCTGTGCACCGCGCTCGGTTTCGTGAGCGCCTCCGCCGCCACCGCGACCGCCGCGCCGCGCACCGAGAGCCCGCGCACCGAGACCGCCTCACGGACGGTCCCGACGATCCCGGCCCCACCCCACTGGTCCTGGCCCTCCTCCCGGGCCCTGCCCCCCACGATGAAACAGCGGATCCGGGCCGAGGCCCACGGAAAGTCCCCGAGCTGCCGGCACCGCCCCCTCGACGAGAACCAGACGGCACCGGAAACCCGTGAGACCCAGAAGACCCGCGAGACACAGGAGACGGAGCAACGGACGGTGGACCACCGGCCCTCCGCACCGCTCGACTGCTGACAGATCCTCTCTCCCCCCGGCACCGCTGACGTTTCGACACCACGGCGACTTGCGTACGCATGGTCGACACGGAAAGCCCCCGGCCCACCCGGCCGGGGGTCAAGCGCGCGTTCCCAGGGGCCCGGGACGGCCTGAGACGATGGCCGCGACATCCCGGAGAGGTCCCGAAAGGTGGTGAGTGCTGCCGTGAGCCGGCGCGCCACCCTTGTCACCGTCGTCACCGCCGTCCACGCCCCCTCGGCCCGGTTCCTGCCCCAGGCCTGGGCGTCCCTGCGCGACCAGGAGCTGCCCGGCGGCGGGCAGTGGGAGTGGGTGATCCAGGAGGACGGCACGACGGACGCGGTCCGCCCGTACGTCCCGGACGACCCGCGCGTTTCCTTCCGCCAGGGCAGACCGGGCGGTCCAGGGGTCGCGCGCACGATCGCGCTGGCGCACGCCCGGGGCGCGTACGTGAAGGTCCTGGACGCCGACGACCGGCTCACCCCGGGCGCGCTCGCCCGCGATCTGGCCGCCCTGGAGGCGGACCCCACCCTCGGGTGGGCGACCTGCCGGGTCCTCGACCTGCTGCCCGACGGCTCCACGGTGGGCTTCCCCGGCGACCCCGAGGAGGGGCCGGTGGAGCGCGGCACCGTCCTGGACCACTGGAAGCGGCACGACTTCCGGCCCCCGGTCCATCCCGCGACCCTCTGTGTACGCCGGGAGCTGCTGACCGCGCTGGGCGGCTGGATGGCGCTGCCCGCGTCCGAGGACACCGGGCTGCTGCTGGCGCTGGACGCGGTGAGCCGCGGATGGTTCTCGGCCCGGGCCGGCCTGCTGTACCGCAAATGGGAGGGGCAGGTCACCGGCCAGTCCGCGCACACCGACCCGGCCGAACGCACGGCCCGCGCCGCCGTGGCGGAGGCCAGGGCCCGCGCGCTGGCGGATCTCGGCTGGAGCTACCCGGCCGGCTGAGGCCGGCCCTTCGGCGCTACTCGGTCAGCACGATCGCCTGCGAGGGGCACCACTCGGCCGCCTCGCGGACCCGCGGATCGTCGCCGGTCTCCTCCTGTCCCGGCCGTACGACGCCGTAGCCGTCCTCGAACCCGAACACGGCCGGCGCCCGGTAGGCGCACTCGGCGGAGCCGTAACACGCGGAGCGGTCCACGGTGACCTTCATACGTCCCTCCAGCCCGGGCGATCGTTTCCAGGACGTCACTGCCCGGCGGGCCGGGCGTTCAACCGGCCGGGCCCGCCCCGGCCGCGGCCGAGAGCCGGTGGGCCACCCGGCGCACCGTCCGCCGGTGCCGCGGCCGCGGCTGACGCGTCGCCAGGCGGCCGGGTGTGCCGCACGGAGCTCCCCGCCCGCCGGCACCGGTCCCTCCCCTCGTGGGGACCGGTGCCGGGCGGGGCGGGACGTCGATCCGCGCCTCGTCGGCGTGATGGCACGGATCGAAGCAATCAGGGTGAGGTGGGCCGGGATCGGTCGGATTCGTACGGGCTCGGATGACGGCTTGCGGTCAGTGCGCGGCTGTCGATGGAAGTCGGCCGAAAATGTGCAACGCCATGAGGTGTCTCTCCGGGCGCCGGGCCGTTGGCCTGTCCGGACGGTGTGTGACGGTTCCGCTACCGGGGTTGCGATCCTGCCATCTGACGTCCCAGAGGAGGAGGTCTTGACCTCCGGAGCACGGCTTCTTTGCAGGTCAGGCGTATAAGGTGAGTTTTCCGGTCCGGACGTACGCAGGCGGGGGGAAGTGAGGGGTGGGGCCTTGGGTTCCGACTCAGGGGCACGCACAGCTTTCGCCGAGCGGCTCGCGCTGCTCTACAAGGAGGCCGGAAACCCTCCCCTGAAGAGCGTCGCCGAAGCGGTCGGCCGGCTCCAGCGGATGGACGAACGCGGCCGTCCGGTACGGGTGTCCGCACAGCGGATCAGCGACTGGCGCCGCGCCAAGAACGTGCCCGCCCAGTTCACCGCGCTCGCGGCCGTGCTCCAGATCCTGATCCCGGAGGCCCGGCGCGCCCGCCCCCAGCCGGTCTCCGCGGGTCTGTACGACCTCGCCCACTGGCAGCGGCAGTGGGAGCGCGCGCTGGCCGACCGCCCCGCCCGCCGAGGAGAACGGACGGCCGCCCGCCCAGGCCCCGCCCGTCGCCGGCGGTGTGTGCCCCTACCGGGGCCTGGCCTCGTACCGGCGGGAGGACGCCCGCTGGTTCTTCGGCCGGGAGCGGAGCACGAACGCGCTCATCGCCCAACTGCGCACCGCGGGCCGCACCGGCGGTCTGGTGATGCTGGTCGGCGCCTCGGGAGCGGGCAAGTCCTCCCTGCTGAACGCCGGCCTGGTGCCCGCGATCGGGGCCGGCGCCCTGGCCGAGGCCGGACCCGCCCCGCGTCCGGACAAGGCGGCCGGGCGGCGGAGGCCCGTCGTCCAGCTGGTGCCCGGCGCCGACCCGCTCGCCGAGCTGGTGCGCCGCGTCCCCGACCTCGCCCCCGTGGCGGCCGAGGCGTGCGCGGCCGAGCGGGCGGCGGCGGCCCGCCAGGAGACCGGGGAGAACCCGGCGGCGGGCGGTGACGCGCCCCACCTCGTCCGGGCGGCGCGGGAGGCGGTCACGGCGTGGGCGGCCCGGGAGGCGCCGCCGGGGGCCCGGCCGGTCGTCATCGTGGACCAGTTCGAGGAGGCGTTCACCCTCTGCCCGGACGAGGCGAACCGCCGTACCTTCATCCAGTTGCTGCACGCCTGCTGCACCCCGCCCTTCGGCGCGGCCGGACCCGCGCCCGTCCTCGTCGTCCTCGGCATCCGCGCCGACTTCTACGAGCAGTGCCTCGGCTACCCCGAACTCGCCGACGCGCTCCAGCACCGGCACATGGTGCTCTCCCCGCTGACCAGCGGGGAGCTGCGGGACGCGGTGACCGGGCCGGCCAAGGCGGTGGGCCTGGAGCTGGAACCGGGGCTGGCCGAGCTGATCGTGCGCGAGGTGAGCGCCGACGGCCCGCGCGGGGCGCACGACGCGGGCGTGCTCCCGCTGCTCTCGCACGCCCTGCTGGCCACCTGGCAGCGCCGCAAGGCCGGGAAGCTGACGCTGGCCGGCTACCGCGCGGCGGGCGGCATCCAGGGCGCGGTGGCGGCGACCGCCGAGCGCGCCTGGTCGGGCCTCGACCCCGCCGCCCGCACGGCCGCCCGGCTGCTCCTGCTGCGGCTGGTCCGGCTCGGCGAGGACACCGTGGCCACCCGCCGGCGCGGCACCCGGCGGCAGCTGGCGCAGGAGTCGGCGGACCCCGGCAAGACGGAGGAGTCCCTGGAGGCGCTGGTGCGCGCCCGGCTGGTGACGCTGGACGCGGACACCGTGGAGATCACCCACGAGGCGCTGCTGCACGCCTGGCCCCGGCTGCGGCACTGGATCGACGACAACCGCAACGACCATCTGCTGCGCCAGCGGCTGGAAGAGGACGGCCGGGCCTGGGAGGACTCGGACCGGGACAGCTCGCTGCTGTACCGGGGCTCGCGCCTGGAACAGGCGCGCGCCTGGGCGCGGTCGGCGGGCGACACCTATCTGACCCGCAGCGCGGTGGAGTTCCTGGCCGCCTCGGTACGGCTGCGCAAGCGCACGGTGTGGCTGAGCCGGGCGGCGGTGGCCGCGCTGGTGGTGCTGGCGCTGGTCGCGGGCGGCTCGGCGGTGATCGCCTGGAAGCAGCGGGACGACGCCGTGTTCGAACAGGTGCTCGCGGAGGCGGACCGGGTGCAGCACACCGACCCCTCGCTGGCCGCCCAGCTGGACCTGGTCGCCCACCATCTGCGCCCCGACGACGAGGGCACGTACAGCAGGCTGATCTCGATCGTGAACGCCCCGCTGGCCACCCCGCTGTCCGGCCACACCGGCGCCGTCTATCTCACCTCCTTCAGCCCCGACGGCCACACCCTGGCCACGGCCAGCTACGACCGGACCGTACGGCTGTGGAACGTCACCGACCCGACCCGGCCCGAGCCGCTCGGCCGTCCGCTGACCGGACACCGCAGCTGGGTGAGCAGCGCGGTGTTCAGCCCGGACGGGCACACCCTGGCCAGCGCGGGCGACGACGGCACGATCCGGCTGTGGGACGTCACCGACCCCGCCCGGCCCAAGCCGCTCGGCACCCCGCTCACCGGGCACGAGGGCACCATCTACCTGATCACCTTCAGCCCCGACGGCCGTACCCTCGCCTCGGCTGGCGAGGACGGCACCGTACGGCTGTGGAACGTCGCCCACCCGGCCCGGGCCACCCCGCTCGGCGATCCGCTGACCGGGCACACCGCGGCGGTGCGCAGCGTCGCCTTCAGCCCGGACGGGCACACCCTCGCGGCGGGCTCGGACGACGCCACGATCCGGCTGTGGAACGTGACCGACCCGCGCCGGCCCCACCCGGTCCGCGATGTGCTGCACGGCCACACGGACATCGTGCACTCGGTCGCCTTCAGCCCCGACGGGCGCACCCTGGCCAGCGGCAGCGCGGACGACACCGTACGGCTGTGGGACCTGGCCGATCCGGCGCACCCGGCGCCGCTCGGCGCGCCCCTGACCGGGCACACCGGCCCGGTCTGGTCGGTGGCGTTCAGCCCGGACGGCGGGCGGCTCGCCGCCGCGAGCGCGGACAGCACGGCCAGCCTGTGGAACGTCAGCGACCCCGGCTCCCCCTCACAGATCGGCGAGCCCCTCGCGGGCAGCAGCGGAGAGATGTACGCGCTGGGCTTCAGTCCCGACGGCCGCACCCTCGCCACCGGCAGCGGGGACGCCAAGGTGCGCCTGTGGTCGATCCCGACGTCCGACATGATCGGCCGCAGCGCGGCCTTCGGTCCGGACGAGCGGATGCTGGCCACGACCGCGCGCGACGGGCGGCTGCGCCTGTGGAACGTGGCGCGGCCGGGCCGCCCGGTGGCGCTGGGCCGGCCGTTCGCCCGCGGCAGCGGCGCGAGCACCCTGCTGTTCTCGCCGAACGGGCGCACCCTCGCCGTGCTCACGGGCGAGCAGAAGGTGTACCTGTGGGACGTCTCCGACCCGGGCCACCCGTTCCTGGCCGGCCCGCCGCTGCCGCTGCGGACCCGTTTCATGGGCCCCAACGCGCTGGCCTACAGCCCGGACGGGCGCACGCTGGCCACCGCCAACGACGACCGCACCATCCGACTGTGGAACGTCGCCGACCCCGCCCGGCCCAAGCCGCTCGGCGACCCGGTCGCCGGCCACCACGGCTACATCAACGCCCTGGTCTTCAGCCCCGACGGACACACCCTGGCCAGCGGCAGCGCGGACAGCGACATACGGCTGTGGAACGTCACCGACCCGGCGCGGCCGAAACCGCTCGGCGCTCCGCTCACCCAGCACTCGGGGCCCATCAACGCCCTGGCCTTCAGCCCCGACGGGCATACGCTGGCCAGCGGCAGCGACGACGACACGGTCCGGCTGTGGAAGGTCACCGACCCCGCCGCGACGATCCCGCTGGGCGACCCGCTCACCGGCCACACCGAGGCGGTCACCTCGCTGACGTTCGACACGACCGGGCACACGCTGGCCAGCGGCGGCGACGACAACACGGTCCGGCTGTGGAACGTCACCGACCCCGCCGCGGCACGGCCGATCGGCCAGTCCATGACCCCCAACGCCAAGACCGGCACGTTCCTGTCCTTCAGCCCGGGCAGCCGGGTCCTCGGCGTCTCCAGCGGTCCCGACACGGTCCGCCTGTGGGACCTGGACGCCGACACCGCCATCGACCACATCTGCTCGGTCACCCGGGGCGTCCTCACCCCCGCCAAGTGGCACGAGTACCTCCCCCGCCTCTCCTACGACCCCCCGTGCGGCCACTGATCGGCCAACTTCCCCGATTCATCGCCGACTTGGCCCCACAGCGCCGCCAACCTTGTTACCCTTGGCCATAGCCCGATCGCTGGTGCATCCCCCGTCGCCAGCGATCGGGTCTTTTCTCATGCCTTGGAGGCAAGGTCCTTTCCCGAAGCTCCACATGGCGAGGCAACGGACCGCCGGGCTGGTGGACTCCTTTTGGTGTTCAGGAGGTGTCCATGGGAGACGTCAAAGAGGACCGGGACGAAGAGTTCGGCAGATTCATGGCCGCCCGCTGGCCGCGGCTGCTGCGTACGGCGTTTCTCCTGTCGGGGGAGCGGCACGCGGCCGAGGATCTGGCCCAGTCGACGCTGGAGCGGGTCTACACGGCCTGGCGCAGGATCAGTACGGCCGACGACCCGGACGCCTATGTCCGGCGCGTGATGATCAATCTGCACGCCCGCCGCCACCGGCGCCGGCTCAAGGAGTTCCTCGCACCGAAGGACGACCTGGGGCTCGTGCGCGAGGAGGCCGACCGCGGCGACCGGATCACTCAGGCCGTCGACCGCGACGTGCTGCTGCGGGCGCTCGCCCAACTGCCCGCCCGGCAGCGCCAGGCGGTGGTCCTGCGCTACTGGGAGGACCTGACGGAGACCCAGACCGCCCAGGCCATGGGGTGCTCGGTCGGCACGGTCAAGAGCAACACGGCCAAGGGGATAGCGAAGCTGCGCGTCGCGCCGGTGCTGGCCGACACGGTTACGCGGAGGGAACAGGCATGACGGACCACGACGACAGGACACGGGACGGGATCGCCACCCTCCTCGCGGACGCGGCCGAGGGGTTCGAGACCGGTGCGGCACCCGTCGCGGCGGTCGTTCGGGCCGGGCGCCGGCGCCGGACACGGCGGTGGGCTGCGGGTGCGGTCGCGGCGGCGATGCTGGCGGGCGGCACCGGCACGCTGGCGGCGACCGGTCTGCCCGGCACCGCCCACGAGACGGCCTCCCCCGCGAGGTCGCCCTGGACCCCCGGGCACCTGGTGTACGAGCCGGTGGACACGACGGTGGGCTACGGCACCCAGCACGGCGTGCAGTGGGCCGTGGGCCTGCGCGTGTGGCCGGCCCCTCGCGACCGCGCCGAGGCCGTCCGGCAGATGAAGGCCATGGCGGACTGGGGCCTCACCCCGGTGACCTCGGGCAGCCCGTCCGACCTGATCGGCAGGACGAGCTACTTCGTCATCCGCTCGTTCGGCACGTCCGACCGCCGGCTGGTCACCTCCGACACCGTCGCGCGACTGCCCACCCTGAAGGGGGACGAGATCCGCGTCTTCCCCCAGCCCCTCACCGACGGGGGCTCTCCGCGCCTGGTCGTCGGCATGGTGGCCAAGACGGCACGGCAGGTCACCTGCCACTGGAAGGACGGCTCCACCACCCTGGCCGAGCGCGTCCCCGACAACACCGCGATGCGCCCCGCCGACGCCGTGATCAGGTCCGTCCGTGACTTCCCCACCGCGAACTGGTTCGCCTGTGTGTCCCCGGGCTCGACGGCCTACCGGTCCGCGGAGGTGACGAAGTAGGACACCTCAGCCGCGCAGCGCGTCGAGGATGTGCGGCCAGGCGGACTCGCCGAGCAGCGCGTCGGCCTCGGGTGTGCCGCCGTGGCGGAAGCGCGGGGACGGGGTGAAAGGGCCCTCGCCGGGCAGGCGGGGCCGGTGTCCGGCGTCGTCGTGGGTGATCAGCCGCACCGGCCGGCGCTCGGCCAGCCGCCGGGCGAAGGGCAGCGACGGCCACATCTCGTCGTCGCCGCCGACCACCAGGAGCAGGTCCGCGCGGGCCCTCTCCACGGGGATCTCCGCCGCCGGCAGCCGCTCGGCGAAGGCCCGCTCGCTGCGCTCGTACCAGCCGCGGACGGCGACGGGCCCGTCCGCCGGCTCGGCCGGCGTCCAGGAGCCGTCCATGGGCACGAACGGCAGCGGCCGCCCCCGCCATGTCCACGACGACCGGTACGGGCGCTCGGCGCCGTCCCGGCCGGGTCCGACGTTGCACCACACCAGCGAGGTGGGCGACAGCGCGACGACCACGTCCACACGCGGCTCGCGCACCGCCGTGAGCAGCGCGGCCTCCGCCCCCTTGGACAGTCCGAGAATGCCGACCCGCCGCGCCCCGTTGTCCCGCAGGAAGCCGACCCCCGCGGTGAACGTCTCCAGCGGGACCTCGCAGATCCCCGGCGGCTGCCCCCTCCCGCCGTACCAGCGGATCGCCAGGGCGGCGATCCCCTGCCGGGCGAGCAGCCGCGCCCGCTCCCGCTCGATCCGCCCGCTGGAGCCGGCCAGCACCAGCACCCCGGCCCCGGTGCCGCGCGCGGGAGCGGCCAGAAAACCCTCCCACGGCTCGGCCAGCTCGCGTTCGACGATGTCCACAAGCCCCCCTGACTTCGGCCTGGTACCGACAACGAGAAAACCCCCGGCCCTAGAGGACCGGGGGTTTTCCTGCTGGTGGGGCTAACAGGATTTGAACCTGTGGCCTCATCCTTATCAGGTCGATCACGTCGACCGATCCCCCGGCGTCGATCTGCTCCAGCCTCGGGTTCGTCGTCTGCCTGGAGTCGCAGACAGCCGCCGTTGTCTGCCGCTGTTGCTGTCAGGCGCTGATGTCAGCCTGGCAAGGTTGGTTGACACGGCGTGTCAGGGCAGAAGGTCGGGGTCCGTGCTGCGGAAGCCCTTCCCCTCTTGCCAGATGACTGCCTGACCCACGCTGACGACGAGGTCGGTGAGGTCTTGCCGCGGCTTGCTCGGCACCAAGATCGCCTGGTGCTGGGCGTCGAGAAATCGACCGTAGTCAGCAAGCTGTCCGATGGCCATCCGCACGTTCTCTCGCGTCACGCTGCCCTTGGCCTCGACGAGCAGGCCAATATCTGGGACGAAGAGGTCTGTGAGCAGTGGCCGGGTCTCGCCGGGCGGCAGGATTCGATGACGGCTTACCTGGTAACCCTTCGACCGCAGAAAGTCGCTGAACTGCTGGACGAGCTTGCCTTCGCGGCGTTCCGCCTCGTGGGGCTCTTGGTTCGGCTGCACGAAAGACTTCTCGGTCTCGTGCTGCTCAACATCAATCTGTGTGACTGTCTGCTCCTGGCTGGCCAGCAGCCTGCCGACCTTCGTGCCTGGGGCCTGTGGAGAGGTGTCCACGGGGCGGAGCTTGAAAACGATGACCTTCCGCAGGGGGCCATCACCGGTCTCGGGTGCGTCGGCTTCGTACCAACCTGCGACGGCGAACTCACCTAGGTAGGTGACCATGCCACGGGCGCCCTGGAAGACGCGTAGGGCTCGCCCTTCTTCCCTGTGGTTCAGGATGCTGGCATTGCCCGACAGCATCCGCTGGTCTCCGTACTGCCCTTCCCCGCTGTAGTGGAACAACCCATCGGGCATCCAGCCGTCGTAGTAGCCGTGCTTCTCGCCGGCGACAGGGTCGGTAAAGATCATCACGTTCGGCGTCTTTGCTGACGGTCCGATGCCACCCTGCGTGCGCCCGCCGTACTTGGCGTGCAGCTGCTTGCGCTCGATCACAGCACCCGGTTCAAGGTCCCACTGGATGTCCTCGTGCTCCGCGGAGCTCACCTCCGTCACAGTCGCTCTCCTCCTTAGCCCAGCCGCGTCTACCACGGCTGGGCGTAGTGTACGCTGACCACACCGTATGGGAATCAGGTACCCGAATCGGATGCCGGAATCCCGCATCCGATTCGCGTACGACAGACTGGGGGTACTGGAGACACGACGAAACTTCTGAAGGAATTAATTGATCTGCACCGGCTTGCAATTCGTCTGCCGCTGACGCTCCGTCAACCCCGAAGCTTCACAGGTATGCTGAGCCCGATCGCTCCTTACCGATCACCGCTCCTCGTCGCACATCCGCGGTCGAGGGCCCGGCTCGCCCGGGAAGCAACACAGGTGAGGAGCAAGGTATGGGAAGGCGAGAGTCTGACGACGACCGCGAGGATGAGCGTGATCCTGACCCGGACCCGCGATGGTTCCGGCTCCTGATCAAGGCTCTGCCGGCCGTGGCAGCTGTCGCAACCTGTGTGGAGCAGTTCGTAGTACGGCGCTAGCGCCGTGAAGAGGTGCCGGACGAGGGCGGACCGAAACGGGTCCGACCGTTTCCTAATCGGCCGGACCCGCTTCGATTACTCCACGCACAAGCCCGGTCCTGGTCGGCAAACCGGGGCCGGGCCTCTGTGCTGGAGGTCTGGGCGCGATCCTCGGGTGCAACGTGATGTTGCATCTCCACTTAACAGGAACAACTGTCTCGCGTCGCCACTATATCTACCCTGGAGCTGGTTAGCTCCAAATGGCCTTCGCAGCGTTAGCGCTAACCGGCAGTTCCTTACCGTGATGGCAATACCCGTAACCGTCCAGCGCCACCGCAACCCACCACCCTCCCCAGCTCCCATCCCGTCCGCCGTCGACCCACACACCGTGGAGCGGGCGTGGTTCAGGGGCGTCAAGGTGGAGCGCGCCACTGTACGAACGACCTTGACGCCCCTGGGCCGCGTCTGCTCGGCTCTGCCTGGGTCGACGGTGGACGGGATGGGAGCACCCCGCGCACGCCACTACGTGCCCGCGGCCGGCGACGGCGCCCCCTCCATCCCGGTGCCGGCCGATCCCCCGCCGGAGGCATTGCCCTGACCGTAGGCCGCGCTCAGCGGTGCTCCCCTCATGGCCACCGGCCCTATCCACATGTGGGCGCGCGTCGGCGCAGCGCGGGCGGAGCGGGCCGAAGGCAGGAGCGTCGCCCGGAGCGGAGCCGGGAGCGCGCCCGGCGGAGCGGAGCGCAGCCGGGGCTTGATGAGGTAGAGAAACCTGTAACAGCTTGGTCCTGCGGTCGCTGGCGCAGCTCACGCAGCCGGCGCGTCAGGCACTCGGCCGTGTTCGAGGTAGATCGGCGTGGCGCTCTCGCGAGCCTTGGCGGCAGTCCTGATGCGGCGGGCCAGTCGGGGGATGGTCCTCTTCTCCACGTCCGCCAGGGACACGAAGTGGAAGCCGCGAAGTTCGTCGGCCTGTAGCGTGATCCGGCTCGTCAGTTCTGGGGTGAGCTGTCCGCCGTCGAAGAGGTACAGGACCTTGTCGCCCTCGGCATCATTGGGAGCCCAGTCGACGGCCAGCAAGCGTCCCAACGGAGGAGTGATCCCGAGCTCTTCCCGAACCTCTCGGACTGCGGCTTGCAGGGGTGATTCCCCGGCCTCGACATAGCCGCCGGGGATGTCCCAGTAGTCCTTGTAGGTGGGCTCCACCATCAGAACCCGCCCATCGGTATCAAAGAAGAGCGCACCCGCGGCCATACGCGGATGCGCCATCTTCGCTTCGTGCTCGTTCACCGCCATGTAGCCGAGCGTACCGATCTCAGACCACATGCAGCCGGTGGGCAAGCTCGGCCAGGGGGCGGCTGGGTCGACCACGCTGGTTCCGGACCCAGGTAAGAACAAGCTCCCTGGCAAGGTAGTGGCTGCGGACCTGTTCCGGTGCCCACTGCTCGGCTTCGAGGATCATCGACAAGGCGTCGTCGGCCCGGTTGTGTGCGCTGAGCGCGCGGGCCACTTCGAGGTTGTGCCGTGTCCGGCGCTCGGTCGGCAGACCACTGGTGTCGATCTGCGGGCCGAGGTCCATCGCCACCTGCATATCCCCCAGCTCTGCCGCCGTAGCCACCTGGTGAATCGCTACGTTCGTCGGCCCGAAAGCGGTCCACATGTGGTTGGCATCATGCCCGAGTTGCCGTGCTGCTCGGTCGGCCTCGCCGAGGAAGGCACGGGTAGTGGCCCGGTCGTCGGCGCGGGCGGCTGCCATCGAGCCTGCGAGGAAGAGCGTCCCGTAGATCGACAGGAACTTGGCGTCGGCATTCCTGAGCGCTGGTCGCAGGTAGTCGGCAGCGTCACCGACCAACTGCACGGCGGCCTCAAACCGACCGTTGGACAGAAGGCAGTGCGCCACGGAACGGAAGAGCGAGCCGGTCACAGCCATGTTGTCCGACTGCTGAGCGGCGGACAATCCGCGGTCGGCCGCGATCCACGCAAGATCCGTTTCGCCGACCTTGGTCAACACCATGGCGGCGCCCTGGTACGTCATCGCCATCAGCTCTTGCGCTCGCTCTCGGTCCCGGCCTTGCTGAGCTTGGGCGGTGATGAGCGCGTCAGCCAGTACGAGCGGGAGACGCCGGGTCGCGAAGCCGTACCGCGAATCCTGGTACGCGTCCCAGACTTCGGCCACGCTGTTCTTCAGCTCGTCCAGCGGAGTCGGCTCGCCCTCGGTGGTCACGCCCAGAAGCGGCGTGAGCTGCCGGTAGTTCATCAGCGCGGATCGAAGGGCCGGCACCGTCCGGGTACCGCTGTCAGTCGTCCACTCCATGAGGGTCGGCTCGGCGAGAAGATCCCCAAGAGTGACATCCAGGGCATCGGCCAAGGTCTTGATGACCGACAGCCGATCCAGCTCGATCCGATTGTTCTCGGCCTTGCTCAGCCAGTCGACCGTACGCCCGACCAGGCCGGCCAACACTTCCTGGGACATGCCGCGCCGGCGGCGGTACCAGGCGACTCGCTCACCGATCGTCAGGTTCGTCGTCATTCCTCGCATGGAAAGAGCCTCCCCCTGTCTCTTCGCGCGACCCCGGAGAGAATTTCCGGGGTGGTGAGCCGGGCCGGTCCTAGCGTTGCTGTCAGATCAGGGAGTTGACAGACCGCGAGTGCAACGAGGGAGCCGTGGTGGGGCTGACCCCGGAAGAGCGACGGGAACTGATCAGCCAGGTAAGGCAGGTCAGCGCCGAAGTGGCAGAACTGGCGCGTCGAGCCGATGCGCTGGTCACTGTCCTGGAACCTGTTGCCGTACCAGTTGCTCCAGCTGGTCCATTCGCTCCGCAAGGCGGCGCACGTCTTGGCGGACCTCAGACAGGTACTCCGTAATCTGCTCGAACTCGGGACTGTGCTTCGCCGGCCGGTCCTTGCCGGGCAGTGCGGCAAAGCTTCCCTTCCCCTGCTGGGAGATCGCGTATCCGTCCTCCCGGAGACGGGAGATCGCCTGTCGGGCGACAGTGCGTGACACGTCGTGCTGCTTCATCAGCTCCGACTCAGAGGGAAGCTTCTCCCCCGTGGAGATCACCCCCGAGCGGATCTCCCCCTTTAGTTCATCGGCGATCTGCAGATACAGCGGTTGTCCCGTCAGCCCGGCCATGGCCCCTCTCCTGGTTGTCGTACCAAGTGCACCACACCGAGATAGACCCCGTCGAGGAACTACTTGACACACTTGGCATAACAAGTGCACTCTCGATTACGGAAGACCTGACGCACTAAGTGCAACAGGTACCGACTCGCAAGGAGTGACGTATGCCGTCGTTCAAGATCGACCTTTCGACCGCCGTGGTGTTCGTGGCGACCGCGCCGACGCCGAAGCTGGCCAACGCGAAGACGGGTGAGCGGGCGATGGACCGGGAGACCGGGGCGCCGCTGTCGACGGTGGGCCTGCTGGTCTCGGACGAGGGAGAGGGGAACCTCTACCAGGTCACGATCCCGGAGACCGGGTTCTCGGAGGGTCTGGTGCCGGGCATGCCGGTCAAGGTTGTCGGGCTCAAGGCGCGGGACTGGGAGAACGAGTTCAACGGGCAGAAGCGGCACGGCATCTCGTTCCGCGCGGTCGCGATCACGTCGGCGGCCTGACCATGACGGATCTGTCCATGGTGCTGGAGGCCACGGGTGCCCTCGCGGGGGCCGGTGGTCTCGGGGTCGCGAAGGTCCGCGCGCCACGCGTGTACTGGTCGCTGGTCGGCTTGCCGGTGGCCTGGGGCCGGTTCACGGTCACCTACCGCTCCACGATGGACGTGTGCGGGCTGACGGTCCAGCCGTCGCGCCTGCGGGCGTTCCTGACGCGGAACGTGGCTCGGCGTGAGGTGCTGCCGGTGCCGCCGAAGGTTCGCGGGGTGCGGGGTACGTCGACGGGGATGCGGGTGACGCTGCGGCTTCCCGCTGGCCTGGAACCGGCCGACCTGGTGGCCGCCTCGGAGCGGCTGCGGCATGCCTGGGGTGTCCACTCGGTGACCATCGTCGAGACCAAGCCCGGCTTCGTGCAGCTCCGCATGACGGGGTATGACGTGCTGCGCCGTGTCCGGATGCCGCGTAAGGCTCGCCCTGATGGTCTGGCTGTTCCGGTGGCGCTGCGTGAGGACGGGACCGCGTTCGTGCGGGACTTCCGCAAGGTGCCCATGGCGCTGACGCTCGGGGCGAACAACTCGGGCAAGTCCGTGTATCAGCGCAACCTGATCAAGGGCCTGGCCGGGTTGCCGGTGGCGCTGGTCGGGATCGACTGCAAGCGCGGTGTCGAACAGTCGGCGTATGCGCCTCGGCTGTCGGCCCTGGTCACCACGCCGGATGAGGCGGCCTCGTTGCTGGACGTGCTGGTGTCGGAGATGGAGTCCCGCTTCGACCTGCTGAGTCGGCACGGCGTCTCGGACATGTGGGACCTGGACGAGGAGTTACGGCCGGTGCCGGTCGTCGTCCTGGTGGACGAGGTGGCGGAACTGTTCCTGATCTCCTCCAGGAAGGACGAGGAGCGGCGGGAGCGGATCGTCACCGCGTTGATCCGGCTGGCGCAGATGGCCCGCGCGGTCGGGATCTACCTGGAGGTGTGCGGGCAGCGGTTCGGCTCCGAGCTGGGCAAGGGCGCGACCATGCTCCGTGCGCAGCTCACCGGCCGTGTGGTGCACCGGGTCAACGACAAGCAGACCGCCGAGATGGGGCTTGCCGACGTTGCGCCGGATGCGGTCGTGGCCGCTGGTCTGATCCCGGCGGAGCGTCCCGGTACGGCGGTTGCCGCCGACTCCTCCGGGGGCTGGGCGAAGATCCGCACCCCGCATACCTCCCGCGATGAAGTCGTGGCGGTGTGCCGGCAGTTCGCCCACCTCGTCCCGGACCTGCCTGCCCTCGACCCGTACCGTCCGCACGTGCCCGCCGATGCCCCGGTGTCGGGTCCGTCGCTGGTCAAGCCGCGCCCGGTCACGGACTGAAGGGGGACACGTCATGGCCACGCGCAAGAAGGTCGCGCCCAAGCCGGTGCCCTGCCCGGACTGCCGGGGATGCGGTGAGGTCTCCACCACGGTCCTCGTCGGACGCAAGCGCCGCGCGGTTGGCAAGCAGTCCGGCTTCTGCCTGACCTGCCTGGGAACCGGCGAAGCTCCCGCGGGCGGGGAGTGATCATCGTGCCGCGTTCGATCCGCCTTGATGCTGTCCTCGTCCAAGCCGTGATCGCCGGGGCGTTGTCCTTCGCGCACCTGCACGACTTGGCTGCGGCGGCGGGGCAGTCCGGATGGAAGGCGTGGGCCTATCCGGTCTCGGTCGACCTGCTGTTGGTCGCCGCCTGGCGTCGGCTTCGCGCCGGCCGGGACCGCTCGTCCTGGACCTGGTTCGCCATCGCCCTTGCTGCGTCGCTCGGCGCCAACGTCGCCACCGCCGGTCTCCTCGACTTGGGTCATGTGCCTGCCTGGTTGCGCATCCTCGTCGCCGGCTGGCCTGCTCTCGCGTTCCTCGGCGGCACCCTCCTCGTCCACGCCCCCGCCCTGGCCGCCCCGGAGCAGGAGGAGCCGGATGAGGACGTTGAGGAACCGGCGGCGCCGGAGGTCGAGATGCACCGCACCGACATCCCCGACCCGCAACCCGCCTCGGAGACGGTGCCAGAGCTGACCCCGGCGCCGCCCAAGCCGCCCGCGGACACCCCGGCCGTGCCGCCAGCGCTGCTCAACCACGCCCGCTCGATCGCTGACGCACACCGCAGTGCTACGGGCGAGCAGATCACCACGGAAACGCTGACCGCCCGGCTCGGCCTGCCCGCCCCGACCTGCCAAGCCATCGCCGCGCAACTCCAACTCACCTGACCTGGAAGGGAGGTGAACCCTGTGCGCCCGAACCGCTTCTACAACGTGATCCGCATCGGCCCGGTCGAGGTCGGCACCTTCAACAACGGCCGTGGCCAGACCCGGCACACCGCCGCCTGCACCGCCCCCGGCTGCGGCTTCTCCACCGAACACCGCGACCGCTCCGCCGCCGAACTCTCCGCCCGCACCCACCGCTGCATCGCCTGAGAGAAGGAGAAGACCCCGTGTTC
>NZ_VOGW01000008.1:18841-59778 GCF_007896895.1 Streptomyces misionensis | reverse complement strand
CCGGGCGGTTCCCTCCCCAGAAGCACAGCGACAGCTTGCGACACCAGCTTCCTAGGAGCCCGCCCCATGTCCCAGACCACCGCCGCGGCCGGCGGCCTCACCGCTCCCGCCCCGATCGGCGCCCGCCTGGACCGCATGCCGATCACTCCCCTGCACCGCAGACTCACCGCGGTCATCGGCGTCGGCCTGTTCTTCGACACCTTCGAGAACAACCTGTCCGGCACCATCGGCAAGGTGCTCCAGACCGACTTCGGCTTCGGCACGACCTCGCTCAAACTCGTCCTGGCCTCCGCGTTCGTGGGCCAGTTCATCGGTTCCCTGACGCTCGGCCGGATCGCCGACCGGTTCGGCCGGCGCCGGGCCTTCCTGGTCAACCTGGCCATCTACTCGGCCTGTTCGCTGCTCGGCGCCTTCTCCCCGAACGCCGCCTGGCTGATCGTCACCCGGTTCCTCGCCGGGCTCGGCATCGGCGCCGAACAGGCCCTGTCCGACTGCTACCTGGCCGACGTGCTGCCCGCGAACAAGCGCGGCCGGTTCATCGCCTGGGCCTACACCCTCGCCTTCTGCGGGGTGCCCGCGGTCGGCTTCGCCGCGCTGTGGCTGGTGCCGCTGTCCCCGCTCGGGGTGGCCGGCTGGCGCTGGCTGTTCGTGCTCGGCGCGCTCGGCTCGGCCGCCGTGTGGGTGCTGCGCCGCCAGCTGATCGAGTCCCCGCGCTGGCTCGCCGCCACCGGCCGCACCGAGGAGGCCGACCGCCTGGTGGCCCGGCTGGAGGCCGAGGCGGCCGGGCGCGGGCTGCCCCTGGCACCGCCCGCCCCGCAGGCCGAGGCCCCCGTCGCCCACACCCGGCTGCGCGACATCTTCAAGCCCGGGCTGCTGCGCCGCACCCTCGTGCTGTGGGTGTTCTGCGTCCTGTCCGTGGTCGGCTACTACGGCTTCGGCACCCTCGCCCCGCAGATCGTCGCCGCCAAGGGCTACGGCGTCGTCGCGGGCCTCGGCTTCACCGCGCTGTCCTTCCTCGGCTACCCGGTCGGCTCCGCCCTCGCCCTGCCGGTCGTGGACCGCATGGAGCGCCGCACCCTGGTGGCCGTGTCCGCCGCCGCGATGGTGGCCGCGGGCCTCGGCTTCGCCTACGCGGGCTCCGCGGAACTCATCGTGCTCAGCGGGTTCGCGTACACGCTGTTCAGCAACGTCTTCTCCAGTGTCAGCCACGTCTACCTCGCCGAGCAGTACCCGACACAGATCCGGGCCACGGCCGCGGGCGCCGCCTACTCGCTGTCCAAACTCAGCGCCGGAGCACTGCCGTTCGTGCTGCTGCCGGTCCTCGACACCCACGGCCCCGGCGCCCTGTTCGCCGTCATCGCCGCCGCCATGGCCGTCCTCGCCGTCACCGTGCTGGCCCTCGGCGAGCGCACCACCGGTGTGTCCCTGAAGTGAACAACCCTTAAATCAACGAGGAGTTGAGCATGGCCTACGTCATAGGACTGCCCTGCGTCGACATCAAGGACCGCTCCTGCGTCGACGAATGCCCCGTGGACTGCATCTACGAGGGACGCCGCGCCCTGTACATCCACCCGGAGGAATGCGTGGACTGCGGCGCCTGCGAACCGGTCTGCCCGGTCGACGCCATCTACTTCCAGGACGACCTGCCCGAGGAGTGGGGCGACGACCACGCGGCCTCCAACGCCGAGTTCTTCGCCACCCTCGGATCGCCCGGCGGTGGCAGCGCCATCGGCCCGCAGGACCATGACTCCCCGCTGGTCAGCGGCCTGCCCAAGGGAGTGAAGGCATGAGCGGCATCCTCGCCGGCAAGCGCATCCTGGTGACCGGCGTCGTCACGGACGCCTCCATCGCCTTCCACGCGGCCCGGATCGCGCAGGAGGAGGGCGCCGAGGTGATCCTCACCGGATTCGGGCGGCTCTCCCTCATCGAGCGGTTCGCGCAGAAGCTGCCCAAGCCCGCCCCCGTGCTCGAACTGGACGTCACCGACCAGGACCACCTGGACACCCTCGCCGAGCGGGTCGGCGTCCACGCCGACGCCCTCGACGGCGTGGTGCACTCCATCGCCTACGGGCCCCAGGGCGCCTTCTCCTTCCTCGACGGCACCTGGGACGACGTGTCGACGGCCGTGCACGTCTCGGCGTACTCCCTCAAGTCCCTGACGACGGCCTGCCTGCCGCTGCTGAAGAAGCGCGGCGGCTCGGTCGTCGGCCTCACCTTCGACGCGGCCGTGGCCTGGCCGCACTACGACTGGATGGGCGTCGCCAAGGCCGCCCTGGAGTCCACCAGCCGCTACCTCGCCCGCGACCTCGGCGGGTTCGGCATCCGCTGCAACCTGGTCGCGGCCGGGCCGCTGCGCTCCATGGCCGCCAAGTCCATCCCCGGCTTCGGCGAGCTGGCCGACGTCTGGACCACCGACCGGGCCCCGGCCGGCTGGGACCTCACCGACCCGGACCCGGCCGCCCGCGGGGTCGTCGCCCTGCTGTCGGACTTCTTCCCGCGCACCACGGGCGAGATCGTCCACGTGGACGGCGGGGTGCACATGACCGGCGCCTGAGCGCGCGCACGGGAAGGGGGCGGAAGCCGGTCCGGCTTCCGCCCCCTTCCCGCGTGTCTCACTCGGTCGTGCCACCCGGCAGGATCCGCCGGAACCCGGTGTACGGCACCAGCGCCTGCGGCAGCACCACCGAACCGTCGTCCTGCACGCCCTGCTCCAGCAGCGCGGCCACGGTCCGCCCGATCGGCAGCGCCGAGCCGTTCAGCGTCGCGGCCGGCGTCTTGCGGCCGTCGGCCCGCTTGACCCGGATGTCCGCGCGGCGCGCCTGGAAGGTGCCGCAGTCGGAGACCGAGGAGATCTCCCGGAAGGCGTCACCACCGGGCAGCCACACCTCGATGTCGTACGTCATCCGCGCCGAGAAGCCCATGTCGCCCGCGGGCAACAGCACCGTACGGAAGGACAGTTCGAGCCTGCGCAGGCACTCCTCCGCATGCCCGACCATCAACTCCAACTGCTCCTGGGCCTGTTCCGGGGCGCAGACGCGCACCAGCTCCACCTTCTCGAACTGGTGCAGCCGCAGCACGCCCCGGGTGTCGCGCCCGTACGCCCCCGCCTCCGCGCGGAAGCAGGGGGTGCGGGCGGTGAAGGCGTACGGCAGCGCCCGCGCGTCCAGCAGCTCGCCGGCCACCAGATTGGTCAGCGGGACCTCGGCGGTCGGGATCAGGAACAGCTCCCGCTCGCCGACCTGGGTGCGGAACAGGTCCTCCTCGAACTTGGGCAGCTGACCGGTGCCGGTCATGGTGTCCCGGCCGACCAGGAACGGCACCGACTGCTCGGTGTAGCCGTGCTCCCGGGTGTGCAGGTCGAGGAAGAAGTCGGCGAGGGCGCGCTCCAGGCGGGCCCCGGCGCCGTGCGCCACGCTGAACCGGGCGCCGGACAGCTTCGCCGCGGCGGGCGCGTCCAGGATGCCGAGCGCCTCGCCGATCTCCGCGTGGTGCCGGGCCCCGGCGGCCGGACGCGGCGCGGGGCCGCCCCGCCGCACCTCCACGGCCTCCTTCTCCGAGTCGCCGTCCGGGACGGCGTCCAGCGGCAGGTTGGGTATCCCGAGCAGCAGCTCGGTCAGCTCGCCCGCGGCCGTCCGGGCGACGGCCTCCGCCCGCTGCACCTCGGCCCGCAGCGCCCGGGCCGCCTCCTTCTCGGCCTCGCTGGGCGGACCCGAACGGCGGGCCTTCGCCGTCCGGTTCAGCTCCGTGCGCAGCCGGGTCACCTCCGCGTTGGCGGCCGAGCGGGCGCCGAGCGCGCCGGAGACGGCCGCCAGGTCGAGGTCGTAACGGCGGCGGGCCAGGCGCCGGACGGCGTCCGCGCCGGCCTCGATCAGCTCATTGGGATCGTGCATGGCGGTCTCCTGACTGGGCGGGGGAGGGGGCGGGAAGCGGTCCGGCGGCGGTGTGCCGGGTGCCGAGCAGCCGGTAGCGCAGCGGATGCGCGGTGCGCAGCCGGAGCGCGTACACCAGGCCGCCGAGCGCCACCAGCGGCAGCAGCCACGGCAGCGCGGCGATCACCTCGGAGGGGGAGCCGGTGAGCATGTCGAAGTTGCCGACCACCAGCCAGACGGAGGCGGCGAGCCCGGCGAAGCCCAGCAGCGGGGCGAGGGTCTCCCGCCACCAGTGCCCCTGCCCGGCGCGCAGCCGCAGCCCGAGCACCGACAGCGCGGCCAGCGCCTGCAACGAGACGATGCCCAGAGTGCCGAGGCCCAGCATGCTGGTGGTCAGGTCGGCGTACGGGTCCAGGCCCGCGAGCGCGAATCCGGCCAGCACCAGCGCGGTCAGCACGCTCTGCGCGACGCTCGCCCGGTGCGGGGAGCGGTGCCGGGCGTGCTCGGCGGCCAGCGGGCGCGGCAGCAGCCCGTCCGCCGCGAGCACCTGGGCGTAGCGGTTGGCGGCGCTGTGCAGGGCCAGCGTCGCCGCGAACAGGCTGGTGCACAGCAGGACCTGGAGCATGGTGCTGCCCGCGGTGCCCAGGAAGTCGTCGCCGAGCCCGAAGAACAGGTCGCCCATCTGCTTGCCCGCGACCTCCCGCACCCGGTCCTGGCCGATCGCGCCCACGGCCAGCCAGCTGGTCAGCGCGTAGAAACCGGCGATCAGCGCGGCGGCCGCGTACGTGGCCCGGGGCACGCTGCGGTTCGGGTCGCGGGCCTCCTTGCCGTACAGCGCCGCCGACTCGAAGCCGATGAAGGACACGAACGCGAACATCAGCGAGACGCCGACGCCCGGGCCCATGGCCGTGTGCGGGGAGAACGAGGCGGCGGGCAGCGCGTGCGCGCCGTGCCGGACGAGGATCGCCACGTCCAGCGCCGCCAGCACCCCGATCTCGCCCAGCATCAGCAGGGCCAGCACCCGGGCGCTGAGCGCGATCTCGCGGTAGCCGAGCACCGCGGTCAGCAGCAGCCCGACCGCCGCGCACCACTCCCACGGCACGGTCAGGCCGTGGGCGGCCAGCACCAGCCGGGTGAAGTAGCCGAGCGCGCCGGCCAGTCCGATGGTCGCGCAGTTGTAGGACAGCAGGGCCAGATATCCGGCGGCGACCGCGGGCGGCCGGCCGAGCCCGTCGGCCACGGACGCGTAGAAGCCGCCGGACCCTCCGGTGCGGCGCGCGCTGACCGCGTACCCGGCCGAGAAGCACAGCAGCGTCACCCCGGCGAAGAGGAACGCGGCCGGCACCCCGGCCCCGTCGCCGAAGGCGAACGCGAGCGGGACCGTGCCGACCATGGCGGACAACGGCGCCGCCGCGGCGACGATCAGAAAGAGGATGTGCGCGGTACCGAGCCGCCCCGCTGCGGGCGGCGAGCCACTGGTGGACATGGGGACTCCAGGACATGGGGAGAAAAAGGGGACGTACGGACGACAGCCGCCCGCGGAGCAGCTCAGCGGACGGCTGTCGGAGCGCCCCGGGCGGGGGCGCGGCGCGTTACGCCGGTGCGATGGCCAACGCGGTGTTCTGCCCGCCGAAACCCAGCGAATTGCTCAGCGCCAGGTCGACCGGCATCTCGATGAGGGACTGGGCCAACTTGATCTCCATCCGGGGGTCCGGCATCACCAGGTTGGCCGTGGGCGGGATGACTTCGTGCTCCACGCTGAGCACGGCGAACGCGGCCTCCACCGCTCCCGCCGCGCCGAGCAGGTGTCCGGTGACCCCCTTGGTGGACGTCACCACCGGATCCCCGCGCAGGGTCCGCTGGATCATCCGGGCCTCGGACAGATCGTTGAGCGGTGTCGACGTGCCGTGCGCGTTCACGTGCTGCACGTCGTCCGGATCGGCCCCCGCGTCGGCGAGCGCCGCGCGGACCGCCGCCTCGATGCCGGCGCCGTCGGGATGCGGCGACGTCATGTGGTGGGCGTCGGCCGTCGCGCCGTACCCGATGATCCGCCCGTGGATGTGCGCACCACGGGCACGCGCGTCCGCGACACGCTCCATCACCAGGATTCCGGCGCCCTCGCCGGCCACGAACCCGTCCCGGTCGGCGTCGAACGGGCGGGACGCGGACGCCGGATCGTCGTGCCGCTTCGACAGCGCGCCCATCTGGGCGAACCCGGCCATGACCAGAGGGGTGATCATGGCCTCGCTGCCCCCCGCGAGCACGATGTCGCAGCGGCCGAGGGCCAGCAGGTCCCGGGCGGTGCCGATGGCCGTCGCGCCGGACGCGCACGCGGTGGCCACCACCAGGTTGGGTCCGGTCGCCCCGAACTCGATGGCCGTCTGACCGGCCAGCATGTTCGGCAGCTGCATCGGCAGCAGCAGCGGCGACACCCGGCCCGCGCCCTGCTCGCGCAGTACATGGTGCTGTTCCTCGACCGTGCCCGGACCGCCGTCGGCGCACCCGAGGACCACGCCCACCCGCGCGCCGTCCCAGGTCTGCGGGTCCAGGCCCGCGTCGGCCACCGCCTCGTGCGCGGCGACCAGCGCGAACTGCACGAACCTGTCGAGGCGGTGGGCCCGCCGCGCGCTGAGCAGGGTCTCGGGGTCGAAGCCGGGCACCCGGCAGGAGATCTGTACGGGGTTGTCGGCCAGCACCGGATCGAGGGCCGCGGCCGGCCTGCCGTCGCAGACCGCCGCCCAGCTCGGCCCGACCCCGATCCCGCCGGGGGTGACCAGACCGAGCCCGGTGACGGCGATGTCCATCCCGGCCATCAGACCTTCGCGCTCCGCTCCTCCATGAGCCGGACCATGTCGGCCACGGTCTCGGCCTCCAGGAGGTCGTCGTCGCTGACGTCCAGGTCCAGCTCGGACTTCAGCAGCAGCGACAGCTCCACCACGGCCAGCGAATCCAGCTCGATGTCCTCCCGGGTGGCGTCGGGGGTGATGGCCTCGGGCGACACCTTGAGCTTGTTGGACAGGATTTCCTTGAGCTGCTCCAGCATGACGGTTCCTTTCGAAGGGCTTTGCTGACGGTCGGTCAGATGATCTGCAGCTCGGGCCAGACGACGGTGGCCGCGCCCCAGGACAGCCCGCCGCCGAACGCGGTGAGCAGCACCCGGTGGCCGGCGGTGAGCCGTCCCTCGGCGGTGGCCTCGGCGAGCAGCAGCGGGATCGAGGCGGCACCGGTGTTGCCGACCCGCTCGATGTTGCTGAGCTGCCGCTCCTCGGGGATGCCGAGCCGGTCCGAGACGGCCTCCAGGATCCGGGCGTTGGCCTGGTGGGCCACGAACCGGTCGACGTCGTCCAGACGCCAGCCGGCCCGCTCGGCGGCCTCGGTGGACGTGCTGGTCATGCGCTCCACCGCGTGCCGGTAGGTGTCCCGGCCGAGCATCTGGAAGTAGTGGTCCTCCGGTGCGGCCGGGCGGCCCGACGAGCGTTGCCGGGAGCCGCCCGCCGGTACCTCGATCAGATGGCTCAGTTCGCCGTCGCTGCCGAGCACCAGCGGCCCGATCGCGCCGGGCTCGTCCGGCGAGCCGGCCCGCAGCACCACCGCGCCCGCGCCGTCCGCGAAGATCACCGCGGTGGTGCGGTCCTCCGGGTTGATGATCGTGGTGAAGGCGTCGGCGGCGATCAGCAGCACGCTGTCGGCGACCTGGGCCGCGATCAGCCCGGCGGCGGACGCGAGGCCGTACAGGAACCCGGAGCAGACGGCCGCCACGTCGAAGGCGGGCACCTGTCCGAGCCCCAGCCGCGCGGCCACCTGCGGCGCGGTCGCCGGACACGGCTGGTCCGGGGTGGTGGTGGCCAGCACCACCGCCCCCACCTGTTCGTCGCCCGCCGACTTCAGGGCCCTCAGGCCCGCCTCCACCGCCAGGTCGCCGGTGGAGGTGCCGGGGGAGACCACGTACCGTCCGGCGATGCCGGTACGGCTGCGGATCCAGGCGTCGGAGGTGTCCAGGCGCCGCGACAGGTCGTCGTTGGTGACGAGGTTGGGCGGGACGTACGATCCGATCCCGGTGACGACAGCGGCCCGCCCGGTGCTCATGCGCCGGCCTCCGAGGAGAGGACCTCGACGGGCAGGCCCATGTACTTCATGCGGACCTCGGCCATCTCGTCGGTCCACCGCTCGGCCATGTCGTAGCGCTGCTCGGCGGTGGTGTCGAGGAGCCGGACACCGGGCCACACCTCGTAGTCGCCGATCAGGTCGGCGTGCGCGAACATGCCTTCCTGGAACAGCTCCTCGCGGTGGATGACGAACTCCCGGTCCGGGATCTCGTCCCACAGCTTCACGCCCGAGCGCAGGATCTCCAGCAGCCGCGGGGTGTACTCCGGGTGCCGGATCACGTGGTCGCGCAGGATGGTGCTGGCGACGGTGAGGTGGCGGATCTCGTCGATGGCGGTGCCCCGGGAGATCTCGCCGGTCGCCGGGGACAGCGGGGTCCACTTGCGCTCGCTCAGCTCGGCGGCGGGGGCGAGGACGCCCTCGATGATGATGGCGAACACGCCGACGCCGCCGGCGAAGTCGGCCTTGTCGCGGACGATGTCCAGGGTGAAGTCCACCACCGGGTCCAGGACGCGCTTGCGGTAGTCCTGGGACATCTCCTCGATCTCCCGCAGCAGGGCGCTCTGCGGGATGCCGAGGTCCACCAGGTGCTGGCGGAAGACGCGGGCGTGCCGCGCCTCGTCGATCAGCTGGGTGGCGTAGAACTCCATCTCGGGGATGCCGGGCGCGATGGTCACGTAGTGGCCGAGCAGCCGGGTGGCCAGTTCCTCGGAGAGGGCCCGGAAGCCGAACTCCAGGATCAGCGCGTCGCGCAGCGGGCCGGGGGCCTTCAGGAAGTCGGGGGTGAGGGCGTTCACGTGGTGGCCGGTGGCACCCCGGTCGCGCAGGGTGCCCTGGGCGACGGAGGTGAACCAGTAGGCGAGGTCGCACTCCTCGGGGCCGAGGGTGAGCTCCTTCGCGCCGTCCAGCAGACCGGGTGCCTTCTCCCAGTCCGCCTCGGGGGCAACGGGTGCGGTCATGATGCGGCGGTCTCCTTCGCCGGACGCAGGGAACCGGCGTACAGCCCGCCGGTGTAGCTGAACAGCGGCAGGCCCTCGTCCGCGGTGGCCCGGACGACATGGCCGAGCAGCAGCTCGCTGTCGCCCGCGGCGTGCGCGGAGTGGAACCGGCAGACGTAGTGGGCGAGCGCGCCCGCGATCAGCGGGGCCTGGGCGTACCGGTCGGTGGTCCAGGCCAGGCCCGCGAAGGCCGCGCTGCCGTCGGGCCGGGAGCTGTCCGCGAACCGCCGTGCCACGTCGGCCTGTTCACCGCCGAGCACATTGATCGCGAACCGGCCCTCACGGGCGGCGAGCCGGGCGAAGGACGAGCCCGCCCGCAGCACCACCCCGACCAGCAGGGGCGAGCGCGACACCAGGGTGACGGTGCTCGCGGTGGTGCCGTGCATCCGTTCCTCGGGGCCCGTGGTCAGCACGGACACCGGGGAGGCCAGGTGGTACAGGGCGCGCCGGCGCTCGGCCGGGTCCTGACGCACCGCCCGGCGCACCGGGGTCGCGGCGGTGGTCATCGTGCGGCCTCCGTCTCGCGTACGACGGGACGCGCGGGGATGTGGCCGACCGGCGCGGGGTCCGCCTCGTGCCCGACCGGCTTGGGGTGGGGCAGGCCCAGGTCGTCCAGGAGGCGCAGATAGCCCGCCTGGCGCACCGGTTCGAAGGGCAGCGCGAAGGACTTCATGAAGTTGCCGAACAGGCCGCGGTCGCCGAAGAGGTGGAACGGCAGCACCAGCAGCGCCCACTCCGGCTTGACCAGCCAGCACCACAGCGCGGCCACGACGCCCTGCGTGATGAGGCTGTGCATGACGTTGTACAGGACGTAGTACGCCTTGTGGATCGGCCGTCCGCCGCTCTTGCGGAAGGCGATGGCGCCGGGGATGTAGCCGATCAGGTCGATGTAGAGGAACAGTCCGAGCGCCGGCAGCCAGCGGATGTCGCCGAAGTGGTAGACGATCATGCCCGTGGTGACGGCGAGGCCCACCAGGTACTCGGCGCGGTGCAGCGAGTAGGTGCGTGGGGTCTCGAAGGGGTTCGCCTGGTCCATGGTCAGCTCCTTCGGCCGGCGTTACGCGCCGACCGTCGCCGGCGTGTTCAGTTCGATGCCGCCCTGGACGCGCACGGCCGGGTACAGGCCGGTCAGGGCCCAGGCGACCGTCTCCTTGATGACCCGCTCGGCGATCGGGTCGAGGATGCCCTCCAGGCTCGGGATGCCGAAGTCGAAGTCGGCGTCGAAGCGGACGGTGACGTCCGCGCCGTTCTGCCGGACCGACCAGACACCGGTGAAGGAGTCGAAGTCGCCGTCGGACTGCTCGAAGCGGATCTCGCCCGCCTCCGGCAGCACCGTGTCGTCCTCGGTCCAGCGCAGCAGTCCGCTGCGGAAGTGCAGTTCCCAGCTGGAGGAGGCCTTGGGGTCGGGGTAGGAGGCGTGCACGGTGGTGGCGTTCACGTGCGGCGCCAGGTCCGGGTACTTCTCCCAGCGCCGTACGGCGTGCAGGACCTCCTCGGCCTGCTCCGCGGGTATGTGGGCTTCGAGTTCGACGTGCCGCACGATCAGTTACCGCCTTCCGGCATTGTGGCCGCGCCCTTGATCAGGTCACGGGTGGCCAGGTCGAAGGAGTTGACGAGGAAGTCGACGTCGGTGTCGTTCAGCACGGCGGGCGGGGTGAACCGCACCACCGAACTGCCGTTCATGGAGTGGTTGGCGACCACGCCGTGGTTGAACAGCTCGATCAGCAGCTCGCCGGCGAGGCCCGCCTCGACCAGCTCCACGCCGATGAGCAGTCCCTGCCCGCGGACGTCCACCACCAGCTCGGGGATGTTGCGGTGGGCCACCTCCGCGATCCGCGGCAGCAGCCGGGCGCCGAGGTCCATGGCCTTGGTGACCAGGCGCTCCTCCTTGACGGCCCGCACCGCGCCCTGCACCGCGGCCATCAGCACCGGCTGCCCGGAGAAGGTGGCGGTGTGGACGTAGGGGTCCTTGTCGAAGGGGCGGAACGCCTTGCGGGTGGCGACGGCCGCGGACACCGGCATCACGCCGCCGCCGAGCGCCTTGCCGGCCAGCAGCACGTCCGGTACGACGCCCTCGATGTCGGCGCCCCACCACTCGCCGAGCCGCCCGAACCCGGACTGCACCTCGTCCAGGATGAGGAAGCCCTCGTACTCGCGGACCAGTTCCTCGACCCGCTTGAGGTAGCCCTTCGGTGGGATGACGACCCCGCCCTCGCCCTGGACCGGCTCCAGGATCACGCAGACCTCGCCCGGGTGGGCCTTCAGCTCGGCCTCCAGGGCGTCGGCGTCGCCGAACGGCAGGTGCTGGAAGTCGGGCACGAGCGGGCGGAACGGCGCCTGGTAGACGTCCTTGGCGGTGGCCGACAGGGCGCCCAGCGTCTTGCCGTGGTAGCCGCCGCGCATCGAGATGGTGCGCTTGAAGCCGCCGGCGCGGGCCAGCTTCAGGCCGGTCTCCACCGCCTCGGCGCCGGAGAGCGCGAAGTGCACCCGGTCGAGTCCGGCCGGCAGCACGGAGACCAGCGCCTCGGCGGCGCGGGCCACGGTCGGCTCCAGCAGGATGCGGGTCGCGGTGGGGTGGGTGCGCAGCTGGCGCTCCACCTCCTCCATGACGATCGGGTGGCGCGCGCCCATGATGAACACGCCGTAGCCGCCCGCGTTCAGGAACCGCTCGCCGTCGCTGGTGGTGAGCCAGGCGCCCTCGGACGCCACCTCCATGTGGCTGCCGAACAGCTCGGCGAGGGTGGCCCGACCCTTGCTGAGGTGGGCCCGGTACAGGTTGAGGATCTCCGCCTCGTCGTCGACGGCGGTCGCCGTCGGGGAGTCCTGGATGACGGTCACGTGTCTCTCCAAAGATCGGGGTTCGGGGCCGGGACCGGACGCCGCTCAGGCGAGGACCAGCGGCCCCCCGTCGAAGTACGTCAGCAGCGGCTCGGACGCGGCGATCCGGGACGGCGGGTGGAAGGCCAGCGCCCGCGTCGCCGCGGCGGCCTGCGCGGGCGCGGAGTTCGTGATGAACTCCAGTCCGCCCAGCAGCTCCAGCGCCCGGCCCACGATGTCCGGCAGCGCGTTCTGCACGGCGTACCGGGCGACCAGCACCCGCGCCACCGACTCCTCGTCGCCCGGCTCGGGTCCGGTGCCGCGGGCCACGCCCTCCAGGAGGGCGAGGGCCGCCTCCATGTCCACGGCCAGCGCGGCCCGTTCCGCCGCTCCGCCCCGCTTGCGCTCCAGCACCTGCTCGACCAGCGCGGCGGCGGCGCCCGCGTACCCGGCGGAGATCAGCATCTCGAACCAGACGAACCCGGCGGACTGGAGGTCGTCCAGGCGCGTGGGGTCGTCCGCGCCGGCCCGCACCACCATCTCGCTCGGCACGAACACGTCCTCCAGGCGGACCTCTTCGCTCTCGGCGCCGGCCAGCAGGTCGTTGCCCCAGAACTCGTGCACGCTCAGACCCGGCGCGTTCGCCGGGACCAGGGCCAGCGCCAGCTCGGGCTCGCCGCCGTCGTCGCCGTGGATCGCGGTGGACGCGGTCAGCAGGCTCATCGAACGGGACAGGCTGCACGGCTTCTTGGAGCCGGACAGCAGGAAGCCGCCCTCGACCGGGCGCGCGGTGACGGCCGGCTTGAGGATGTTCTGCGCGGTACGGCCCTCCGACCAGCCGGAGGCCAGCACCTGCTGGTCGGGCACGATCTGGTGCAGCAGCTTGGTCTGCGCGGGGGTGAGCCGGCCCGACTTGACCGCGAGCGAGTACAGCATGGCGGCGGTGAAGTGGTGCATGGAGACGGCCGCGACCAGCGAGGGCGACAGGGCGCCGAGGGCCAGCTGCACGCGCAGCGCCTCCAGCGGGGCCGCACCGTGGCCGCCGTAGGCCTCGGGTATCAGCAGACCCACCCCGCCGTGGATGCGGAACAGGTCGATCACCGGGCTGCCGGCCTTCTCGCGCTCGTCGTAGGGGATTTGCTCCAGTTCCTTGAGCAGTCCGGGGTGGAACCGCTCGCACACGGTCCGGGCGACATCGAGGGAACGCACGGGGAAACCTCCGAGGACTGGGTGGGGTCAGGCGCCGAAGACCGCGTCGTACGGGCTCACGTCGCGGGCGATGCTGACGCCCTGGACGTGGGAGGTCTTGAGCATCGGGTAGTTGGCCTCGCCGAACGCGCCGCCGGTGCGGCCGGTGCCGCCGTGGCTCGGCAGGTAGGGCAGGAAGCCGATGTGCGAGTCGTTGACCTTCAGCAGCCCGCCGTTGACCGTGCGGCGCACGAAGGTCTCGACCACGTGGTCGGAGCGGGACCACAGGGAGTTGCGCAGCCCGTAGTCGTTGCTGTTGACGAACTGGAGGAACGATTCGAGCAGTGCGTCGTCGTTGTCCTTCTCGGCGACCACGATCGGGATCAGCGGGAAGAAGGTCTCCTCGCGGACCACGTCGTACGTCCGTGCCCGGTCCAGGCCGTCCACCCGCACCACCGTCGGCTGGAGGAACACCCCGGTCTCCGAGACCGTGCCGTCCACCTCGGTGCGATTGCCGCCGGTGACCAGCTCGGCACCGTTGTCCAGGGCCTGGCGCAGCAGCCGGAAGAACCGCTCGCTGCGCCGCACCGGCGACAGCAGCACGTCCTCCTCCTCGGGCAGGCCCGGCTTGATCCCCTTGACCTGCTCCTTCACCTCGGCGATCAGCCGCTCGGCGACATCGGGGTGCACCAGCACGTAGTTGGGCACCATGCAGATCTGCCCGGAGCCGTAGAACGCCTCCGTGATGGCCTCGGCCGCCCACTTCACGTCGGCGTCCTTCCAGACAACGATGCCGTCGTTGCCGGCCAGTTCGAGGATCGGCTTCTTGCCGTGCGCCACGCAGCTCTGCTCGAAGCGCAGGCCCTCCTGGCTGCCGCCGATGTAGAAGATGTCGTTGATCAGCGGGTCCGCGATCCAGCGGTCCATGGTCTGCTTCGGGTTGGAGCAGACCGCGTTGAGGACGCCGGCCGGGGCGTCCATCTCCTCCAGCAGCGGGGCGACGATGTCCCGCAGCAGCCACATGGTGGACAGCGCGATGCTGCGCGGGGCGCGCACGACCACGGCGTTGCCCGCCATCAGCGCCAGCACGCACAGCGCGGCGCTCGGCAGCGGGGCGTTCTGCGGCGGGTTGAAGGCGACCACACCGTCCGGCTGGCGGTGCAGGATCAGCCGGCGGCCGTTGTACTCCTTCTCCACCCGCATCTGCTTGGCGTACCAGCGCAGGGAGCCCGGAGCGTAGATCTGGAGCAGGCAGCTCAGCTCCCAGCGGGCGAGCTTGACCGGGTGCGACTCGGCGACGAGCATCTCCAGGAACTCGTCCTCGTGCTTGATCAGTTCCTCGCGGAACCGGGTGCCGAGCCGCATGCGCCGCTCCATCGGCACCGCCGCCCAGTCGGGGGCGGCCGCGGCGGCGGCCTGGGTGGCCAGGTCGATGGCGGCGTCGTCCGCGATCGCGCAACGCCCGACGACGTAGGGGTGCTGGGCCGCCTCGGACTCCGGGTCCTGTTCGAGGGCACGCTTCAGGCTCACGCTGGTGAACACGTCTTCCAGCAGCGAACGCCCGCTGACGGTGTAAACCCAGCCGTCCCCGGCGACGTCCTTGCCCGCGATGTAGAGGTCGTAACTCTTCAATCCGGAAGGTGCCTCAGCACTCTCCTCCTGCGCGGCTTCGCGAAGCATCTTCAGCCTTTCGGATATGGCGTGTGGATTTCTTGAAGCAATGCGAGCGTGACAGCGGAATCTGACCCGGCGCTGACACCCGACTGATCCAGCCAACCGGCCCCCCGCGCGCTGTCAGTGGGGTGTCAGCCGGCGCTGATTGCATGAGGCGCATGTCACCCGTCGACAGCATCAACCAGCGGTTGCGCGAGCTGCCGCGCAGTGAACTGAGCGAGGAAATCGAGACAATCGTCCTGGAGAAATTCAAGGCTGTTCTCCTCATGGACGAGTCCGAGGACCTCCCTCTCGACGTCAGCTACTTCGATCTCGGGCTCACCTCGCTGCGCCTGACCGAGATCCGCCAGAGCCTGGAACAGCTCCTGGATCTGTCGATCAACGTCAGCGTGCTCTTCAACGAGCCGACCATCGCCCATCTCGTGGACCACCTGACCCAGGCCATCCAGGAAGCTTGAGGAGTCGCTCCATGCCGCGTACGGAATCAGAGCAGGCGCCCGAGCCGGTCGCGATCGTCGGAATCGGTCTGCGGTTCCCCGGCGGCAGCGGCTCGCCCGACGAGTTCGACGCGTTCTTGCGCGAGGGCCGCAGCGGGATCGGACCGATCCCCACCGACCGCTGGGACGTCGAGGCCTTCACCCCCGAGGGACCCGACGACAAGGGCAAGATCCGCGCCTCGGCCGGCGGATTCCTCGACCGCATCGACCTGTTCGACGCGGGCTTCTTCAACATCTCGCCCAAGGAAGCCCGTTACATGGACCCCCAGCAGCGGCTGCTGCTGGAGACCGCCTGGCAGGCCCTGGAGCACGCGGGCATCGACCCGGCGCCGCTGCGCCGCGGCAACGGCGGGGTGTACATCGGCGCCAGCTCCATCGACTACGCGCTGGAGCTGGACTCGCTGCCGTACGAGGAACTGGACGGCCACCTGGCCTCCGGCATCACCATGTTCCCGCTGTCCGGCCGGCTCTCCTACTTCCTGGGCTGGCGCGGCCCGAGCATGAGCGTCGACACCGCCTGCTCCTCCTCGCTGGTCGCCCTGCACCTGGCCGTGCAGGCGCTGCGCGGCGGCGAGACCGACATCGCGCTGTGCGGCGGTGTCAACGCCCTGCACCACCCGCGCATCCCGGTGATGTTCTCCAACGCCCAGATGCTGTCCCCGGACGGCCAGTGCAAGACCTTCGACGAGGCCGCCGACGGCTACGCCCGCGCCGAGGGCTGCGGCATCGTCGTCCTCAAGCGGCTCTCCGACGCCGAGCGCGACGGCGACCGCGTCCTCGCCCTCGTGCGCGGCACCGCCGTCGGCCAGGACGGTGACAGCGCCGGGCTCACCGTGCCCAACGGGCCCGCCCAGGAGAAGGTCATCCGCAGCGCGCTGGCCGCCGCCCACCTCGCGCCCGAGGACATCCAGTACGTCGAGGCGCACGGCACCGGCACCCCGCTCGGCGACCCCATCGAGTTCGGCGCCATCGGCGACGTCTTCGTGGACTCGCACACCAAGGACCGCCCGGTGGTGGTCGGTTCGGTGAAGACCAACCTCGGTCACATGGAGCCCGCCTCCGGCATCGTCGGCGTCATCAAGACGGTGCTCCAGCTGCGTTCGGGCACCATCTACCCGCACATCAACCTCAACACCCCCTCCGGTCGCATCCCCTGGGACCTGTACCCGCTGCGGGTGCCGACCGAGTGCGAGCCCTGGGAGGCCGAGGTCCGGCGCGGCGTCGTCAACAGCTTCGGGTTCGCGGGCACCATCGGCGCCGTGGTGCTGGAGCAGGCACCGGAGCGCGCGCCGCGGGAAACCGAACAGCCGGGCGCCGCCCCGGTGTTCACCCTCTCCGCGAAGAACGCCGGCGCGCTGCGCGAACTGGCTGCCGGATACCGCCGGTTGCTGGACGAGCGGCCCGAGGTGTCGCTGGCCGCGCTCTGCCACAGCGCCAACACCACCCGCGCCCACCATCCCTACCGGATCGCCGCCCCCGTCGCCGACCGCGCCGCGCTCGCCAAGCTGCTCGACAAGGCCGCCGAGCAGGAGCACGAGGGCCCGACCGGCATCCGCAAGACGGCCTTCATGTTCACCGGCCAGGGCTCCCAGTACGCCGGCATGGGCGCCGCCCTCTACGCGGCCTTCCCCGTCTTCCGCGCCCAGGTCGACGCCTGCGACGAGCTGTTCGCCGAGCACCTCGGCCGCTCCGTGCGCGAGCTGCTGCTCGGCACCGCCGCCGACCCCGAGGCCATCGACCGCACCGAGTACACCCAGCCCGCCCTGTTCACCCTGGAGTACGCCCTCGCCCAGCAGTGGATGGCCTGGGGCGCCCGGCCCAACGTGCTCATCGGGCACAGCATCGGCGAGGTGGCCGCCGCCGCCGTGGCCGGGCTGTTCAGCCTCCCCGACGCGGTCCGGCTGGTCGCCGCCCGCGCCCGGCTGATGCAGGCCGTCACCGCCGAGGGCGGCATGGCCGCCGTCAGCGCGCCGCTGGAGGACGTCGCCCCGCTCCTGGAGGGCCACGACGACCTGGCCGTGGCCGGCGTCAACGCCCCCGACCAGACGGTCGTCTCCGGCGGCAGCGCGGCCCTGGACGAGGTCACCGCCGTCCTCGCCGAGCGGGGCGTGCGCGTCGAACGCCTCAAGGTCTCCCACGCCTTCCACTCCCCGCTGATGGCCGAGGTCTACGACGACTTCCGCGCCGCCCTCGACGGCATCGTCTTCCACGAGCCGAAGATCAGCCTCATCTCCAACGTCACCGGCCGGCTGGCCCGCTTCCGCGAGATCGGCAACCCCGACTACTGGGTGCGGCACATCGGCGAGCCCGTGCGCTTCCTCGACGGCATCCGGGCCGTCGCCAAGCGCGGCCGGCACGCCCTGATCGAGGTCGGCCCGCAGGCCGGGCTCACCGCGCTCGCCCGCCGCTCGGTCACCGTCGAGGACCACCTGTGGCTGGCCAGCCTGCGCCGCCGCGACACCACCACCGGCACCACCCTGACCGCCCTCGCCGAGTACTACGCGGCCGGGCTCACCGTCGCCTGGGACGGCTACCACGCCGGGCACCCGGCGCCCGCCCGGGTGGACCTGCCCACCTACGCCTTCCAGCGCAAGCGCTACTGGCTGCCCTCCGTCACCCCGCGCCGCACCGCCGCGAACGGCACCGCGCGCCACCCGCTGCTCGGCACCGAGGAGCGGTTCGCCAGCGGGGTGCGGGAGTTCACCGCCGAGTTCACCGCCGAGGAGCTGGGCGCGCTCGCCGACCTCGCCGCCGACGACCGCACCGTGCTGCCCGCCGGCGCCTACGTCGACCTGCTGCTCGCCGTGCAGGACGCGGTCCAGGGCCACGCCCGCAACGCGGTGCGCGACCTGAAGCTGCTGGCCCCGCTGGAGCTGCCCGCCGAGACGGTCACCGCCCTCACCACCCGCTGGCGGCCCCGCCCCGGCGGCGGCGCCGAGGTCGAGGTCTGCACGGTGGTCGGCGGCGAGGAGAACCTGCACGCCACCGCCACGGTCGCCGCCGAACCCGAACCCCTCGTGCCCGTCTCCGAGCTGGCCGAGCTGGACGCGACCCTCGCCCCGGCCGCCCAGCACATCGACGACGAGGACATCTACACCGACCTCGCCTCCGTCGGCCGCCCCCAGGGCCCCCGCATGCGGCTGCTGCTGCGCGCCGCCCGGCACGGCGACGGCCTGGTCACCGGCGAACTGTCCGGCCGCGACGCCACCGCCGTCGAGCACGTCCCGGCCGAACTGCTGGAGGCCGCCGGCCACGCGCTGGTCGTCCTCGACCCCGAGGGCCCGGTGTTCGTGCCCCGCGAGATCGCCTCCGTGCGGCACTTCCGCAAGCCGCGCGGCGAACAGCTGCGCGTCCTCGCCCGGGTCCGCGGCGACCAGGACCGGCGCTTGGCCGACGTGCTGCTGCTGGAGAACGGCGACCCCGTCGCCGAACTCCTCGGGGTGCGCATGGCCCGCCCCGAGGGCCGCGACGGCCGCCGCCAGTTCCTGCACCGCCCCGAATGGGTGCGCCGCGCCCTGCCCGCCCGGGGCGGCGCCCCCGCCCGGCACGTGGTGCTGCTCGACCCCTCGGCCGCGCGCGCCGCGGAACTGGCCGCGGAACCCGGCCTCAAGGTCACCTGGCTGCCCGATCTCACCGACCTCAAGGCCGCCCTGGAGGACCCCACCGTCACCGACGTCTGCCGGGTGTGGCACGGCCGCCCCGAGCCGATGTCCGCCGACCGGCTGCGCGCCGAGTGCGAGGACAACTACCGCGAACTGCTCGCTCTCGTCGGCGCGCTGGAGTCCGCGAACCGGCCGCCGCGGCTGTGGCTGGTCACCGAGGGCGCCCAGTGGCTGCCCGGCGACCCGGCCGGCGACGGCGGCCACCTCGGCGCCGCCACCCTGTGGGGCTTCGGCCGGGTGCTGCTCACCGAGTACCCGCAGTACCGGGCCACCCTGGTGGACCTCGCCCCGGGCAGCGGCCTCGCCCCGCTGGCCGAGGAGTGGCGGGCCGAACCGGCCGGCGAGTACCAGGTCGCCCACCGGCCCGGCCGCCGCTACGTGCGCCGGCTGCTCGCCGGTGACGCCAGCCTCACCTGGACCGGGGGCTTCGAACTGCGCGCCCCCGACTCCGGCGACCTGTCCGACCTGGTGCTCGCCCCGGTCGCCGACCGGGCCCCGGGCGCCGACGAGGTCCAGGTCCGGGTGGCCGCCGTCGGCCTGACCGCCGAGGACGCCCGCACCGCCCTGGACACCGGGCGCGCCGAACGCGCCGAGGAGACCGGGGAGGAGGAACCGCCGCCGCTGCTCGGCCAGTTGGCCCGCGGCACCGTCCTCGCCGCCGCCGACGGCACCGGCTTCGCGCCCGGCGACGAGGTCCTGGTCCGGCACGACGGCACCTTCCGCGCCACGCTCACCGTGCCCGCGGTCGCCGTGGTCCCCGCCCCCGGCGACGGCGACACCGCCGTACGCTTCCGGCTGGACGAGACCGGCGAGGCCCTGCGCACCGCCCTGGCCGACCCGACCGGACCCGCCTGGGTGACCCTGCCCGAGGACCTCCAGGAGCGGCCCGAACCGGCCGACGAGGGCCCCGGCGCACTGCGCGCCGACCGCACCTACCTGGTCACCGGCGGTCTCGGCGGCCTCGGTCTGGTCACCGCCCGCAAGCTGGCCGCGCTCGGCGCCCGCCACCTCACCCTGGTCAGCCGCAGCGGCAAGGCCACCGAGGAGGCCGCCTCGCTGCTCGGCGAGCTCGCGGCCGACGCCGAGATCGACGTCGTACGCGCCGACGTCTCCCGGCCGGAGGACGTACGGCGCCTCGTCCGGCACCTGGCGGCGGGGCCGCACCCGGTCGGCGGGATCGTGCACGCCGCCGGTTCCTACGACAAGAAGCTGATCTCCGAGCTGACCTGGGAGTCGATCGACGCCCAGCTCGCGGCGAAGGCGTACGGCGGCTGGCTGCTGCACGAGGCCGCCGAGAGCTCCTTCCCCGAGCTGGAGTTCTTCGTCACCTACTCCTCCATCGCCTCCGTCCTCGGCGGCGCCACCCAGGGCCACTACGCCGCGGCCAGCGCCGGTCTCGACGCGCTCGCCGAGTGGCGGGGCCGGCGCGGGGTGCCGGGCCTGTCGGTCAACTGGGGCGCCTGGGCCCGGGTCGGCATGTCGGCCCGGCTGGAGGAGCACCTCAGCCAGGAGATCGAACGCAGCGGCGTCCGCTTCTTCTCCCCGACCCGCGCCCTGGACACCCTCGCCCGGCTCTGGGACCGGCCCCGCACCCAGCGGATCGTCGGCGAGTTCGACTGGGACCGCTACGTCTCCGGCAGCGTCACCGGCGACCTGTTCTTCGACCGGCTCGCCCGCCACGGCGCGGGCGACGACGGCACCGGACCGGACCTCGCCGCCCTCACCGCACTGCCCGAGGCCGAACGGCTCGCCAGGGTCACCGCCGTGGTGAGCGAGAAGGTCGGCGCCGTCCTGCACCTGGAGGACGGCGACGAACTGGACGTGAACAGCGAGTTCGTCTCGCTGGGCCTGGACTCCCTGATGGCCCAGCAGGTCAAGGCCGCGCTGGAGCAGGCGTTCCGGCTGCCCCTGCCGGCCTCCCTCACCCACGACCACCCCACGGTGCGCGCGCTCGCGCACTTCGTCGACGGGCAGCTCGCCCCCGCGCCGGCGGCATGACAGTCAGACAGGGACGGCACACCATGACCGAGATACCGAGGGAGCGCTGGACGCTCCACCACTCCGCCCGCGCCCACGCCGGCACCCGCCCCGAGCACCCGGCGATCGTCTGCGAGGGCCGCATCACCACCTACGACAAGCTGCACCGCGACAGCAACCGCGCCGCGCACGCCCTGCACACCAGCGGGGTCCGGCGCGGCGACCGGGTCGCCTACCTGGGCCGCGAGTCGGCGAACTACTATCTCGTGATGATCGCCTGCGCCAAGGCGGGCGCCGTGCTGGTGCCGGTCAACTGGCGGCTCACCCCGGGCGAGGTCGACCACATCCTGCGCGACTCCGGCGCGACGCTGATCTTCGTGGACGACGAGTTCTGGGACACCGTCGCCACCGTCCGCCACCAGCTGCGCGGACTGCGCCGGGTGATCCGCGTCGACGGCACCGACGCCGACGGCGAACCCGCCCGCGGCGCCGGGCTGCTGGCCTGGGCCGCCGACCAGCCCGAGACCGACCTCTCGCCCTGCACCGGCCCCGACGACGCCGTCATCCAGATCTACACCAGCGGCACCACGGGCCTGCCCAAGGGCGCCGTCCTCGCCCACCGCAGCTTCTTCACCCTGCCGCACGCCAGCCGCGAGCGGGGCGTGGACTGGATCGACTGGCTGCCCGAGGACGTCGCCCTGATCTCCCTGCCGGGCTTCGGCGTCGCCGGCATCGGCTGGTTCCTGCACACCTTCAACGCCGGCGGCACCAGCGTGATCATGCCGCAGTTCGACCCGCAGGAGGCCGTCCGCCTCATCCGCGAGCACGGCGTCACCACCACCTTCGCCGCGCCCGCGATGCTCCAGGCGATGGCGGCCGAACGCGAGGCCGGACCCGAGGCGTTCACCTCCCTGCGCAAGATCGCCTACGGCGCGGCGCCCATGTCCGAGACGCTGCTCAAGCAGTGCCTGGAGACCTACCGCTGCGAGTTCGCGCAGATCTACGCCAGCACCGAGACCGGCAGCGTCGCGGTCTGTCTGCCGCCCGAGGCGCACCACCCCGGCAGCACCAAGCTCACCTCGGTGGGACTGCCCTGCCCCGGCAACGAGATCAAGGTGGTCGGCCCCGACGGCGAGAGCCTGCCGCCCGGCGCCATCGGCCAGGTGTGCGTGCGCGCCCCCTCCCGGATGCTCGGCTACTGGAACCTGCCCGAGGCCACCGCCCGCACCCTGGTGGGGGAGTGGCTGCACATGGGCGACGCCGGCTACCTCGACGAGGACGGCTACCTCCACCTGTGCGACCGCATCAACGACACGATCATCGTCGCCGGGCAGAACATCTACCCGGCCGAGGTCGAGAAGGCCCTGGCCGCGCACCCCGCGGTCGCCGACGCGGCCGTGGTCGGGCTGCCCGACGACCGCTGGGGCGAGAGCGTGCACGCCGTGGTGGTGCTGCGGCCCGGCGCCAAGGCCACCCCCCGCGAGCTCCTGCTCTCGCTGCGCGGCCGCATCGCCGACTACAAGATCCCCGGCACCTACCACTTCGCCGACTCCCTGCCGCGCAACCCCTCGGGCAAGATCCTGCGCCGCGCGGTCCGCGAGCAGCTGACGGCGCCGGCGAGGGACCCGCTGGGGAGTGCCGTATGACCACGTTCCTCACGCCCCCGTGGAGAGTGACCCGCCCATGAGCACCGAGCCCCTGCGGATCGGCATCCTGCTGCCCACCCGTGAGCAAGCCATCAACGGCACCTACGCCGCCGCCCCGCTGCTGGACTTCGCGCGACAGGCGGAGACCCTCGGCTTCGACTCCCTGTGGGCCGGCGACTCCCTCACCGCCCGCCCCCGCCTGGACCCGCTGGTCGTGCTTTCGGCCGCCGCCGCGGCGACGCGGCGGATCACCGTCGGCACCGCCGCCCTCACCCCCGCCCTGCGCCACCCGCTCATCGGCGCCAACATGATCGCGAGCCTCAGCCACGTCGCGGCCGGCCGGCTGGTCCTCGGCCTCGGCTCGGGCTTCCCGATGGCCGAGACCGAGGAGGAGTTCAACTCCGTCGGCGCCTCCTTCCAGGGCCGGGTCGGCCGTCTGGACGAGATCAGCGCGCTGTGGCGCACCGCCTGGCGCTCCGGCGAGGACGGCGAACCCACCGAGTTCGACGGGAGGTTCTGGCAGGCCGAGCACCTCGACCGGCTGCCCTCGCCGGCCGTCCCCGGCGGCCCGCCGCTGTGGCTGGCCGGCAGCGACACCCCCAAGGTGCTCGCCCGCGCGGCCACCCGCTACGACGGCTGGCTGCCCTTCCTGCCCGACGTCGACGCCTACGACCGCGCCCGCCGCCGCCTCGGCGAACTGGCCGCGGAGGCGGGCCGGACGGTGACCCCCGCGCTGTACGCGACGGTCACCGTCAACCGCGACGAGGCCGCGGCCGAGGCCGAGCTGGAGCACTACATCAGCCACTACTACGGCCGCTCCCTGGAGCAGATGCGCACCATCCAGGCCTACGCCTGGGGCAGCGCCGAGAAGTGCGCCGAGTGGCTCGCCGGCTATGTCCGCGCCGGCGCCCGGCACCTGGTGATCCGCATCGGATCGCTCGACCCGGAGCCCCAGTTGAAGGAGATCGCCGAGGTGCTGCTGCCCGCGGTACGCGCCCTCGGCCCCGCCACCACCGTTGGGAGTACGCAGTCGTGACCACCGCCATCGGCACCATCGGCAGCCAGATGTCCAGCGAGGGCAACTGGTTCCACCCCGTGGAGCCCTCACCCGACGCCTCGATCCGGCTGTTCCTGCTGCCCCACGCCGGCAGCGGCGCCATCATCTACCGCGACTGGGAACGCCTGCTGCCGCCGGACATCACCCCGCAGGCCGTCACCCTGCCCGGCCGGCACAACCGCCGCGAGGAACCGACCTACGAGAACTTCTGGCCGCTCCTCGACGCCCTGCACGAGGCCGTCCTCAACGAACTGGACGACCGTCCCTTCGCCTTCTTCGGCCACTGCCTCGGCGCGCAGCTGGCGTTCCGCCTGGCCATCCGGATGGAGGAGGAGGGCGGCCCGGCCCCGGTGATGGTCGGCATGTCCGGCTGGTCGCCCATCGGCTTCTTCAAGCCGACCGAGGAGCAGAGCCGGATGCCGGAGGACGAACTCGTCGAGTGGATCAAGAAGTTGGGGTCCTTCCCGGCCGAGGTCTACGACAACCCCGAGATGCTCGCCCTGGTCGTGCCCGCGCTCCGCGCCGACCTGCGGGTCGCCGGGGACTACGACGACGACGGCGCCGGCGTCAGCTGCCCGCTCGCCTCCTACGGCGGCCGCAGCGACCCGCTCCAGGAGGCCCCCGACGCCATGACCCACTGGGCCGCACGCACCCCGGCCTACCTGGGCCACAACGAGTACGAGGGCGGCCACTTCTACATCGACACGCACGCCCAGGCCGTCACCGCGCACTTCGCGCACCGGCTCCAGCGGACCGTGGCCTCCCTCGCGCGCTGAGCGCGCCGAACGGGAAGGCATCGTCAGCGCCGCATCAGCGGGGCGCGGGACAGTGCACCGGGACCGTCGTCCCGGCTGCCGTCCCGTGCCCCGCTGTGCGTAGCGGGCCCTGTTCGGCCCGCATCCCACCAGCACGACACGACCTAGGAGGGTCGTCATGACCACCGAAGCGGAACTGACCGGCAGCGCGGCCCCGGCCGCACCGCCCCAGGACATCGAGGAGACCGCCGGGGCACCCGCCTGGGGGGCCCTCCTGGTCGTGCTGGCCGGCCTGTTCATCACCAACCTCGACTTCTTCATCGTCAACGTGGCGATCCCCTCGCTCCAGCGGGACATGCACGCCACCCCGGCGCAGATCCAGCTCGTCGCCGTGACCTTCACCATCGGCCTGGCCGCGCTGCTGATCACCGGCGGCAGACTCGGCGATCTGTACGGTCGCAGACGGGTGTACTCCGTGGGCGTCGCGCTGTTCACGCTCGCCTCCCTGGCCTGCGGCAGCGCGCCCGACATGACCGAACTGATCGTCGCCCGCGCCGTCCAGGGCGCCGCCGCGGCCCTCGTCATCCCACAGGTGCTCGGCATCCTCAACACCGCGTACACCGGCAAGGCCCGGGTCGCCGCGTTCAACGCCTACGGTCTGGCGCTGGGCGCGGCGGCGGTCTTCGGCCAGCTCATCGGCGGCCTGCTGATCAAGGCGGACCTGTTCGGCTGGGACTGGCGGACCATCTTCCTGATCAACGTGCCCATCGGCGCGCTGGTGCTGCTCGTCACCCCGAAGGTGGTGCCCGAGTCGAAGGCCGACGACGGCCGCACCGGGCTCGACCTGCTGGGCGTGGTCCTGGTGACGGCCGGGCTGGTCGCGGTCGTACTGCCGCTGGTGGAGGGCCGCGAGCAGGGCTGGCCGGCCTGGACCTGGGAGCTGCTCGTCGCCTCCGTGCCGCTGCTCGGCCTGTTCTGGATCACCCAGCGCCGGCTCGCGGCCCGCGGCCGCTCCCCGCTGATGAGCCCCTCGCTCTTCCACGACCGCTCGTTCAGCGTCGGCGTGGTCTCCATCCTCGTGTACTTCTCGGTGATGGCCTCCTTCTTCCTGGTGCTCGCGCTCTACCTCCAGGAGGCGCGCGGCACCAGCGCGCTGACGTCCGGGCTGCTGTTCATCCCGCTGGGCCTCGGCTTCTTCCTGTCGTCCGTGCAGGCGCCGAAGTTCGCCGCCAAGCTGGGCAAGCAGGTCCTCGCGCTGGGCGCGCTGACCGTGGCCGTGGGCGACGTCGCGCTCGCCTTCACCGCGGACCGGCTGGACACCACCGGAGCCGTCGCCTGGTGCATCCCCGCCATGGTGGTGTGCGGGTACGGCATGGGCCTGGTGGTGGCACCGCTGACCTCGCTGGTGCTGGAACGGGTGGCGCCGCAGTACGCGGCGGCCGCGTCCGGGGTGTTCTCCACCGCCCAGGAGGTCGGCAACGCCCTCGGCGTCGCCGTCATCGGCGTCGTCTTCTTCGACGTGGCCGAACACCGGCCCGGCGCGCACGGCATGGCGCAGGCGTTCAGCACCAGCCTGCTGGTCCAGGCCGGCATCTGCGTGGGCGCCGCGGCCCTGCTGCAACTGCTGCCCGGCCGGTCCCGCGGCACCGCCTGACCGACCGGCCGTATCCGGCCACCGAGACTCCCCGACGGGCGTCCGCGATCCACGCGGGCGCCCGTCAGCGTCGTATCAGAAACCCGTCACCGGTGCCCTCCACGATGGCTGGAACCGAAAGAACTCGGCCAACAGGAGGAAACGATGACTGGAATATTGCGCTCCTCTACGGAGCGGCTCGCGGAGTGGCCCATGGCGCGTTCCTGCCCCTACTCGCCGCCCGACGCCTACGCCGAGCTGCGCCAGGGACCGCCCGTGAAGGTGCGCATCCGCACGGGCGAGGCATGGCTCGTCACCCGCTACGAGGACCTGCGCCAGGTGCTGATGGACGAGCGTTTCAGCTCGGACGACACCCTGCCCGGCTTCCCCGTGCGCATCCAGCTCCCGCCCGCCCCGCGCGTGATGTCCTTCACCCGCATGGACGGCGCCGAGCACAACCGGCTGCGCCGCATGATCATGCCGGAGTTCACCGCCCGCGCCACCCGAAGACTCAGACCCGAGGTGGAGGCCCTGGTGGGGCAGCTGCTCGACGAGCTGGCCGCCGGGCCCCGCCCCGCCGACCTGGTCACCCGGCTCTCGCAGCGGCTGCCCTCCCTGGTGATCGCCCGGATGCTCGGCGTCCCCGAGGCCGACGAGCTGGACTTCGCCGAGCTGAGCCAGGAGGTCCTCTCCCAGGACGCCTCGCCGGAGGAGATCTACGCCGCGTTCGTGCGGATGACGGAGTACCTCGACCGGCTCATCGCCGCCAAGCAGGCCGAGCCCGCCGACGACCTGTTGAGCAGGCTGGCCACCCGGTACATGGCGAGCGGCGAGCTCGGCCGCGAGGACTGCGTGGCCATGGCCCGGCTGCTGCTGGTCGCCGGCCACGAGACCACCGCCCACCAGCTCAGCCTCGGGGTGGCGAGCCTGCTGCGCCACCCCGAGCAGCTGGCCGACCTGCGGCGCGACCCGTCGCTGTACGGACAGGCCGTCGAGGAACTGCTGCGCTACTGGTCCATCACCCAGGACAACCAGGTCCGAGTCGCGGTCGCCGAGGCCGAGGTGGGCGGCGCGCGCATCGCCCCCGGCGACGGCGTCATCCTCGCCTACCCGAGCGCCAACCACGACGAGGCCGTCTTCGCGGACGCCGGCCGCTTCGACATCCACCGCGAGGACGTCTCCCGGCACATCGCCTTCGGCCACGGCCGCCACCTGTGCCCGGGCGCCCCGCTCGGCCGGATGGAGCTGGAGGTCTGCCTGCGGGCCCTGTTCGACCGCTTCCCCGGACTGCGTCTCGCGGACGTGCCGGAGCCGGTGGTGTTCCGCCAGAACACCATCAACTACGGCCTGACCGCACTGCATGTGACCTGGTAGCAGCCCGCCCCACCCGGGCTCTCAGGAGGGCCGTGCCCCACCACGGCCCCGCACCGCGCGGGTGCGGGCCGCGGATGCGCGCCGTGCACCAATGGAACCCGGCGGCGCGAGCACCCGCAAGGGCGACGGTGCGATTCCCGCCAACCCCGCCGCCGGCCACGACTGGCCGGTCCACCCCGCAGCCGGACGGCAACCCCTTCGTCCACGACCCGCCAGAACGCTCCGTCCCGCCACCTGGTGTCCTGAAATCCCTGTCGGGAGAGGCCACTTGGTGACGCGAACGGCACCCGTCGTCAGGTCCGGATCAGCCCCGGGTCAGTTCCGCTTGGGAATGTCATTGCCACTTCGCTCCTGAAAGATCCCACACCGATCAGCACACGGGCCCCGCCGGGACCCGTGTCAGTGCTACGTCAGCGCGGTGTCAGGGCGGTGCGCGATCGTGGCGTCACGACGTCCGCGCACGGCTCGGAGGGACGAATTCCCCTTGCCGCCCCCGCGGATGGCCCCCCATCGTGTCGAGCACAGGAAGCGAGTCGGTGCCGAGGATCGCCTTTGCCCCCCGGACCTGGAGGACAAGCATGTCGCTCGCCGACCACACCGACATCCTCGACTGGCCCTTCGCCCGCACCGAGGACGGCAACCCACCGCTCATCCTGGCCGAACTGCGCAAGGCACCGCCCTGCGTCGTCCGCATCCCGGCGGGCGCCGCGGAGTCCCGGCTGGCCTGGCTCGTGACCCGGTACGCCGATGTCCGCCAGGCGCTCGCCGACCCCCGGCTCAGCGCCGACGAGACGCTGCCGGGCGCCCCCGTGCGCATCCAGGTGCCGCCCGGCGGCAACCCCAGCTCGTTCCTGCGGCTCGACGACCCCGAGCACGCCCGGCTGCGCGGCATGATCCAGACCGAGTTCACCGCGCGCCGGGTCAAGCGGCTGCGCGAGCCCGTCCAGCGCCTGGTGGACGAGCTGCTGGACGACTTGGCCGCCCGGCCCCAGCCCGCCGACCTGCACGCCGTCTTCTCCCGGGCGCTGCCCACCCTCGTCATCGCCCGCCTGCTGGGCGTCCCCGAGGAGGACTCGCCGTTCTTCATCGAGAAGACCCGCGTCACCATCTCCCAGGAGGACCCGGCCGTCTCCCAGGCCGCCTTCGCCGAGATGTCCGAGTACCTCGCCAAGCTGGCGCTGCGCAAGCTCACCGAACCCGGCGACGACCTGATGAGCCGGCTCGCCGTCCGCCACTACGACACCGGCGCCATCACCCTGGACGAGCTCGTGGGCATCGCCCGCCTCGTGCTGGTCGCCGGCCACGAGACCACCACCAACCAGCTCGCCCTGAACGTGCTGGCCCTGCTGCGCGACGACGACCTGCGCGCACGGGTCGCCGCCGACGACGGGGCACTGATCCCCAACTTCATCGAGGAGTCGATGCGCTACTGGTCCATCTCCCAGGACGCCATGGTCCGCCTCGCCGTCGAGGACATGGACCTGGGCGGCGTACGGATCGAGAAGGGCGACGCCGTGGTGATCTCGGTGCCCGCCGGCAACCACGACGAGACCGTCTTCGCCTGCCCGCACCGCATCGACCCCGAACGCGACACCAGCGGTCACCTCCAGTGGGGCTACGGCCCCCACTACTGCCAGGGCGCCCCGCTGGCCCGCCTCGAAATGGAGCTGGCACTGCGCTCGCTGCTGCGCCGCTTCCCGAACCTGCGCCTCGCCGCCGACCCGCGCACGCTGTTCCGCCGGGGCACCGTTTTCCACGGGGTGACCCATCTCCCCGTGACCTGGTGACCTGACGGTCACCGCTGCAACCGACCGAAAGATCGAGAAACGGAGTCGTCATGACTCAGGAGTTAACCCCGGACATCGCGGCGGAGGGGCGCGAGCGGACGGCCTCCGGCACCGCCGCGGCCCCCTCGTCGGGCGCCCTGGTGGTGGTCCTCGTCGGCACGTTCATCACGGTGCTCGACTTCTTCATCGCCAACGTGGCCGTCCCGGCCATCAAGGCCGACCTGCACGCCACCGCGGCCCAGGCCCAGATGATCGTCGTCGGATACGGCGTCGCCTTCACCTCGGGCCTGATCACCGGCGGCCGGCTCGGCGACCTCTACGGCCGGCGGCGGCTGTTCGCCCTCGGCATGACGCTGTTCATGGTCGCCTCGGCCGCGTGCAGCTTCGCGCCCGACGTCACGGTGCTCGTCGTCGCCCGCATCCTCCAGGGCGGCTCCGCCGCGCTGATGGTGCCCCAGGTCCTCGGCATCATCGGCACCGTCTACACCGGGGCGGCCCGTGACCGCGCCTTCAACGTCTACGGCCTGGTCATCGGACTCGCCGGGGTCTTCGGGCAGTTCATCGGCGGCGCGCTGATCTCCGTCGACATCGCCGGACTCAGCTGGCGCACGATCTTCCTGATCAACGTCCCGCTGTGCCTGATCTCCCTCGCCCTGACCCGCCGCACGATCCCCGAGTCCCGGGGCCAGGGCGGCACCCGGCTCGACCTGGTCGGCGCCCTGCTGATCACCGTCGCCCTCGGCCTGGTGGTGTTCGCGCTGCTGGAGGGCCAGGAGCGGCACTGGCCGGTGTGGGTGTGGGAGTCGCTGGCCGCCGCGGCCGTCCTGCTCGCCGTGACGGTCTGGCACCTGCGCCGCCGCTCCGCCGCCGGACGCGGCCCGCTCATCGAGCCGGGCATGTTCCGCTCCCGGCTGTTCTCGGTGGGCCTCGTCGCCACGGTCGTCTACTTCCTCGCCATGGGCTCCTTCTTCTTCACCCTCGCCCTCTACCTGCAACTCGGCCGGGGCCTGTCCCCGTTGGAGTCAGGCCTGATGTTCCTGGCGCTGGGTGCCGGATACTTCGGCGCCTCCATCGTCTCGGCGCGGTTCGCCGCCACGGTCAACGCCCGCCGGGTGGCCGCCGGTCCGCTGGTCCTCGCCATCGGCTACACCGCGATCGCGCTGACCGCCAAGGACCTGCGACTGGACGGCTCCGTGCTCTGGCTGCTGCCGATGCTGCTGGTCGCCGGCCTCGGCATGGGCCTGACCACCGGCCCACTGACCAACCTGGTGCTGGGCGGCGCGGTCCCCGAGCACGCCGCCGCGGCCTCCGGCCTGCTGAACACGGCGCAGGAGGGCGGCGCCGCGGTCGGCGTGGCCATCGCGGGCACGGTCTTCTTCCCGGCCCTCGCCCACGCCGGCGGCAAGGCGGACGCCTACCCGCACGCCTTCACCGTCACCCTGATCCCGCTCGTCTGCCTGGGCCTCCTCGCCTCCCTGCTGGTGCTGGCGGCCCCGGGCCGCGCGGCCCGGCGCTGACCGGGCCGCCCGGCACGAGCACCCGTACCGCCCCGCACGCCCCACCACTGGAAAGGAGGCACACAGGAATGCCGTACCTCACCACCCGGGACGGGACCCGGCTCCACTACGACGACTGGGGTGACGGACGCCCCGTCGTCCTGCTCGGCGCCGCCATGGCGGACGCGCGCATGTGGGAGTTCCAGGCCCCGTTCCTCGCCGGGAACGGCCTGCGCTGCGTCACCTACGACCGGCGCGGCAGCGGCCGTTCGGACAGGCCGTGGACCGGATACGACTACGACACCCTGGCCGGCGACCTCGCCGACCTGCTCGACCACCTCGACCTGAGGGACGCCGTGCTGGTCGGCTACGCGGTGGGCGGCGGGGAGTGCGTGCAGTACCTGTCCCGGTACGGCGGCGAACGCGTCTCGGGCCTCGCCCTGGTCGCCTCGACCACCCCGTACCTGCTGCGCGCCCCGGACAACCCCGACGGGCTCGACCTCGCCCTCTTCGAACAGGTCGAACAGGCCATCAAGACCGACCGGGCAGCCTGGCTCTCCGCGCTGACCTGGCCGTTCTTCGCGGGCCCCGAACCGGACCCGGAGAACCCGCCGATCTCCCCGCAGCTGGCGAACTGGCTGGTCGGCATGTGCCTGAACACCTCGCCCAGAGCCGGAATCGAGATCTACCGCACGCTGATGACCACCGACCAGCGCGCCCAGACGGCCGCGGTGCGGGTGCCCACCCTAGTGATCCACGGGACCGCCGACCTGGGCGCCCCCTATCCGCTGTGCGCCCCGCGCACCGTCGAACTGATCCCGGACAGCAGGCTCATCACCTACGAGGGCGCGGCGCACGGCCTGTTCGCCACCCACGCGGACCGCCTCAACGCCGATCTGCTGGCCTTCGTCAAGGAGTGAGGCCCGGCCCGTCCCGCACCACCCGCGTCCGGCCCCCGAGAAGGGGCCGGACGTGCGCGTTTCCCGGCCTCCGCCGGGCCCCCGGCACCGCGTCAGCGGCGCGTCAGCCCCATGACAGGGCACCCCGGCACAGTGGACATCGCCGCGACGCCGGGGCACACCAGCCCGGTCCTCCGGTGCCGACCGACGAAGGAGTACGCCTCATGGCAGACACCGCAGCCCCGGGCCCCACCCGGGCACTCGTCCTGGGCAACCCCGCATCCGGCAGCCACTCGCCCGAACTGGTCGAGGAAGTGCGCCAGTTGTGCGCCTCCTGCCTGGAGCGGGCCGAGGTCCACCTGACCACCGGACCGGGCGACGCGACGGTCGCCGTACGCCGGGCCCTGGAACGCACCGACGACGCGCCCGACCTGATCGTGGCCATCGGCGGCGACGGCACGGTCCGCGAGGTCGTGCAGGGACTGGTCCCGGCCGACGGCGGCGCCACCCTCGCGGTGGTGCCCGGCGGCACCGGCAACTCCGGCTACAAGATGCTGTGGGGCGAACGGCCCTGGAGCGAGTCGCTGAAGGCGGTGCTGACCGACTCCGGCGTCGGCGGCAGCGCCCGGCTGCGCCGGCTCGACCTGGCCCGCCTCACCGAGACCCGCAACTACGTCTACCTGGGCGCCTGTTCGGGCGTCATCGCGGACGCGCTGCTCACCGCGAAGGGGCTGCCGCTGACCGGCCGCGAGCGCTACGCCCGCGCCTTCGCCGACACCGCCGACGGCTACGCGCCGTACCCCGGCCGGGTCACGGTCGACGGCCGGGTGGTGCACGAGGGCCCCACGGTCCTCGCCAACGTCGGCGGCGGACCCTACCGCGGCGGCCGGTTCCAGGTGCTGCCCGACTCGCTGCTGGACGACGGACTGCTCGACGTCTGCGTCATCGGCGGCGACGTACCGGCCGCCGAGGTACCCGAACTGACCCTGAACGCCGCCCATATGACCCATCCGGCGACCGTGTACGCGCGGGGCCGCCGGATCACCGTGGAACGCACCGACGGCCGCCGCCTCCCACTGGAGCACGACGGTGAGTACCAGCACGGCATCGGCGCCGCGGCCACCTTCGAGGTGCTCCCCGGAGCCCTCCCCGTGTGGGCGCCTGCCGCCCCCTGAACCACCTGTCCGAAGAACCGAAGAAGCACCACCAAAAAGGAGATCGCCCGCATGAGCGACCTGACCACCACCGTCACCCGCTACCTCGACATCTGGAACGAGGCGGACGCCGAGAAGCGCGCCACGGCCATCGCCGAGCTGTTCACCGCCGACGCCCCGTACATCGACCCGCTGGCCGCGGTCGAGGGTCACGAGGGTTTCGCGGCCGTGGTGGCCGGCGCCCGTGACCAGTTCAAGGGCCTCTCCTTCGAGCTGCACGGCACCGTCGACGCCCACCACAACCAGGCCCGCTTCCAGTGGGGCCTGGTGACCGAGCCGGGCGCCGAGCCGATCGCCATCGGCTTCGACGTCCTCGTCACCGACGAGGCCGGCAAGATCAAGGCCGTCTACGGCTTCCTGGACAAGGTCCCGGCCGCGTAACACCGCACCACCCCGCGGGAGCACCGGGCCCACCGGTGCTCCCGCCGTCGTGTTCCCCTCGACGCACGCACGGAAGGTACCCGCCATGACCGCCGTCCTCGCGGAGAGCGTCGCCCGGGCGCTGTGCGCCGACTGGGCCGAACAGGCCCAGGCCCCGTCCCGGGCCGCCCACCGCCCCACCGGCGCGGACACCCCGCTGCGCGAACTCTCCCACTGGGCCGCCACCTTGCGACCGCAGGCCATCCCGTGCCGGGTGCTCAAGCTCGCCGCGAGCCAGGTGCTGTCGCAGATCGCCTCCATCCGCGCCGGACTCCAGCACCCCCTCGGCCGCAAGCTGGTGGCCGCCTTCGGGCACCCCATGCAGCGCGACCCCCGCCAGGCCGCCGGCGTCTTCGCCGCGCTCGGCTCCTGGCTCAACCTGGACGACACCGCGTACGCCGGACACCTGTCCAACTCCACCGTCGCCGTCCCGCTCGCCTTCGCCTACGCCCGCCGCCTGGACGGCCTGTCCCTGCTGACCTCGGTGGTCGTGGCCAACGAGTGCGCGGCCCGCATCACCGCCTCCGCGACCCTCGGCCCGCTGCGCGGCCAGAGCGCCGTGCACACCCACCTGGCCGGCGCGGTCGCCGGCCGGCTGCACTGCGACCGGGCCCCGGCGAGCCTGTACGAGAACGCCTTCGGACTGGCCTTCGCCATGCCCAACTGGCCGCTGATGCGCGCCTTCCTGGCCAGCGACGCCCGGCTGTTCAACACCTTCACCCCGGTGCGCACCGCGATGGACGCCTGCGACGCGGCGTACGCGGGGCTGCGCGGCGCGCCCGACATCATGGAGCACAGCGACGGCTTCCTCGCCCGCTTCGCCACCGTGCCGCTGCCGCAGGCGGTCGCCAAGGGCCTCGGCAGCCGCTGGCACACCGACACCCTCTCCTTCAAGATGCACCCCGGCGGACCCGGCATCGACGCGGCCGTGGACTGCGCCGCCGAGATCCACCGCGAACTGGGTCCGCTGCGACCGCGGGACGTGGCCGAGGTCGTCGTGGAGGCGTCCCTCTACACCCTGTTCGCGGGGGAGCGGGCCGCCCGCTACGTCACCGGCCCCGGCTCCCCGCTGGGCGCGCTGGTCCTCGACGTCCCCTACCCCGTGGCCACCACCCTGCTCACCGGCGAGTTCTCGGTGGACGACTTCTCCTCCCCGCACGTGGACGACCTCGACCGCTGGGCCCTGGCCAAGCGGATCCGGCTGGAGCACGACACCGAGATGACCCGTGAACTCTTCCTGTCCGACGCCCCGTTCGGCGAGGCGGTGCGCGAGGCGGGCGACCTGGCGGTGCCGTGGCTGCGCGGCTTCGGCGGCGACGAACTCGTGGACCTGGTGGGCGCGGCACAGGCCGACGACCGCGACTTCTCCCGCTCCACCAAGGCCACCGGCGCCCGTGTCACCGTCCGGCTCACCGACGGCCGCGTCATCTCCCGCACCCGCCTGATCCCGGTCGGCGCCGCCGGCCCCGAGACCCGCGCCCACCACACCGACCTGGTCCGCGAGAAGTTCCTGGCGGTGGGCGGCCCCCAGGAGGTCGCCGACACGGTGGACCGCCTCCACCGGATGCGCCCGCGGGCGGTACGGCGGTGGATCGAGACGGCGTTCCTGGACTGACCGGCGACACGACCGGTCACCGCGGCCGGTCACCGCGATCGGCCACCGCACGGCACGGGCGGGGGAGCGGCGCGGCGGCCGGCCGGGGCCGCCGCTCCCGGGCCCGCCCGGTCCCGCGGGCCCGGCCCGACCCGAACGAGAGGCCCTACTCCCGGCGCGCGGGCGTCGCCAGCGGGGGCCGGCGCAGGGTGGCCACGAACTTGTACCGCGACCCCCGGTAGACCGCCCGCACCCACTCCACCGGCGAACCCTCCGCGTCCCGCGAGTGCCGCGACAGCAGCAGCATCGGCAGTCCCACGTCCGTCGCCAGCAGCTCCGCCTCCCGGGGCGTCGACAAGGACGTCTCGATCGTCTCGTCGGCCGACGACAGCCGCACCCCGTAGACCTCCGCGAGCGCGGTGTACAGCGAGGGGCAGGAATCCAGCACCCCGCGCAGCCCGGGGAACCGCAGGGCCGACAGATGCGTGGTCTCGATCGCCATCGGCTCCCCGCTCGCCAGCCGCAGCCGCTCGATCCGCAGCACGGGCTCCCCGACCGCCGTGCCCAGCAGTTCCGCCAGCCGCGCGTCCGCCGGCACCTCGCCGACGTCGAGGACCTGCGACGCCGGTGCCAGCCCCTGTGCCCGCATGTCCTCGGTGTGGGAGGTCAGTTGGAGGGTGCGGTACAGCTTCGGCTGCGCCACGAAGGTGCCCTTGCCCTGGATCCGGTCCAGCCGTCCCTCGCCGACCAGCTCCTGGAGCGCCTGGCGCACGGTGGTCCGGGACGTGTCGAACCGTACGGCGAGCAGCCGTTCCGCCGGTACCGCGCAACCGGGCTGCAACGCCTCGGTCATGGCGAGCAGCTGCTGTTTGATCCGGTAGTACTTCGGCACGCGCGCGCTGCGGCCGGCCGGCCCCCCGCGCGGCTGGCCGCTGCTGACGTCGGTGGTCATGCCTGCCTTCCCGGCTGTGTCGATGGGCTCCCGTTATAGCGACCAAGTGCCCTATGGTCTAGTCCAAAAGAACGGGCCGGGCGAAAGGGACCGATGCGGACGCGGGCCCGGACGTGGAAGCGGACGAAAGCACTCCGGTGACTTTCTCGTAACGGCCTCCATCCGCCGCTGGGACCACCCTTGACACCCCGAAAGGTCTAGGCCAAGCTCCACCGTACTGGTCTACACCATTAGTGGCCAGGTCCCGAGCCCTACGTGCAACAGCGTCGTACGCAGGTCACCGCCGAGGGCGTGGGGGGTTAGTGGCATCCCTGAGGAGGGTGGCGTGAAGCGCAAGCTCGCAGCCGCGATAGTGATCGCGGGCATGATGGTCTCCGTTGCGGCGTGCGGCGGGAGCAAGAGCGACGACAGCAAGGACGCGGGTCCGGACAGCTGGAAGGGCCAGACGCTGACCGTCTGGACGATGGACGGCTCCGCGCCGGCGCAGTGGACCAAGGACGTCCAGGCCGCCTTCGAGAAGAAGACCGGCGCGAAGGTGAAGTTCGAGATCCAGAAGTGGGACGGGATCCAGCAGAAGATCACCACCGCCCTCTCGGAGGACAACCCGCCGGACGTCCTGGAGGTCGGCAACACCCAGACCCCCGCCTACGCGTCCACCGGCGGCCTCGCCGACCTCAGCGACGTCAAGAAGGCCGTCGGCGCCGACTGGACCGCCTCCGTCTCCCAGTCCTCCGTCTTCGACGGCAAGCAGTACGCCGCCCCCTGGTACTTCGCCAACCGCGTCGTCATCTACAACAAGAAGATCTGGGCCCAGGCCGGCATCACGTCCACCCCGAAGACCCGTGACGAGTTCTTCAAGGACCTGGACACCATCGGCAAGAAGACGGACGCCGAGCCGATCTACCTGCCCGGCCAGAACTGGTACTTCCTGGACGGCCTCATCGTCGGCCAGGGCGGCGACCTGGTGAAGAAGCAGGGCGACAAGTATGTCTCCAACCTCGCCGACCCCAAGGTGAGCGCGGCCATGGAGATCTACAAGAAGTACGCCTCCTACTCCAAGGCCCCCAAGGACAAGGACGAGGCCACCCCGCAGCAGGCGACCGTCTTCGCCAAGGGCAAGACCGGTGCCTTCATCGGCATGGGCTGGGAGGCCGCCACCGCCGTCCAGGCCAACAAGTCCATCGAGAAGGACCTCGGCTACTTCACCATCCCGGGTGCCACCGCGGACAAGCCCGAGGGCGTCTTCCTCGGCGGCTCCAACCTCGCCGTCGCCCAGAACAGCAAGAAGCAGTCCCTGGCCAAGGAGTTCCTGAAGGTCGCCCTGTCCGACCAGTACGAGGGTGAGCTGGCCAAGCTCAGCGGCGTCATCCCGAACAAGGAGTCCCTGGAGAGCAACCTCAAGGGCAACGGCGCCGCAGAAGCCGCGGCCCCGGGCGCCGCGGTCGGCGGCACCACCCCGCTGATCCCCGAGTGGGCCGCGGTGGAGAACACCCCGAACCCCATCAAGTCGTACATGACCGCCGTGCTGAACGGTAAGTCCCCGGCCGCCGCCGCCAAGGACGTCGAGGGTCAGATCAACGAGCGTCTGGCTCAGCAGAACTAGTCCCACGCCGGGGGCGTCACCGCGACGCCCCCGGCTCACCTGCGCCGTGCGCGTTCCCCTGGCGCCCGCAGGGCACACGAATGCGTACGGCCACGGAAGAGATGACGACTCATGTCAGTGCAGACCGAAGGCACGGACACGGCCGGGGAGCCCGCTGTCCGCAAGGCCCGGGTGCCGGCGCCCCCGCGCGGTGAGGCCGGCGCCTCCCGGTCCGCGGCCGGCCGCGCCGCCGCCGCCCCCTATCTCCTCCTGCTGCCCGCGCTGGTGGCCACACTGGTCCTGCTGGGCTGGCCGCTGGTCAAGAACGGCATGCTGTCGTTCCAGAACCTCAACCCGCGGCAGCTGATCCAGCACCTCACCGAGTGGAACGGCTTCCACAACTACCAGCAGGTCCTGACCGGTTCGGACTTCTGGAAGGTCGTCGAGCGCTCGGTCTTCTTCACCGCCGCCAACGTCGTCCTGATCATGGTGCTCGGCACATTGATCGGACTGCTGCTGGCCCGCCTCGGCAAGAAGATGCGCCTCACCCTCCTGGTGGGACTCGTCCTCGCCTGGGCCATGCCCGTCATCGCCGCCACCACCGTCTACCAGTGGCTGTTCGCCCAGCGCTTCGGCATCGTCAACTGGGTCCTGGACAAGCTGGGCTGGCACTCGATGGCCGACTACAACTGGATGGGCAGCCAGTTCTCCACGTTCTCGGTGATCGTCGTGCTCATCGTGTGGCAGTCGATCCCGTTCGTCGCGATCAACCTGTACGCCGCCACCACCACCATCCCCAAGGAGCTGTACGAGGCGGCCTCCCTGGACGGCGCCGGCGCCTGGCAGAGTTTCACCTCCGTGACCCTGCCCTTCCTGCGGCCCTTCCTCTACTCCACGACCTTCCTCGAGGTCATCTGGGTCTTCAAGGCGTTCCCGCAGGTCTTCGCCATGAACGAGGGTGGCCCCGACCGGCTCACCGAGACCCTGCCGATCTACGCCTACGTCGAGGGCGTCGGCAACCAGCACTTCGGGGTCGGCGCGGCGATCTCCTTCCTGACCATCCTGGTCCTGCTCGTCATGACCTCGTACTACCTGCGCATGGTGCTCAAGCAAGAGGAGGACGAGCTGTGAAGCGCTCGCTCTTCGGCCGTATCTGGCCCAACGCGACCGCCGTGGTCCTCTTCGTCGGCTTCGTGTTCCCCGTCTACTGGATGTTCGCCACGGCCTTCAAGCCGACCGGCGACATCATCACCGAGAACCCGGTCTGGTTCCCGACGCACGTCACCTTCGGCCACTTCGACAAGGCGGTCCACGCCGACCACTTCTGGACGCTGGTCGTCAACTCCGTCACCGTGACGCTCTGTTCGGTGCTGCTGTCGCTCGTCATCGCCCTGTTCGCCTCGTTCGCGCTCGCGCGGATGCGGTTCAAGGGGCGGCGCGGGTTCGTCATCACGTTCATGCTGGCGCAGATGGCCCCCTGGGAGGTCATGATCATCGCCATCTACATGATCGTGCGCGACGGCGACATGCTGAACAGCCTGGTCCCGCTCACCGTCTTCTACGCGATGATGGTGCTGCCCCTCACCGTCCTGACGCTGCGCGGCTACATCGCCGCCGTGCCGAAGGAGCTGGAGGAGTCGGCGATGGTCGACGGCTGCACCCGCCTCCAGGCCTTCCGCAAGGTGATCTTCCCGCTGCTCGCGCCCGGCCTGATGGCCACCTCGCTGTTCGGGTTCATCACCGCCTGGAACGAGTTCCCGCTGGTCCTGATCCTCAACAAGGACATCGAGAAGCAGACCCTGCCGCTGTGGCTGTCCCAGTTCCAGACCGCCTTCGGCGACGACTGGGGCGCCACCATGGCCGCCTCGTCCCTGTTCGCGCTGCCCATCCTGATCCTCTTCATCTTCCTGCAACGCAAGGCTGTCAGCGGTCTGACCGACGGCGCCGTGAAGGGATGACGCCCCCATGACCACACTCGCCACCACTGGGTCCGGCAGCGGCTCCGCCGCGGGCGACAGCCTCACCCGGGACGCCCTCGCCGTGCTGCAACCGGGGTTCGCCGGCACCACCGTGCCCGACTGGGTGCGCCGCCGCCTGGGGGAGGGCCTCGCCTCCATCGCGCTGTTCGGCCGCAACGTCGTCGACGAGGCCCAGGTCACCGCGCTGACCGCGCAGCTGCGCGCGGAGCGGGACGATCTGCTGATCGCCATCGACGAGGAGAGCGGTGACGTCACCCGCCTCGACGTGCGCACCGGCTCTGCCCTCCCCGGCAACCACGCCCTCGGCGCCGTCGACGACCCGGACCTGACCCGAGCCGTCTCCCGCGAGCTGGGCCGCCGCCTCGCCGCCTGCGGCGTCAACTTCGACTGGGCGCCCTCCGCCGACGTCAACGCCAACCCCGACAACCCCGTCATCGGCGTCCGCTCCTTCGGCGCCGACACCGACCTGGTCGCCCGGCACACCGCCGCCTGGGTCGAGGGGCTCCAGTCCACCGGCGTCGCCGCCTGCACCAAGCACTTCCCGGGCCACGGCGACACCAACGTCGACTCCCACCACGTCGTGCCCCGCATCGACGTCGACGCGGAGACCCTGTTCGCCCGCGAACTGCCCCCGTTCCGCGCGGCGATCGCCGCCGGCACCCGGGCGATCATGAGCGCGCACATCCTCGTCCCGGCCCTGGACCCCGACCGCCCGGGCACCCTGTCCCCCCGCGTCCTGACCGAGCTGCTGCGCGGCGAACTCGGCTACCAGGGCCTGATCGTCACCGACGGCATCGACATGCACGCCATCTCCGGCACCTACGGCATGGAGCACGGCGTGGTGCTCGCCATCGCGGCCGGCGCCGACGCCATCTGCGTGGGCGGCGGACCGTCCGACGAGGGCACCGTGCTCCGCCTGCGCGACGCGCTGGTGGCCGCCGTACGCTCCGGCGAACTGCCCGAGGAGCGGCTCGCCGACGCCGCCGCACGGGTGCGCGAGCTGGCCCGCTGGACCGCCGGCGCACGCGGTGACGCGGCGAAGACCGAACCGGCGCCGGAGATCGGCCTGACCGCGGCCCGCCGCGCGGTGCGCGTGACCCGCTCCGGGGCACCCGCCCCCGTCGACGCGCCCGTGTACGTGGCCCAGTTCAACCCCGAACCCAACATCGCCGTGGGCGACCAGACCCCCTGGGGCGTCGCCGACGAACTGCGGCGGCTGCTGCCCGGCAGCACCGACGGCTCCTTCACCGGCACGGACGCGGGCGCCCTCGCCCTCGCCGCCGCCGCCGGCCGCCGGATCGTCGCCGTGGTCCGCGACGAACACCGCCACGACTGGATGCGCACCGCCCTCGACACCCTGCTCGCCGCCCGCCCCGACACCGTTGTCGTCGAGATGGGCCTCCCCGGCGCCGCCCCGCGCGGCGCCCTGCACATCGCCACCTACGGCGCGGCCCGCGTCTGCGGTGTCGCGGCCGCCGAGGCCGTCGTCGCGGGCTGAGCCCCGCCCCGTTCCGGCGGGGCACCCCCGCCTCCAGTCCGGTGGGGACCGTGTCTCCGCCCCGAGTTTGGTGGGGATCGCTTCCTCGCCTCCAGTCCGGTGGGGACCGTGTCTCCGCCCCGAGTCCGGTGGGGATCGCTTCCTCGCCTCCAGTCCGGTGGGGACCGTTGTCCTCGCCCCGAGTCCGGTGAGGATCACTTCCTCACCCCGCCCGGCGGGGACCGCGTCCCCGCCGGGGGGGGTGAGGAAGTGATCCTCACCGGAC
>NZ_VOGW01000008.1:14760-18561 GCF_007896895.1 Streptomyces misionensis | reverse complement strand
TGCCACCGGCACATGTCTCACCGCCATCCGCATCCGTCACCCCGGAGTGCCCGCATGCAGACACCCGCCCCCTATCTCCACCGCGCGGCGTCCGACCGCCCCTACTTCAGCGCCGACGGCGAGACCTACCTCGCCCCGACCCCCCTGCGCGACATCGAGAAGTCCCGCCCGCTCAGGGTGCTTTCCGAAGAGGACTTCGCCTTCTGGCAGACGTACGGCTACGTCGTCGTCCGCGAGGCCATCACCCCCGGCGAGGCCAAGCAACTCCTCGACTTCGCCTGGCGGTTCCAGGGCCTCGACCCGGACCGGCCCGACACCTGGTACGAGGAGCCGGAGTTCCGCTCCGAACTCGACCAGCACCTGTTCATCTACGGCTTCGTCGAGGCCTACCACCACCAGCTCCTCTGGGACAGCCGCCAGACCCAGCGGGTCTACGACGCCTTCGCGGACGTCTGGGACTGCGCGGAGCTGTGGGTCACCCTCGACCGCCTCAACCTCAACCCGCCCAACAAACACACCCGTTCGCGCACCCTGATCGACCCCACCGACGAGGGCTTCGACATCGAGCTGCACTGGGACGTCGACAGCACCCTCGCCGTGCTGCCCCAGCGCGTACAGGGCATCATCGCCCTCAACGACACCAGCCCCGAACTCGGCGGCTTCCAGTGCGCCCCGGAGCTCTTCCGGCGCTTCGAGGAATGGCGCGTCGCCCAGCCACCGGGCCGCGACCCCATCCGCCCGAACGCCGACCGCACCGAGTTCCCCGTCGTCCGCCCCGACCTCCAGGCCGGCGACCTGCTCATCTTCAACGGCCTGCTCGCGCACGGCGTCGCCCCCAACCTCTCTGACAACGGTGTCCGGGCCGTGCAGTACCTGTCGATGATGCCCGCCCTGGAGGAGCACACCGCCCTGCGCGACTCCCGCGTGCACTCCTGGCGCACCCTCGCCACCCCCGACTGGAACGCCACCCTGCTCGGGGACGCCCGCGAACCGGAGGCCCTGCGCTACGGCCCCGCCGAACTGACCGGCCTCGGGCGCAAGCTGCTCGGCCTCGACTCCTGGACGAGCGGGGACGACGCACGGTGAACCGGATCTGCCTCTGCCTGCCCACCAACCGGGCCTGCCCCGCCACGATCACCGCCCTGCACGCCGAAGCCGACCACGCCGTACGGCACTTCGGCGCCGACGTCCAGCTGCTGATCCTCGACTCCGCCGACGAGCCCACCCGGGCCGACCACCGCCGCACGATCGCCGCGCTGCCCGAGCGGCCGGGCGTCACGGTCCACCACCTGGACGAGGCCGAGCAGCGCGCCCGCCTCGGCGCGCTGATCGACAAGGCGGGCCTGCCCTCCCGGCTGCTGCCCCTGATGCTCCCGCCCGCCGTCTCCTACGGCGCCTGCACCAACCGCGCCTTCCTGTTCGCCGCCGCCCTCGGCTGCGACTCCGTGCACCGCAGGGATTCCGACAGCGCCTACCAAGTCCACGCCGGACAACCGGTGTTCCCGGTCCACCACGAGCTGCCCTGGCTGGGCCGCCCCGCCGCCGAGGCCACGGCCGCCGGTGTGCGCACCGACCTCGACCCGGCCCACGCCCACCACCCGGTGTCCATGGCCGGTGCCTCCTTCATCGGCGAACTCTCCGTCGACATCGGCGAGATACGACGTCTGGACCCGGCCGTCTACCACGACGTGGTCAGCCTCTGGGCGCCCGGCGACTGGCCGCCGGAGCGCACCCGGGAACTGGTCGCCGAGTCCTTCACGGGCGCGGGCACCGCCCCCTTCACCGGCGACCGCTCGACCCTCACCCTGGTCGACCCGATGCGGGTGGACATGTGCAACATCGCCTTCGACCGGGCGGTCTACGAACGCGTCCCGCTGCCGCCGGCCACCGACACCATCGGCAGCGACTACTTCCTCATCCACCTCGTCCACGACGCGACCCTGCCCGGCATCCTCCACAACCGCCACATCGAGAACTTCCACACCCCCGAACGCCGCACCCCCGCCGGCTTCCTCGCCTACCAGCGCCGCTTCGTGAAGTTCCTGCTGTCGATGCGCTACTTCCACCACGTCTACGACCGCATGGCCGGTGCGGGCGCCGCCCTCCTGGACGAGCGCCGGCACGTGCGGCCCGAGACGGTCACGGCCTTCCTCCGCGAGAGCACCACCCTGGACCGCACCGAGAACGTCTGGCGCCTGGACCGGCTGGACACCGCCTACCGCAAACTGGGCGGCACCTACGCGCAGTTCGCCGACCTGGTGGCGGAGGAACGCGAGGCGCTGCTGGACGAGGCCCGGTCGGACATCGAGGACTACGCCCGGCTGATCGAGTCCTGGCCCGCACTGATCAAGGCGGCCCGCACATGAGCGCACCGAAGGGACGTGGGACCGCGCCCGGCGCGCGAGTGCCGGCACGAGCGGGCGAGCGACGGCCGGGGGCCCGCGCGGGCGCGCTCACCGCGGCCCTGGCCGCCGCCGACACCGACCGCGTCGTCTACGACCTCACCGGCATAGAACGCCAATACGACTCCCTCATCGCCGAGTTGCCCGGCACCGAGGTCCGCTTCGCCCTCAAGGCCTGCCCGGTGGACGAGGTCCTCGGCTGCCTCGCCGCCCGCGGCGCGGGATTCGACGCCGCGAGCCCCACCGAGATCGCCCAGGCCCTGCGCACCGGCGTCCGCCCCGACCGCGTCCACTACGGCAACACGGTCAAGTCGGACCAGGACATCGCCGAGGCCCACCGCCTGGGCATCCGCACCTTCGCGACCGACAGCGTCGAGGACGTCACCGCCATCGCCCGGCACGCCCCCGGCGCCCGGGTGTTCTGCCGCCTCGCCACCAGCGGGGAAGGCGCGCTGTGGGGCCTGAACCGCAAGTTCGGCTGCGCACCCGAGGACGCCGTACGGGTGCTGGAGACCGCCCGCGCGGCGGGCCTGACCCCGGCCGGGCTCTCCGTCCACGTCGGCTCCCAGCAGATGACCGCCGAGGCCTGGCAGGCGGCCCTCGACCTGCTCGCCGACACCCTGACGGCGCTGGCCGGGCGGGGGATCGTACCGGACCACGTCAACCTCGGCGGCGGCCTGCCCGCACTCGGCTACCGGGACCGTCACGGCAACCCCCTCGACCCGCCCCTCGACAAGATCCTCACCGTGCTCCGCGAGGGCATGGAGCGCCTGCGCGCCCTCGCCCCCGTCGACTTCGTCATGGAACCCGGCCGCCACCTGGTCGCCGACCACGGCGCGGTCCGCGCCCATGTCGCCCGGCTGACCCGCCGCCGGCAGCCGGACGGCGAGGACGCGCACTGGCTCTACCTCAGCTGCGGCAAGTTCAACGGCCTCTACGAGATGGACCAGCTGACCCACGAGATGGTCTTCCCCGGCCACCCGGAGACCGCGGACACGGTGTCCGCGGTCGTCGCCGGCCCGACGTGCGACAGCGACGACGCGTACGGCGAGGGCCGCCACCCGGTGCGCGTGCCCGGGACGGTCACCTCCGGCGACCCGGTGTGGATCCTCTCCGCCGGCGCCTACGCCACCAGCTACACCACCCGGGGCTTCAACGGCTTCGGCCCCCTGCCCTGCGTCTGCGTCCGCGCGCACCGCTCCCCAGACGACGAACGGCCCTGAAATGGAACACCGCATACACATCCGGGAGATCGCGGCCCGCGACTGGCCCCGCCTGGCGGCCCTGGAACACGAGGCGTACGCGCACCTCTCCCTCGCCGAGGGCGAGGAACTGCTGCGCTCCCGGGCCGCGTCCTCACCCGCCACCTGCTTCGCCCTCGACGCGGACGGCCGCCTCG
>NZ_VOGW01000008.1:0-14482 GCF_007896895.1 Streptomyces misionensis | reverse complement strand
CCTGCACGACCTCGTGATCAGCGCGCCCCTGCGCCGCCGGGGCCTCGGCAGTCGCCTGGCCCGCCATGTGACCGACGTGGCCGGCAGCCGGGGCTTCGAGACCGTCTCCCTGGTCGCGGTCGACGGCAAGGAGGCGTTCTGGCGCGCCAACGGCTACCGGCCCCACCACGAGGCCCGCGTCCCGCGCGCCTACGGCACGGACGCCCTCTACATGTCCGCGACCACGGCCGCTCTCCTGCCCCGCGAGACGGTGAGGACGCCCTGATGCCCTCCTTCCGCCGGGCCAAATGGTCGATCGCGGCACTGTTCTGCTTCCTCGGCTTCCAGTACGGGACCTGGGTCTCCCGCCTCCCCGCGCTGAAGACCCGCCTGGACCTGGGAGCCGGGGAAGTGGGCCTCCTCCTGATGGCCTGCGGCGCGGGCGCGGCGGCCGCGTTCCCCCTGGTCGCGGTGCTGATGCGCCGCCTCGGCTCGCGCCGTCTGTCGCTGCTGTCGGCGCTGGCCCTGATCGCCGTACTGGCGGCCCTGTCGGTCGTCCCCGACTACCCCCTGGCGCTCCTCGCGGTCTGCGCGGACGGCGTGGCCGTCGGCTGTCTGAACGTGGCCATGAACGCCCAGGGCGCGGCGCTGGAGACGACGTACGACCGCACGGCGATGTCCCAGCTGCACGCCACCTTCAGCGCGGGCCTGCTCGCGGCGTCCCTCCTCACCTCGGGGGCCACCACCCTGACGCCGTCGGTCCCGGCCCACTTCGCGGCGGCCGGGGCGCTCCTGCTCCTCCTGCTGGCGGCCGCCCGCAAGGCCCTGCTGCCCGACACCGCCCCGGCGCCCGCCACCACCGGGAAACAGCCGAGACGCTTCAAGCCGCCTTCCTGGACCACCCTCCTCATGGGCTGCGCCATGACGTTCGGCACCATCACGGAGGGGGCGATGAACGACTGGTCGACCCTCTACCTCAAGGACTCGGTCAAGGCGTCGGCCACGGTGGCCCCGCTGGGCATCGCGGTCGTCTCCGCGACGATGCTGCTGGCCCGGGCGTGCGCGGACCGCTGGCGCGACCGCTGGGGCGACGGTCCGGTGGTGCGGGCGGGCAGCGCGCTGGCCGCCGTGGGCCTCGCCCTGGCCCTGCTGGCCGGCGGGGTGGTCCCGACCCTCCTCGGCTTCGCCTGTGTGGGCCTGGGCGCGGCCGCCATCACCCCGTGCGTCTACGTCGCCGCCGCCGAGCACGGCTCCGACGCCCTGTCACTGGTCGCCGCCATGGGCACCACGGGCCTGCTGGCGGGCCCCGCCCTGATCGGTTTCGTGGCGGGCGCGGGCGGTCTCACCCTGGGCATGGCGGTGGTCGCCGCCTCGGCCCTGGCCGTCACCCTGACCGCGACCTGGATCCCCTGGCGCGAGCGCGCCGCACGGCAGGCCGGGCAACCGGTGGCCACCGCATAACTGTTCGCGCGTGCACCGCGTCCTGGCATACCGTCGTCGGCCGAAAGGATCGTGAACTCACCTCTACCGAAAGATCGTTGTGGTGACGAAGGACGGGACGCCCAGGTCGCTGCCCTGGCACCGGCTGGCCGCCGCGGCGCGCTCCGCGCTCGGCGGCGGCCGCCGACTGGAAGCGGCACGGCGGCTGGCGGGCGGCAGCAAGAAGGGCGTCTACCGCCTGCGGATGGACGACGCGACGACGGCGATCGCCTACGTCTGGGACGACAGCGAGAACCACTGGCCCGCGGCGGCCGGCGACGACGATCTGGCGGACCCCTTCGCACCGGGCACCGGCCCGGACCTCTTCGCGGCCGCCCACACCCGGCTGACCGCCCTGGGCGTCCGCGTCCCGGCGCTCCGCCTCCTCGACCGCACCGGTCCGGGCCTGGCGATCGTGGAGGATCTCGGCGGCCGGACCCTTCAGGCCCTGCTCGCCGACGCCCCCGAGGCGGCCGCGCGGGCCATGGCCGGACTGCGTGACGCCCTGTCGGCGATGCACGCCCACCGGGCCCCCGGCTACGGCAAGGTGGCCCTGGTCGACGGCGGGGGCCGCGCGCACGGCACGAGCTGCGAGCAGGTCGTCCTGGCCCGGGCTCTCCAGGACCTGGCCGAGGGCGCCGTGCGCGAGCCCCGTCTCGCGGCGGCCAGGACCCGCCTGACGGACCACCTGCTCGCCCTGGCCGCCGAGGTGCGCCCCCGTACCCGGCACACGGTGGTCCACGGTGAACTGGGGCCGGACCACGTCCTGGTGGACGAGACGGGAAGTCCCGCCCTGATCGACATCGAGGGCACCCTGTACTTCGACCGGGAATGGGAGCACGCCTACCTCCGCATCCGGCTGGGCGACTCCTACGGCCCCCTGTCCGTCCCCGGTCTGGACGCCCCCAGGCTCGCCCTCTACACCCTGGCCCACCACCTCTCCCTGACCGCGGGACCGCTGCGCCTGCTGGACGGCGACTTCCCCCACCGCGCGGTGATGCGGGCGATCGCGGAGCACAACCTGAGGAAGGCCCTGGATCACGAACGCATGACGACTCTTCATTGAATCGCCAACTACCTTCACAATTCCTTCACTTCCTGTCATGCTCCTCGGTCTCAGCTCAGAACGAGTCGTTGGAGAACGCTGGATGGACGAGATCAAGCCCACCGCCGAGCACACCCAGAGCGCGCCCTTCGCGGCCGGTGGCGCGGTCGCCCCGGGCGCCGGTGCCGGCGCCCCCGCCGTGCACCGCCTGCCGGGCCTGGCGATGAAGCGCCGCGGGCCCGTCGCCGTGTGGCTGGGCCTGCCGCTCGTCACGCTCGGGATCTACCAGCTGGTGTGGTACTACAAGATCCACAAGGAGTTGCAGGAGTTCGACCGGCGCCGGACCCTCAGCCCGGCGGGCAGCATGCTGGTCCTGCTCTTCCTGAGCTGGACCTTGATCGCTCCGCTGATCTCCTACCACAACACCGGCAAGGCCATCGCGAACGCGCAGCGCGCGGCCGGTCTGCCGGTGACGTGCAGCCCCGCCGTGTGTACCTGGCTCTCCTTCGTCTTCGGCCTGAACATCTGGTACATGCAGCGCCAGCTCAACCTGGTCGTCGCCGCCTACCCGGGCGCCGCCCCGGGCGCCGAGGTGCACCTGGCGGCCTGACCCCGCTACCGTCCCGCCCACACCGCGGGGGTCCTGCCCGACCACGGCGCGGCCCGTTCGAGCTGTCCGGCGAGGCGGAAGAGCAGGCGCTCGAGCCCGTGACCGGCCGCGAACTGCATGCCGACCGGGAGCCCGGTGGCGGGGTCGGCCGTCACCGGCACGGACATGGCGGGCGTGCCCGCCATGTTGAACGCCGTGGTGAACGGCGAGTGGTCGAGGATGCGGCCGATCCAGCCGAGGCCGTCCAGCGCCTCGGCGTCCTTCGCGTAGGTGCCCAGCGGCACCGGCAGCTCCGGCAGGGTCGGGGTGAGCAGGACGTCGTGTCCGTCGAAGTACCGCGCCAGGCTCCGGGCGACCCGGTTGCGGACCGCGAGGGCGGCGGCGAACCGGGGGCCGCTGACCCGCTGCCCGTAGCGGTAGCCGGCGAGGCTCGCCGGCTCCAGGGTCGAGGAGTCGACGGGCCGGTCGAAGGCGGCGGCCAGCTCGTCCACCGAGGCCGCCAGGTTCACCGTCATCAGCCGGGCGCAGGCCAGAACGAACTCCTCCCAGCCGACGCCGAGTTCGACCGGGACCTCCGTCACGTGGTGGCCGAGGGATTCGAGCAGCCGGGTGGTGCGGGACAGCGCGTCGGCCACGGGCGCGGCGGTGCGGCAGCCGCCCCAGGCCTGGGCGAGCACACCGATCCGCAGCCGGCCCGGGTGGCGGGTGACCTCCTGCGCGTACGGGCGTGACGGCTGCTGGACGACGTAGGGATCGCCCGGCTCCGGGCCGCGGATCGCATCGAGCAGGGCCGCGCTGTCGCGCACGGTACGGCTGACGGCGCCCTGCACCGCCAGGCCGCTGAAGACCTCGTCCGCGTCGGGTCCCATGGAGACCCGGCCGCGGGTGGGCTTCAGCCCGAAGAGCCCGTTGCAGGCGGCGGGGACGCGCAGCGAGCCGGCGGCGTCGGTGGCGTGCGCGATCGGGACCACCCCGGCGGCGACGGCCGCGCCCGCGCCCCCGCTGGAGCCGCCCGCACTGCGCGCCGGGTCCCACGGGTTGCGGGTCGCGCCGTGGAGCACCGGCTCCGTCGTGATGCCGTACGCCATCTCCGGCGTCGAGGTCCGCCCGAACGTCACGAGGCCCGCCCGGCGCAGGCGAGCCATCAGGTACGAGTCGGCGCGGGCGACATGACCGGCCGCGAGCCGGCTGCCCAGCTCCATGCGCCGCCCCGCCATGGCGACTCCGATGTCCTTGATCAGGAAGGGCACCCCCGCCAGCGGCGTGCTGCCGGGCCGGGGCTCGTCGTCGGCCGGCCAGGTCTCCACGACCGCGTTGATCAGCGGATCGACCTTCGCCACGGCCTCGCGCGCGGCGGCTTCCAGTTCGGCGGGGCTCACCTCGCCCTTGGCCACCAGTTCCGCGAGCCCGACCGCGTCGTGGTGCGCGTACTCGGTCACTCTCATGGTCTCTCCCTGAACAGAACGATACTCATGAGTCCCGGACGATACCGATCGGTATCGTCCGGGACGGACTGGTACCGTAGCAGGACTGAGATCGCGCACACCGCTCGGACGTCACGGAGTAGTCATGGCTTCGACCACCAGCAGGCCGGGCAGAGTGGCGAAGCTGCCGCCTCGCGAGCGCATCCTCGACGCGGCGGAGGAGCTCTTCCAGAGCGAGGGGATCCGGCGGGTCGGCGTCCAGGCGATCGCCGAGAAGGCCGAGACCACCAAGATGGCGATCTACCGGCACTTCGAGACCAAGGACGCCCTGGTCGCCGAGTGGCTGCGGATCGTCGCCGCGGACTACCAGGCGGCCTTCGACCGGGCCGAGGCCGAACACCCCGGACGGCCCAGGGAGCAGATCCTGGCCCTGGCCCGCTTCATCGCCGACGGACTGCCCGCCATCTCGCACCGGGGCTGCCCGTTCATCAACTCCATCGCCGAACTGCCCGACCGCGACCACCCCGCACGGCAGGTCATCGAGAAGCACAAGGCACACCAGACCCGCAGGCTGGTCGGCATGTGCGCCGAGGCGGGGCTGCCCGACCCCGAGCAGACCGCGGCCGAGATCACCTTCGTCCTCGAGGGCGCGCAGGTCAGCGCGCAGAACGGCAGCATCGACCGGGTGGGGGAACGGCTGCTGAGGATCGTCGAGGCGATGGTGGACCGACCTGGCGCCCCCCTCGACGCGCCCCGCCCTGCCGCCGGCTGACCGCCCCCCGGGCTGCCTTCCGCCTACCACCACCGTGTCCTGGGCGACCTGTGGTGGCTGCAAGGCCTAGAATGCGGGGTTGATGCCCGTATGATTTGGATTCTGCAGGTGGGCCACGTAGAGATTGTTGGGCCAGCTCGCGGCCGGAGCTTTCTCTGGCACTTGCAGTGCCTGCTGTACCACCGCATTGGTCAAGGTCCGTTCGATGTCCGCGCGTGGCCACGCGCGCTCCAGCTCCTTTCGAACCTCGGCAGCATCTGGCAGGACGTCTTTCCCGAAGTCCATCAACACGCCAAGTCGGATAACTCGAGTCAGACCGCCACGCGCTTCGGCGATGTGAGGTGAGGTGTGCAGAGCAATGGCGTCCCATACTTCCTGCAACTGCACTCCTGATAGCCCAGACTGAGCTTTCAGGAGTTCGGTGGCCGCATTGGCGCCGGCCACCTCGAATCGTTGTGGCGAGCTTTGTCCGACGGCGGTTCCGACATCGTGAAGGAGTGCGGCGGCCCAGATGCTGTCCTCAGGTACATCGATTTGCTCCCGTTCCGCAATGAGTTGCGAAAGAGAGCCGACCCGCACGGAGTGGTGCAGGATGGGCGCTGAAACCTGGGTCGAGACGAAATTATGCACGGTGTGGATAAGGGGAGTGTCGGGAAGGGGCCAGTGCATTCTTATTCGTTCTCCAAAGGATCGACTCGATGCTGAACACGACTGAATCTCGCCGACAGCACGAGATCAAGCGTCTGAAAGCGGGGTGCAACAAGGATACGCGGTTCCGCTGGTAGGCAGGCGGAGGCATTGTCGGCTGTGTGCCGTTCCTTGACTCGGGTGGTGAAGGTGACGGGGTCGATGCGAGCGGGCAGCATCTAGGCCAGGGCCTGTCCTGCGGAATGATTTCATGCACCGAGAAATCTCGCTGTCTCCGCCATGTCCGCGCGGGCGGTACGTAGCTGTGGCGCGCCTTCCTTCTCGAACCCGATCGAGACGCCACAGAGCAGTACGAACTTTTCGTCGGCTCCGACTATCTGGCTGACGGTCTTGCGGTACATGGTCCACATCACTTGGGGGCAGCTGTGCAACCCTTCCGCCCTCAGCAGCAGCATGACCGTCTGCAAGTACATCCCCGCGTCCGCCCACTGTCCGGGCCCCATCGTCCGGTCGAGGTAGCAGAACAGCACGACGGGCGCACCGAAAGCCTCCGAGTTCAAGGCGGCGATCTTCATGGGTCTGTCGGGGTCGTCGCGTTCGATGCCCAGTGCCTTGTACCGCTGGGCGGCCGCTGCGGAGAAGCGGTCCAGATACGGCGAGGCCAGTTCGGCCGGGTACATCGGGTACTCCCGGTCATCACCCGGGTCTCCCGCCAGTGCCCTGGCTGTCGCACGACTCTTCAGTTCGGCCAAGGGCTCACCGGTCACGACGTACACATGCCACGGCTGGAGGTTCCCGCTCGACGGAGCGCGCGTCGCCGCGGCAAGCACTCGTTCGAGTACTTCTTTGGGCACCGGCTCGTCGCTGAACGCCCGTACAGACCGGCGACTGTCCACGGCCTCATACACATCCACGTCTTCGTGTCCTCTCCCTCAACCGGTCCCTCCACCGTATTGAGCCGTCAGCGCCAGGCATCGACCGGCACCGCGATGGTGCGCGACGGATCTGCACAGACGGGGCGAAGACGAAGTCCTCGCTACCGCAGCCCTTGATCGCCTCTCTGTCCGCATCTGTGGGACATTGGTCGCCGCGCATGGGGCGGCCCGGCAGCCGCCGCCGGCGATGGAAGGGGATCGGATACCGCGGCCCGACCTCCCGCAACGGGGACGGTGGTACGGCAGCGAAAGGCGAGAGGTCATGGAACCCAGGCGGCACATCGTGTTCGTCGTTTTCGACGGCATCAAGATGCTCGATGTGGCGGGCCCGGCGGAGGTGTTCGCCGAGGCCAACCTGTTCGGCGCCCACTACTCGCTCAGCTATGCCTCGCCGTCCGGAGAACCGGTCATCACCTCCGTGGGCCTGCGCCTACCCGTCGACAAGGCGGCGGCCGACGTGACCGAGGCGGACACGGTCGTCGTCTCGGGGGGCGACGCCCTGGTCACCCGGGCCGTCCCTGCCGATCTGACCCAGGCGATCCGCCTGCTGCACCCCCGCGCCCGGCGGCTGGTGTCGATCTGCACCGGATCGTTCGCCCTCGCCGGCGCCGGGGTGCTGGACGGGCGGCGTGCCACCACCCACTGGCGGCACGCCCAGCTGCTCGCCCGCGCCTACCCCGATGTCCAGGTGCAGCCCGACGCCCTGTTCGTCGAGGACGGCGGCATCGTCACCTCGGCAGGCGTCTCGGCCGGCATCGACCTGGCCCTGGCGCTGGTGGAGCAGGACCACGGTGGCGACCTGGCACGGAACGTTGCCCGCGGCCTCGTGGTGTTCATGCAGCGCCCCGGTGGGCAGTCCCAGTTCTCGGCGCCCCTGGAGGTACGTCCTCCCCGCACACCGGACCTGCGCTCTGTGGTCGACCTGGTCGCGGCGCAGCCCGGGCTCCCGCATACCGTCGGCTCACTGGCCGCCCTGATCGGCGTCAGCCCGCGCCATCTGGCGCGGATGTTCGCAGCCGAGATGGACACCACTCCGGCGAAGTTTGTCGAGCAGGTCCGTCTCGATCATGCGAAAGCGCTGCTCGATTCGGGCTGTGGGGTGGCTGAGGCTGCGCGAGCCGCCGGATTCGGGAGCTCGGAGACGATGCGTCGCACCTTCGTGGCCCGCCTGGGTGTCTCGCCGAGCGGCTACCGAGCCCGGTTTGCCACCGCCCAGCGCGGTGGCAAGGATGGTGTGGCAGCCCGGGCCCGCTGAACCCTCGCACGGCCGGGGTCCGGATCTGTGGGGTGCCCGGCAGTTTGGGCGGTGGGCCGGACAGCGATCGGGAGGAACGCTGAACTCAGTTCACTCCACCCGAGCAAGGAGGGCTCATGTCGGAGAACATCGCGGGGATCGTCATTCCCGACACCCAGCTGGTCCGCGAGGCCACCGACATCGTCCGTGGCGCTGCCGACGAGACGATCTTCAACCACTCGCGTCGCGTCTATCTCTGGGGATCGCTGAAGGCGGCCGCGCGCGGGCTTGAGGCCGACCCCGAACTCGCGTATGTCGGCGGCCTCTTCCACGACCTCGGCCTCACCCCGACCTACGCCACCAAGGACCAGCGCTTCGAGATCGACGGCGCCGAGGCCGCCCGCACCTTCCTGCTCGACCACGGCCGCACCGAGCAGGAAGCCCGCAACGTCTGGCTGGCCATCGCGCTGCACACCACCCCCGAGGTGCCGCTCCACCTGGCGCCGGAGGTCGCCGTGGTGACCCTCGGCGTCGAGACCGATGTCCTCGGCCTCGACCTCGCCGAGATCACCGAACAGCAGCGGGCCGAGGTCGTGGCCGCGCACCCGCGCCCCGACTTCAAGAACCGCATCCTGAAGGCCTTCTACGAAGGCATGGCCGACCGCCCCGACACCACCTTCGGAACTATGAACGACGACGTGCTGGCCCACTTCGACGCCTCGTTCCGCCGGAAGGACTTCGTCGAGATCATCCGGAACAACCCGTGGCCGGAGTAAGGCCGCGACGGCGGCTCACCAGCGGCTGACGAAGGAGCCGGACCGGTCCGACCAAACCGTGGAGGCCGGGGCGGACCCGCTGCGGGCGCTCCGGAGAGCGGCGGCGCGGACCAGTACCGGCCGCGGCCAGGTTCGTCATGTGGGCGCGCTCGGTCCGGTCCAGGCGCGGGGCCTTGGCGAGGGCGTGCAAGATCTCCTCGGACACGTTGCCGCTGTGCCCCTGTTCGGGGCGGATGTCGTAGTCGGTGCCGATACCGGCAAGCCGGGCCAGTTCTTCATGACGCAGCGACACGCACCCATCACAAACAGAACAGCGATTCTGCTAGTCTTCCCACAAGAAGAACACGGATTCTTTTTGTAGGAGGTGTGGTGCCTCGGCTCACCGACGCGCGCAAGGAACTCCGGCGTACCCAGATCGCCCAGGCCGCCGTCCGCTGCTTCAGCCGCAACGGCCTGGAACGGACCTCAATCGCCGACATCACCACCGAGTCCGGCCTCTCGGCCGGCTCGATCTACGCGCACTACCGCAACAAGGCCGACCTGGTCCAGGCCGCCGCCCGCGAGATGCTCGACAAGCGCGGCAGCACCATCGGCGAGTACGCCGCGGCGGACGTCCCACCCGACCCCGACGAACTGCTCTCCCGCCTGGTCACCGCGATCGACCCGGCAGAGGCCCGGGTCGGCGTGCAGACCTGGGGCGGAGCGACCACCGACCCGGTCATCCGGGACATCGTCGTCGACGCGACCGACCGGATGCGCGCGATGCTGCACGACTGCGTCACCGCATGGCTCGTCAAGGTCGAGCACCACGAGCCGGCCCGGGCCCGGGAGCACGCCGCCCCGATCGCCCACCGGGTCATGGCGCTCTACCAGGCCGAACTGCTGTACACCGCCTTGCGGACACCCACCGAGGAGACAGCGTCATGACCACGCGGACCGCTTTGTTCGCCGGCCGCACCGTTTTCCGGGTCGGCTACGGCGCGTTGCAGCTCGAGCGCCTGCACGACCGCCGCGGCGAGGCCGTCGCACTGCTGCGCCGCGCGGTGGAACTGGGCGTCGACCACGTGGACACTGCCGAGTTCTACGGCTTCGGCTTCGTCAACGACGTGATCCGCGAGGCACTACGCCCCGAGGACGACGTCCTGGTCGTCACGAAGGTGGGGGCCGCCCCCAATCCCGGCGGGCGCCTGCCGTTGCGTCTGGCACAGCGGCCCGAGCAACTGCGCGCCGGCGTCGAGGACAACCTGCGCAGCCTCGGCGTCGACCGGCTCGACGTGGTCAACCTGCGCCGCCTGGACACCGGCCCCGGGCTGCGTCCCGCCGGGGACCAGGTTGTCGACCTCGACGACCAACTCGCGGTGATGACCGCCCTGCGCGACGAGGGCAAGATCGGCGCGATCGGCCTGAGCAGCGTCACCCTCGACGGCCTGCGCCGCGCCCTGCCCGCCGGCCTCGTCTGCGTGCAGAACGCCTACAGCCTCGTCTCCCGCGGCGACGAGGACATGCTGCGGCTGTGCGCGGCGGAGGGCATCGCCTGGGTACCGTTCTTCCCGCTTGGCGGGGCCTTCCCCGGCCTGCCCAAGGCGACCGACGAGCCGGCGGTGCACACCGTGGCCGAGTCCCTGGGCGTCACGCCCTCCCAGGTCGGCCTCGCCTGGCTGCTGCACCATGCCCCGAACGTGCTGCTCATCCCCGGCACCGCGAACGCCGCCCACCTGGAGGCCAACATCGCGGTCAGCGAGATCACCCTCGACGCCGCGACTCTCGCGGCCCTCGACGCCGTCGAGTCCCGCTCCAGCGACGTCTCCATCGGCTGACCGGAACCCACGCGGCCGGGTCGCGACCACACCCCACGCCGGACACCCTGACGGCCGTCGGGCCGCACCGGAAAACCCAGTTCACCAGGCTCAAGGACGGATCATGAAGGCCATCGTCTACCGCACCAACGGTGCCCCCGACGTTCTCCAGCTCGTCGACCGTGACCTGCCGGCACCCGGGCCCGGCGAGGTTCGCGTCCGGGTCGCCGTGTCCGGGGTCAACCCGACCGACTGGCAGGCGCGCTCCGGCCACCCCATGCGCTTCTGCGAGGTCACCCCGCACCTCGACGGCGCCGGCACGATCGACGCCGTCGGTGAGGGCGTCGACCCCAGCCGGGTCGATCAGCGCGTCTGGCTGTTCATGGCCGCTGCTGGGCGGCCCACCGGCACCGCTGCCGAATTCACCGTCGTACCCGAAGAACAGGCCGTGCCGCTGCCCGACGAGGCCGGCTTCGACCTCGGCGCCGCACTCGGAGTCCCCGCGCTGACCGCGCACCGCGCGCTCACCGTCGCCGAGGACGGGCCGCGTCGGCTGCGGCCCGGGGCGCTCGACGGCAAAGTGGTGCTTGCCGCGGGCGGAGCCGGAGCCGTCGGGCACGCGGTGATCCAGCTTGCCCGATGGGCCGGTGCCACCGTGATCAGCACGACCAGCAGCCCGGAGAAAGCCCGGCTGGCCACCGCCGCCGGAGCCCACCACGTGATCAACTATCGCGAGGGCGACCCGGCCGCCGAAATTCGCGAGATCGCCCCGGATGGCGTCGACATCGTCGCCGAGGTGGCCCTGGGCACGAACCTCGCACTGGACCTGGCCGTACTGCGAACCCGCGGCACCATCTCGACCTATGCCAATGACGGCGGCAAGCCGATCGAACTGAACGTGCCGCAGAACATGGTGCTGAACACACGCCTCCAGTTCCTGGTGCTCTACACCGCCGGTCCGCAGGCACGCGCCGCGGCCGCCCAGGACGTCGCCGCCGCGGTGCACGACGGCGCGCTGCCAGTCGGCGAGGAACACGGCCTGCCACTGATCCGCTTCCCCCTCGACCGCACCGCCGACGCGCACCGCGCGGTCGAAAGCCGCGCGGTCGGCAAAGTCCTCGTGGACGTCACCTCCTGACGTCCCGCCGGCCACCACGCGCCCACCCGCCGCCCCGGGGAACCGGCATGGGCCACGGACGCCGCCGCGCCCCGGTCCGTATCCAGCGCGCCCGGCTCCACGAGCATGGCGCAACAGCACGTCCCGTTCGCGCGCGACGGCCGCCCGGTGCGTGGCGTGTGTCCGTCCTTTTGGCTTCCGGGAGACGCTTCGACGTCGTACAACGCCCTTCCCGGGACCGCCCGTTCGACCCGGCCACCGGCCACCGGTTCACTGCGGCCGGCGTACCGGTATGCGTACACCGCGACCAGGTGGGGCTGCCGGCCCCCGTACGCCAACGGCCGAGAGGCCGGTGGAGGCCAAGCACCGGCGGCCGAGGACCTACCGCATCAAATGTCCCGGAAGATCTCGATCTGCGCCCCGACCGAGTTCAGCCGCTCCGCCAGGTCCTCGTAACCGCGGTTGATGACGTACACGTTGCGCAGCACCGACGTTCCCTCCGCCGCCATCATCGCCAGCAGGACGACCACGGCGGGGCGCAGGGCAGGGGGGCACATCATCTCGGCGGCGCGCCAGCGGGTGGGGCCCTCGACCAGGACGCGGTGGGGATCCAGCAACTGGAGGCGCCCGCCGAGGCGGTTGAGGTCGGTGAGGTAGATCGCCCGGTTGTCGTAGACCCAGTCGTGGATGAGGGTCTGGCCGGAGGCGACCGCGGCGATGGCGGCGAAGAAGGGGACGTTGTCGATGTTCAGGCCCGGGAAGGGCATGGGGTGGATCTTGTCGATCGGCGCCTCCAGCTTGGAGGGGCGGACCGTGAGGTCGACCAGGCGGGTGCGGCCGTTGTCCGCGAAGTACTCCGGGGAGCGGTCGTGGTCCAGGCCCATCTCCTCCAGGACCGCGAGCTCGATCTCCAGGAACTCGATGGGCACGCGGCGCACGGTGAGTTCGGACTCGGTGACCACCGCGGCGGCCAGCAGGCTCATCGCCTCGACCGGGTCCTCGGAGGGGGAGTAGTCGACGTCGACGTCGATGTTCGGCACGCCGTGCACGGTCAGCGTGGTGGTGCCGATTCCCTCCACCTTCACGCCCAGCGCCTCCAGGAAGAAGCACAGGTCCTGGACCATGTAGTTGGAGGACGCGTTGCGGATGACGGTCACACCGTCGTGCCGCGCGGCGGCCAGCAGCGCGTTCTCCGTCACGGTGTCCCCGCGCTCGGTCAGCACGATCGGGCGGTCGGGGCGGACCGTGCGGTCCACCTGCGCGTGGTACTGGTTCTCGGTCGCCGCGATCTGGAGGCCGAACCGGCGCAGCGCGATCATGTGCGGCTCGATGGTGCGGGTGCCGAGGTCGCAGCCGCCGGCGTACGGCAGCTTGAACTGGTCCATCCGGTGCAGCAGCGGGCCGAGGAACATGATGATGGAGCGGGTGCGGACGGCCGCCTCGGCGTCGATCGCCGTCATCTCCAGCTCGGCCGGCGGCACCAGCTCCAGGTCGACCCCGTCGTTGATCCAGCGGGTGCGCACGCCGATGGAGTTGAGCACCTCCAACAGGCGGTACACCTCCTCGATGCGCGCGACCCGGCGCAGCACGGTGCGGCCCTTGTTCAGCAGGGAGGCGCAGAGCAGGGCGACGCAGGCGTTCTTGCTCGTCTTGACGTCGATGGCGCCGGACAGCCGGCGGCCGCCGACGACCCGCAGATGCATCGGGCCGGCATAGCCCAGCGACACGATCTCGCTGTCCAGCGCCTCACCGATGCGCGCGATCATCTCAAGGCTGATGTTCTGGTTGCCGCGCTCGATGCGGTTCACCGCGCTCTGGCTGGTGCCGAGCGCCTCCGCGAGCTGCGTCTGTGTCCAGCCCCGGTGTTGCCGGGCGTCACGGATGAGCTTGCCGATGCGTACGAGGTAGTCGTCTGCCATGAGGTTGAGGTTATCTCAGATATGAGATGGCGCTCGTTGGGGGGTCCATTCGGGTGATGGCGTGTCAGTGGCCTGCGGGTTCCGGTGGGATGCGTCGGTGATGGGTGATTCGTTACGTATAGCCGTCCGGCGCGGATTTATTCGCTTACGGGGCGACGGGGGAGCGGGGAGGAGTAGACGACGCTGGTCGTCACGGAGCCCAGGGTGCCGATCCGGCCGGAAATCTCCTCCAGATGACGCATGGAGCGCGCCGCCACCTTGATGACGAAGCAGTCGTCGCCCGTGACGTGGTGCGCCTCGAGGATCTCCGGCATCGCCTCGACCAGGTCGTGGAACGGCTTGTAGTTGCCGTTCGGATAGCGCAGGCGCACGAACGCCATGATCGCCAGGCCGACCTTCGCCGGGTCCACGACCGCCGCGTAGCCGCTGATCACCCCGGCCTCCTCCAGTCGCCGCACGCGCTCGGTGACGGCGCTGGCCGACATGGAGACGGCGCGGGCGAGGTCGGTGAAGCTGCTCCGGCCGTCGCGCTGGAGGGCGTCGAGAATGCGCCAGTCGATGGCGTCCAGGGATATCGCGGTCATGGACGAGAAATAGCACGGATTCCCCGGTCGACCCGCATCAGGTGCCGTGGATCGTGCCTTCAGGGGGCCCGTTCGGGCCCGTAGATTCGGTGCCCGGACGGCGATCGAGCCGTTCGCCCCCATCAAGAGAGGACCCGAGCCGTGCCCGAGACCGTCACCAATCC
>NZ_VOGW01000089.1:10145-17240 GCF_007896895.1 Streptomyces misionensis | reverse complement strand
CCCCGGACCAGCCGCGCGCCGCCGAACAGGCCGGGCCCCCGATGGCCGTGGGCGAGCCGAAAGGCGCCGCCCGTAAGGGCGTCCGAACTGCTCTTCGCTCTGACCCGCACGCAGGCGACGGCCGGTACCCCGTCGCCTGGCTCCACATCAGTGCACCGCGCGGTGCCACACCGACCGCGACTTCACGGTGCCTGTGCGGGTGGGACCGCAGCGCGGTCGGACACCGCCGCGTGCTCGCCCTCATCGCCGACCACTCCGCTCACCGCACCACCTGCCCCCTGCGCACCAACCAGGAAGGAAGGGCCGCCGCATGACCCCCACCATCGACGGGGCCGCGCTGCTCGATGAGGTGGAAGCCTTCCACCGCCGCTTCAACGTCTTCCCCACCGAAGCCGCCTACGTCGCCGTTGCGCTGTGGGACGCACACGCGCACCTCATCGAGTGCTTCGAGACCACGCCCCGGATCGCGTTCCTTTCCCCTGAGCCGGGGTCGGGGAAGTCGCGGGCTCTGGAGATCGTGGAACTCCTCACCCCGCGCCCGGTCGCCACGGTCTCTGCGTCCGCGAACGCCTTGTACCGGCTGGTGGATTCCGCCGCAGGTCTGCCCACCGTGCTGTTTGACGAGGTGGACACCATCTTCGGCCCCAAGGCCGGCGCGGACGAGGCGCTGCGCGGCTTCCTGAATGCCGGATACCGGCGCACGACGGGCGCTCTGCGGTGCGTCGGCGAGGGCTCCAACCAGAACGCGCAGCTCTTCAACTCCTACTGCGCTGTGGCCATGGCCGGTCTCGGCTCGCTGCCGGACACCGTCCTGACCCGCTCCGTCATCATCCGCATGCGCAAGCGGGCACCGAACGAGAAGGTGGAGCCCTACCGCCAGCGCATCCACGAGAAGCAGGGTCACGCCCTCCGAGACCGCCTCGCCAAATGGGCCGACACCGTCCGCGACCAGGTCGCCGGGGCCTGGCCCGAGATGCCCGAGGGTGTCACGGACCGTCCGGCGGACGTGTGGGAACCCCTGCTCGCCGTTGCGGACGCGGCCGGCGGCCACTGGCCCGCCCGTGCCCGCACGGCCTGTCTGGAGCTGGTCAGCGCCGTACACGACAACGACGAAGCCTCCCTCGGGGTCCGACTGCTGACCGACCTGCGCGACAAGGTGTTCTGCGGCGAGGAACGCATGCCCACCGCCGCCATCCTGGAATGCCTGCTCGCCATGGAAGACGCCCCCTGGGGCGACCTGGACGACAAGCCGATCAACTCCCGCACCCTGGCCCGGATGCTCAGCCAGTACGTCACCCCGGCCAACAAACCGATCAAGCCACGCGGAATCCGCACCCCCTCCGGGTTCCCCAAGGGCTACTACGCGGAAGACCTCACGGACGCCTGGACGCGGTACTGCCCTCCACCCCCTGGAGAATCCGCCACGTCCGCCACATCCGCCACACCGCAGGTCAACGGGGGTGAATCCGTGGCGGATACCGCCACGGCCATCCGCCACACGCACGCGGAAACCGCCACACAGCCCACCCTCACCGGCTGACCCGTCCAGCCCCAACGGTGCCGCCACGCTCGCCCAGTGTGGCGGCACCTATCCGCCACAGCACCGCTATCCGCCACACGATCAAGACTCTGACCTGCGGTGTGGCGGCGTGGCGGACGTGGCGGATCTCCCAGAAGAAGACCGGAAGCCCCTGCCCTGTCTCGGAGGTCTCGACGTGCTCACCCTCGTCCCGAGCGAGCCGGAAGCGCTCACCGTGCCCGAGGTCATGAACGCTCTGCGGCTCAGTCGCAGCAAGGTCTACGACCTGATCCGCACCAAGCAGCTCCGCAGCTTCACGTCCGGCCGGTGCCGCCGCATCCCGGTCGACGCAGTCCGTCAGTACATGAACGACCGTCTGGAGGAAGCCGCCTGATGGCCAAGCGCCGCGCCAATGGCGAAGGAACGATCACGAAGCGGAAGGATGGCCGGTACCAAGCTGCCGCCTACGTCTACCGCCCCGACGGCACCCGCACCCGCAAGTTCGTCTACGGCAAGACCCGTGAGGAAGTCGCCGACAAGCTCACGGAGATGCAGGAGCAGACCCGGCAGGGCATCCCGGCGGCATCTTCCACGATGGCGTTCGGTGACTACTTGACGTACTGGCTCGCCGCCATCGCTCCCGAGCGGCTCAAGCCCGCGACGCTGAACAGCTACGAGGGTTTGTCTCGGCTCTACATCCGGCCCGCGTTGGGCAAGAAGCGGCTCAACCGGTTGTCCCCGGCAGACGTGCGCCGGTTCCTCTCCGAGTTCAAGTCGTCCTGCCTGTGCTGCCTTCGGGGAGCGGACAAGGAGCGCCCGGAGGACAAGCGCACGTGCTGCGCGGTCGGTCGGTGCTGCGAGCGGCGCCCGTCCGCGCGCACCGTCCAGTACGTGCACGCCGTTCTGCGGTCTGCACTGCAACAGGCCATCCGGGAGGAACTGATCGCGCGGAACGTGGCCCGGATTGTGGAGACCCCCACGGTGGAGCGCAAGGAGGTTCGCCCGCTGGATACTGGCGAGGCGAGAGCGCTGCTCAAGACGGCCCGGTCCCACCGCCTGTACGCACTGTGGCTGCTGCTGGTCTCCACCGGCCTGCGCCGCGGGGAGGTGCTGGGGCTCACCTGGTCGGACGTGGATCTGAACGCCGGGACGCTCCGCGTGCGCCGCAACGTGCAGCGCATTCGGCGGGAGCTGATCTTCGGCACGCCCAAGACGATGCGGTCCATCCGCACCGTCTCCCTGCCCCGGCGGTGCGTCCAAGCGCTCACGCAGCACCGCGTGGCGCAGGACCGGGAGCGTAAAATCGCGGGTCCGAAGTGGAAGCCGGCGGAGGGACAGCCGACGGGGCTCATCTTCACCACGTCCACGGGCAGGGTGATCGACCCACGGGGCCTGAACAGGATGCTGACCATCCTGTGCCGGGACGCCCGGGTGCCGCGGGTGCGGGTTCACGATCTGCGCCACACTTGTGCGTCGCTGCTGCTGGCCCAGGGAGTGGACGCACGCACGATCATGGAGACGCTGGGGCACAGCACGATCACGATGACGCTGGACACCTACGCGCACGTGATGGGGACGACGCTGCGGGCCGCCGCCGATCGAATGGACGACGCGCTGGGGCTGGACGGCGAGGAGGACGACGAGCCGGCCGCTTGAGCGGTGTCGCGCGGACGCGTTGATGTCACCCGTTGATGTCAAAGGCCCCGCTCGGATAACCGGCGGGGCCTTTGACCTGTGTGCACTCGGCAGGATTCGAACCTGCAACCTTCTGATCCGTAGTCAGATGCTCTATCCGTTAAGCTACGAGTGCTTGTTCTTTTGTTCTCGTCTCCGTTTCGGTTCCTTTCGGCCCGTCCCGGCGACAGGAAGAACATTACATGACTGCCGCCGCCATGTGAAATCCGATTGGCTCACCCCTCCTGACCTGCGGAAACGTCCAGGAGGGGGAGGTGGGCGAGGTGCGGGGAGGGAACGACGAAGCCCCGGTCCACAGGGACCGGGGCTTCGGTTGGGGCGGAGGCGGAGGGATTTGAACCCTCGATGGGCTTTAAGGCCCAAACCGCATTAGCAGTGCGGCGCCATAGACCGGACTAGGCGACGCCTCCAGCACAACCGCTCACGCGAGCGCGCGAGTGGTGCGTGCAGATGATGACACAGCCGAGGGGCCCGTCACCAATCGACCCCCACGGTACTAGGCAGGCGGGCCGCAGGGCAAAGGGCTTCTCGTGCCGGGGTGGCGCGCAACGTCTGCGGCGGTCGGGCGTTGAGGGGGCATGGGTTCATTTCCGTCGGGAGTGCCGGGCGGGGGGTGGCGGAGGGCCCGGGCCGGGCTCGCCGCCGCCGTCACCGTCGCCGTCCCCTTCCCCGCGTCCGTGTCCGTGGCTGCTTCAGCGGCCGTGTCCGTCTCCATGTCCGTCGTGGCGCCGGCCGCCGTACCCGCCGCGGCCGCCGTACCTGTCGCCGCCGTGCCTGCCACCGCGCCGGGCGGTGATCACCTCACCGTCGTCGTCCGGCACGCCGGGGCCGGGCGGGACGGCACGTACGAGGTGTTCTGTCATCCGAGCGGCGGGCGTCACCCGGATGTGGAGGGTGCCTGTCGGGAGCTTGACGCGCGGACGCAGTGGGGGCGGGACGTGTTCGCGCCGGTGCCGCCCGGGAGCGTGTGCAGCATGATCAACGGAGGGCCGGCCACCGCGCGGGTCACCGGGCGTTGGGCCGGGCGGCCTGTGGACGCCTCGTTCAGCCGCGGGAACGGGTGCGAGATCGCGCGCTGGGACCGGCTGGTGCCGCTGCTGCCGAAGATCACCTGAGCCTGGGCCAAAGGTCCGGTCGTCACGGCATCGGCGTCACTTCCTCGTGGGACCTCCCTCTCATCCGGCGCCCCCGGCACAACACGTGCGCATAGACTCCCTCGCGTGACACGTCGCGGGCCGGTTGGCAAGATGGCCCGAGCGGTCGGCAAGGTGCGGTAACAGGGAGGAAGCGTCTCGTGAGCAGCAGGCCATCCCGAGGCGCTGCTCGCCTCGCAGCCATACTCGACGCTCTGCCGGACGCGTTGGTCCTGGTCAACGCCAACGGAACCGTCGTCAACGCCAACATGATCGCGTTGGAGGCCTTCGAAACGCCGGGGACCGCGCTCGTCGGGCGCGGTCTGCTCGATCTGCTGCCCCAGTTCGACTCCCGGCTCATCCCCGGCTCCATGCGACGGCCCGGTCAGCGGGACCCGCGGGGCCGGACCAAGCCGGCCCGGATGGTCGCCCGGCGCACCGACGGGACCGAGTTCCCCGTCGAGGTCACCAGCGCGAACCTGGAGAACGGGCAGCAGGCGTACGACGGTTACGGCTACACGGGCGACGAGCTGCTGATGATCGTCGTCCGGGACCTGTCCGGGACCGTCGACACCGAGGCGGAGCTGGCCCGCTCGCAGCGGCAGACCGAGATGATCCTGCGGGCCGCGTCGGAGGGCGTCGTCGGCACGGACACCGACGGGCGGATCGTGCTCGTCAACCCGGCCGCCGCGCAGATCCTCGGCTACCGGGCGGGCGAGCTGGGCGGCAAGGAACTGCACGACCTCGTCCTGCACTCGCGGGCCGACGGCTCCCCCTTCCCGTACGCCGAGTCGCCGCTCGCCGACACCCTGCGCTCCGGGCGCAAGCACCGGGTGCGCGGACAGGTGCTGTGGTCCAAGGGCGACAAGAAGGTCCCGGTCGACCTGACCACCGCTCCGGTGCGCGACGGGGACCAGCTCGTCGGCGCCGTGATGACCTTCGCCGACCGGCGGCCCTTCGACGCCCTGGTGGAGGAGAAGGAGGCGCTGGAGAAGGCGCACGCGGAAGAGCTGGAGAAGCTCTCCGAGGAGCACGCCTCCGACCTCACCGCCCTGCGCCAGCGGCACGCCACCGAGGTGGAGGAGCTGCGCGAGAAGTACGACGCCGAGCTGGCCGGGCTGCGCGAGAAGCACGCGGAGGAGCTGGCCGCGGGCGAGGAGCGGTACGCCGCGCTCGGCGAGCGGGAGAAGGACCGCTACGAGGCGCTGGCGGGCCGGCACGATCAGCTGCTCACCCTGCTCGGGCGGTCGCTGCGCGGACCCCTGGACGAGCTGCGGCGCGAACTGGCCGCCCTCGCCTCGGACGACGCCGGGCAGCTGTGGCCCGAGGCCAACCAGGTGCTGCACCACCTGTCCGCCGGGTACTCGCGGATCACCACCCTCATCGACAACGTCCTCGCCTACCAGCGGATCGACGCGGGCGGCGAGGACATCACCCGGACGAAGGTGATGCTGGACGCCGTCGTCGCCGCCGGCATCGACGGCGCGGTGGAGCTGATCGGCCCCGGCCGGGTGCAGTTCGCCGTGCACGCGCCGCCCATCGAGGCCGAGGTCGATCCGCAGCGGCTCGCCACCGCGCTGGCGCATCTGGTGGCGGACGTCGCGGGGGTCGACGCGACCGGCAACGCGCCCGTCTCCACGGGCGGTTACCTGGACAACACCGTGGTCGTCGCCGCCGCGCAGCGCGGTGAGGTGGCCCGGATCGAGGTGCGCGGGCCGTACGCCGGCGGAGACCCGGTGCACGAGCCGATCGTGCGCGGGATCGTGCGCGCCCACGGCGGAGTGCTCCAGACGCACGAGGTGCCGGGCATGAGCGGCAGCGCGTACGTCCTGGAGGTGCCGCTCGGGGCGGGCGCCGGGGCCGTCGCCGCGCCGGTGGCCGAGCCCGCGCCGATCGAGCCCGCGGAGGAGTACGAGGACGGTACCGGCGGTGGCCGGCGACGGGCCCGGCGCGGGTCCACGGACTCCTTCCTGGACGGCGGTGACCTGCCGGGCGCGGCTGCCGACGGGACGGAGGCGCCCGTACCGACCGGGCGGCGGCGCAGGCGCGCGGGCGCGCCCGCCGACGAGACCGGCTCGGTTCCGGTCGAGGACCCCCAGGCGACCTCCGGCGGGACCGGGCGGCGCCGGGGACGGCCCGCCGACCTGCCCGTCCGCGGCCGTGCCGACGAGGTGAGCGAGGGTGCCGTGGTGACCGCGGCCGAGCATGCCGCGGGGGCCGCCGCCTCCGGTACCGGGCTCGGCGGCACCGTACCGCCGCAGGGCGTGCCCGCGCCCGCCGGACGACGTGCCCGCCACGGCTCGGAGACGGCCGCGCAGGCCGCCCTGCCCGCCGCGCTGCCCGCGGCCGGGGACGACGAGGACACGGACGAGGAGGGCCGGCCCACCGGACGGCGCCGGCGCGCGCTGGCCGCCGCGGCCGAGCGGGCCGCCGCGCAGGAGTCGGCCGCCCGTACGGTCTTCGCCCTGCCGCCCGCCACGGCCGACCGCGCCCCGCAGGCGCCGGCCCCGGCGGCCCCGGGCCTGCCCGGCCAGGTGCGGGTGCCCGCGCAGCCGCCGCTGAGCGTGCCCGGCGAGGACGGGCGGCACGACGCCGTGCCGCTGAGCCAGGCCGCCGACCACACCCCGCCGCAGCCGCATCCCACCAGCGCCCCGACCGGGCGCCGCCGCCGGGCCGTCACGCCGCCCGCGCCGGCGCCGGCGCCGGACACCGAGGGCCGGGGCATCCCGCACCAGGCCGGACCGGCCG
>NZ_VOGW01000089.1:0-9689 GCF_007896895.1 Streptomyces misionensis | reverse complement strand
GACCCAGGGTCCCGCCCTGCACGGACCCGCCGGGTCGTCGCCGGGGTGGCTCGCGCGGTATCCGCGATAGCCCCGGCGGCGCGCGTCACTTCAGGGCGTCGGGGCACGGCGTGCCGCGCGGCAGCTGGTACGGGGCCGCCAGGCGGTACGTGCCCGCGCGCGGGGCGATCAGCATGGTCCACTTGTCGCCGTTGGTGTCCTCGGGGGTCTCCATCAGACAGCCGTTGACGTTGCGGTACCTCTTCTCCGTGCCCGGCGCCGACGGGATCGCCTGCGGGGCCTTCAGGCTCTTGCCGTGGGCGTCGACCACGCTGAGCCACGGCGAGTAGGGGATCCGGATCAGGATGCGCCCGGCCTTGCGCACCTCCAGCGTCATCTCGCCCTGCTCGGCCCGGTCCACCACCGCGTTCGGCTCGGCCAGCGGCGTCGGGTCGGTCACCCGGAACAGCTGCCAATTGGCGTCGCCCCAGATCTGCGTCAGATACGGCATCCCGCGCCGCAGCAGCTCCCGCTCGCGCTCGCCGCCGTCCCCGTCCGGGTTGTCCCGGGGCAGCACCACGAAGTGCACGGCCCACCGCTGGAGCCACTCGTGGTAGTTCGCCGAGTTGAGCGTGTCGTCGTAGAAGAGCGGGTTGCGCTCCATGTCGGCCTGCCGGTTCCAGCCGCGCGCCAGGTTGACGTACGGCGCGAGCGCGGAGGCCTCGCGGTGCGAGCGCGCCGGGACCACCTCGACACGGCCCCGCTCGGCGCCGACCTTCTGGAGCTGGTTGACCAGCGGGGCCAGCTCATGGGCCCATGACGCGGTCGGCGTCGTGTGGATGATGTCGTCCACCGACTTGTAGCCGATCCAGCCGACGAAGCCCAGGAACGCCACCACGGTCGCGTACCACTTGCGCGACCTCGGCACCGTGAACGGCAGCGCCGCGATCAGCGTCGCACCCGCGAACAGCATCGGCAGCCGCGAGATGTTCGAGCCGATCTGCGAGCTGACCACCCACACCGCCACGACCGAGACGCTGTAGACGGCCGCCGTCAGCCGGACGGTGATCCACTTCTTCGGCACCAGGAACAGGCACAGCAGGCCGTACAGCAGCGGCAGGCTCACCGAGCCGATCGTCATCGGCTGGGTGCCGGAGAAGGGGAAGAGGAAGTACGACGCGGCCACCACCGCCGCGGGCGCGAGCCCCAGCGCCCACGCGCCCGGCCGCCGCTTCTGGAGGAACAGCGCGACCGCGACCAGGCCGACGAACAGCCCGGAGACCGGCGAGGCCATGGTGGACAGGCCGGCCAGCGGGGCGGCCACCGCGGCCTTCGCCCAGCGTCTGTGCCGCCACCGGTACGGCCAGCAGAACACGGCCGCCACCGCGCCGAGCGCGATCATCGTGCCGAGCCCGAACGTCACCCGGCCCGACAGCGCGTTGCACAGCAGCGCGAAGACCCCGGCGAGCGAGGCCCACAGCGGGTTCTTCACCGCCCGGCTGCGGATCAGGATCAGCGTCAGCAGGCCCGCCGAGACCGTCCCGGCGATCATCATCGTCGTCCGGACGCCGAGGACGGCCATCAGGTACGGCGACACCACGCTGTACGACACCGGGTGCATGCCCCCGTACCAGGCGAGGTTGTACGCCGAGTCCGGGTGCCGGCCGACGAACTCCGCCCAGGCGTCCTGCGCCGCGAGATCGCCGCCGCTGTTCGCGAACGTGAAGAACCAGATGATGTGCAGGACACCCGCGAGCGCGGTCACCCACAGGACGGGGTGGCGCAGCATACGGACGCGCAGGGGGTCCAGGGGAGCGAGGAGGCGCGCGAGGGCGCTTCCCGGCCGGGCGGTGGCGTCCGAGGGCGCTCCGGCACCGCCGTCCGCGCCCACTGCACCGCCGTCCGCGCCCACCGCGCGGCCGTCCGCCCTGGCGGGGCCGTCCGCGCCGGTACGGCCCTCGGCTCCGGTGCGTCTGTGCGCGCCGGTGTCCGCGTCAGGCGTGGACAAGCGTATTCGTGGGCCGGATCCCGGGCCCGGTTCGGCGTCGTCGGCGCGTGTCGGCTCCGCTGTGGCCACCTGAAGGCACTCCCCGTGTCCCGTCTTCTGTTCTCGGCCGTTTCCTTCGGTGTTCCCGGCCGCTTCTCGTCCAGTTCGCGGCCCTGTCCCGGGAACCGGCGACCTGCCCCGATTCGTGACGCTAGCACGCACCCCGCCACGGGGCTCCCGGGTGGGGCGCCGTGACGGGGTGCGCGCAGGGGTGGTGCGGTGGTGCGGGGGGTGCGGCGGCGGGCTCAGCCCAGGCGGGTGAGCTTCGCGCCGAAGCCCGGCTCGGTCAGGTCCTGGGCGAGGGCCACCGGGACCTTCACCCCGGCCGTCGTGCCGTCGCCGACGGTGAGCGTGCCGACCTCGGTGCCGGCCTTCGCGGTGTGCGGAACGGTGCCGGAGCTGAAGGACAGGTTCACCTTCAGGCCGGACCAGCCGACCGCGGTGACGTCCCGCGTGACCACGATCGGGGTGTGGCCGCCGAGCCGGTCGTCCACGTAGCCGACCACATCGCCCTTCTTGAGGATCTGTGCCGAGGTCAGCGCGTGCTCGGCGCCGAGCAGCGCGGTCTTGCTGACCTCGTTGACCGTGTCCAGGATCGAGGGCTTGTGCTGGCCGAGGATCGCGCCGACGACGGTGACCGTCTGCCCGCCGACCTTCTTGCGGGCGGCGAACAGCAGGTTGCCGCCGGCCGCGGTGGTGGTGCCGGTCTTGATGCCGATCGCGCCGACCCAGTAGGGCAGCGAGTTGTAGTTCGGCCAGTTGTGGCCGGTGGGGTCGGTCCAGCTGGCGGCGCTGGTGATGGCGACCAGGGCCGGCTGCTTGACCACCGCGCGGCCGAGCCGCACCTGGTCGTGGGCGGTGGAGACGGTGGTCTCCTTCAGGCCCGACGGGTCGGTGTACGTCGTGCCGGTCATCCCCAGCTCCTTGGCGGTGGCGTTCATCTTCTTCACGAACGCCGCCTCCGAGCCCGCGTCCCAGCGGGCCAGCAGCCGGGCGATGTTGTTGGCGGAGGGGATCATGACGGCCGACAGGGCCTGCTTCTCGGTGAGATAGTCACCGGCCTTGACGGTGTTGAGGGTGGACTCGCCGCTCTTGTTGTAGCCGCCCTCCTTCTCCGCCGTCGGGTCCACCTTGATCTTCGGGCCCTCCTGGCCCTGCTTGAGCGGGTGGTCGCGCAGGATGATGTACGCGGTCATGGTCTTGGCGACCGAGCCGATGGCGACGGGCGTCTGCTTGCCGAAGTCGCCCATGGTGCCGAGGCCGTCCACGTCCATCCAGCCCTGGCCCTCGTTCGGCCACGGCAGGTTCACCCGGCCGCCGTCGAAGGTGTAGCTGTCCTTCCCGGTGAGCGCGAGGGTGGGGGACGGGAGCGGGCGCAGGGCCTGTACGACCGCGAAGACGATCACCAGGAGCAGGACCAGCGGGGTCCAGATCTTGACCCGCCGCACAAGGGTGCGGACCGGGGTCTCCGGAGGCGGCGGCGTGTTGGTCAGCTCGGCGAGGAGGTCCAGCGGGGGCTTCGGCGGCAGCGGCTGCTGGGTGGTGCGCTCGGGGCCGACCTGGGGGACGGCGGTGGTCTTCTCGTCGGCGGGCTTCGCCTTCGCCTTGACGTCGTCCTTCAGCGCGACGAACTTGCTGGTGCGCTCGGCGTCGGACTCGGCGGGCCGGTCCTTGCCGCCGACCTTGAGCATGGTGGTGGGCTGGTCGACCTGGTCCGGCTTCGGCTTCGGCTTGACGGCCTTGAAGGCGGTGGTCGGCTGGTCGACGCCCGCGGCGGGGGCGTCCTCGGCGGCGTCCTCGGCCTTCTTCGCGCCCGCACCGTCCGCGGCCGGCTTCTTCGGCTCCTCGCCGCCGTCGGCGTCCGCGTCGCCCTCGGCCGCGGCGGAGGGGGAGCCGGGGGCGTCGTCGGTGTCGGCGGGCCGGTCCTTCTCCGCGTCGGCGTCGGCGTCGCCCTTGGCCGCGGCGGGGCCGGCCTCGGCGTCCGCGTCCGCGTCGTCGGTCCTGGTGTCGCTCTCGGCGTCGGCGTCGGCCTTCGCGTCGGCGTCGGCCTTCGCGGTGTCGTTCTTCGCGTCGGTGTCGGTGTTCGCCTCGACGTCCGCGTCGTCGCCCTCGGCCTCGGCGGAGCCCGCCTCGGCCTCCGCGTCCGCCCCGGCCGCCTTCCCGTCGCCGTCCCCGGCCTTCCGGCCGCCCTCGGCCTCCGCGCCCTTCGTCTCGGTCTCCGCGTCCTCCGCGTCGTCCTGCGCGTCCTCGGCCTCCGCCTCGACCTCGGTCTCGGTCTCGGCCTTCGCGTCGGACTCGTCGCCCGCCTCGTCCTCCGACACGGCGTCAGCGTCCTTCGTCGCACCGGAACTCGAAGCGACCGCGTCCTTCGGGCCGGCGCCCGCCTCGGCGGCGTCGCCCTCGGTCTCGGCGCCCGCCTCCGCGTCGCCCCCGGCCTCCGCGCCCGTCTCCGCCGCGGCCGTCGCCTCCCCGGCCCCGGCACCCTTCACGGCCCCGTCCGCGTCCTTCCCGGCCCCCTCGGCGGCCTTCCCGGCGCCCTCCGAGTCGTCCCCGGACCTCTCCGAGTCCTCCGCGGCCCCGTCCGCGTCCTTCCCGGCCCCCTCGGCGGCCTTCGGGGACGCCTCGGCGTCCTTCTTGGCGCCCTCCGAGTCCTCCCCGGACCCGGCCCCGTCCGCCTCCCGCACCCACGAGGACACCGCGCGGTTCAGCGCGGTGTCCTCTTCGAGCGGCTCGGCGGCGCGGACCGAGAGGATCTTCGTCGCGGTGTCCGCGTTTCCGTTCGAGGAATCCTTTTCCCCGGCTTCCCGGGCGACCGCGAGGCGCGGATCACGCGCCTCGGGAACCGAACCCGCGCTCCCCGACGTCGCTCCTGCCGACGACTGACGCTGCTTCGACTTGTCGGGGGACTCGCCCGCCACCGATGCCTCCTCCATGCGCCGCACGCCCACGCGCGCGCCCTGTCCGAACCATGTACCAGTGTCCTGTGTGAGGGCTTGGCCCCCGTGGTAGACGAGAACGACATACCTACCGGTTCCCTCACGAACCGGTCACGCACCCTCGACAGACCAATGTGAGAGGGGTCACCCTGTCATTCATCCACGCGGGGAGGCATGGATGGGCAGGAGCCGCAGAACACTTCCGGAGGAGCTTCTGCTGCTGGCACTGGACCCGGCCACGGGTACCACTGCGCAGCCGCAGTCGCTCGACCTCGGTCTGGCCGGTGCACAGCTAGTGGAGCTGGCGCTGGCCGGACGGATAGCCCCAGACGGGGATCGTATCGCCGTGGTGGTGCCACGGCCGACAGGAGATCCAACTCTGGACTGCGCGTTGGAGTTGCTGCGAAGGCGCGGCGCTCCGGTACGCGCCGTCCACTGGATCGGCGGGCCCCGGCTGGGGCTGCGCCAGACGTACCTCTCGCACCTGGAGCGGTGCGGCATGGTCGCCGCCGTGCCCGGCCAGATGTGCGGGGTGCTGCCGACGACGCGCTACCAGGCGACCGACACCGCCATCAGCCGGGAGATCCGTGCCCGGCTGGACTCCGCGATCCGCACCGGCGTGCCGCCGGACCCGCGGACCGCGGCGCTCGCCGCGCTGGCGCACGCCGTCGGGCTCGGCAAGCACCTGTATCCGGGCAACGAGGGCCGCTCGTCCCGCTCCCGGCTGCGGGACCTGATCCGGCACGACCCGATGGGCGGACTCGTCGCGCACGCGGTGATGGACGTGCAGAACGGCGCCGCCGCGCCGCCGCGCCGCGGCCCGGCCGCACCGGGCCGCCCGGCCGCGCCCGAGCCCGCGCGCGGGGTGCCGATGCAGCCGCGCCACGGTTCCATGGCGCGCGCCGTGGCGCACTGACGCCGTAACACCCGCGCCCACGAACCCGGTTCGGGAGCCGCCGGTCCGAGCGGGGTGGCGGGACCCCTGTGGTCCCCTCACCCCGCTCGGCCGCATTCCCGTCCCCGGCGCACCTCGCGAACTGACGCCCGAACCGACGCCCGAACCGACGCGTACGCGTGCCGCATATCCCGCATTTCCCAGCGGTGACAAGCGCGTTGGTGGCAATCTGCTCAGCAGCAGATACGGAAAGTGTCAGTACAGGCAGCAGCCGGAGGTGCACGTCCTGTGGCGTCCAATGTCAATCCCACCGTCAGGCGGCGCCGGCTGGGCCAGGAGCTGCGCAGACTGCGCGAACAGAAGGGCATGACGGCCGAGGAGGTCGCCGAGCGCCTGCTCGTGTCGCAGTCGAAGATCAGCCGCCTGGAGAACGGCCGCCGCAGCATCAGCCAGCGCGACGTGCGCGATCTGTGCGGGGTCTACGAGGTCGAGGACCAGCGGATCGTCGACTCGCTGATGGAGATGGCCCGCGACTCCCGGCAGCAGGGCTGGTGGCACACCTTCGGGGACATCCCGTACAGCGTCTACATCGGCCTGGAGACCGACGCCGAGTCGCTGCGGGTCTACGAACCCCAGATCGTGACCGGCCTGCTGCAGACCCCGGCCTACGCCGAGGCGCTGGTGCGCGGCGCGCTGCCGGAGACGTCGAGCGCGGAGATCGAGAAGCGCGTCCGGGTGCGCATGCGCCGCCAGGACCGGATCAACGACCCCGCCAACCCGCTGCGCCTGTGGGTGGTGCTGGACGAGGCGGCGCTGCACCGGGTCGTCGGCAGCAGGCTGGTGATGCGCGAGCAGCTGGAGCGGCTGCTGGAACTGGCGGACCTGCCCCATGTCACCGTGCAGGTGCTGCCGTTCGAGGTGGGCGCCCACCCGGGCCTCAACGGCCAGTACGCGATCCTGGAGTTCACCGACACGGCCGACTCCAGCGTGGTCTACCTGGAGGGCGTCACCAGCGACCTCTACCTGGAGAAGGCGCAGGACGTGCAGAAGTACGCCCTGATGTACGAGCACCTGCGGGCGCAGTCCCTCAACGTGGAGGCGTCCCGGCAGCTCATCGACAGGATGGCGAAGGAGTACGCCCAGTAGGTCCCGCCACCGAGGGCGCGTGATCCTACACGGTGAGTGCGCCCGTGTGGAAGGAAGCCCTGGAATATGCCATCCGGTCGAGTGAACGACTCCTCCGGTCACGGGAGTTGCCCGGTAGCGTCGATCACGCCAATCGGTCATCGCGGTTGGCGTGAACCGCACTACCGCAAACTCGCACACAGGAGTGGACATGGCATTGATTCAGGGCGCTTCCGAGACGTGGATGAAGTCCTCCTACTCCGCGGGCAACGGCGCCTGCGTGGAGGTCAAGTCGCCCGCCGCGGCCGAGCTCGCCGTCCGCGACTCCAAGGTCACCGAGGGCCCGGTCCTGGCCTTCCCCGCCGACGCGTGGAACGCCTTCGTGGCCTCGGTGAAGGCGTAAGGGGCTCGCCCCTGACCCTCGCTGCCGAGCACCACAACCGCACATGCACCACCCAAGAGCCCTCTCGACCAGTCGCCGTCCTTGCCGAGAGGGCTCGCTCGTGCTCCGGCTCAGCGGGCCCGCACCGGGAACGCCACGTCGCACACCGGGTCCTCTGGTCCCGCCGCCGCCCAGTCGGCGAAGTAGACCTCCCGGCAGGGGCCGGCCGGCTCCAGGCCCTCCCGGGCCAGCCACTCCTCGACCGCCTCGAACGCGGCGAGGATCTGCGGATGCGCCACCTGCGCCTTGGTGATCCGGGTGTACGCCACCCGGGCCGCCGGCTCCACCCGCACCCGGATCTCCCGGGCCCGGCCCTGCCGCTCCGCCCAGGCCCGCGCCGCCGCCTCGTCGGCCACCGGCACGCAGGCCTCGGCGGGCCCGTCGCTCTCCATCGACACCTCGGCGTGGTAGACGACGAACGGCGCCCCGGCGACGCCCCCGCACTCCCGGGCGGCCGCCTCCAGCCGGCCCAGCGACGCGCCGATCCACGCCGGCAGCTCGTCCGCCAGCGTGTGCCGCTTCTCGGTGAGCACCACCCGCGCCGGCACGTCCACCGTCTCGATCACGAACTTCCCGTACATCTCGGAGCTCCTCCCCGACAGCCGTCCACGGAGGTACCCGACAAGGGTCCGCTGCCCGGCCACCCGGGCCTCCACGTCCGCCCAGTAGGCGGCCAGCAGCCCGGCCGCCTCGGCGCCCTCGGCCCCGATCACCTCGGCGATCCGGGCCAGCGGCATGTCCAGCTGCCGCAGCAGGGCCACCAGACGGGCGCGCTCGACCTGGTCGGCGCGGTAGTAGCGGTAGCCGCTCGCCTCGTCGACGTACGCCGGGGCGAGCAGGCCGAGCCGGTCGTACAGCCGCAGGGCCTTGGCGGACAGCCGGGCCCGCGCGGCGAACGCGCCGATGGTGAGCGGTTCCTCGTGCACCGTGTCATCCTCCGTCACCGGGCGGTTCCTTCCCGCCCGGCGACAGGGACGCTCCGCCCTGCCCCAGGGGCAAGGTCAAGGGGTGGCGGTTCAGCCGAGCTGCGCCTCGATCGCGGCCACGACCTCCGCCGACTCCGGCTCGGTCTGCGGCGAGAACCGGGCGACGACCTCGCCGTCCCGGCCGATCAGGAACTTCTCGAAGTTCCAGCGGATGTCCCCGCTGTGACCCTCGGCGTCCGCGAAGCCGACGAGACGCTCGTACAGCGGGTGCCGGCCCTCGCCGTTCACCTCGACCTTCTCGGTGAGCGGGAAGGTCACGCCGTACGTCGCCGAGCAGAACTCGGCGATCTCCTCGGCGGTGCCGGGCTCCTGCCCGAGGAACTGGTTGCACGGCACGCCGAGCACGGTGAAGCCGCGTCCGGCGTACCGCTCCTGGAGCTTCTCCAGGCCCGTGTACTGCGGGGTCAGGCCGCACTTGGAGGCCACGTTCACGATCAGCACGGCCTTGCCCGCGTACTGCGGGAGGTTCGCGGCGCCGCCGGTGAGGGCGCCGATCTCGACATCGAGCACGGTGTGGTCAGCAGTCGTCATGGGCGTGATGGTATGCGCCCGGCGGGTGAAGCGGCGGCGTCCACCAGCACGTCCCCCGCCGCCGTACGGCCGTACAGCACCGCCCGCCCGGCCCGTTGCCGCGTCACCAGCCCGGCCTCCCGCAGCACCTTCAGGTGGCGGCCCACCGACCCCAGCCCCTGTCCCGTCACCGCGGTCAGCTGGGTGGTGGTCAGCGGGGAGCCGAGCAGCACCAGGACGCCCGCGCGGGCCGGCCCGAGGAGCGCGCCGAGGCCCGCCGGGACGGCCCGGTCGCCGGTGCCGGCGAGCACCCCGGCACAGGGGTAGACCACCGCGTAACGCTCCCCGTCGTCCCAGGACACCCAGCCGTGCCGCTGCGGGGTGACCGGCACGAAGACCATCTCGGCGCCGGATATCTCGCGCGGCGGGTACTCGTGGTGGTTGATCTGGAACCGGTTCTGGCCGAGCCACCGGGTGCGCCCGGGCCGCAGCGAGTCCAGCACGCTCGCCCAGCCGCCCCGGCCGGCCTGCGCCGTGCGCGCCACCACGTCCGCCTCCAGCACCCGCCGCTGCCGCGCCCAGTACGGCCGTACGGCCTCGCGCCACACCCACTCCAGGAGCGCGGCCGCCCGCTCGGGCAGGTCGTCGCGGTCCAGCGCGGTCGGCAGCGGCCCGGCGAGCGCGGTCCGCAGGTGCGCGCGGGCCAGCTCCGGCGCGACCGAGCGCACCCGGGCCACCTCGCGCGCGAACTCCTCGCCCTCCCGCGGCG
>NZ_VOGW01000088.1:15252-19357 GCF_007896895.1 Streptomyces misionensis | reverse complement strand
AGACTCCCGGTATGCCCAGCTACAGATCCCTGTTCCGCACCCCGGAGTTCACCCCGCTCTTCCTCGGCACGGCCGCGCAGACGGCCGCCCAGACCGTCGGCGGGCTCGCCCTCGGCACCCTCGTCTACCGGGCCACGGGTTCCCCGCTGCTGTCGGCGGTGAGCATGTTCGGCCCCTCGCTCGCCCAAGTCCTGGGCGCCACCGTGCTGTTGTCGGGCGCCGACCGGCTGCCGCCGCGTACCGCACTGTCCGCGATCGCTCTGGTCTTCGCGGCGGGTACGGCGCTCGAGGCGCTGCCGGGACTGCCGGTCGGCGCGGTCTTCGCGCTGCTCCTGGTGCTGGGCCTGGTGGCCTCGCTGGGCGGTGGGGTCCGCTGGGGGCTGCTCAACGAGATCCTCGCCAAGGACGGTTATCTGCCCGGGCGTTCGCTGTTCAACATGATGAGCGGCCTGATGCAGATCGCCGGGTTCGCCACCGGCGGCGCGCTGCTGGCCGCGCTCTCGCCCCGTGTGTGCCTCCTGCTGTCGGCGGCCCTCTACCTGGCGGCGGCGGCCGTGCAGCGCCTCGGCCTCTCGGCCCGCCCGCCCCGCACCGCGGGCCGCCCCTCGGCCGCGGCCACCTGGCGCGTCAACTCCGAGCTGTGGTCGTCCCGTTCGCGCCGCCTCACCTACCTGGGCCTGTGGGTCCCCAACGGTCTGGTGGTCGGCTGCGAGTCCCTGTACGTGTCGTACGCCCCGCACGCCGCCGGAACCCTGTTCGCCTGCGGGGCGTTCGGGATGTTCGCCGGTGACGTGACGGTGGGCCGGCTGCTGCCGCCCCGGGTGCGGCGCGGGCTCGCCACCCCGCTGCTGCTCGTGCTGGCCGTCCCGTACCTGGCGTTCGGCGCGCACCCCGCGCTGCCGGTCGCGGCGGTGTGCGTGACCGTCGCCTCCGTCGGCTTCGGCGCGAGCCTCGTCCAGCAGGAGCTGCTGATGGAGCGGACCCCCGGCGAACTCGCCGGGCAGGCACTGGGGCTGCACTCCGCCGGGATGCTGACCATGCAGGGCGTGGGCGCGGCCCTGGCCGGTGCGGTGGCCCAGCTGACCTCGCCGGCCACGGGGATGGCGGTGATGGCGGCGGGCTCGGTGTGCGTGACGCTGGCGCTGGCCGCGGCGGACCGCCGTACCCCCGTCGACGCGCCTATGCGGGCGGCGGCAGTGTCTGCTCCGCCCAGATGACCTTGCCGGTGGGCGTGTAGCGGGTGCCCCAGCGGTGGGTCGTCTGGGCGATGATGTACAGGCCCCGGCCCCCCTCGTCGTCGCTCGCCGCGTGCCGCAGATTCGGGGTGGTGTGCCCGGTGTCGGAGACCTCGCAGGTCAGGGTGTGGTCGCGGATCAGGCGCACCTGGATGGGGCCGCCGACATAGCGGATGGCGTTGGTGACGAGTTCGCTGACGATGACCTCGGTGGTGAAGGCCAGCTCGGCCAGGCCCCAGTCGTCCAGCTGCTTGCCGACGCGGCCGCGCAGCGCGGCGACCGCGGCGGGATCGGCGGCGGGCTCCCACTGGGCGAGCCGGGTGCGGTCGAGCAGCCGGGTACGGGCCAGGAGCAGCGTCGCGTCCTCGTCCACCGCGCCGGGCAGCAGCGCGCCCACCGCCCGCTCGCACAGCTGGTCCAGCGGCGCCCGCCGGTCGGCGAGGACGCCGGCGAGCCGCCGCACCCCCGCGTCCTGCGGGTCGGCCGCCTGGAGCAGGCCGCCGGTGAACAGGGCCAGCAGGGTGCCCGGGGCGAGCCGCAGCTCGGTGGTCCGGTACGGCAGGCCGCCGACGCCGAGCGGCGGCCCCGGCGGCACGTCGAGCTCCCGGGCGACGCCCGTGTCCCCGGCCACCGCCACCGGCGGCGGCCCGCCCGCCCGCGCCATGCTGCACCAGCCGGAGATGGGGTCGTACACCGCGTACAGGCAGGTCACCATGGCCTCGTCGGCGGGCGGCTGGGGACGCCCGGGGACATGTCCGGGCACGGGGGCGCGCTCGCGCGCGGTCTGCTCGGCGAGGTCGTCCAGCCGGGTGAGGACCTCGTCCGGGGCCAGATCGAGCCGGGCGAGGACGCGCAGGCCGGTGCGCAGCCGGCCCATGGTGGCGGCGGCGGGCAGCCCGTGCCCGAGCACGTCCCCGACGACCAGGCCCACCCGGGCGCCGGACAGCGGGATGACGTCGTACCAGTCGCCGCCCACCCCCGAGCCGCTGTCGGCGGGCAGATAGCGGCTCGCCGTCTCGCACGCGGTCCGCGGGGGCAGCCTGCCCGGCAGCAGGCTGCGCTGGAGCTTGAGGGCGGTGCTGTGGCCCCGGGTGACCACCGGCAGCAGCAGGAAGCCGATCAGCAGCGCGCCGAGCCCGAGGACGGTCACCCCGCCGGTCGGCCCGATCAGCGGCAGGTCGACGGAGCCGGCGCCGTACCCCGGCCGGGCGTAGACGACGAAGGCGGCGTACAGGAACAGCAGGGCCATGAGCAGCCCGCCGAGTCCCGGCATCACGCCCTTGCAGATCAGGTCCCGGGGACTGCGGGTGAGGACCTTGCGGTGGTACCAGAGGCAGGCGAAGCCGGTCAGCCCGTACTGGAAGGCGATCGCGAGGCCCACCGAGTCGACCGTGTCGGCGAGGACGTCGCGGCTGAACGACGACAGCAGCACCAGCAGCACGACGGAGGCGGCGCCCATGCCGAGCGTGGCCCAGGTCGGGGTGAGGAAGCGCCGGTGCACCCGGGCGAACCGGGCCGGCACCGCCTTGTGCACCGCCATCGAGAAGACGGTCCTGGCCAGCGGCAGGATGGTGGTCTGGGCGGAGGCCAGCGCGGAGGTCAGCACCATCAGGATCAGCAGCCGCGCCAGCAGCAGTCCCGCGTCGTGACTGCCGAACACGGCCTCGCCGAGCCCCGAGAGCACATCGTCCGAACGGTCCGCGTTGCCGAGCCCGATGCCGGTCGTACCGACACCCGCGAACGCCTGCGCCGAGGTGGCGACCAGCCCGTACAGCACCAGCAGCAGCACGGGGGAGAGGACCGCGGCGCGCCCGGGGACGCGGGTGCTGTCCACGGTCTCCTCGTTGACCGACACGGCGGTGTCCCAGCCCCAGTAGATGAAGACGCCCGCGAGCAGTCCCGAGGTCAGGGCCCGGGTGGAGGGCACCTCGAAGGGGTTGAACCAGGAGGCGGAGACATGGATCGCGGTCGGTGGCGGGTCGCCGTACACCCGCACCAGCGCGGCGACGGCGAACAGCAGCAGTACGGCTACCTCCAGGCACAGCAGCCAGCGCTGGACGACGGCGGAGACACGGATGCCGATGTAGGAGATCCCGGTCAGCACAGCGATCCACACGATCCCGGCGACGGTGACCCACAGCCGGCTCGCGCCGAGCCCGCGCAGGCCCACCAGCCGGTAGCCGTAGGCGCCGGCGACCGTGGCGAGGTTCGCCATGACGATGACGTTGGCGACGATCAGACCCCACCCGCCCATCCACCCCGTGCGCGGCCCGAAGGCCCGCGTCGCCCAGGTGAAGGTGGTGCCGCAGTCCGCGTTGCCCGCGTTCAGCTCCCGGTAGGCGTACGCGATCAGCAGCATCGGCACGAACGCCAGCATGGTCACGACCGGCGCCTGCAGGCCGACCCCCGCCACGATGATCCCCAGCGTGGCCGCGAGGCTGTACGCCGGTCCGGTCGACGCCAGCGCCATGGCGACCGAGGAGAGCATCCCCAGGGAGTTTCCGCGCAGCCCCTTCCGCCCGGCCCCGGACCCCGGAGCGGGCCGGCTCCCGGACACGGCACCGCTCCCGAAAAGCCTCACATTCGATTCCAACGCGGGGGTGCCGGGGGTGCACAGCGGCCGCGCCGGGTCCCCGGCGGCCGCTCGGGGCCGGCCGTGCGCCGCGGGGGCGGGGCGGGGCCCGGGGCCGCCGGGCGTGGGGGGCGGGGGTGCGGGCCGGGGGCGGGCGGGGGCGGGCGGGGCGCGCGCGGGGGGGGGTGGGGCCGGCCGCGCGGCGGGGGTGGGCGACGGAGGCGCGGCACCTCGCGCCCTCGGTGCGGGCTTCCGGGCTGCGCGGCGGGCTGCTGTCCTGGGACGGGCGGGTCACCGA
>NZ_VOGW01000088.1:1729-14972 GCF_007896895.1 Streptomyces misionensis | reverse complement strand
CGCTGTCCTCGGCCGCCTCCTCCGCCATCGCCTCGGCCCGCGCGTCCGCCTCGGCCGCGGCCTCCTCCGCGTCGGCGCGGGCCGACGAGTTCGAGGCCTCGGTCGCCGCCCGGACCGAACAGGCGAACCAGCAGGCGCACCAGCGGCTCGCGAAGGTGCGGGGCCGGGGCAACGCCGCCTCCGACGTCTCCCTCAGCGGCATCCCCCGCTCCCAGGTCGGCGACCTCCAGGCCGCCCACGTCAACATCCACAACTCCTCGGACCGGACGGCGAACTTCGCCGTCCAGATCGACTTCCGCAACGCGCAGGGCAAGGTCGTGGAGACCCGCTACGTCGGCGCGGAGAACGTCCGGGCCGGCCAGACGGTCCACCCCTACGCCATCAGCCACCAGCCCCCGGAGCCGCGGCTGACGGCGGTGGTGGCGAAGGCGGAGCGGTACTGACGCTCACTCGGCCGGATGAACGGGGGGCGAGGCATTCGTACGTCGGCGCAACCACTCACACGGCGCACACGCCCCTCTGGCGTAACGCTTACCTACATGGGGGGCCACTCGTGAAGTACCGCGCCACCGCCGCCCTTGCCGCCGTCGCGGCCCTCGCGGCGCTCACCGCGTGCAGCGGCAGCGGCGACGCCGCGCCGGAGAAGACCACGACGCCGGCCGCGTCTCGGTCCGCCGGCGACGCCACCCGGCACGCCGCCGGCATCCCGCCGGAGCCGACCGGTCAGCCGCGCGAGGACCTGCCCGCCGCGCTGCGTCTCATCGACGGCGACTTGGTCGTGGACGAGGGCAAGGCCATCGACAACAGCCGCAACCAGTGCTCCGCCATCAACGGCAAGTCACCCGAGGTCGTCTGGTCGGCGCAACAGCGGTTCAGCACCAGCTCGCACGAGGTGAGCGCCGCTGAGGCGAAGCAGATCGACATCGCGATCGCGGAGTTCTGCGAAACCGCCTGACACATCCCTCGACGGCCCGGCCCTCCCTCGGGACGCCGGGCCGTCGAGGGATCCCGGCACCATGGCCGGGCCGTTCGGCCTGATCGCCATGGTCGGGCCCGGTCCGGTCCGCGGTTCACCGTCGGCCGGCGATCGGGGTCGACGGCTCCATGGTGAACACCGGGATCAGCTCCACCAGCGCCTACGGCCTCTCGCTCCCGCCCGGCACCTGGACCATGGTGCTGGACGCGGCGGGCGCCACGAGTGCGACCAGGCACCCCCTGCCGACCCTCGGGCGGTGACCGTCCTCGCCAGGGCCTGGCGGCCTCCGCTCACCCGGCCGCCGCACATTATGTGGTGTTGTGCCCTTTCTTGCTCGTATTGCTCCGCCTTTAGGGCATTCTGTGCGCCGTGAGAGGAGCACATATGACAAGGCAAACCGGACGGGTCCCCCGTCGCGGGCGAGGTGCGCTGGCGCTGAGCGTGGCGGCGCCGGTCCTGCTCGCCGGCCTCACCACCCTCGCGACCGCCCAGGCCGCCTCCGCCGCCGCACCGGCCGCGGCGACCACGACCACCAAGCCCGGCGGCGGTCACGGAACCGGCGGCCACGGGACGGGCGGCTATGGCCCCGCAGGCTATGGAGGGGGCGGCAACGACGCCGGCTACGGCTACGGCCACGGCGGCGGAACGGGGGGCGGCGGCACGCCCGGTCCTCCCGGCCCTCCCGGCCCCGCGGGACCGGCGGGCCCCGCGGGACCTGCCGGACCGCAGGGCGAGCAGGGCGTTCCGGGTCCTGCCGGACCCCAGGGCGACCAGGGCCTGCCGGGCCCGGCCGGTCCCCAGGGCGAGCAGGGCGTTCCCGGCCCCCAGGGTGAACGGGGCGAGCAAGGGCTGCAGGGCGAGCAGGGCGTTCCCGGCCCCCAGGGTGAACGGGGCGAGCAAGGGCTGCAGGGTGAGCCCGGTCCGCCCGGACCGCAGGGCGAGCCCGGCCCTCCCGGACCGGGCTCGCTGCCCTACTACGAGGTCTTCGAGACCTTCGCCACCGTGCCCGCGGGGGCGGACAACTACGCCGTCAAGACGCCGACCTGCCCCTGGCCGGAAGGCCAGGCCGCCGTCGGGGGAGCCGCCCGCGTCCCGAACTCGGGCGTCCACGAGACCGGTACCAACCTCTACCCCTGGTACCAGCAGCCGTCCGAGGTGCTGTTCAGCAACCCCGGCACCACCGACGCCGAGGTGCGCGTCTGGGTCAGCTGCCAGTTCCCGCGCTTCTGACGGACTCCCACGAGCGCTTCCGACGGACTCCACGAACGCCTCTGACGGACTCCCGCGAAGCCCGGCGCGCCTGCCTCGGTGGGGCGGGCGCGCCGCCCGTTACGCGCGGCTGTGAAAGACCGGGCCGCGGACGGGGCACGGACCGGGCCGTGGGAGCGCGGCCGTGGTGCCAGGACGCGCAGACGGCCGCGCTCGCCGGTGGGGCGACCGGACACCCGGGCGACGGCGGACGCCGCGTCGCGCCTCAGATCCGCCCGCGGGTCAGCCGGGTGATCGGGCCGTGCGTACGGCGCCCCGCGCGGTGACCCGCCAGGTACGACGTGGCGCCCAGCGCGGACAGGCCCGCGCCCACCCCGGCGGCGAGCAGCTTTCGCTGGGCGATCACCGTCCACGCCGTCCGGGCGAGGGCCACGGCCTGCCCCGAGGCGGCGACGACGGCCTGCCGGCCGGCCTGGACCCGCTCGGCGGCGCCCCGCGCCACCGCGGTGCCCGCCTCGGCCGTACGCTCGCCCGCGCTCCGGGCCGCTGACGCGGCGTCACCGGACTTCCCGGCCGCCTTGTCCGCCGCCTGCGACGCGGGCGCGGTCACCTTGGCGGTGACCTGCCGGGCCTTGGCGGACGTACTGCTTTCGGATGCTGAATCTCGATTGGTGCCGTTCTTCGCTTGGCTCATGGACTTCGCGTTGCCGCTCGCGCAGGCGGCAAACACGCTCCGTAGGGATGGTGGGGGCGTCCGTGTTCACGCCGGTGGCCGCCGGAGCCTCCTTCGCGGCCGGCCCCTCCTCCACCGGGGAGGCCCGCTGCGGCGCGCGGCGTGTGGGCGGAGGATGGACGGGTGCCGGGCAGTCGGCCGACGTGGCGAGGAGGCGCGCTATGGCGAAACCGGTCGTCGTGGGGGTCGACGGTTCACCGTCCAGCCTGGACGCGGTCGAGACGGCGGCGCGCGAGGCGGTGCTGAGCGGGGTCGGCCTGCGGCTGGTGCACGCCTTCGGGTGGTCGTCGATCCATCCACCGCATGGCGGTCCGCCGTGGCACCGGGCCGAGGCGGGGGTGCGCGAACTGTTGGACGGCACGCTGACCGAGGCGGAACTACGGGCCCACCGGATCGCACCGGACACGGACATCACCCGAGAGGTCGTCCCCGGCGAACCGGTGGTGGTGCTGGAGATCGAGTCCCGTACCGCCTCGCTCGTCGTGGTGGGCAGCCGCGGACTGGGCGCGTTCGGCGGCCTGCTCCTCGGCTCCACCGCCGTACACCTGGCCACGTACGGCCATTGCCCGGTGCTGGTGGTGCGGGGCAGGCCGGACCCGACCGGCCCGGTGCTGCTGGCGGTGGACGGCTCCCCGGCGGGGGAACGAGCCGTCGAGTTCGCCTTCGCCGAAGCGTCGGTGCGCGGCGCGGACCTGCTGGCCCTGCACGTGTGGAACACCTGGGGCGAACGGGTCCACGAGGGGCCGGACGACCCGTCGCGCATCGTGGTCGACGTCGACCGGCTCCGCGAGGAGGAGCAGCGGCTGCTGGACGACACCCTGTCCCCGTGGCAGTCCCGCTACCCCCGGGTCACGGTGGAACGGCGCGCGGCGCGCTCCCGGGTCCGCCCGGCGCTGATCGAGGCGAGCCGCGACGCGCAGCTGGTCGTCGCCGGCGCGCGCGGCCGCGGTGGCTTCAGGGGGCTGCTGCTCGGCTCGGTCAGCCAGGCCCTGTTGCAGCACGCGCACTGCCCGGTCGCCGTGGTCCGCGGCAACGGATGACCGGTGCCGCTGCTCGCCGGGCCCTGCTCCGCGAAGGTTTTCCACATGGCTGTGGACGACGGCGCCGGTTCCCCCCTGTACGACCGTGGCGCTCGTCGGCACGATGGTCCCGTGACCGATCTCGAGCGCGCCAGAGCGCGGACCGTGGCCTACTTCCGGGCACTCGACGAGAACGCCACCCTGCGGCGCCACTACCGCCACGCCGACGAGGACGGCGGCCTGTGGTACTTCGAGGTCGTCCCCGACCGCGGCGAGTGGATCGCCGTCAAACAGGCCGAGCTGACCGCGTCCGGCCACCTCCACCGGTACGGCTGGGAGCACCTGGACGACGCCCACGGCTTCCTGACGGACCAGGCGATCGACCCCGGGGAGGACCCGCTGGAGCCCGTCCCGGCGGCGGAGTTCCAGCGCGTCTGGGCACGCTGACCGGTGCGCAGCCCCGCAGCCGCGTGCCCCCGGGGCCGGGGCTGTGTAAGGGCCGTGGCACCCGGCAGGATCGACGCATGGACTACCGACGTGCCGTCGCGGCCGACGCCCCGGCCATGGCCGAACTCTTCGCGGCCAACCACTATGACGCGCTCACGGAGCAGGAGCGCGCGAAGCAGGGCTTCGTGCAGGGCGGCTTCGACGCCGACACGCTGCGGGCGATGGCCGAGGACGGAAGCCTGCTCGTCGCGGACGACGACGGGCGCCTGGCCGGCCTGCTCGGGCTGGCCTCCCCGGACGACCTGCCCAGTGCGCCCCCGCCGGTCCGCGCACTGCTGGCCGCCCAGGACGCGCTGGAGTGGCAGGGCCGCCCGCTCCGCTCCATCCCCTTCCTGCTCTACGGCCCCGTGGTGGTCGCCGCCGACCACCGCGGCAAGGGAGTGGCCCGGGGACTGTTCACCGCGGCGCTCCAGGCGGCCTCGGGACGCGCCGATGTGATCGTCGCCTTCATCGAACGGGCCAACCGGACGTCCTGGAGAGTCCATGTGGACGGCTTCGGCATGACCCCCCTGGGCGAGTTCACGATCGGCGACCGCGCCTACGGTGTCGTCGGCATATCCCAGGCATGACGACAGGGCCCGAGCCGAGACGGCCGGGCCCTGCTGGGTGGATGCGCGCTCAGGTCACCATCGGTACCAGCGGCCACGACCACCGCCGGCACTGGTGGAGCGCATGACGAAGCCGAGCAGCCATACGACCAGCACGGCGAGGGCCACCCACCAAAGGATCTTGACGGCGAACCCGGCGCCGAAAAGGATGACCGCGAGAAGCAGGACCAGAAGCAGGGGAACCATAATTATCGACCTCCTGTTCGCCTGTCTTCCCTGCCTTTCCCTCGATATTCGGTGTCGTGACCTTGTTTATAGAGGGAAAGCGGGGGCACGGGGCGGTTACCGCAACCGCGGTCCCGAAGTGACGAGGAGGCGTTGTTCTGTGACTGCCGACGAGAAGGCGAAGGCGAAGACCGAGCAGGCCAAGGGCAAGGCCAAGGAGGCCCTGGGTAGCGCCCTCGGCAACGACCGTATGGCCACCGAAGGGCAGGCGGAGAAGAGCACCGGGGACGTCCGTGAAGCCAAGGAAAAGGCAAAGGACGCCTTCAAGCACTGACGCTCCATGACTTCCGGAAAGGGGCCCTTCGACAAGGGGCCCCTTTCCGGCTTGGTCGGCACCACCCATCATCGCGTCAGAGGCTTATAGGCAGGTGGCCGTGGAGATTTGGCTCGCGCCTGGAGTGATCTTGGCGGTGTTCGTGACGCTGTACGCGACCGCGTTGAGGCAGCCCGCCGACAGGGACCACTGGATCGCCGGCATCTGCTGCCAAAACCGTACGGCGTCGGGATCGGCAGGACTCAACGGCTGATCCTGGCCGCGCCGTTCCTGGTCGCCGCACTGTCCTCGACCCCCGCCCGACGACGACCAAGCCACTCTCGTCCTGACAGCCACCTCAGTCGCCCGGTAAGCCGCCAGAGGCGTAATGGCGTCACAGCGGGTAGGTGAATACCGGCAGGACCTACTGCACGTGAAGAGAAGCCAAGGAAACCGGCACGGGATCCTCCATGACTACCACGCACAGTAAACAGACACCGGAAGAGCAGCGGTCGAAGGCTCCCTGGCGCTACGGCGCCGTTTGGGGCGCCAGGGGTGCCCACATCGCCGAGGCCCGCCATGCCGTGCGTTCGCTGCTGGCACGGGCAGGACACCATCCGCGCGAGCGTTCCAACCAGGACGCCCAGCTTGTCGTCAGTGAATTGGTCACCAACGCCGTCCGTCACGCACCCGGCCCGGGTGAACTCCTGCTGGAAGTCAGTCCGGATGCCGCCCAGTTGCGGATCAGCGTCCGTGACAGCTCCCCGCGCCGGCCCCGTCTCCAGGTGTCCGACGCCGGCCGCATCGGCGGACACGGCCTGCACCTGGTCTCGCGGCTCTGCGACCGGGTACGCACCATCGCCCTCGACTCCGGCAAACGAGTCGTTGCCCACCTGCCCTTGCACCAACCTGCTGGCTGACCCTCGCGAGAGCTGCGCACCGAGAGCGGCTGGCACTCCTGCCCGGGCAGGAGTCGTCAGGCCGAGGGATGGGGATCAAGGAGGAGGCGGGCCGTGACCCGTTTCCCAACCCCCTCGGGCATAACAGTGAGGTCGGCCGCAACGGCCTTCACGATCTCCAGACCGTGCTGGCCCACCCTGTAAGGGTCCGCCTGCCGAGCCGTCGGAATCACTGGATGGCTGTCCCACACCTCCACCTCCACCGCCTCGTCCGCCAGACGCAGCCGCAATCGGATGGGGCCGGGTGCGTGCTTGCAGGCGTTGGTGACGAGCTCGCTGACCACGAGCTGAGCCAAGCCCACGATGCGCCCCGCCACCTTCGTCGGACGATTGTCGGCTGCGTCCCCGATCAAGAAGGCGGCAGTCCGGTGACGGGCTTCGGCGATGCAGGAGCCGTCTCCCGACAGCGCGATGGTCTCCTCGACCGCCGCTGAGTCCGGTCCCTGGCAACCCTCACGTTCTGGGTCCGCGCCCATCCGTCCTGTCACTCCCGCCCCGCTCGCGTACGCCGTTCCTCCCGGGCGGGTACCGCGCACGCGCAACATGTACCTGGGGGTGGCAGGGCCATCCGGATGCCATACCAGTACCATGCGCGAGCAGATCCACATCGAGGAAGTGCCGGGGTACGACGTCACCGACACTTGCTGAGGGACTGTGGCGGACAACGACAACTTGACAGGGGCGCGCGTCTGTCGATCAACCTGAGCCATATTTGTGGCGTCAGGGTGGTCACGGCGTGCGGCGAGATCGATCTCGACAGCTCTGCAGTTGCTGGATGCCCGGACCACCGATGACGCTGCCGCTCAGGTGACGGTGGTGAATCTCAGCGGCGTCACCTTCATGGATTCCAGCGGCATCAATGCTCTCATCGCCGCACATCACGCCGCGCAGAGCCGCGGCGGTCGGCTGCGACTCGCTGCACCGAGCCCCGCCGTCTGCGAGATCCTCGGGATCGTAGGCCTCACCGAGGTCACCCCCTGCCGTCCAACCCTGCTCGATGCACTTGCCGCCTGACCCCTGCCGGCCGGACGAACCGAGCATGGCTGATGCCCGCCAAAGCCATGGCGGGCATCGAGAGGGGTACCGTGACGAGTCAGCTGGTCGTGAGCATGCCTTCGCGCAGCCGGGCCAGGCACCGGGACAGCAGTCGCGAGACGTGCATCTGCGAAACACCCAGACGTTCGCCGATCTGGGCCTGGGTGAGCTCCTCCACGAACCGCATGTGAATCAGCTGCCGGTCTCGCTCGTCGAGCTCGGCGATCATGGGTGCGAGGGCGTGGAAGTCCTCCACCAGCTCCAGTGCCGTGTCCTCGGTCCCGATGAAGTCCTGGAGCGCCGCCTCGCCGTCCTCGCTCCCATTGAGCGTGGCGTCCAGGGAGGAGGAGTTGTAACCGTTCGAGGCCAAGCGGGCCTCGCGGACCTCCTCCTCGGACAGGCTCATCAGCTCTGACAGCTCCTTGACCGTCGGGTCACGGTCGAGACGGCTGCGCAGCTCCTCGGTCGCCTTGGCGAGTTGGACGCGGGCCTCCTGCAGCCGGCGCGGCACGTGCACGGCCCAGGTGGTGTCGCGGAAGAACCGCTTGATCTCGCCCACGATGTAGGGGATGGCGAAGGAGGTGAACTCCGCCTCCCTCGACAGCTCGAACCGGTCGATCGCCTTGATCAGACCGATCATGCCGACCTGGACGATGTCCTCCATCTCCTCCGGCCCACGGCTGCGGAACCGGCCGGCCGCGTAGCGGACCAGGGACATGTTCATCTCGATCAGCGTGTTACGGGCATAGCTGTACTCCACGGTGCCTTCTTCCAGCACAGCCAGCTGCTGGAAGAAGAGCTTGGACAGCTCGCGAGCGTCCTTGGGTGCCACCTGGGAAGGATCGGCGACCTCCGGCAACTCGGCCGTCCGGGTCTGCGTTGCCAGGGTGCTGGGCGCCATGTTGATCCCTCCCGCGATCGATCTCATTGCTGCTGCCTGCAAACTGCCGACGACACGCCGCCTGCCCCGCCATCCTGCACCCATGCCTGCTCTCTGAGCGAACGGTGGATCGGACTTCGCCGAGGCACCAGGACGCATGGCGGGGACAGTGCCCCTGAGCCGACAGCGGTCATTGCGCAGGCCCCACCGCACGCGATCAGGGGGCGGCGGCGTCGTTCACGGTCGCTCGTATCTCCAGCACGGCGTCGGTGCCGGTGATCGCGAACAGTCGCTGAAGCTGCTCCGGCGGCGCGGCCACGCGCAGGGTGCCCGCTTGGTGGGTGAGGATCAACAGATTGAGGAACGACGAGTCCGCGAAGTCGACGCCGGAGGCGTCCAGAATCACCTTCGGATGCTTCCTGACAGCGGCGTTCAGCGCGTCCGCCAGAGGCGGGGTCGAGTGCATGTCGTAGGGGCCGTGCGTGGCGACAACCCAGGAACCGCAGAGTTCGTACTGATGTACGGCAGTCACCGGTGCAGTCTCGCCGGCTTGGCCCGGCCACTGCTTTCCATCAGCACTACTCACGAGTGTTGGCATGACGGCCTCGTCCCAGTACACCTTCGGGGCTCCTTCCGCGGTGCTTCAGCGTGGAGCACGTCAGCAATTACCTGAAAAGTATGTCATGTATCTCGGTTCGGCAATGGTGGCCTCCTAAAATGCGGGCCATGGTTGGAATGCCGGAACCTCACAGCGGATGGACGTTCGTCACCAACCACGCGCGCGTACTGGCGGCCATCGCCGACAACCCGAACGTCCGGATCCGCGACATCGCTGCCCGCTGCCGGCTCACGGAGCGCGCAGTGCAGCGCATCATCTCCGACCTCGAGCAGGACGGTTACCTCTCCCACACCCGCGCCGGGCGTACGAACACCTACCGCATCGAGCCGGACAAGGTGCTGCGCCATCCGGCAGAAGCAGGACTGTCCGTGGCCTCCCTGCTCTCCCTGCTCGTGCAGGATGAGACCGATCGGGTCAAAGCGTCTGGGCCCAGGGTGCACACCTTCTCAGCCCACCACTGACCCCAGCTCCTGTCCCGTACGCCAGGGACGTACGCCAGGGACCACGCCCGCTCGGCTCTGCCTGGGTCGACGGCGTACGGGACAGGAGCACCCTGCGCACGTCACAACCGACCCGCGGCCGGGAACGGCGCCCTGTCCATCCCGGTGCCGGCCGATCGCCGGAGGCACGACCGCAGTACGCGCCGCCGCCGCGCACACCTACACGTCGGTGTCGGTGTCGGTGCCGGCCACCGAGGACCAGCCCGTCCGCACCTTCCGCCGGGGCACCCAACTCGACGTCCGGCCCGTGAAGGCCTTCGACACCCGCGTCATCGCGGGTCACCCGCGTCACAGGTGACACGGCTGCCGCCAGCGTGACCGGGCGGACAAGCTGGGGGCAGCGGGGCCAGGTCGCTTTTCGATGCCGGGCATGCCGATGATCAGGGCTTCTCGGCGTAGTGGACGGCACCCTGCCAGTCCACGACCACGACCGTCTCGTCGCCTATCACCCAGGCATCGTGTCCCGAGGGCAACAGGGTCAGATCCCCTGCCTTCGCGTCGAACTCGGTTCCGTCGGCCATGTGCACGCGGATCGTGCCGGACACGTGGTACTGGAAGTGCGGCGCTTCGCACCACTCCGTCCCTGCCAGGGGCTTGACGTCCTCGGACCAGCGCCAGCCAGGCTCGAGCACCAGGCGGCCGATGACCCCGCCGCCCACGTTGAAGATCTCCGCGCGTCCATGGCCGAAGGTGCGCACCTCGTCCGGTTTGCTGAAGTCCAGGTGCTCGACCCGCTCGGCTGCTTCCGCGGCTGCGGTCGGTGCGGCTTCCGGCCTCGCGCCGCCGCTCTCCTCGTCCCATTCCTGAAGGCTGGTCTGCGCGGTGATGCGCCCGTCGCGCAGGTCCAGCATCGAGGTGGCCAGCACCGTTGTGTCGTCTGGGTAGCGGCAGCGCTCAAGGTAGGCCGCGTGGCTGCCGTCGGCGGAGACGACGACCTGCTCCAAGCGGTGCTCCATGTCCCTGCTGCACAGTTCCTCGAGGAACTCGCCGATGGCGGATGCCCCGGAGATCTGGTGCGGGTGGCTCGGCTGGTCCCGCCGGTCCACTACGGTCATCTGCGCGTTCTCCGCGTACAAGCCCCGCATGGTCGCGACGTCGCGCTCCTCGATGCCGCGCCGCAACGCCTCGACGTCGAACGCCGGCATGCTCTGCATCGTGCTCATCGGGGTTACCCGCCCTTCCTCTGCGTGGTTCCCCACTGACAACGGTCCTCGCCGCCGGGGCACCCGTCAATCCGCAAGTCGGCGAGACGGGGAAGGTTCTCCCGGGTACTCGTCGCTGCCGACGCCCAGGCGAACGGCAAACGGGATCACTACGGCGCGTGATGGGCCGTGACCTGCGAGAAGAGGATGTGACACAGCTTCTGAGAGGGACTGCCGTCAACTGGTGCCGTCAAAACGGCCCGGACCGTGATCGGTCCGGGCCGTTTTGGCTGGTGCCCCCGGCAGGATTCGAACCTGCGACACCCGCTTTAGGAGAGCGGTGCTCTATCCCCTGAGCTACGAAGGCGGGGACCGCCACCGGAGTGGCGGTCCATGACAGGGTAGCGGATCGGCGTGGGGTGCGGGTCGGCTGTCAGGCCGTGCTGGGGCAGGGCGGGGGACGCCGGCGCGGTCCGGTGTGTTCTCGGCGGCCGCCACCGGTCTCGGCACGTGGGCCCCGCACCAGGAACCGGTCGGGCCGCTGCGGCCTGCATGGCCGCCTGGGGCAAGTCGTGGTGGCCGGCGCCTTGCGGTCCGGATGCGTGCCCGCGGTGCCGTGTGGCGGGAACGCGTGGAAGGACGGTTCCCTTTGCGACAGGGATCGTGGAAGGTGGAGGGGAGTTCCACCGCGCTGACGAACCAGGAAGACGCGGGCTGTCGCACTGTTCGGTGCGTTCGTCGGTCGAGCCGGTTCGTGGATGCCCTGGAAGCCATCCAGGCGCTCGTCCACCACGGAGATCACCGGGACGCTGCAATGCTCCTCGTTCGCGAGCGCGTCCCGGGGCGTCGAGGTGCCGTGCGGGAGAGTGCGGCGGTGCGGAAGCGGCCGGGGGTCCGGCTGCAGGCCGGCGTCGGCGGCCGGGCGGGTCGGTTCGAGGCATACAGGTGCAGCGGCCGCTGCCGTGCTCCGGTGAGCGGCCCCCCGTGGTGGGCCGCGAGCGGGGTGACCGGGCTTTTCAGGCGTCCGGCGGGTGTTCCCCGGCCTCCTCGGCGCGGTGCGGGTCGGTCTTGAAGGCTGCCAGGTCGAGTGGGCGGGCGCGGTCGAACCACGCATGCGTGGTGACGTACGCGGCACACCTCCCCGGGGACGGGTTCCCTCTGTCGGGCGCCACGGCAGGCGCCCCGCCCTGAGCCGGTTTCGCGCGGGGGACCCGGCGCAGTCGCGCGTGAGCCCGCGGGCCGCCCTTGTCGCCGTCCCGGTCGGACGGGCCTTTCCGTGCCCGGCTCGGGAGATGGCGGAATCTCGCGGAGCTGCCGACCCAACTTTTATTCGTTCGCGAGGGTATTATTTTTGGGCCTTCGCTCCTGCGATGGCGGACCACGGAGCAACCTGCGTCCAGCAAGCCGACCTGGAGGGGACGTGCTTGACGACCTCCTGCACCACACCGTGTCAGTGCCACCGTCGTCCGTGTGGACGGCTCGGCTCCCGGGTGCGCCGCACGGGCCGGGCCGCCCGCTCACGGTCGCGGACTTCACCGAGCAGGTCTTCGCTCATCTGCCCCGGGCCGACCAGCGTCGCTGGGCCGAGGTCTACCTCGCCGGCCTGCTCACCACCCGGGGCAGGAAGTCGTTCCGCAACCTCGCGCTGACCGTTCCCCGGTCGGCGACGGCGGCCCGGTCGCTCCGGCAGTTCATCAACTCCAGTCCTTGGCCGTGGGATCCGGCGCGGCGCGCGATCGCCGCCCAGGTGGTGGCCCGGATGCCGGTGGCGGCCTGGGCGACCGGCATCGCGGTCATCCCCAAGCGCGGCGAGCACTCGGTGGGCGTCCACCGCCGGTTCGTCCCGGAGGCCGGCCGGACCGTCAACTGTCAGCTGGGCATCGGGCTGTTCCTGTCCTCGGGCGAGACGAGCGTGCCGGTCGACTGGCGGCTGCTGCTGGACGACCGCTGGTGCGGCGACGAACGGCTGCGCTCCCGGGCCCGGCTGCCGCTGTCCGCGGCGGCCGAGCCGGTGAGTGGGCATGTACTCGGCATGGTCGACGCGCTCACCGGGACCGGCCTCACACCGCCCGCGCCGGTTGTCGCCGATCTGCGCTGTGCCCCGGAGGCGGGGCCGCTGGTGGCCGGACTCGCCGCACGGGGCCTGGACTTCGTGGTCGAGCTGCACCCGAGCCAGGCCGTGCTCCCCGCCGCGCCCGCCTCGGCGCGCGGCACCGAACAGCCCCGGCCGCTGCCCGTCGGCGAGTACGCCGGGCGGGGCGAGCGCGCCCGGCAGCCGCAGGCGATCTCGGCCGGCCGGGCGGACGGTCCGGTGCGCCACCTCGTGGTCCACTCCGGACCGGTACGGCTGCCCGTACCGCCCGAGCCGGGGCACACCGCTCCGCAGCCGGTGTACCGCCTGCTGACCCAGTGGTCGGCCGCCGAGCGCCGGCCGATCCGCTTCTGGCTGACCCCGCCGACGGACACACGCGCCGACGAAGTCCTCTCGCTGATACGGCACTCGGTGCGCACGCAGGTGTCGCTGAAGTCCCTGGAGCGGGACCTCCGGCCGCGGGACTCCGCGGTCCCGCCCCTCCCC
>NZ_VOGW01000088.1:0-1266 GCF_007896895.1 Streptomyces misionensis | reverse complement strand
CGGTCTCGCCTTCCGTTCGGGTCTCGCCTCCTGGCAGAACCCGGCCTTCGACACGGGCCTCGGCCACGGTCTGCTGCCCTCGGCGCCGGCCGGTCTCGTCCATGGCGTGACCCGGCCCGCCGTGCGGCGTTCGGCGCCCGCCGAGGGCGGACCCCTGCTGCTGCGGGCGCTGCGGAGGGACGCCGACGGGGTCCACGAGGGCGCCGGCCCCGAGGGCCGGGAGCCGTCGGCGGCACGGGCGCCCGGCCCCCGAACGTCCCGGCCGGTACGGGGTCACACCCCCGGATCACCGGCCACGGCCCGGGATGCCGCGCAGGCTCCCGTCCAGCGGGCCGTGGCCGACGGCGCGGGCCCGGTGCCCGTGCCGGAGCTGCCGGTGGTGCGGCGTGTCGCCGTGGTACCACCGCGCGCCTCGAACGCCATGTCCGCGTCCGGCACCGAAGCTGCCGGGCCGCAACGGGCCGAGGCCGCGCCCCGTACGACGCCGGAGGCCGCGCCGCCGGTCGTGCGTCCCCGGCCGGCCGGGCCCTCGTTGACCGTCGCCCGGCGAACGAGCCGACCGGTACGCCGGGTCACCGCGCTGCGGCCGGAACCGGTGTCCGGTGGGACGCCCGCGCGGGCGGAGCCCGCCGTACAGCGCGCCTCCGCTCCCGCGCGCCCCGGAGGCCGGGCCCCGCTGGGCTCGGCGCTCGGCGCTCCGCTGGAGCAACTCCCGCCCACCGCCGTCCCGTCGGCCTCCGCCGCGCCCGGCGCCCGGTCGGGGGAGGATCCGTCGCTCCCGGTGGTGCGGCGCCAGGCGGAGGCTTCCGGGTCCGCCGCGACGGGCGCTCGGCCGGCCACCGGACCGCTGCCGACGGTCGTGCCGCGTCCGGCGCAAAGTTCCGCCGGGGGCGGCGTCCCACCGGTCGTGCAGCGTCCGGCAGGGCGTTTCGCCGCCGACGGCGGTCGCGCGGTCCCCCCGGTCGTACAGCGCCGTACGGACGCTTCCGGCACGACCGCCGGGGAGGCCGGCTCCGGGGCGCGCCCCGCCGCTCAGGACAGCGGGCGGGCCGCCGGGCCGACGCCGCCCGTCGTGCGGCACCGGACAGACGCCACCGGCCTCTCGCCGGCCGGCGCCCGACCGCCGGTCGTCCAGCGCCGGACGGACGGCTCCGGCCCGGCCGAAACCGGGCCGAACCACCGGCCATTGCTGCCAGGAGCGGAACCCCGGGCGGATGCCTCCGGTCCGGCCGGAACCGAACCCGACCCCACGGCCACCCGCCCCAC
>NZ_VOGW01000087.1:219291-256695 GCF_007896895.1 Streptomyces misionensis | reverse complement strand
CCCGCCCCCCGCGCGGGGCGGGAGTGCGCACGTCGGACGCCCTTCCCCGGATGCCCGGCCCGGGACGGCGGGCCGGTGAGGAAAATCTTGTTTATCGGTCAAATTCGGGATCGCACGGCACACGCATGGCCATGCAAACAGGTTCATGACACCCTCGAATGCCCGGCCAGTACAGGCCCTACCGGCGGGAGGACGCTGGTGGAGTTGGAGATACGGCTCTCAGGTTCGGTCGAGGTGCGCGTCGACGGGCGGCACGGGCCGCTGGGGCCCACGAAGACACGGCTGGCCCTGGCCTCGCTCGCCTGGGACGCGGGGCGGCCCGTGAGCGTGGACAGCCTGGTCCGCCGCATCTGGGACGACCACCCGCCGGCCACGGCCCGCGAGACGCTGCACACCCATGTCTCCCGGCTGCGCCGCGCCCTGCGGGCGGCCGACCCCGACGCGCCGACCATCACCAGCCGGACCAACTCCTACGTGCTGCACGTCGATCCGGACCGCGTGGATCTGCGCGCCTACACCAGTTGCGTGGAACAGGCGCGCGCGCTCAAGGGGAGCGACGACGACGCGGCCCTGCGGCTGCTGGAGCGGGCGGACGCCCACTGGTACGGCGAACCGCTCGCCGGGATCTCCGGCTCCTGGCCCGACCACCTGCGCGCGACGGTGGGCGAGACGCACCTCGGCGCCGCCATGACCCGCGCGGAACTCCTCATGAACGCGGGGAAGTTCGCGGAGGCCGCGCCCGTCCTCCTGCCGCTGGTGGACGAACACCCGGTGGACGAGGCACTGGTGGGGCTGCTGGCCGTCGCCCTGTACGGCGGCGGGCGCACGGCCGAGGCGACCCGGCTGCTGCAACGGACCCGGCAGCGGGTCATCCGGGACATCGGCCTGGACGGGGGCCGGCGCCTGCACCGCATCCAGGAGGGCATCCTGTCCGGCGCACCGGCCGGCGCGCTGTACGGGCACGGCACCCGTCCGGGGCCCGCCGCCCGGCCGGGGCAGCCGGGGCGGCCCGGCCGGCCGTCCCCGTCGTGCGCCCGGACACGCCCGTCCAGCGGGGGGCGACCGGAGCCGCCCCGGGGACGCGCGCACCCGTCCTGCCCCTGGCCGAGGCGCAGGCGCCCCCGCTCCAGGGCGCTTTGGCCCCGCCGGACGCGCCCGGCCTGCCCGTCCCGGTGGTCCGCGCGACCCGGCCGGCGGAGCCGACTCCCGTGCTCCCGGGCGCCGTCGACGTGCGGGTCGTGCAGCGGGACGCGACGGCAGCCGCGCCCGGCCGGCCGCGGTCGGCCTCCGCGCCGCCCCCCGTCCCGGCGGCCGCCACCACCGCCCCGGGCACCCGGGAGCAAGCGGCACCGCAGGAGGCGCCCGGGGTGGACCTGGAGGACCTGGCGCGCCGCCTGCTGGACCCGCTGTCCCGGCTGCTCCGTGCCGATCTGCGGCGCGGCCGGGAACGCGCCGGGCGGCCCTACGACGGACGCCGCTAGAGGAACACCGAAGGACGCGCTGAGGACATGGAACGGACGGCCCACGGATGACGGACAACATCTTCGCGACGAGCGTGTTCTTCCGGCTCTCGATCGGCGGCAACGATCTGGGGGCCTTTCACACGTGCTCCGGGATGGGCGCGCAGGTGGAGCTGGAGAGCTACGCCGAGGGCGGCAACAACGGCTTCACCTGGCAGCTGCCGGGCCGGGTCACCTGGACGAACATCACGCTCACCCGGCCGGTCACCGCGGACACGGTGAAGATCGGCCGCTGGCTCGACCAGACGCTGCGCCGGGTGGAGCCCAAGGACGGGGAGATCGTGGCGCTGAAGCCGAATCGGTCCCCGATCATCAGCTGGCAGGTGCTCGGCATCGTGCCGGTGCGCTGGGAGGGCCCGTCGTTCGACCCGGCGTCCTCGCAGGCGGCGGTGGAGACGCTGGAGATCGCCCACCAGGGGCTGCGGCCCTCCTGATCCCGCCCCGCGCACCCCGCCCACCCCGGTCCGTTCGAAAGGAGTTCCCGGTATGTCCCCTGCCACCCGCACCAGCCGTGCCAGGGCCCAGCTGACCCTGCGGGAACCCCCTGCGGTGGTCGGCGCGAAGCCCGGCGGGACCATCGCGCGGTTGAACCTCCAGTTCAACCCGTCCACCTTGCAGCTGCGCAAGACCACCTCGTGGCGGCGCACGCCCTCGCGGATGGCCGGGCAGTCGGCGCTGCCGGAGTTCGTGGGCAGCGGACCGCGCGAACTGAGCCTGGAGGTGTTCCTCGACGCGACCTCCACGCACGACAACTCGGTCGAGCAGGCGGTGGAGAAGCTGATGAAGGGCTGTGTGCCGACGCCGGCGAGTCTCGCCCGCAAGAAACCGGCCAGCCCCTGGGTGCGGTTCGAGTGGGGCAGCGCGCGCACGACGTCCTTCGACGGGGTGCTGTCCAGCCTGTCGGTGACGTACACGCTGTTCGACGTCGACGGCAAGCCGCTGCGGGCGACCTGCGCGCTGTCGGTGGAGGAGGCGAGCGTCGATCCGGCCGGTCAGAACCCCACCTCGGGATCGCGTACGGCCCGCAGCACGCACACGGTGGTGGCCGGGGACAGCCTGGCGCTGCTGGCCTGGCGGGAGTACGGCAACCCGACGGTCTGGCGGGTCATCGCGGAGGCGAACGGGATCGACGACCCGATGGACCTGCCGCCCGGCACCGAACTGGTGGTGCCGGCGCTCGGGGACGCGGGCGGTGAGGAGGAGCGGTGAGCACACCGGAGACGCGGGGCGGCCGGTCCTTCGCGGCGGACCCGATCGTGGAGGCGCCCGGCGAGCTGCCGCAGGTCTGGGCGGCGCAGCTGGTCAGCTGCGTGGTGGACGAGAACGTGGGGCTGCCGGACAGCGCGGTGCTCACCTACCGCGACCCCGACAACGAGTTCCTGCGGGCGAGCGGCATCACCCTCGGCACACCGCTGCGGGTGTCGGTGATGACGGTCTCCGGGCAGTCGCGCGAGGCGCTGTTCGACGGCGAGGTCACCGCGGTGGAGATCGACCGGGACGGCACCGGGTCGTTCACGGTGGTGCGCGGCTACTCCAAGGCGCACCGGCTCCAGCGGGGCCGGAAGGTGGTGGCGTACCGGAACATGACGGCCGAGGCCATCGTGCGCAAGGTGGCCGCGGGCGCGGGGCTCGCCTGCGGGAAGGTGGAGGCCGCGCCGGTCACCTACAAGCAGCTGTCGCAGGCCAACGTCTCCGACTGGGACTTCTTGCAGTACCTGGCGGGCGAGAGCGGCGCGCAGGTGCGGGTGGACGACAAGGGGCTGCTCCAGTTCACCCGGCCCGAGCCGGCGTCGGGGGCACCCGCGCCGTCGACCCCGGCCACGCAGAATCCGCTGGTGCTGGAGTACGGGCGCAATCTGCTGGCGCTGCGGGCCTCGCTGTCGGGCGCCGACGGCGCGTCCTCGGTGGAGGTGCGCGGCTGGGACGTCACCACCAGGACCCCGCTGGTGGCCCGCCGGCCGTCGGTGACCAGCAAGACGGTGCTGCCCGGTCTCTCTCCCGCGCTCGCGTCCGCGTTCGGGGCGTCGGCGAAGCTGACGGTGACGGACACCCCGTACCGTACGCAGGCCGAGACGACGGCGGCCGCGGCGGCGATCTCCGCGCAGGTGGCCGACGGGTTCGCCGAGCTGGAGGTCGTGGCGGAGGGCAGTCCGCGGCTGCGGGCGGGGCTGCCGGTGGCGCTCGGCAACGTCGGGCCCGCGTTCTCGGGGCGGTACACGGCGACGGCCGTCCAGCACAGCCTGGACCCGGGCGAGGGCTACCGGACCACGGTGTGGGTCAGCGCCAGCCCGGACCGGTCCCTGGCGGGCCTGGTGACCGGCGCCAACGCGCCCGGCCGCGGGCCGCGCATCCCGGGTCTGGCGATCGGTGTGGTGACGGACGTACGGGAGCCGGGCGGCGCGCAGAACGGCGCGGTGCGGCTCAAGTTCCCCTGGCTGGACGACACGTATGTGACCGACTGGGTGCGCACGGTGCAGTGGGGCGGCAAGGGCGGCGGGGGCGTGGTCAGCCCCGAGGTCAACGACGAGGTGCTGGTCGGCTTCGAACAGGGGCTGCTGGACAGTCCGTACGTCATCGGCGGCCTCTACAACGGCGTGGACAGCCCGTCCCCGCACGACGTGCCGCTGATCGACCGGACCAGCGGCACGGTCAACCGCCGTTCGGTGGTGTCCCGTTCGGGGCACCGGGTGGAGCTGCTGGACGCGCGGGCGCCGGGCCCGTCCGGGGTGCGGCTGCGGACGGCGGACGACCGCATGGAGGTGCTGCTCGACGACCGCAACGACCGGATCGAGTTGACCGTGTTCGCGGCCGGCGGCCGGCGCGCGCTGTCCTCGGTGCGGCTGGACGAGCGCGGCATCACGCTCGACGCGGGCACCGGCAAGGTCACCGTGAAGGGCGCCGACGTGGACATCGACGGCACCGACTCGGTGAAGGTGCACGGCCGTTCGGCGACCGTCAACGGGCAGACCGACCTCACGCTGGACGGCGGCCTGCTGGGGGTGCTGAAGGCCGACCTCGTCCGCATCAACTGACCGACCGCGCTCCGTGCGCACGTACTTCGAGGAGGAGCCCGTCATGTCCGGCGCAGCCCGTACCGGCGATTCCACCAGTCACGGCGGTGTGATCGCCACCCCGCCGCCCGGCGCCGCCGCGACGGTGGCGCGGGTGCTGATCGGCGGCCGTCCCGCCGCCGTCGTGGGCAGCCTGCACACCTGTCCGGTGCCCCCGCACGCGGCTCTCGGCCCGGCCAATGTGCTGCTGCCCGGTCCGGCCTCGCTGACCTCGGGCACGGTCCTGATCGGCGGGCTGCCGGCCGCGCGGGCGGGCGACACCGCCGCGTGCGGCGCGAAGGTGCTGCTCGGCGCCCTGAACGTGCAGATCGGAGGGGTGTGATGAGCGAGCGGTTCATCGGGCGGGGCTGGGCGTTCCCGCTGCGGGTCGGGCCGACCGGCGGGATCGCGCTGGTGGAGCGGGAACGGGAGATCGAGGAGGCCATCCGGCTGGTCCTGGGCACCGCCCCCGGTGAACGGCCGATGCGGCCGGAGTTCGGCTGCGGCATCCACGACTACGTCTTCGCGCCCGGCGACGGCGCCACGGCGGGCCGGATCGCCCAGCAGGTGCGCGAGGCGCTGGAGCGCTGGGAGCCGCGGATCGCGGTGGACGAGGTGGTCGTCGCCTTCGACGAGGTCGACGCCGGCACCCTCTACATCGACGTGCGCTACACCGTCCGCTCCACCAACGACCGGCGCAACCTGGTGTTTCCCTTCTACACGATCCCCTCCGAGGAGGGGGCCGAGGAAGCGGTCGCGAACTGATGGCCCTGCCCTCCCCCAACCTGGACGACCGGCGCTTCCAGCAGCTCGTCGACGAGGCGAAGCGCTACGTCCAGCAGCGCGCGCCCGAGTGGACCGACCACAACGTGTCGGACCCGGGCGTCACCCTGATCGAGACGTTCGCCTATCTCGTGGACCAGCTGCTGTACCGGCTGAACCGGGTGCCGGACAAGAACTACACCGCGTTCCTGGACCTGTTGGGCATCCGGCTGTTCCCGCCCGCGGCGGCCGGCGCCGAGGTCGACTTCTGGCTGTCGGCGCCGCAGCCCGAGACGGTGACGCTGCCCGCGGGCACCGAGGTGACCACCGCGGACGGCGACGCCGAGGAGCCGGTGGTGTTCGCCACCACCGGGGAACTGCGCATCGTGCCCAGCGAGTTGCTGCGGCTGGTGACCGCGCCCCGGTCCGGTGAGCAGACCGACCGGACCGGTGAGCTGGCCGAGGGGCGGGACGTGCGGTGCTTCCAGGCGGCCCCGCAGCCGGGCGACGCGCTGCTGTTCGGGCTGCCCGCCGCGGTGCCCCGGTGCATCGTGGCGGTGCGCCTGGACAGCCGGGTGGAGGGCGTCGGCGTGGACCCGCGCCAGCCGCCGCTGGCGTGGGAGGCGTGGGACGGGGGCCGCTGGCAGGAGTGCGAGACCGGCCCGGACACCACGGGCGGTCTGAACCGGCCCGGCGAGGTGATCGTGTACGTGCCGGCCGGGCACACGGCCTCCGTGATCGGCGGCACCCGGGCGGGCTGGCTGCGCTGCCGGGTCACCGAGGCGGAGCCGGGCCAGCCGTTCTACTCGGAGTCGCCGACGGTGCGGGAGGCGACGGTGTTCACGGTCGGCGGGACCACCCCGGTCGAGCACGCCGAGACCGTCACCGATGTGCCGCTCGGCACCTCGGAGGGGGTCGCGGGCCAGAGTTTCCGGCTGGGCCGCCCGCCCGTGCTGCTGGACGGCGAGCCCCCGCTGGTCGAGGTCTCCTCCGCCGACGGCTGGCAGCGCTGGGAGATCGTCGAGCACTTCGGCCGCTCGGGACCCGGCGACCGGCACGTCCGGGTGGACGCCACCACCGGCGAGTTCCTCTTCCCGCCCGCGCTGCGCGAACCGGACGGGACGCTGCGGCCGTGCGGCGCGGTACCGGAGAAGGGCGCCCACATCCGGGTGACCCGCTACCGCACCGGTGGTGGCCCGGCCGGCAATGTGGCCCGCGGCGCCATCTCCGTGCTGCGCAGCTCGGTGCCGTACATCGCGCGGGTCGTCAACCGGGAGGCGGCGCGCGGCGGCGTGGACGGCGAGACGGTGGAGAACGCCAAGCTGCGGGCCCCGGACGCGCTGCGCATGCAGGAGCGGGCGGTCACCGCCGAGGACCACGAGATCATCGCCCGGCAGGCGGCGCCCTCGGTGCGCCGGGTGCGCTGTCTGCCCGCCGACGACGGGGCGGGCGCGGTACGGGTGCTGGTGGTGCCGGACGCGGTGGCGGACGACGGCGACCGGCTCCGCTTCGAGCAGCTCATCCCCTCGGACCAGGTGCTGGCCGCGATCACCGAGAGCCTGGACGAACGGCGGCTGATCGGGACCCGGCTGGTGGTGGAGCCGCCGGTCTACCAGGGCGTCACCGTGGTGGCCCGGCTCGCGACCGCGCCCGGCGACACCGACCGGGTCCGGAACGCGGCGCTCGCCGCGCTGTTCGGGTACCTCAACCCGCTGCGCGGCGGTCCGGAGGGCACCGGGTGGCCGTTCGGGCGGCCGGTGCAGTACGGCGAGGTGTTCGGCGTGCTGCAGCGCGCCACCGGCAACGCGCTGGTGGAGGAGATCCGGCTGTTCGCCGCCGACCCGATCACCGGGCGGCGGGGCGCGCCGGTGGACCGCATCGACGTGGGTCCGGGCGCGCTGGTCTTCTCCTACCAGCACCAGGTCGTCGTGCAGCCGGTGGAGCCGGAGGTCCGTCCATGAGCCGTGCCGCCGTACCCGGCCTGCCGAGCCGGCACCCGATCGGCGGGCTGCTGCCCGCGCTGTACGCCGACGACGACTTCGCCCAGCGGTTCACCGCGGGCCTGGACACCGTCCTCGCCCCCGTGTTCGCCACCCTCGACAACCTGCCCGCGTATCTCGATCCGCGCCTCGCCCCGGCGGACTTCGTGGCCTGGCTGGCGTCCTGGGTGGGCGCCGACGACGACCCCGGGCGGCCCGCGGAGCTGCGCCGCGAGGCGGTGGTGCGGGCGGTCGAGCTGCACCGCTGGCGCGGCACCCGGCGCGGCCTGGTGGAGCGGCTGCGGCTGACGCTCGGGGTGCACGCCGAGGTCACCGGCGACGGCGGCGCGGTGTGGTCCCGCTCCCCGGGCACGCCCCTGCCGCCGGCGCCGTCCGGCGAGGTGCTGGTCCGGGTGTGGCCGGGCCGGGAGCCGCAGGTGGACGCGGACCGCGTCCGCGAGGTCGTCCGCGCCCACTGTCCCGTGCACGTCCCCTGCCGGGTGGAGATCCTGTCCGGCCCGCCCTCCGACGAAGGGAGGTGACGCCGTGCGCGCCTGTCCCGCGTGCGGGGCGTCCAACGGCCCCGACGACGATTTCTGCGGCAACTGCGGGGCGTACCTGGGGTGGTCCGCGGAGGCCGGCCGCCCCGCGCGGGAGCCGGGTCCGGGTCCGGCCGCCGACGCCCCGACGCCCTCCCGGGGGCCCCGCAGGGCCCGCCCCGAGGGGGACGACCGCACGCCCCGTACCGACGACGCCCCGGACGCTCCGGACGCCCCGGACGCCTCGGACCGGCCGACGCCCGGTACGGCCCCCACGGCGACCGGCACCGCGAGCACACCCGCGGCGCCCGCCGCACCCGCGGCACCACCGGCACCGGAACCGACACCGACACCGACACCGGAACCGGCACCGTCCACGGCACCCGCGTCGTCCGCCCCGGCGTCACCGGTGCCACCGGCGCCCCCGGCTCCGGTTGCCCCGCGCGCGCCCGAGCCCGTCGCGCCCGACCCGCGGCAGCCCGCCCCGGTGCGGCCCGCCAAGGCGGTGGCGCCGCGACCCGTCGTGCGGCCGGTGGCGGCGCGGGAGGAGGTGGTGGGGCCGCCGTGCCCCGCGTGCGGGACGCCGAATCCGCCGGGACGCCGGTTCTGCCGCCGCTGCGCCACCCCGCTGAACCCGCAGGCGGCTCCCGAGGCGTTGCCGTGGTGGCGGACCGTGTGGCCGTTCCGGCGCCGGGTGCGCGCGGGCTCCGGGCGCTGGGTGCGGCTGCTGGTGATCCTAGTGGTGGTCGCGGCGCTGTGCGCGGGCGCCTTCCTGCTGCTGCCCGCCGGACGGGCCCTGGTCGAGGACACCCGGGACAAGCTCAGCGGTACGAAGCCGGTCACGCCGGTCCGCGTCACGGCGAGCGCCTCGGTGAGCGGGCATCCGGCGGCGAACACCACGGACGGCCTGAGCAACCGCTACTGGGCCGCGCCGGGGCCGGGTGCGTCGGTGACGTACACCTTCGGCAAGCCGTTCCGGCTGGTGGACCTCCTCGTCACCAACGGCGCCTCGGACTCGCCGCAGCAGTACGCGACCGAGGCCCGCGCTCTGCGGATGGACATGGAGATCACGTCCTCGGACGGCACCGTGCACCGCAAGTCGGTGACCCTGAGCGACAAGGCGGGACCGCAGACCGTCACGACCGGGATCAGCGACGTGGTGGGCGTGCGACTGGTGCTGCGGTCGGTCACGGGGCTGACGGCGGGCCGGCACGTCGCGCTCGCGGAGGTGGAGTTCTTCCAGCGGAGCTGAGCGTCCGCCCGCTCCTCCCCGGCCGCTCCCCCGGCCGGTCCACCCGACCGGTCCGGTCCGTCCCACCCGGTCGGTCCGACCTGGTCGGTCCCACCCGACCGGTCTATCCGACCGGGGAGGAGCGCGGGCGCAGCCGGGCGGCCAGGACGGCGACGTCGTCCTCGGCGCGGCGGACGTCGAGGCGGCCGACGACGGTGTCGAGGATCTCCTCGGGGCCGGCGGCGGCCCCGAAGCCGAGGCCCGCCAGCCGGTCCAGGGAGCGGTCGATGTCCTCGCCGCGCCGCTCGACCAGCCCGTCGGTGAACAGCACGAGGGTCTGCCCGGGCGCCAGACGGTAGGTGGCCGGCTCGTAGCCGCCGAACCCGGTGCCCAGGGGCGGGCCGACCGGCACCGGCAGCCGGGTGGCCCGCCCCTGCGGATCGATCACGAGCGGCGGCAGATGCCCGGCGCCGGCCAGCGTCACCATGCCGCGGTTGGGATCGACCTGCGCCAGCAGGCAGGTGGCGGGCCTGCGGTCGGGTTCCTCGGCGGCCATGTCGTCCAGCTGGCGCAGCACCCGGTGCGGGGGCAGATCGGCGGAGGCGATGTAGCGCAGGGCGGACCGGTAGGCGGTCATGTCGACCGCGGCCTCCAGACCGTGCCCCATGACGTCGCCGACGACCAGCAGGGTGCGGCCGAAGTGCAGGCGCACGGTCTCGCACCAGTCCCCGCCGACCAGCGTGCTGTTCCCGACCGGCAGATAGCGGATGGCGACGTCCAGGTTGGGGTGCGGGCGGCCCGGTTCGGCCAGCAGGGCGCGCTGGAGCTTGCCGATGACGCCGCTGAGGGCGTCGTGCTCGCGGGCGTGCCGGATGTGGGAGGCGGCGCACTCGGCCAGGAACCGCAGGAACTCCGTCTCCGGCGGCGGGTACGGCTCGGCCCCGCGGGCGCAGACCAGCACGCCGTGGCAGTGGCCGCCGGCGGTCAGCGGCACACAGAGCGCGGCACGGTCGTCGCCGGGCTCGGGCGCGACCCATCGGTCCTCGTCCGGGCCGGCGGCCGGCCGGAGGGCCGCGGCGACCCGCCGGATCTCGGGCAGCAGGTCCCGGTCGCCGCTGACGGCCTCGTAGGCCGTCCCGGCCTCGCGGCCCCGGCGCAGCACGGCCGCGGCGCCGCCGAGCCGGGCCGCGGCGGCGCGGGTCAGCTCGGCACAGGTGGTGTCCTCGTCCAGGGTGGTGCCGATCCCGGCCGCCACCGCGCGCAGCTCGGCCGGACCCGCCGGCACGCGGGTCCGCTCCGGGGCGGGTACGCCGTCTTCGACCCCGACGGCCGCCACCGTCGACTGACGAAACGGGTGAAACCAATCCACCACAGCACTCACCTTAGAGGGGGATCCCCGCACAGTCCCGCCATGAGCACATCAGCACGGACGGGTCGCCGCCCGGCCCCGGGCGGCGGCGACCCGCTCCAGGACCGGCCGCCAGGTCTCCGGCGCCGGCACCCGCCGACCGGCCGCCTCGCCCGCGTCGTCGGCGCGGCCCAGCGCGACCGCCGCCGCGCAGTCGGGCCCGGCCGCGAAGGCGGCGGCCTCGGCGGGGGTCATCGGACCGCCCTGCCGGCCGAGGGTGCGGGCGCTCTCCGGGAACGACGCGAGGTGCGGGTCGGGGGCGGCGGGACGGCGCTCGGCCGGAATGTGCAGGGCGACCGGCCGGGCGACCCGGGGTCCGAGCAGGCCCTCGACCGCCGCCGCGGCGTGCGCGCCGTGCCCGGCCTCGCCGCCCGGCACGAGGTGGTGGCCGAGGCCGTGGACGAGCCCGGCCGCCCGTGCCTCCTCGTCGTCCGGGTGGCTCGCGGCGAGCAGGGCGGCGGCCTGGAGGCCGTGGTCGAGGAGGTCCACCGGGTCGCCGGGGCCGTCCGGGGTGTCCCGGGCACCGGCGCAGCCGGCCGGCAGGTCCATGAGGGCGTCGACGGCCCGGACGGCGCGGATCGGGTGGTGCGTCATGGGGCCACGCTGCCTCGGCGGGGTGTACGGCCGGGTGTACGACAGGTGGCCTGGGGATGTCCGGTCCGTTCCTTCCCCGGCGCCGTGTCCGGGAGTGGGCGCCACCGCCCGGGACACGGGATCCTGGTGAGGACGGAGCCCTGCGAGGAGGCCAGGAGGCGCGGCCGGTGATCGCCGTCAACCCGCTGGACAGCGCCTCGGTGCTGGCGGCCTTCGGCGCGCTCGGCGTGCTGACGGTGATCTTCGCGGAGTCCGGCCTGCTGGTCGTCGGCTTCTTCCTGCCCGGGGACACGCTGCTGTTCCCGGCCGGTGTGCTGTGCGCGGGCACCGCCCAGCAGCCGCCGCGCCTGGCGCTGTGGCAGGTGCTGCTGTGCGCGGCGGTCGGCGCGGTGGCCGGGGGCCAGGTCGGCTATCTGATCGGGCGGCACGGCGGCCGGGCGCTGCTCGCGCGCACCTCCAGCAGGCGGGTGAAGGGCGCGGCGTCCCGCGCCGAGGAACTGCTCGCCCGGTACGGCTACGGCAAGGCGCTGGTGCTCGGCCGGTTCGTGCCGCTGCTGCGCACGGTGCTGCACCCGGTGGCGGGGGCGCTGGAGGTGCCGCTGCGGCCGTTCACCCTCTGGCAGAGCGTGGGCGGGGTGCTCTGGTCGCAGGTCCTGGTGCTCGCGGGCTTCACCCTCGGCGCGTCGGTCCCCCAGGTGAACGACTATCTGCTGGTGCTGGTCGTGGCGGTCGTCGTGCTGTCCCTGCTGCCGCTGCTGCTGGAGGCCCGCCGGGCCCGCCGCGAACGGCGGGCCCGGCAGAGTTCCTGAGGGGGTCCCGGTCCGCCGGGGCGGTCACAGCGCGGCTCCCCGGTACGTCACCCGTCCCGCCAGCACCGTCGCCACCACCGGCACCTGCGCCAGTTCGGTGTCGGCGACGGCCAGCGGGTCCTCGGCGAGCACCGTGAGGTCGGCGCGGTGGCCGACGGCGAGCCGCCCGGCGATCCCCTCTTCCCCCGCGACCCAGGCGGGGTTCACGGTCATCGCCCGCAGTGCCCGCAGCGGGGTGAGGGCCTGGTCGGGGCCGTGCGGCGGCAGGGAGAGGTCGGCGGGACGGCGGTGCCGGGCGCCCGCCATGACCTCGAGCGGCGGGTACGGCGCCACGGGCCAGTCGGAGCCGAGCACCACCCGCGCCCCGGCGTCCCACAGGTCACGGCAGCGGAAGGCGTGCCCGGCCCGCTCCTCGCCGAGCCGCCGCGACCAGTTGTCGGTGTGGTCAGCGCGGGTGAACTCGCAGCAGTGGGTGGGCTGCATGGACGCGGCCACCCCGAGCGGCGCGAACCGCCGTACGGTGTCGTCCGGCACGGTCTCGATGTGCTCGACGCGGTGCCGTACGGCGCCGGGGCCCTCCGTCTGCGCCTTCTCCACGGAGTCGAGCACATGCCGTACGGCAGCGTCCCCGATGGCGTGGGTGGCGGTGGGCACCCCGGCGCGGTGCAGGGCGGCGATCACCCGGCTGTAGCGCCGCGGGTCGGGCCAGAAGGCTCGGGTGGACTCCCCGTGCCGGTCGGGCGCCTCCAGCCAGGCGGTGCCGTTGTCGATGGTGCCGTCCATGAACAGCTTCACACCGGCCACCCGCCACAGCGCCCCGCCGGTGCCCTGGAGCCGGATCAGCTCGGCGACGGTGTCGTCGTCGGCCTCCGGCGGGCACCAGGGGTGGACCCGCAGCCGCAGCGGCAGGGCGTCCTCGGCCTCCAGCGCGGTGTAGACGGCGAGGGTGTCGCCGTTCGCGTCCATGGCGTGCCCGCCGGTGAGGCCCGAGGCGGCCATCGCGCGCAGCACCTCGGCGGCCCGGGCGCGGATCTCGGCCTCGGTCGGCCGGGGCGCGACGGCCTCCACGAGTGCGCAGGCGGCGTCCTCCAGCAGGAGCCCGGTGGGCCGTCCGTCGGCGTCGCAGACGATCTCCGAGCCCTGCTCGAAGGCGCGCGGCCCGTCGATGCCCGCCAGTTCCAGGGCGCGTGCGCCGGCCAGGGCCGAGTGGGCGTCGAAGAGCTCGATGAAGGCGGGGACGCCGTCGAGGACGGGCCCGAGGGCCGCGTGTCCGACGGGCGCACCGCCGAAGGCGTTGGGGTCCAGGCCCCAGCCGCGCAGCCAGCCGCCCGGCGGCAGCGCGCGCACGGCGTCGGCGAGCACGGCCCGTACCGCGTCGAGGTCGCGGCAGGCGGAGAGGTCCACGCCCATGGTGCGTTCGGCTCCGGAGACGGGGTGCAGGTGCCCGTCGGTCAGGCCCGGCAGGACCACGGCGCCGCGCAGGTCGAGCACGGTGCTGCGGGGTCCGGCGAGGGCACGGGCCTCCCGGTCGTCCCCGAGCAGGACGATGCGGCCGTCCCGCGCGGCGAGCGCGGTGTGCGGCAGGAGGGCGCCGGTGCCGGGGTCGAGCAGCCGGGCGGAGAGCAGGACGAGATCGGCGGGCACGGGGCTCCTTCAGGAGGGGGACTGTTCGGTGGACTCGGGGTGGCCCAACGCGTCTGCGGGCAGACCGAGTTCGCGCTCGGCGGTGCTGTGCGCCATGCGCAGCACGGCGGCGGGCCGGGCCGGGGTGACGGTGTTGACGTGGACGCCGAGGCCGTCGAGGACGACGAGGATCTGGACGGCGGCCCCGAGGGGGTCGGCGGTACGGAACTCGCCCGCGGCCACGCCGTCCCGGATCAGCTCTTCGAGGCGCCCGCGCCAGGCGGCCTCCTGCCGTGCCACCCGCTCACGCAGCAGCGGCCGGTAGCGGCTCAGGTGCCGGGCGTTGATCCACAGCCGACTGATGGCGTCGTACTCCTCCCCCACGGTCCGGCCCAGGAACCACCTCAGCCGAACGAGCGGCCCGGCGTCGGCGGCCCCGGCTCCGTGAGGTGCGGTGCCACTGGGCGCGACCCGGGCGGGCGCGGTACCCGGCTCCGGTCCCTCGGCCCCGGCCCCCGCGGCCGGCAGCAAGCGGTCCAGTTCCGCGGTCGCCGCGTTGCCGAAGGCCTCGGCGACCAGTTCCTCGGCCGACGGGAAGTAGTGGCTGATCAGTCCCGGGCGCACGGCCAGTTCCTCGCCGATCCGGCGCAGGGTGACGCACTCCAGGCCCTCGGCCAGGGCGACGGCGGCGGCCGTGGCCACGATCTCCGCCCGCCGGGCCGCCGGATCCTTGCGAATTCGCTTGCGCTGAACGCTTGACGACATGACAGGGATGCTATTGAGTGTGCGACCAATAAGCAACTGGTCGCGTGCCCAACAAGCGCCCGGCCTCCCTTCCCCGCCGCTTTCCGGAGGGCCCCATGGCGTCCACGCTCCCCGATCCCTGTCCCGACGCGCAGACCGCGCCCGCCGAGGGGCGCGCCCCCTCCTCCCGGGGTCCCGGCGGCGTGGAGGCGCACGGCATCGACCACATCCCGGACTCCGAACGCCGGGGCAGGCCGCGGGAGTTGTTCTCGGTGTGGGCCGCCGCCAACGTCAACTACCTGAGCCTGGTGGTCGGCGGCGCGCTCGTGCTGATGGGCCTGAGCCTGTGGCAAGCGCTCGCGGTGACCGTCGTCGGCAACCTCTTCTGGCTGCTCACCGGGCTGCTCGCGGTCCCGGGGCCGGCCGCGGGCGCGCCCAGCGAGGTCATCACCCGGGCGCTGTACGGGGTGCGCGGCAACCGGGTCAACAACGCGGTGACCGGCTGGCTGATCTCCGTCTGCTACTTCGCGCTCAACCTGGCCGCCGCCGCCACCGCGGCCTTCTCCCTGGTGGCCCGGACGGGCCTGCCCGTGAACTCCGCGGTCAAGGCGGTCGTCGTGGTGCTCATCGCCGCGGTCACCCTCGCCATCAGCGTCTACGGCCACTCCACGATCGTGCGTCTGTACATGCCGATCACCCTGGCGCTGACGGCCGTGTTCGCCGTCCTCGCGGTCGTCGTGCTGCGGCACACGGACTTCTCCTACGCGCCGCGCCGGCCCCTGAGCGGCGACGCGCTGTGGGCGACCGTCCTGGCCGGCGTCGCCCTGATCGCCTCGGGCCCCCTCTCCTACACCACCAGCGCCGACTTCTCCCGCTATCTGCCGCGCACCACCTCGCCCGGGGCGGTGGCCGGCTGGACGGCGCTCGGCGGCTTCCTGCCCGGCGTGGTGGTGTGCGGGCTCGGCGCGTGCGCGGCCACCGCCGTCGACATGAACGACCCCCAGTCCGCGCTGCAACCGCTGCTGCCCGCCTGGTTCCGGCCGCTGTTCCTGCTCGCGCTGGTCCTCGGCACCGTCACCCTCAACGCGCTGACCGCCTACAGCGCAGGTCTCGCCCTCCAGGCCGTCGGCATCCGCATCCGCCGCTCGCTCAGCGTCCTGGTCGACGGCACGGTCTCGGTCTCGCTCACCCTGTACGCGCTGCTCGTCTCCGACTTCCTGGACACCGTCGGCGAGGCGCTCCAGCTGACCGTGGTCCTGCTCGGCCCCAGCACGGCCGTGTACGCCGTCGACATCCTGCTGCGCCGGGGCCGCTACGACGGTCCCGCCCTCGCCGACGAGTCCCCCACCGGCCGCTTCTGGTACACCGGCGGCGTCAACTGGCGTGGCGCACTCGCTCTTTCGGCGGGTGTCGCCGCCTCCGCGCTGTGCGTCGACACGGTCTACACCGGCCCGGTGGCCGCGGCCCTCGGCCAGATGGACCTGGCCCTGCCCGCAGGGCTCCTGGTCTCCGCCGCCGCCTACGCCCTGCTGATGCGCGGCCCCCTGCGCACAGGCGTCCGAGTCCCGCCGCGCTCTGGACGGCTCCCCGGCCATCCGTGACACTGGGCCGGGACAAACGCCCCGGTCCCCAGGACGGTGACATGGAAGCAGAGGAAGTCCCGCGCGTCGAACTCACCCCGCATGCAGCGGAGTTGGTGCGCCGTCTGCGCGCCGTCCATGGGCCCCTGATGTTCCATCAGTCCGGCGGCTGCTGCGACGGCAGCGCGCCCATGTGCTACCCGGACGGCGAGTTCCGCACCGGCGACTCGGACGTGCTGCTGGCGGAACTGGACGTGACGGGCGTGGCCGAGCCGGTCACCTTCTGGATGTCCCGCAGCCAGTACGAGGTCTGGCGCCACACCCGGCTCATCGTGGACGTCGTGCCGGGCCGCGGCAGCGGATTCTCCCTGGAGGCACCCGAGGGGGTGCGTTTCCTCACCCGTTCTCGCGTAGTCGACGCCTAGTCCTCCCGTAGTCCGCGCCGTTCTGGTGCACTGCCCCCGGACACAGGGACGGTTGACGAGACATCAGGGGGCACGGTGACCAGACGTCGCAGGCGTTCGGCAGCGGGCAGAGCGGTTCTCACGGTTGTCACGGCGTTCGGTGTGCTGGCCGGCGCGGCCCTCGCGGGGGCGGCGCCGGCCGGCGCCGTCGCGGAGGGCCGGAGCATCGCGCCGGGCGTCGCCTACCGGGAGTTCGACGTGCGCGCGGCCGCGGGCACGGCGCACGCCCATCTGCTCACGGTCGACCTCGGCAATCCGCACGTCCGCGTCGGCCTGCTGCACCCCGGTGCGGTGGCCGCCCGGGCCACGGTCTCCGCGATGGCGAACGCGGTCGGCGCGCTCGCGGGCGTCAACGGGGACTTCTTCGACATCACCGAGACCCAGCACCCGGGCGTCGACGCCACCGGCGCGAGCGTCGGCCCGGCCGTCGCGGACGGCGAGGTGCTCAAGGCGGCGGTGCCGAACGGCCAGCGGTTCGGGCCCGCGCTGCCGCCGGGCGCCACCACCGAGGACGTCCTCGGCGTGGGCACCGACCACCGGGCCCGCCTGGACCGGCTCTCCCTGACCGGCTCGGTGCGCACCCCGGCGGGCCGACTGCCGCTGAAGGGGCTCAACCAGTACGCGCTGCCGCAGAACTCCATCGGCGCCTACACCACCCGGTGGGGCGGCGCCTCCCGCGAACGCGCCGTCTGCGGCACCGACACCGACCGGGCAGCGGGCTGCACCACGGACACCTACGAGGTGACCGTGCGCGGCGGCCGGGTGGTCTCCGCCGCCACCGCCCCGGGCGGCGGCGCGATCCCGGCGGACACCACGGTCCTGGTGGGCCGCGAGGAGGGCGCCCGGCAACTGCGCGCGCTCGCCGTCGGGGACGCCGTGACCGTCACGCACTCCCTGACCTCGGCCTCCACCACGGTCGCCTACGCCTTCGCGCTCGGCGGCTTCCCGGTGCTGCGCGACGGCGAGCCGCTGTCCGGGCTGGACGCCACCACCTCGGCGGTGCGCACGGCGGTGGGGTTCGACGGCGGCGGCCGGCGGCTCCTGATCCTCGCGCTGGACGGCGCCGCCGCCTACCGCCCCGGCCTGACGGTCGCCGAAGAGGCCGCCACCCTGCGGTCGTTGGGGGCGTCCGACGCGTTCAACCTGGACGGCGGCGGCTCCACCGAGATGGTCACCCGGGACCCGGGCGCGGCCTCGGTGACCGTGCGCAACCATCCGAGCGGCGGCGCCGAACGCCCCGTGGCCAACGGGGTCGGCGTCTTTGGGACCGGCTGACCGACCGCGGGGCTCAGGGCCGCAGGCTGCTGACCAGGTCGGCCGTCGCGTCGAGCCCGCTGTGGATGGTGGGTGCCATGCTCGTGCACGCCAGATAGAAGCCGAGCATCATGCAGACCAGGGCATGGGAGACCTTCAGCGAGCCGTTGCGCATGAAGATCACGGCCAGGATCAGGAGCAACAGCACCACTGAGATGGAAATCGCCATCGGAACCTCCTCCGCCACGCCCAAATGGGGCATTCGGTCGCAAGTGTGGCGTAGCGGAGGGTTCCATCGGGCGGCTGGCGTGTCCGCCGAACGTGTGGTGTCTCGGCGGTACGCCTCAGGGCGCCCGCAGATCGACCAGTTCGGCCAGGGCCTCGCGGTGGGCGCCCGCGGTGCCGTAGGCGAGGGAACCGGCCTTGGCCCGCTTGAGATACAGGTGCACCGGGTGCTCCCAGGTCATGCCGATCCCGCCGTGCAACTGGAGCGCCTCCTCGGTGGCGTGGACGGCGACGGGGGCGGCGTAGGCCTGGGCGACGGCCACCGTGATCTCGGTGTCCTCCCCCGTGGCCAGCGCGTCGGCCGCGGCGCGGGCGGCGGCCCGCAGACCGACCACCTCCAGCCAGAGCTGGGCGAGCCGGTGCTTGAGCGCCTGGAAACCGCCGACCGGCCGGTTGAACTGCTTGCGCTCCTTGAGGTAGCGCACCGTCTCGGTCAACGCCCAGTCGGCCACGCCCAGTTGTTCGGAGGCGAGGAGTCCGGCGGCGGCCCGCAGGGCGCGCCGCACGGCGGGCGCGGCGTCGCCGACCCGGCGGCCGGTCGCGCCGTGGAGGGTGACGGTGGCGAGCGGCCGGGTGAGGTCCAGGGAGGCCACCGGGGTGCGGGTCACGGCGTCGGCCGCCACGGCGTACAGCCCGCCGTCATCGGCCGGGACCAGCAGCACGTCCGCGGCGGTGGCGTCCGCGATACCGGTCAACTCCCCGTGCAGGACGCCGTTTTCGACCCGGGCGGTGCGCACGGGGGCGCCCGGCGCCACGTGCAGTCCGACCGCCAGCGCGCCGATGGTGCGCCCGGTGGCCAGCCGCCCGAGCAGCTCCCCGTCGCCGCAGGCGAGCAGGGCCTCGGTGGCCACGACCGCGCTGGCGAGGTACGGCACCGGAGCGACGGCCCGCCCCAGCTCCTCCAGCACGACGGCGACCTCGCGGTGGGAGGCACCCTGTCCGCCCAGATCCTCGGGGATCAGGAGCCCGGCGAGGCCCATGCTCCCGGCGAGGGACTTCCACAGATCGAGGTCGTGCGGCGTGCCGGACTCGACGCGGGCGATGACGTCGGCCGCGGCACAGTGGTCCGTGAGCAGGTCCCGTACGGCGGCCCGCAGCGCCTCTTCCTCCTCCGAGTACAGCAGGTCGGTCATCGGGACAGGTCCTTCCAGGCGACGTCCTTGTCGGTGCGCGGCTCGGCGGGCAGCCCGAGGACGCGCTCGGCGACGATGTTCAGCAGGACCTCGCTGGTCCCGCCCTCGATGCTGTTGCCCTTGGCCCGCAGATAGCGGTAGCCGGCGTCGCGGCCGGTGAAGTCCACCAGCTCGGGGCGGCGCATGGTCCAGTCGTCGTACAACAGGCCCTCCTCGCCCCGGAGTTCCACCTCCAGACCGCTGATCTCCTGGTTGAGGCGGGCGAAGGCGAGCTTCATGCCGGAGCCCTCGGGGCCGGGCTGGCCCGCGGCCAGTTGCTGGCGCAGCCGTTCGCCGGTGAACCGGGCGACCTCGGCCTCCACCCACAGCCTCAGCAGCCGCTGGTGCAGGTCGTGGGTGCGCGCCTCGGGCCGTTCGCGCCAGGTCCGGGCGACCGGGCCGATCATGCCGCCCTCGCGGGGCAGCCGCATGCCGCCGATGGAGACGCGCTCGTTCATCAGGGTGGTCTGGGCGACCCGCCAGCCCTCGCCGACCTCGCCGAGGCGGCGGGTGTCGGGGATGCGGACGCCGGTGAGGAAGACCTCGTTGAACTCGGCCTCCCCGGTGATCTGCCGCAGCGGCCGCACCTCGACACCGGGGTCGGTCATGTCGCAGACGAAGTAGGTGATGCCCTGGTGCTTGGGCAGGTCCGGGTCGGTGCGGGCGATCAGGATGGCCCAGCGCGCCAGATGGGCGCTGGAGGTCCACACCTTCTGCCCGTCGACCACCCACGCGTCGCCGTCCCGCACCGCCCGGGTGCCGAGCGCGGCGAGGTCGGACCCGGCGCCCGGCTCGCTGAACAGCTGGCACCAGACCTCCTCGCCCGTCCACAAGGGCCGCAGGAAGCGCCGCTTCTGCTCCTCGGTGCCGTACTCGAGGATCGTCGGCGCGGCCATCCCGAGCCCGATGCCGATCCGCCGGGGGTCGTTGTCCGGGGCGCCCGCCGCCGCCAGTTCCGCGTCCACGGCCGCCTGGAGGGAGCGCGGCGCGCCGAGGCCGCCCAGCCCCTTCGGGTAGTGCACCCAGGCGAGCCCGGCGTCGAAGCGGGCGCGCAGGAAGTCCAGCCGGTCGGTCTGCTCCGGCGGGTGCGCGGCGAGGAACTCCCGGGTACGGCCGATCAGTTCGTCGGTGTGGCTCACGCCGCCCCCTCCAGGACCACGGCGATCCGGCCGGTGGTGCGGCCGTCCGCCACCTTCCGCACGGCGCCCGCGGCTGCGGCCAGCGGCACCCGCTCGCTCACCAGCGGCCTGATCGCGCCGCGCGCGGCCAGTGCGGTCAGCTCCTCGTGGCAGCGCAGGACCAGCTTCGGGTTCTTGGTGTTGTACAGGCCCCAGTGCAGGCCGACGATCGAGTAGTTCTTCACCAGGGCGTGGTTGAGCGCCGGGGTGGGGATGGTGCCGCTCGCGAAGCCGACGACCAGGATGCGGCCCTCGAAGGCGGCCAGCTTGGCGGACTGGGCGTAGGCCTCGCCGCCGACGGGGTCGTAGATCACATCGGCGCCGCGCCCGCCGGTGGCCTCCTTGACGGCGGCGACGACGTCCTCGGTGCGCCGGTCCACCACCACGTCGCAGCCGAGCTCCCGGGCGACGGCGGCCTTCCCGGCGCCGCCGACCACGCCGATGACGGTGGCTCCGGCCGCCTTGCCGAGCTGCACGGCGGCGCTGCCCACGCCGCCGGCCGCGGCGTGCACCAGCAGGGTCTCGCCCGCCTCCAGCCGTGCCCGCCGGTGCAGTCCGAACCAGCCGGTCTGGTAGCCGATGTGCAGGGCGGCGGCCTCCGCGTCGTCCAGCGCCTCGGGTGCGGGCAGCACGGCCGCCTCGTCCGCGACGGCGTACTCGGCGAAGCCGCCGTACGGCAGCGCGGGGGTGGCGATCACCCGGCGGCCGTCCTCGGTCTCGCCGCAGATCTCCACGCCCGGGGTGAACGGCAGCGGCGGGCGCACCTGGTACTGGCCCCGGCACAGCAGCGCGTCCGGGAAGTTGACGTTCGCCGCCCGCACCCGCAGCAGCACCTGCCCGTCGCCCGGGGTGGGCCGCGCGGTCTCCGCGAGACGCATCACCTCGTCGGGCTCGCCGTTCTCGTGCACCTGCCATGCCTGCATACGGGGCCTCCACGCGACCGCATCGTCCGACCGGGTTCCGCTCGCATACTAAGCGGTCGCTTGCCCGCGAGGGAACACCCCTCGGAAGAGCTCACCTCGGCGCCGCCGGGCGCGCCCGCACATGCATCCGCTCCCCCTGCGGCCCGAACAGGCTCAGGAACTCCGCCGGCCCCTCCCCCGTCGACCCGAACCAGTGGGGCACCCGGGTGTCGAACTCGGCCGCCTCGCCGGCCGACAGCACCACGTCGTGCTCGCCGAGCACCAGGCGCAGCCGCCCGGAGAGCACGTACAGCCACTCGTACCCCTCGTGGCTGCGCGGCTCCGGCTCCTCCTGCCGCCTGGGTTCGAGCACCTTGAAGGCCTGCAGGCCGCCGGGCTGGCGGGTCAGCGGCCAGAAGGTGCGGCCGTACCGCTGCACCGGCTCGGCCCGCACCCGGGGATCGCCGACCGGCGGCGCGCCGACCAGTTCGTCCAGCGGGACCTGGTGGGCCTGGGCGATCGGCAGCAGCAGTTCCAGGCTGGGCCTGCGCAGCCCGGACTCCAGCCGGGACAGCGTGCTCACGGAGATGCCGGTGGCCTCGGACAGCGCGGCCAGCGTCACCTCCCGCTCCTTGCGGATCCGCCGCAGCCGGGGACCCACCTCCGCCAGAACGTCTTCGGTACCCATGAATCCATTGCAGTTTCGGCAAGGACATTTGTCAATCCCGCAGGCTTCGGGCGACCGTCGGCGGCGGAGGTGGTCACATGACCGAGAACATGGCCGCGCGCTACGAGGTGGTCGTCGTCGGCGGCGGGGCGGCCGGGCTGTCCGCCGCGCTGGTGCTGGGCCGGGCCCGGCGCCGGACGCTCGTGGTGGACGCGGGCGAGCCGCGCAACACGCCGTCCGCCCACATGCACGGCTATCTGACCCGGGACGGCATGTCCCCGGCGGAGTTCCTGGCCGCGGGCCGGGAGGAGATCGCCCGGTACGGGGTGGAGCTGGTCCGCGGCCGGGTCGTGGACGCGAGCCGCGACGAGGACGGCTTCACCGTCGTCCTCGCGGACGGCGGCACCGTGCGGGCCCGGCAGCTGGTGGTCGCCACCGGGCTGCGCGACGAGCTGCCGCCGCTGCCGGGGCTGGCCGAGCGGTTCGGCCGGGACGTGCTGCACTGCCCGTACTGCCACGGCTGGGAGGCGCGCGACCTGCCGACCGGGGTGCTGGCGACGTCCGCGCTCAGCGTCCACCAGGCGCTGATGGTCACCCAGTGGTCGAAGGACGTACGGCTCTTCCTGCACCTCGTGCCCGAGGCGGAGCTGACGGACGAGGACCTGCGGCGGCTGGCCGCCGCCGGGGTCGCGGTGGTGCCCGGGGAGGTCGCGGGGCTCGTCGTCACCGGCGACCGGCTCACCGGCGTACGCCTGGCGGACGGCACGGTGCACGACCGCGAGGTGCTCTACGCCGCGCCGCGTGCCGTTCCGGAGAACCGGCTGTTCGTCCGGCTGGGCGCCGAACTGCGCGAGACGCCCTTCGGCGCCTACCCGGTGATCGACGAACGGGGCCTGACGAGCGTGCCCGGACTGTGGGCGGCGGGCAACGCGAGCGGCTTCAGCGAGCAGGTGGTCAACGCGGCGAGCCGGGGGTACCGGGCGGGCGTGGCGATCAACGGGGAGCTGCTGTTCGCCGACCTGGACGCGGCGCTGGGGTAACGCCCCCCGGGTGCCGCGCGCAGGTGTCGGGGCCGCCCGCACGGTGCACTCTGAGGGCATGTTGCTGAGTCGGCTCGCGCAGGTGTCGGGGGAGGTCGCCGCGACGGCGGCGCGGTCGCGGAAGATCGCTCTGCTCGCGGAGCTGTTCCGGGAGGCGGACGCGGAGGACGTGCCGGTCGTCATCCCCTATCTGGCGGGACGGCTGCCGCAGGGCCGGCTCGGCGTCGGCTGGAAGGTGCTGGGCCGTCCGGTGCCCCCCGCCGCCGAGCCGACGCTCACCGTCCGCGAGGTGGACGCCCTCCTCACCGGCCTGGGCAAGGTGTCCGGGCCCGGCTCCCAGGCGGAGCGCGCCCGGCTGGTCGGCGCGCTGCTGGGCGCGGCCACCGAGACGGAGCAGCGCTTCCTGCGCGGGCTGCTCACCGGCGAGGTCCGCCAGGGCGCCCTGGACGCGGTCGCGGTGGAGGGCCTCGCACGGGCGACCGGCGCGGACCCGCACGACGTACGGCGGGCGGTGATGCTGTCGGGCTCGCTCCAGACGGTCGCGCGGGCCCTGCTGGGCGAGGGGCCCGCCGCGCTCGACCGGTTCCGGCTCACGGTCGGCCGCCCGGTGCTGCCGATGCTGGCGCACAGCGCCTCCTCCGTCGCCGAGGCGGTGCGCAGGCTGGGCGCCTGCGCGGTGGAGGAGAAGCTGGACGGCATCCGGGTGCAGGTGCACCGGGACGGCGACTCGGTCCGGGTGCACACCCGCACGCTGGAGGACATCACCTCCCGGCTGCCCGAAGTGACCGCCGCCGCCCTGGCGTTGCCGGGCGAGCGGTTCATCCTGGACGGCGAGGTGATCTCCTTCGACGCGACCGGGCGGCCCCGCTCCTTCCAGGAGACGGCGGGCCGGGTCGGCTCCCGCGCGGACGTGGCGCGGGCCGCCGGGCAGGTCCCGGTCTCCCCCGTCTTCTTCGACGTGCTCGCCGCCGGCGACCGCGACCTGCTCGACCTGCCGTTCGCCGAGCGGCACGCGGAGCTGGCCCGGCTGGTGCCCGAGCCGATGCGGGTGCGGCGCACGGTGGCCGGGGGGCCGCGGGACGTCCCCGAGGCGGAACGGTTCCTCGCCGAGACCCTGGCCCGGGGGCACGAGGGCGTGGTGATCAAGTCGCTGGACGCGCCGTACAGCGCTGGCCGGCGCGGCGCCGCCTGGCTCAAGGTCAAGCCCGTGCACACCCTCGACCTGGTGGTCCTGGCCGCCGAGCGGGGCCACGGCAGGCGCACCGGCAAGCTCTCCAACCTCCATCTGGGCGCGCGCACCGCCGACGGCGGTTTCGCGATGCTCGGCAAGACCTTCAAGGGCATGACGGACGCGATGCTCGCCTGGCAGACCGAGCGGCTGCGGGAACTGGCGGTCGAGGACGACGGCTGGACGGTCCGGGTCCGCCCCGAACTCGTCGTCGAGATCGCCTACGACGGCCTCCAGCGCTCCCCGCGCTACCCGGCCGGCGTCACCCTGCGCTTCGCCCGCGTGCTGCGCTACCGCGAGGACAAGAGGCCGGAGGAGGCCGATACGGTGGAGGGCCTGCTGGCGGCCCACCCGGAGGTGACACCGTGACGGTGCGCAGGACGAAGCGCAGTGCGGGGCTGCTGGTGTTCCGGCCCGCGCCCGGCGGGATCGAGGTGCTGCTCGGTCACATGGGCGGACCGCTGTGGGCGAAGAAGGAGGCCGGGGCCTGGACCGTGCCCAAGGGCGAGTACGAGGGCGACGAACCCGCCTGGGAGGCGGCCCGGCGCGAGTTTGGCGAGGAGCTGGGCCTGGTGCCGCCGGACGGGGAGGCCGTACCGCTGGGCGAGGTCGTGCAGCGGAACGGCAAGGTCGTCACCGCCTGGGCGGTGGCGGGCGACCCGGACCTGTCCGGCTTTTGCCCCGGCACCTTCACCATGGAGTGGCCCCCGCGCTCGGGCCGGCGCCAGGAGTTCCCCGAGCTGGACCGGGTGGCCTGGCTCGGCCTGGAGCGGGCCCGTGAGGTGATCATCACGGCGCAGGCGGAGTTTCTCGACCGGCTGGCGGAGCACTCGGCCTGCAACAGCGGACCTGGCGTTGCGCTCGGACGGGCCGCGCGCGAAGGTCTAAGCACAGCCCGCACCCAGGGGAGGTCAGCCATGCCCATCGCGACGGTGAACCCGGCGAACGGCGAGACGCTCAAGACGTACGAGCCCATGGGCGAGGAGGAGCTGGAACGCCGGCTCCAGCTCGCCGAGGCCACGTTCCGCACGTACCGGACGACCACGTTCGCCGAGCGCGCCCGGCTGCTGAACAAGGCCGCCGACCTGCTGGACGAGGACCAGCAGGAAATCGGCAGGGTCATGACGACGGAGATGGGCAAGCCCGTCAAGCAGGCCCGCGCGGAGGCCGCGAAGTGCGCCAAGGCCATGCGCTGGTACGCCGAGCACGCCGAGGCCCTGCTCGCCGACGAGGAGCCCGCCGCGGCCGACGTCGAGGACTCCGGGGCGAGCCGGGTGCGGGTCCGCTACCGCCCGCTGGGCCCCGTGCTCGCGGTGATGCCCTGGAACTTCCCGCTCTGGCAGGTGGTCCGGTTCGCCGCGCCCGCGCTGATGGCGGGCAACGTGGGACTGCTCAAGCACGCCTCCAACGTGCCCCAGACCGCGCTCTACCTGGAGGACCTGTTCCACCGGGCGGGCTTCCCCGAGGGCTGCTTCCAGACATTGCTGATCGGCTCCGCCGCGGTGGACGACATCCTGCGCGACGAGCGGGTCAAGGCGGCCACCCTCACGGGCAGCGAGCCCGCGGGGCGCGCGGTCGCCTCCACCGCCGGGGAGATGATCAAGAAGACGGTGCTGGAGCTGGGCGGCAGCGACCCCTTCGTCGTGCTGCCCTCCGCCGACATCGACCGCGCGGCACAGGTCGCGGTGACCGCGCGGGTGCAGAACAACGGGCAGTCCTGCATCGCCGCCAAGCGGTTCATCGTGCACACCGACGTCTACGACGCCTTCGCCGAGCGGTTCGTCGCGGGCATGAAGGCGCTCAAGGTCGGCGACCCGCTGGAGGAGGACACCGAGGTCGGGCCGCTCTCCAGCGAGCAGGGGCGCAAGGACGTGGAGGAGCTGGTCGACGACGCCAGGCGCAGCGGGGCGCGGGTGCTGTGCGGCGGCGAGCGGCCGGACGGGCCGGGCTGGTACTACCCGCCGACCGTGCTCGCCGGCATCACCCGGGAGATGCGCATCCACCGCGAGGAGGCCTTCGGACCGGTGGCCACGCTGTACCGGGCCGACGACCTGGAGGAGGCCCTGCTCATCGCCAACGACTCGCCGTTCGGACTGAGTTCGAACGTCTGGACGCGGGAGGAGAGCGAGGTCGAGCGGTTCGCGCGGGACCTGGAGGCGGGGGCGGTGTACGTCAACGGGATGACCGCCTCGCATCCGGCGTTCCCCTTCGGCGGGGTGAAGCGGTCGGGGTACGGCCGTGAGCTGTCCGGGCACGGAATCCGGGAGTTCTGCAACATCACCACGGTTTGGCAGAGTGCGTGACGGCTGCGGGTCTACCATCCCCTTTTGTGAACCGCGAAGTGACTCTGCCTCTGATCGTCGACGACCGCGGGACCTTGCAGGTGGCCGCGGCCGATGTGAGCAAGTTGTTGCGGACCGTGGGCGGGCGGTGGCTGCGGTTGGTCGAGGCCGGGGAGCGGGGGCTGGACGAGGACACCGTCGCCGCGCTGACGATCGAGCTGGCGAAGCTGGCGGACCGTATCGACGTGGCGTGCATCGCCCACAGCAGCGGCGGCCCGCCGTAGGGGGCCGCCGCGTCGAGGGCCGCCCGGACCGCCGCCGTCACCGGCCGCGCCGACTCGGGTGACGGCTCGGCGAAGAGGCCGAAGAGGCCGAAGAGGCCACGGGCGATGCCCGGGAGGCCGTGGCGGATGCGCGGCCCGTGCGTTGCGGGCGCAACCACCGCGCCGGAGCGAGCGGTCGGCGGTCGGCGGTCGGCGGTCGGCGGTCGGCGCCACGATCGCGTCGGTGGGGGGACGTCGCGAGCGCGCCAGGCCACGTACGCCGGACAGGCCGGCAGCCGGCGCATGGGACGTGGCCGCGCGCCGTTCTCCGTGACCCCGCAGGCCGTGGCGGAGCACGGCAGGGCCGGGCGGCCTGCTCCTCCCCTGCCGCGAGCACGGTGAAGAAGGCCGCGGAGCGGGCGTCCGCGCGCGCCGCCGGGTGCCGCAAGACCGCCCGCTCCGCGGGGATCGCCCGCCGCTGCTCCAGGGCCGACGCGGCCAGGGTCCACGAGGGCGCGGCCCCGCGTTCGGCGAGCGGCGCGGCGGGACCGGCCGCGAGGTCCGGGGCGAGTGCCCCGACGGCCGTCCCCAGCAGGGCTTTCGCGCTAACGGCCGGCGTCGTTTTTTCCCTCTTCCGGCGTCCGAAGTCCTCCTTCGAGACCGATGCGGCGTCCCCGATTCGGAGTAACCCAACGCGAGATACTCGTCCCCCCGGGTGACGGTGGGTGGAGCACCTCCTGAGGTGAACCACCTTCTGACCGGTGGGTGAAGGCCCGCCGGACACGCGGAAAGCAGGGACGGTTCATGGCGACTTTGTGCAGACCCTCGGTGTCGGTCCCGGAGCACGTGATCACGATGGAGGAGACGCTGGAGCTGGCGCGCTCGCGCCACGCCGACCACCCTCAACTGGCGCTGGCACTACGGCTCATCGAGAACACCGGCGTGAAGACCCGGCACATCGTGCAGCCCATCGAGGAGACCCTCAAGCACCCCGGTTTCGAGGACCGCAACAAGCTCTACGAGGCGGAGGCGAAGGCCCGGGTCCCCGCGGTGATCCAGCGGGCGCTGGACGACGCCGAACTCCTCACCACCGACATCGACGTGATCATCTACGTGTCGTGCACGGGCTTCATGATGCCCTCGCTCACGGCCTGGCTGATCAACGAGATGGACTTCGACAGCACCACCCGCCAACTCCCCATCGCCCAGCTGGGCTGCGCGGCCGGCGGCGCGGCGATCAACCGGGCCCACGACTTCTGCACGGCGTACCCGAACGCCAACGCGCTGATCGTGGCCTGCGAGTTCTGCTCGCTGTGCTACCAGCCCACCGACCTGGGCGTCGGCTCGCTGCTGTCCAACGGACTGTTCGGCGACGGCATCGCCGCCGCCGTGGTGCGCGGACGCGGCGGCAGGGGCGTCCAGTTGGAGCGCAACGGCTCCTACCTGATCCCCAAGACCGAGGACTGGATCGCCTACGACGTCCGGGCCACCGGTTTCCACTTCCTGCTGGACAAGCGGGTGCCCACCACCATGGAGCCGCTCGCCCCGGCGCTCAAGGACCTGGCGGGCAACCACGGCTGGGACGCCACCGACCTGGACTTCTACATCATCCACGCCGGCGGCCCCCGCATCCTGGACGACCTCAGCAAGTTCCTGGAGGTCGAGCCGCACGCGTTCCGGTTCAGCCGGTCCACGCTCACCGAGTACGGCAACATCGCCAGCGCCGTCGTCCTGGACGCGCTGCGCCGGCTCTTCGACGAGGGCGGGGCCGAGAAGGGGGCGCGCGGGCTGCTCGCCGGCTTCGGCCCCGGCATCACCGCCGAGATGACGGTGGGCCGCTGGACCGACGGGGACGGGAGCGGGCGATGACCGAGACCGAGGAGGCGACGCTCACCGAGGCCGTGCCGCCGGTCCGGTACTGGCCGGCGCTCGACCTGACCGGGACGGACTTCGACCCGGTGCTCAGGGAGCTGATGGCCGAGGGCCCGGTCACCCGCATCCAGCTGCCCAACGGTGAGGGCTGGGCGTGGCTGGTCACCCGCTACGACGATGTGCGGATGGTGACCAACGACCCCCGCTTCGGCCGCGAGGCGGTCATGGACAAGCCGGTCACCCGGCTCGCCCCGCACTTCATACCCGACCGGGGCGCGGTCGGCTTCCTGGACCCGCCCGACCACACCCGGCTGCGCCGTTCGGTCACCGCGGCGTTCACCGCCAAGGGCGTGGAGCGGGTGCGCGAGAAGGCCCGCGCCCTGCTGGATCGGATGGTCGACCGGCTCCTGGCCGACGGTCCGCCCGCCGACCTGACGGCAGCGGTCCTCAGCCCGTTCCCCATCGCGGTGATCTGCGAGCTGATGGGCGTCCCGGCCGCCGACCGGCACGACATGCACGAGTGGACCCAGCTGATCCTGTCCTCGGCGCACGGCAAGGAGGTCAGCGAGCGGGCCAAGCGCGAGATGAGCGCCTACTTCCGCGACCTCGTCGGGCGGCGCGTGGACAGCACCGACGAGGACGTCGCCTCGCTGCTGGGCGCCGCCGTGGGCCTGGGCGAGGTCACCCTGGAGGAGGCCGTCGGTCTCGCCGTGCTGCTGCAGATCGGCGGCGAGGCGGTCACCAACAACAGCGGGCAGATGGTCTATCTGCTGCTGACCCGCCCCGAACTGGCCGAACGGCTGCGCTACGAGCCGGCGGTCCGCCCTCGGGCCATCGACGAGCTGCTGCGGTACATCCCGCACCGCAACGCGGTCGGCCTGTCCCGGATCGCCCTGGAGGACGTCGAGATCGGCGGCGTCCGCATCCGGGCGGGCGACGCGGTCTACGTCTCCTACCTGGCCGCCAACCGCGACCCGGAGGTCTTCCCCGACCCGGAGACGATCGACGTCACCCGCAGCCCCAACCCGCACGTCTCGTTCGGCTTCGGCCCGCACTACTGCCCGGGCGGCCAGCTCGCCCGGCTGGAGTCCGAGCTGATCGTCGACGCCCTGCTGGACCGGATACCGGGTCTCAAGCTCGCCGTGCCGCCCGAGGAGGTGCCCTTCAGGAAGGGCGCGCTGATCCGCGGTCCCGAGGCCCTGCCCGTGATGTGGTGAGGGCGCGATGACGACGATCGAAGGGCTGACATCGGCATCGGTCGACGGGCTGCTCGTCCCGCCGGGTCACGGCCGGGTGGTGGAGACGCCCGCACAGCGGGTCACGTTCAAGGTCACCGGCGTGCACTCACGGATGGCCTCCACCTTCGAGGTGGAGGTCCCGCCGGGCTTCGACGTCGGTGCCCACGTGCACACCCGCAGCGAGGAGTTGTTCTACGTGCTGGAGGGTGAGCTGGACGTGCTCGCCTTCGAGCCGCGCATCCGCACCCCCGACAACTGGAAGAGGTGGGAGTCGAGTTCGGGCAACAGGGTGGTCCGGGCGACCCCGGGCACGGTCATCGTCGTACCCCCCGGCTGCCCCCACGCGTTCGCCAACCCGACGGACACCCCCGCCAAGATGTTCTTCCAGGCGAGCCCGCCCCCGGACCACGAACGCTACTTCGAGGAACTCCTGGAGATCCTGAGCGACGGCGGGCCGCCCGACCAGGAGGCGATCGAGGCGCTGCGGGTGAAGTACGACATCGAGCAGCTCACCCCGCTCCGGCACAGGTGACCCACGGTCACCGACGGGGAACCGCGCGACCGGCCGCGATCCGTTGATCGCGGCCGGTCGCGCGGTCCGACGGCGCCCCTACCGGATGGACATGCCGGACAGCGTCCGCGCGATGACCAGCCGCTGGATCTCGCTGGTCCCTTCGAAGATGGTGTAGATCGCGGCGTCCCGGTGCATCCGCTCCACCGGGTACTCGCGGGTGTACCCGTTCCCGCCGAGGATCTGGATCGCCTGCGCGGTCACCTTCTTCGCCGTCTCGCTGGCGAAGAGCTTCGACATCGATCCCTCGGCCGCGGTGAACGGCTTGCCGTTGACCGCCATCCACGAAGCCCGCCACACCAGCAGCCGCGCGGCGTCGATCTGCGTGCGCATGTCCGCGAGCTGGAAGGCGACGCCCTGGTTGTCGATGATCGGCCGCCCGAACTGCTCCCGCGTCCTCGCGTAGTCGAGGGCGACCTCGTAGGCCGCCCGGGCGGTGCCCACGGCCATCGCCCCGACCGCCGGCCGCGAAGCCTCGAACGTGGCCATGGCCGCGTTCTTCACCCGCTCGCCGCCCTGGGCCTTCGCCTTCTCCCGGGCGCGGGCCAGCCGCTCGTCCAGCTTCTCCTTGCCGCCGAGCAGGCAGGACCCGGGGACGCGGACGTCGTCGAGGACGACCTCGGCGGTGTGCGAGGCGCGGATGCCGTGCTTCTTGAACTTCTGGCCCTGCGTGAGCCCGGGCGTGCCCGGCGGGACGATGAAGGAGGCGTGGCCCTTGGAACCCAGCTCCGGGTCGACGCTGGCCACCACGACGTGGACGTTGGCTATGCCGCCGTTGGTCGCCCAGGTCTTCGTGCCGTTGAGCACCCACTCGTCCTTGGCCTCGTCGTAGACGGCGCGGGTGCGCAGGGAGGCCACGTCGGAACCGGCGTCGGGCTCGGAGGAGCAGAAGGCGGCGACCTTGACGTCGGTGGCGTCGCCGTACATCTGCGGGATCCAGGTGCCGATCTGCTCCTCGGTGCCGTTGGCGAGGACGCCGACCGCGGCCAGACCGGTGCCGACGATGGACAGGGCGATGCCCGCGTCGCCCCAGAACAGCTCCTCCATGGCCATCGGGATGCCGAGGCCGGTGGGGTCGAAGTACTGCTGCGCGTAGAAGTCGAGGGAGTAGATGCCGACCTTCGCGGCCTCCTGGATGACCGGCCAGGGGGTCTCCTCGCGCTCGTCCCACTCGGCGGCGGCCGGCCGGATCACCTCGGCGGCGAAGCCATGGAGCCAGTCCCGGACTTCCTTTTGTTCGTCGTTCAGCTCCATGGTGAACTCGGCCATGTCCCCTCCAGCGGCGTACGGTGTTACTAGCGGTAACCCGAGTCTGTTACCGACGGGTAGGAAAAGTCAACCTGCGATGACGGCTCGGCATCCCGTTCGATGTCGGGGCCACGGACAGTGTTAGTTTGCGCAGGCGTCACCGATTCAGCACGGGTGGGGAGAGTACATGGACACCACGCAGCGGACCGATCAGCAGCGGTCCGCCGACCGCCGACGGCGCGAGCTGCTGGAGGCCGCCGACCGGGTGGTGCTCCGCGACGGCCCGCAGGCGTCGATGAACGCCATCGCCGCCGAGGCCGGGATCACCAAACCGATCCTCTACCGGCACTTCGGCGACAAGGGCGGCCTGTACGCCGCCCTCGCCAAGCGGCACACCGACGCCCTGCTGTCCTCCCTGCGCGCGGCGCTGGACGCCCCCGCGGACCGGCGGGAGCGCGTGGAGTCCACGCTGGACACCTACCTCGCCGCGATCGAGGCGCGCCCCCAGGTCTACCGCTTCCTGATGCACCCGGCCGAGGGCAGCACCGGCACCGACCAGGGCTTCGATGTGGGCAAGCACAGCGCCCCGCTGCTGCGGCGGATGGGCGAGGACCTGGCCCAGGTCATCGAGGAGCGGGTGGACCTCGGCCCCGGCAGCCAGCAGCTCGCCCGGGTGTGGGGGCACGGGATCGTCGGCATGATGCACGCCGCCGGCGACTGGTGGCTGGGCGAACGGCCCTGCTCCCGCGCCGAGTTGGTGCGCTCCCTCGCCGACCTGCTGTGGGGCCGGCTGGCGGCCGCCGGGGACCGGGTGGGCGGACCCGGCTTCTGAGTCACCGGCTCCAGGAGGCCCGCCGGATGCGCCGCTCCAGAAGGCGCCGCCGCCACCCCGTCACACGGTCCGCGTAGACCCGGCCTTCCAGGTGGTCGTACTCGTGCTGCAGGCACCGGGCGAAGAAGCCCGTGCCGTGGACGGTGACCGGCTCCCCGGCCGCCGTGAATCCCTCGACCACCGCGTGGTCGTACCGTTCCGTGCCCGCCTCCAGGCCCGGCAGGGACAGACAGCCCTCGGGACCCCGCAGCACGATCCCGTCCACCGCCACCAGCCGCGGGTTCACCACATGACCGAGATGCCGTACGTCCTCGTCGTCCGGACAGTCGTACACGAACACCCGCAGCGGCACCCCGGCCTGATTCGCGGCCAGGCCCACTCCCCGCGCCGCGTACATCGTGGCGAACAGGTCCTCCACGAGCGCCGCGAGCTCGGGGCCGAAGTCGGTGACTTCCCGGCATTGTTCGCGCAAGCCGCCGTCGCCGAGCAGGGTGAGGGGCCGGACGCGCCCGTGGGCGCCCGCAATGGAACCGTGTCGCATGGCGGCAAGGGTACGGTTCGTTCAGCTCATGCCCGCCGCCATGGGTGCGACCGGGATTCGGGTGTGGGAATGGATCTCGATAGGCTGAGGGTTCACACCACGTTGCCGGATGGCCCCAGGCGCGGCGCGTACGCAAGGAGGATCGAGAACTGATGGCAGGCAACTCGGACCCGCTCACGCCGCGGGCCAAGCTGGCCGTGACCGCGGGCAAGGCGGTCGCTGCGGCATCGCGCGCCGCCGGGCGGGGCAGCGGGTCGGTGATCGGGGGACGGGTCGCGCTCAGACTCGACCCCGACCTCCTGGCGCGGCTCGCCCAGAACCTGGACGTCGTGCTGGTGTCCGCCACCAACGGCAAGACCACCACCACCCGGCTGATCGCGGAGGCGCTGCGCGCCGCGGGCCCGGTGGTGTCCAACGCGCTCGGCGCCAACATGCCGGCCGGCATCACCTCGGCGCTCGCGGGCGGCTCGGACGCCAAGTTCGGCGTCATAGAGGTCGACGAGAAGTACCTGGCCGGAGTGGCCCGGGACACCGACCCCAAGTGCATCGCCCTGCTCAACCTCTCGCGCGACCAGCTCGACCGCGCCGCCGAGACCCGGATGCTCGCCGAGAACTGGCGCGAGGGCCTGGCCGGCTCCAAGGCGGTCGTGGTCGCCAACTGCGACGACCCGCTGGTGGTGTGGGCCGCCTCCTCCTCCCCGAACGTGATCTGGGTCGCGGCCGGGCAGATGTGGAAGGACGACGCCTGGTCCTGCCCGTCCTGCGGTGGCGTGATGCAGCGCCCCGGCGACGACTGGTTCTGCGGCGAGTGCGGCTTCCGCCGGCCCACGCCCTCCTGGGCGCTGTCCGGGGACCACGTCCTCGACCCGCACGGCTCGGCCTGGCCGATCCACCTCCAGCTGCCGGGCCGCGCCAACAAGGCCAACGCGGCCAGCTCCGCCGCCGTCGCCGCCGTCTTCGGGGTGCCGCCGCAGGTCGCCCTGGAGCGGATGTACCAGGTGCAGGCGGTCGCCGGACGCTACGACGTCGTGCAGTTCCAGAACCGGGACCTGCGGCTGCTGCTGGCCAAGAACCCGGCCGGCTGGCTGGAGACCTTCTCCCTGATCGACCCGCCGCCCGCCCCGGTGATCCTGTCCGTGAACGCGCGCGGGGCCGACGGCACCGACACCTCCTGGCTGTGGGACGTCGACTACACCCGGCTGACCGGCCACCCGATCTTCGTGCTCGGCGACCGGAAGCTGGACCTCGCCGTCCGGCTGGAAGTGGCCAACCAGCACTTCCAGGTCTGCGAGAACCTCGACCAGGCCGTCCAGCTGTGCCCGCCGGGACGGATCGAGGTCATCGCGAACTACACCGCGTTCCAGGACCTGCGCCGCCGCGTCGGCAACTGATCTTCGAAGGGCGATCACCTCATGAGCGACAACCAACTGCGGCTGGTGTGGATCTACCCGGACCTGCTGAGCACCTACGGCGACCAGGGCAACGCCCTGGTCGTGGAGCGCCGGGCCCGGCAGCGCGGCCTGGACGTGGCCCGGCTGGACGTGCGCAGCGACCAGCCGATCCCGACCTCCGGCGACATCTATCTGATCGGCGGCGGCGAGGACCGTCCGCAGCGGCTCGCGGCCGAGCGGCTGCGCCGTGACGGGCACCTCCAGCGGGCGGTGCAGAACGGCGCCATCGTCTTCTCGGTGTGCGCCGGCTACCAGATCCTCGGGCACGAGTTCATCAACGACCTCGGCCAGCGCGAGCCGGGCCTCGGGCTGCTCGACGTGGTCTCGGTGCGCGGCGAGGGCGAGCGGTGCGTCGGCGACGTGCTCGCGGACATCGACCCGCAGCTCGGGCTGCCCCCGCTGACCGGCTTCGAGAACCACCAGGGCGTCACCCACCTCGGCCCCACCGCCCGCCCCTTCGCCCGGACCAAGATCGGCCGGGGCAACGGCACCGGGGACGGCACGGAGGGCGCCTACAACGGCACCGTCTTCGGCACGTACATGCACGGGCCGGTCCTCGCCCGCAACCCGCTGATCGCCGATCTGCTGCTGAAGCTGGCGCTCGACGTCAACGCGCTGCCGCCGATCGACGACCGCTGGTACGACGCGCTGCGCGAGGAGCGCATCGCGGCCGCGCAGCAGCCCGCGTAGGCACCGGCGCGCGGCTCGCGCACGCCGCGCGTCAGGGCCTTCTCAGCGGTTTCCGGCACCCTCGTGGCGGGCCCGCCTGACGGCTCGTCCGCTCATCTGGGCGGGCGCGTCCAGCAGGCGGACGCCCGCTACGGAGCCACCCCCTCACGCCGGTAGGGTGATCGGGAATCCGCCGGACAACGTGGTCCGGTCTCCCGGCCCACGTTCGAGAAGGTAATACGGGCTATGCGCATTGGTGTCCTCACGTCCGGCGGCGACTGCCCCGGCCTGAACGCCGTCATCCGGTCCGTCGTGCACCGTGCCGTCGCCGACCACGGCGACGAGGTCATCGGTTTCCGGGACGGCTGGAAGGGCCTGCTGGAGTGCGACTCCGTGAAGCTCGACCTGGACGCCGTGGGCGGCATCCTGGCGCGCGGCGGCACCATCCTCGGCTCCTCCCGGGTTCGCCCGGAGCATCTGCGTGACGGCGTCGAGCGGGCCAAGGGGCATGTGGCGGAGCTGGGCCTCGACGCGATCATCCCGATCGGCGGCGAGGGCACCCTGAAGGCGGCCCGGCTGCTGTCGGACAACGGGCTGCCCATCGTGGGCGTGCCCAAGACCATCGACAACGACATCGCTGTCACCGATGTCACCTTCGGCTTCGACACCGCCGTGACCGTGGCGACCGAGGCGCTGGATCGGCTGAAGACCACGGCCGAGTCCCATCAGCGGGTGCTGATCGTGGAGGTCATGGGCCGGCACACCGGCTGGATCGCCCTGCACTCCGGCATGGCGGCCGGCGCCCACGCCGTCGTCGTACCGGAACGGCCCTTCGACATCGACGAGTTGACCCGGAAGGTGGGCGACCGGTTCGCGGCCGGCAAGCGCTTCGCCATCGTGGTCGCCGCCGAGGGCGCCAAACCCCGCGCCGGCTCCATGGACTTCGACGAGGGCGGCAAGGACGTCTACGGCCACGAGCGCTTCGCGGGCATCGCCCGGCAGCTGTCGGTCGAGCTGGAGCAGCGGCTCGGCAAGGAGGCGCGGCCGGTCATCCTCGGACATGTGCAGCGCGGCGGCACGCCGACCGCCTACGACCGGGTGCTGGCCACCCGGTTCGGCTGGCACGCGGTGGAGGCGGTGCACCGGGGCGAGTTCGGGATGATGACGGCCCTGCGCGGCACCGACATCGTGATGGTGTCGCTGGCGGAGGCGGTGGAGACCCTCAAGACGGTGCCCGTGGAGCGGTACGACGAAGCGGAGTGCGTCCTTTAGTCCGGCTGCCGGTCCGACTGCCGGTCCGGCTGCGTGACAGCCGTGCGCCCGGCCGTTGGTCCGGCCGTGAACTACCCGCCCCCGGTCATCGGCATGACCGGGGGCGGCTCTACTCTTGTGGGCGGACAGAATCGCACAACTCCCACGAATCAGGAGCCGCCGCATGGATCACATGGGTCACATGGATCACAGCGGACACGGCATGATGACGGACATGCCACCGTTCACGCTCGGACGGGGGCTCCAGTGGTCGGCCGAACCCTTCTTCCTGGTGACCTGCCTGCTCGGGCTGGCCCTGTACGCGTGGGGGGTCGTACGGCTGCGCCGGCGCGGCGACGCGTGGTCGGCGGCCCGCACGGTCTCGTTCGTCAGCGGCGTGCTGACGATCATGCTGGTGATGTGCACCGAGCTGAACGACTACGGGATGGTCATGTTCAGCGTGCACATGGTGCAGCACATGGTCATCAGCATGCTGTCGCCGATCCTGATCCTGCTCGGCGCCCCGGTCACGCTGGCGCTGCGCGCGCTGCCGACCGCGGGCCGGGGCCGCACGGGCCCGCGCGAGCTGCTGCTGATGCTGCTGCACAGCCGGTACATGCGGGTCATCACCCACCCGCTGTTCACCATCCCGATGTTCATCGCGAGCCTGTACGTGCTCTACTTCACCCCCCTGTTCGACTTCCTGATGGGATCGAGGACCGGGCACATCGCGATGATGGTGCACTTCCTCGCGGTCGGGGTCGTCTTCTTCTGGCCGATCATCGGCGTGGACCCGGGCCCGCACCGGCCGGGTCACCTGATGCGGATGCTGGAGCTGTTCGCGGGCATGCCGTTCCACGCGTTCTTCGGCATCGCGCTGATGATGGCGTCCACCCCGATGGTGAAGACGTTCCTGCACCCGCCCGCCTCGCTCGGCATCGACGCCCTGTCCGACCAGAGCTCGGCCGGCGGTATCGCCTGGGCCTTCAGCGAGGTCCCCTCCGTGCTGGTGCTGATCGCGCTCCTGTTCCAGTGGTACGGCTCCGAGCAGCGGCAGGCCAAGCGCAAGGACCGGCAGGCGGACCGGGACGGCGACAAGGAGCTGGAGGAGTACAACGCCTACCTGGCCTCGCTGAGCGCACGCCAGGGCTGAGGCC
>NZ_VOGW01000087.1:210099-218938 GCF_007896895.1 Streptomyces misionensis | reverse complement strand
GATGCCCGGTTCCACCAAGGCGATGGGCGCGCTCACGGCCGGCGCGCTCGTCGCCGTGACCGCCTACACGGCCGCGCTCGGCGGCGACGGCTGGCTCTGGTTCGGCTGGGTGGTGCTGGGGCTGCTGACCCTCGCCATGGCCGTCACCCAGTCGTAGCCGCGGCGCGCGTCCCCCGGCTGATTACAGTGCCCCCATGAACAGCAGGACGCCGTCCTTCGACGATCTCGACCGCAAGATCATCACCGCCCTGATGGCGAACGCCAGGAGCAGCTTCGCCGAGATCGGCGCGGCGATCGGGCTCTCCGCGACGGCGGTCAAACGGCGCGTGGACCGGCTGCGCGAGACCGGCGTGATCACCGGGTTCACGGCCACGGTGCGGCCCTCGGCGCTCGGCTGGCGCACGGAGGCGTACGTCGAGGTCTACTGCGAGGGCGCGGCCCCGCCCCGGCGCCTCGCGGAGGTCGTCCGCAATCATCCGGAGATCACGGCGGCCATGACGGTGACCGGCGGCGCCGACGCGCTGCTGCATGTGCGGGCGCGGGACGTGGAGCACTTCGAGGAGGTGCTGGAGCGCATCCGCACCGAGCCGTTCATCCGGAAGACGATCAGCGTGATGGTGCTCTCCCACCTCCTCCCGGACAGCCCGGAGGCGGGGGCCACCCAGGCGGCCCCGGAATGACCTCGCGAGCGACCCGCCGAACGACCGGTCGATGATCAGAAGTATGCGCAATAGCCCTGCGTGATGGGCCGGGACTACGCAGGAAAGCTGCACATCCACGCAGCTTTCTGCGCTTGTCGCGCGTTCGGCTTCCTTCCTACCGTGGTGTCATCCACCAGTGACAGACGGAAACCGGAGGAAACCCTCTGTGTCCGAAAGCCGTGCATCGCGCCCTCGGCGCTTCCTCGTCTGTGAACCCAGGCACTTCGCGGTGCAATACACGATCAACCCCTGGATGAACCCCGACCGGCCGGTCGACGTGGACCTCGCGCGGGACCAGTGGCAGGAGCTGATCCGCGCCTACCGCGCCCACGGCCACACCGTCGACTCCCTGGAGCCGGTGCCGGGCCTGCCGGACATGGTGTTCTCGGCCAACGCGGCGTGCGTGGTCGAGGGCCGGGTCTTCGGCTCCCTGTTCCACGCGCCGCAGCGGCGCCCCGAGTCGGTGCACTACGACACCTGGTTCAAGGCGGCGGGCTACGACGTGTACCGCCCCGAGGCGGTGTCCGAGGGCGAGGGCGATCTGGTGTGGACGGGCCGGTACATCCTGGCCGGGACCGGGTTCCGCACCACCCGCGAGGCGCATCGTGAGGCCCAGGAGTTCCTGGGGCACCCGGTGATCGGCCTGACTCTGGTGGACCCGTACTTCTATCATCTGGACACGGCGCTGTTCGTGCTGGACGACGCCAATGTCTGCTACTACCCCGAGGCGTTCTCGCCGGGCAGCCGCGAGGTGCTGCGGCGTCTGTTCCCGGACGCGGTGCTCGCCACCCGCGAGGACGCGCTCGCCTGGGGCCTGAACTCGGTGTCCGACGGCCGGCACGTGTTCATCGCTCCCCAGGCCGAGGCGCTGTGCGAGCGCCTCGCCGGCCATGGTTACGTCCCCGTCCCCGTCGACCTGTCGGAGTTCCACAAGGCCGGCGGCGGCATCAAGTGCTGCACCCAGGAGATCCGCTGATGACCGCACCCGCGCGCGCCCGTACGTCCGACGACCTGATCCGTGCGGAGGAACCGGTCCTGGCGCACAACTACCACCCGTTGCCGGTGGTCGTGGCCCGGGCCGAGGGCAGTTGGGTGGAGGACGTCGAGGGCCGCCGCTACCTGGACATGCTCGCCGGGTACTCGGCGCTCAACTTCGGCCACCGGCACCCGGCCCTGATCGAGGCCGCCCACCGCCAGCTCGACCTGCTCACGCTCACCTCTCGGGCGTTCCACAACGACCGGCTCGCGGAGTTCGCCGAGCGGCTGGCGGCGCTGACCGGCCTCGACATGGTGCTGCCGATGAACACCGGCGCGGAGGCGGTGGAGAGCGGCATCAAGCTGGCCCGCAAGTGGGCCTACGACGTCAAGGGCGTGCCCGCGGACCGGGCGACGATCGTGGTCGCGGCGGACAACTTCCACGGCCGTACGACCACGATCGTCAGCTTCTCCACCGACGAGACGGCCCGCGCGGGCTTCGGCCCGTTCACTCCGGGCTTCACGATCGTGCCGTACAACGACCTGGCGGCGCTGGAGGCGGCGGTCGACGACACGACGGCGGCGGTGCTGATCGAGCCCATCCAGGGCGAGGCCGGGGTGATCGTCCCGGACGACGGCTACCTCGCGGGCGTGCGCGAGCTGACCCGGCGCACGGGCTGCCTGTTCATCGCGGACGAGATCCAGTCCGGCCTCGGCCGCACCGGCCGCACCCTCGCGGTGGAGCACGAGGCCGTGGAGCCGGACGTGCTGCTGCTCGGCAAGGCGCTCGGCGGCGGCATCGTGCCGGTGTCCGCGGTGGTGGCCCGGCGCGAGGTGATGGGGGTGCTGCACCCGGGCGAGCACGGCTCGACCTTCGGCGGCAACCCGCTCGCGGCGGCGGTCGGCACGGCGGTGATCGAGCTGCTGGAGACCGGCGACTTCCAGCGGCACGCCGCCGAACTGGGCGTGGTCCTCAGGGACGGGCTGACCGAACTGGTGGGCAAGGGCGTCCTCGGCTTCCGCTCCCGCGGCCTGTGGGCGGGCGTCGACATCGACCCGGCGATCGGCACCGGGCGGGAGATCAGCGAGCGCCTGATGCACGAGGGAATCCTGGTCAAGGACACCCACGGCTCCACGATCCGTCTGGCACCGCCCCTGACGATCACCGGCGACGAACTGGTCTCCGCACTGGGGACTCTGGAGCGGGCGCTTCGCTGACGGGGCGGACCCCCAGGGGTCCGTCCCAGGGGCTGGGTCCGGGGTCCGGTGGGGGCTCTCCATCCGTGGGTGGAGGGCTCTCCATCGACCCGTGGGTGCTGGTGGCCGGTGGGGGGCGGGGCGCAGCCTGTGGGGCATGAATGCGCTGCGTCCGGCACTCGCTGCCCTCACCGGTGTCTGCGTCCTGGTCTTCCTCGCGGCGTGGCTCCTCGGTGCCGCCTACTTCGGCATCCGGGGCCACGCCGGCTTCCGCGGCATGCTGCGCGCCTCGCGGCCCGCCCTGCGGCGCCGGATGGCGTTCACCGCGGGCGTGGTCGTCTTCTCCTGGCTGATACGGCTCACGGGGAGGTTCTGGGACGGTCTCCGTTTCTGGCGGCCCGAACTGGCCCTGCCCGGCGCGCTGCTGGTCGTCGCCTCCACGGCCCTGCTGCTCTGGGCCCGCTGGGTGCTGGGCACCATGTGGGCGAGCGTCCCGACCGTCCGGCACCACCATGAGCTGCGCACGGACGGCCCGTACCGGCTGGTCCGCCACCCCATCTACACCGGCATGCTCGGCCTGATCACCGGCGGGATGCTGGCCTGCGGCTTCGGTGTCTGGGTCGCCTGCCTGATCGTCGCGGTCCCCTGGCTGCTGCGCCGCGTCCGGGTCGAGGACGCCCTGATGGCGGGCGAGTTCGGCGCCGCCTACGACGCCTACCGGCTCCGCGTCCCGGCGCTTCTGCCGGGCATACGCCCCGCCGCCCGGCCGTACTCGGACGGCGCCGACGGCCGGCCGTAGCAGGGGTGGTGATTGCGCCAAGCTCCCCGGTCCGGTTGCCGCCCGGGCCCCGTGGCAGCACGCTGTCCTCGCGGCCGAGCCGGGCCGCCGGAGTGAGGAGCGGCACCTTGTTCTACTGCCTCCTGAAGTACGTGCTGCTGGGTCCCCTGCTCAGACTGGTCTTCCGCCCTCGGATCGAGGGCCTGGAGAACGTGCCGGCGGCGGGACCGGCGATCATCGCCGGGAACCATCTCTCGTTCTCCGACCACTTCCTGATGCCGGCGATCCTGAAGAGACGCATCACCTTCCTCGCCAAGGCGGAGTACTTCACCGGGCCGGGGGTCAAGGGCCGGCTCACCGCGTTCTTCTTCCGCAGCGCCGGGCAGATCCCGGTGGACCGCTCCAGCAAGGAGGCGGGGCAGGCCGCGGTCCGCGAGGGCCTCGGGGTGCTGGGCAAGGGTGAACTGCTCGGCATCTACCCGGAGGGGACGCGCTCGCACGACGGCCGGCTCTACAAGGGCAAGGTCGGGGTCGCCGTGATGGCGCTGACGGCGGGGGTGCCGGTGGTGCCCTGCGCGATGATCGGCACCTTCGAGGCCCAGCCGCCCGGCAGGCTGATCCCGCGGATCCGCCCCGTCACCATCCGCTTCGGCAAGCCCCTCGACTTCTCCCGTTTCGCCGGGATGGAGGGCCACAAGACGGTACTGCGGGCCGTCACCGACGAGATCATGTACGCCATCCTGACCCTGTCCGAACAGGAGTACGTCGACCAGTACGCGGCCGTCGTCAAGACCCGGCAGTCCGCACAGCGGGGCGAGAAGCAACGCAGGTTCCCCCGGGCCCCTCTCGGCTGACGCCGACAAGACCGCCGGTCCGACCGGCACGGGAAGCGGAGGAGGCGCTCAGGACGCGCCAGGCCCCCGGTATTCGGCCGCGATGCCGAAGCGCTGGCGTTCGCGCGGAGCGGACGGGACGTCGCGGACGCGGGACACCGTGCTGGTCACCTGTTCCTCGCCCGGCTCCGCCGCGCCGTCGAGGGCTTCGAGGGCGTCGAGCCGCTCCAGGTCGGCGGCCGAGACCAGCGCGACCAGCGGCTTGCCGTGCCGGGTCACGACGACGCGCTCGCCGCCGTACACCACCCGGTTGATCAGGTCGGCGAGCTCAGCCCTGGCTTGGGTCACCGGAATCTCGTAGGCCATACCCCTAGTTTACGGGGCGTCCAGGCGTTCCATGTGAGTCCGAGAGGAACGAAAAAGCCCAGGTCAGAGGCTCGAAATACACCGTCTCACGCAGTGTCTGTGAGAGATCCGTGAGACGAAGAGCCGTCTGGTCGCACTGGATCCTGGCAGGTCTCCGGTGCAGTGGAACGCCCCGCTCGACCGGCCCTACGCAGAACTCCGGCCGGGCGGGTGCCTGCCCGTCGACGCATCGGGAGGCTGGTCGGATCTCCGCCCAGCCCCCATATCCTCGGGGCCGGTGGTCCTGCGAGGCCCCACCGGTAACACATCCGGTGGGGCCTCTCGGGCGTGACGTGATGACGCTCAATCGATCAGCGCCGTAACAATCCAAACCTCATATTCCTCAGTTGTCACTCCGCACGAAACGTGACCATCGAGGGACATCGCAACAAACTCCGGCTCCCCTTCAACGGAACCGAGTCGCTGAGCCGATCAAGACCGAATGCATCCGCAGCCGCGTCTTCGCCGCCAGGGCCGAAGCGAACCTCGCACGCTTCGAGTACATCGACGGCTTCCACGACCCCCGCCGCATCCAGAAACGGCTCGGCTACCTCAGCCCGATCGAGTATGAGGACATGCCCGGCGCCACGACGACCGCGGGGGAGCTCTACGCCCTGTGCGTCGCCCCCTCCCGCCCCGGATCCGGCGTCCGCCGCGTCCTCCTCGACGCCGCGCACGCGCATGCCCTGGACCGCGGCAGCGACCGGCTTCTGCTGTGGGTCCTCACCGGTGACGCCCCGGCGCGTTGTCTCCACGAACGCGTCGGGTACGTCACGGACGGCGCAGTCCGGACCGAAGACCACGACGGGGTGCCCGTAGCGGGATTCCGGTACTGCCGTGACTCCGATTGCTTTCCGGGCCGGATGCGTATCAGGATCTACCTCCCTGGGCGAACGGGGAGCACGACGGAGGGGATGCGGTGTGATCGAACTGGCATGCGTCATCAAGGATCTTCGGGAGGAGCTGAACCGGGCGATCGCCGCGGCGGACGGGGAGGCGTTACGGTTTGAGTTGGGCCCGATCGAACTGGAGCTGTCGGTCGCCCTGGAGCAGAGCGCCCACGCGCAGGGGAGGGTCCGTTTCTGGGTGGTGGACGCCGGGGCGGACTCCGGCGTGGGCAAGACCTCGACGCAGCGCATCTCGCTGACGCTGCAACCGACTCTGGCCGGTTCGAGCAGACCGGTCGCCATCTCGGGAGCCGCTGAGCCGAACGAGCGGTGAGTTCTCCCATGGGTGGCGAGCCGGAGCCCGACGGGCTCGATCTGCGGCGCGTGGTCCAGGTCGTGGTCACGGACGGCACCGGCAGGCTCCGGCTGGCGTCCGGTTACCGGGTGACCCGGGACCTGGTGCTCACGGCCGCCCACGCGGTGGATGACGCAACGTCAATTCTTGCGCGGTTCTTCACCGGTGACGGTGAGGTCTGGGAGGAGCCGGGCGAATCCGTCTGGGCGAACGCCGACGTGGACATCGCGCTGCTGAGGATCACGGTGGACGCGCGCCGTGGCGGACCGCTCGCCGCCTGCGTGCCCCCGGTGCGGTTCGGCCGTGTCGCGCCGATGGCGGAGGCGGACTGCGGAGCCCTCGGATTCCCCTGGTTCAAGCTGCGCGACAGCCGTTCCCCCGCTGCCGGCTCCTCGCCCGGCAGCCATGCCGCCACGACGTACCGGGACTCCCACTACGCACGCGGCCGCGCCACGGCCACCCTCCGTGAGGGCACCCTGGAGTTCAGCGTCCAGACCCCTCCGGGACCGCACGCCGACTCCGGCCGCTCGCCCTGGGAGGGCATGTCCGGGGCCCCGGTCTGGAGCGGCGGGCGCGTCATCGGAGTCGTGACCGCGCACTACGGCCGTGAGGGACCCGGCATGCTCACGGCCAGCCAGGTGGAGCGCTGGTACCGGCTGCTGACCGGGCCGCAGATCGAGGAACTGGCGCAGTTGATGGGCCTGCCGCGCAGGGCCGGCGAGCTCGACGAGGTTCCCGTGCCGACGCCGGCGTCCGACGGCCCAGCGGCGGAGGGGGAGTTGGGCAAAGCGGCCAGGGAACTCGCCGACCTGGTGCGCACCCAGTGGGAGGACGAGGAGGAGCGGCGGCAGGTGCACGACCCCTCACCCCTCCAGGTGCGGTTCCGGCAGGCGGCGGACGTCCGCTTCGACTACTGGGCCCACATCCGCCGTGTCCCCCTCTCCGCTGACCCCGGGCCGCTGCCGCTGGCGGACGAGCTGGACCAAATCGGGAAGGTCTACCGGTCCATTCCCTCCGGCCGACTGGTGGTGCTGGGCATCGCCGGGGCGGGTAAAACGATCCTGACCACGCGCTTCGTCCTCGGCCTGCTGAAGGAACCCGCCCGGGGGGACCGGGTGCCGGTGATCTTCGAACTGGGCTCCTGGGACCCGACCGCCATCCATCTGCGCGACTGGATGGCCGAACGGCTGGTGCGCGACTACGGCTTCGGCGGCGCGGCCCCGGACGGCAGGACTCTGGCCGACGCCCTGATCAAGGCGGGCCGGATCCTGCCCGTCCTCGACGGATTCGACGAGATCGCCCTCGATCTGCAGCCGAGGGCCCTCGAAGAGCTCAACCTCCTCGGCCCGATGCCGTTGCTGCTCACCAGCCGCACCGAGGAATACACCCGTGCCGTGGAGCGGACCGACGTGCTCACCGCCGCAGCCGTCGTCGAACTGGAGCTGCTCACCCTGAGCGACCTCGACGACTATCTGCCCGGCACCAGTCCGCCGGGCCCGGACGGCCGTTCCGGCTGGGCCCCCGTGCTGGACGAGCTGCGCCAACAGCCCCGCACCCGGGGCGCGGAGAACCTCGCGCAAGCGCTCCGCACCCCCCTGATGGTCACCATGGCACGCACCGTCTACGGTCACTCGGGCGAGCCCCACCCACGGGAGCTGCTGAACACCGAGAATTTCCCCGGGCCCGAGGACATCCAGAAGCATCTGCTGGCCGCGTTCCTTCCCGCCGCCTACCGCCCCCATGCCCGCACCACGGCCGGACCGCACCGCACCCGGCCGTGGAACCCCGACCCGGGCCGTGCCGAGCACTGGTTCCGCTACCTCGCCGCACACCTGACCGCACGCCGCACCCGCAACCTCGAATGGTGGCAACTCGGCACCATCATGAGCCGTTTCGCGCGCGTATGCGTGATCGGTTTCCTGGCCGCGCTGGCCTTCGGCGTGACGACCGGGGTCGGGAACATCCCCGTGGACCTGGTGGTGACCGACAACGGGCTCGGGTTCGCCGTCGAACGCGGGCTCGTCGTCGCGGTGTTGCACGGAGCCGTGGCCGGGCTGGGGTTCGGGGCCGTCTACGTGTCCGCGTACCGGGGGGACGTGACGCCGTCCCGCGTGCGGATACAGATCTTCGGCCGGAGAGGGGTGGCACACAACAGGTTCCTGCCCAGGTTCATGGCCGGGCTGGTGCTCGGGGCCCTGGCGGCGGGCACGCTGGTCCTGGTGGACCGCGGCATCGTCACCCGGCTCGGGCTCTCGGACGGGCTCGAAGACGCCTCTGGCCCGGCCACGTTCGTGTTCGTGCTCGGGTTCGGCCTCGCGATCGGGTTGGTCCTGGGGCTGATGGCGTGGCTGGAAGTCGCCGACGCCATCGACTCCGCCGTCAGCCCCGCCGCCCTGCTCGACAGCAACCGCAGGAACGTGCTCGTCCATCTCCTGATGTGGGCGATCGTCTTCGGGACGGGCGCGACGGCCGTCAACGTGTTCATCATGGGGCCCCTGCTCGGCGTGGGGGCCGGCCTCGTGTTCGGGCTCGAGGCGGCCTTCGCCGGCGGGCTCGGGTACGGGCTCAGCCTGACGGCCTGGGGGCAGTGGGTGGCCCTGGCACGGATATGGCTGCCCCTCACCGGGCGGTTGCCCTGGCGACTGATCACGTTTCTGGACGACGCCTGCGAGCGGGGCGTGCTGCGGCAGGCCGGCGCGGTGTACCAG
>NZ_VOGW01000087.1:186579-209838 GCF_007896895.1 Streptomyces misionensis | reverse complement strand
CCTCCTGACCACTTCCACCTCCTGGCCCGGGCCCGCGGCGCACTCCGGTGGACACCCGCAACGGGGCCGTGACACGGCCGTGACGCCACCGGTCCACCTTGACCTATAGGCGTCCAACTGTCATACAAGGGATCCAACTGCCTTATGGGAGATACCAGATGACATTTCTGGAGAAGAAAGGGAGGCCGGACGAGGAGAGCGGAACGACGCGTGGCCACCGGAGCGGCCGGGCCGTCCGCAGGGCCGCGTGGCTGACGGCTCCCCTGACGCTCGCCTGTGCGGCCGCGGGCTCGGCCATCGGCGGCCTCGGGGCCGGAGCGGCGGCCGCGGATCCGGCGTCTATCACCCAGCAGTACACCTGTGCCCTGCCCTATGTCGGTGACCGGGTCGTCACGTTCCGGCTCAACTCGGCCGTGCCGGACAACGTCCTCGCCGGCAAACCCAGCCCCGCGTTCCCGATCGTCGCGGATGCCCCGGTGAGCCCGAGCGACACCACCTGGCTGCGCCGGTTCGGCTTCAGCAGCATCGAGGGCACGGTGGTGGCGAAGGTCGCCGTGCTCGCGCTGGGGGTGGACATCAACCGGGATGTGCCGTTCGCCGTCCCCAGGACCACCGTGCCGGCGTCCGGTTCGCTCGACGCCGAGGGAACGGGCACCGCGCCTCAGCTCGTCTTCAAGAAGCCCGGCATCGCGAAGATCACCACCACCCAGCTGATCCTTCACATCGTCCCGAGGGACGCGAACGGCAACGTGGTCAGCCCCCCGGGCAGCTTCAGCGCGCCGTGCACGCTGAACCACGGGGAGAACGACGTGGTGGCGACCGTCCGGATCGCCGCCCCGGAGCAGCCGACCGGCCCGGGGAAGCCCGGGGGCACGGGCGGCTCCGGCACGGGCTCCGGCTCCGGCTCCACCGCGCCGTCCGGCACAGCGGGGCCGATTCCGAAACCGGGCGACTCGTCCGGAGCGACCGCTACCGGCGCTACGGGCGGCGCGAGTCCTTCGGCCTCCAGCCCCGGCGGGCAGAGCACGACGCCGGCGGCCTCGGACAGCGGCGCCACATCGCTGAGCCCGGCCGCGAACACCTCCGCCGGGCGCAGCCAGGCCACCGCCACGTCCGGACCCTGGAGCGCCAGGAACATGCTCCTGCTCTCCGCGGGCCTTCTCCTCGTGGCCGCCGGCGCCGGGACGGTCTTCCTCCGCTTGCGTGCACGTCGTCGCTGACCCTTGAGCATGTGCGCGGGGCTGCGGTATTCGTAGTCCCACAACGTGCCGGGGGAACGGGGACTTCGGATGAGCCGGGTACGCAGCGCCAACTGGCTTTTGCAGCAGCTTGGTTGGCGGTCAGGCGCGGTCCGCGCGGCTGTCTGCGCGGGCACGGCGCTGTCGCTGGCGACCGGCTTCGGCGCCGGCCCGGCACATGCCACCGTGGACCGCCAGGCACCCGCGGAGCACCATTACTACCTCGAACTGGGCGGCACCGCAGCCGCGTTGCCCGCGCCCCGGTGCACCTACAGCTACCAGTACGCCAACCAGACCCTGACCACCGACCGGAACAACATCGTCGTCGGCGTCTGCTACCCAGCCAGTGCCGGCCCCTGGGAGGCCGGCAACGGCAAGACGCCCGGCTTCGGTTCGCCGAGTTATGACGACAGCGAGCGGCAGGGCTACCGCAATCTGTTGAGCACGGCCGAGCGGATCCACCGCGCCGACCCGCACGCCCGCTACACCATCGTCGGCTACTCGCAGGGCGCACAGGCCGCCGACGAGGTGCTCCAGGCGATCGCCGAGCGACGGACAGGCATCCCTGCCGCGCAGGTCGATGGCATGCTCTACGCCGACCCGCGGCAGCCCAGGACGGGCCTCGAAGCCGTCGTGCCCCGAGGGCTGAGCGTCTTCGGCTTCACCTCGCGCGGCCCTGGACCGGCGGACTTCGCGGGCATCCCGGTCGCGCGTTTCTGCATCCGGACCGACGGCGTCTGCGACGCGACCACGCCGCTGGCGCTCCCCGGCTTCCTCCAGCAGCACCCCCGCTACCAGCAGCCCGGCGGCATCATGAGCCTGACCCTCGCGCACGCCGGCGAGAACGGCACCTTCTGGTACCCGGCCGGCTCCTGACGCGGACCCCGGCGAGCCGGGAACCGCGCGCATCGCGGCCGTGACGATCCCCGACGTCAGGACGCCGAGACCGCACGCCACACTGCGAGCGAGCACAGGGGAGGCCGAAGGCCAAGCCGCCGAATCCGGCCACGGCGATCACGAGCCCGAGCGCGCTGGTTCGCCAGGGCCCAACTTTGAACGCGGGAGGCCTCGTGTCCGGCCCCGGCGATGCCTTGTGGTTCACCACCTCCACCTCCGTGGGCCGGATCACCACGGCCGGCACGATCGCCCTCTGGCCGGTTCCCGGCTCCCGCGAACTCACCGACCTCGTCTACGACGCGCACCGCCACGGCTTCTGGGCCGCCGACGCCGAGGCAGCCGTACTGCGCCGGGTCCCCCTGCCCTCCTGAGGGCAGTTCCGAACCTCGCGCGGGTGGAGACGACCAGGCCGCCGGTGGAGGCCGCCTCCTTCCTCGCCGAACGGGCGAGGGGTCGTCGACGGCGGTCATGCAGTCGGCCTGGTGCAGGCCTGACTGGCGCGCCGCCTCTCAGCATGTCTGGCGCCGTCGCATCGTCAGGAGCCCGCACGGACAATCATGTACGTGAGGTCAATGAACGTTTTCAGCGTTGCCTCTCCAGGGTGAGCACCGCGGCGGCAATGATCGTCCTCCCGTTCGGGCTGCAGCGGCTTCGTCGGAGGATGCGCCAGACTTCAGGCCCGCTCGGGCGGCCGGACGTACATCGCAGGGAGCTTCGTTTGCCGTCCGGCGATCCAAACGGATGTTCGTAGAGAAATTTGTGAGATGTCAGTCCTCAACGGACAGCCAAGATGTGCTCTGACCTGGGGCTTTTAGTGGATCCCTAGAACCTGCCCCCATGATACCCACGCGCACGTAATGTACATTCTGTACAGAAGCCGGGAGCCCGGCTCTGCCGCGAGGAGGGGTGTGCCCAGATGTTCCGACCGTCTGCCCGCTATGTCCTGCCCGAGTTCACCGAACGCACCACCGGTTTCGGGGAGCGCCGGCTCGATCCGTACTCCAAGCTGTTCGAGAGCCGGGTCGTCTTCCTCGGGACACCCCTGGACGAGGCGGCGGCGAGCGATGTGATCACCCAGTTCATGCACCTCGAACACCTGGCCCCGGAGCGGGACATCACGCTCTACCTGAACTGCCCGGGCGGCTCGTTCCACGCGATGACGGCGGTCTACGACACGATGCAGTACGTCACCTGCGGGGTGCAGACCTACTGCCTGGGCCAGGCCGCCTCGGTCGGTGCCGTGCTGCTCGCCGCGGGGACCCCGGGCAAGCGGTTCACCCTGCCGGGCGCCCGCGTGGTCCTCTCGCAGCCCGCGCTCGCCCAGCCGGCGCAGGGCCAGCCGAGCGATCTGGCCATCCAGGCGGAGGAACTGTCCCGGATGCGCGCCCTGATGGAGGAGATCTTCGTCCGCCACACCGGCCGCACCGAGGAGCAGGTCCATCAGGACCTGGAGCGGGACCTCGTGCTGGACGCGCCGGGCGCGCTGTCGTACGGCCTGGTGGACGGGGTGCTGCCGAGCCGCCGCGATCTCCCCGGCGAGCGGTGAGCCGGCCGTGCTGCCCGAGGAGCTGCCGCCGCTGCCCGCGCTGACGCGCGCGGAGGGCGAGCTGGTGGACCGTTATCTGGACGTGGTCGACCAGCTCGGCAGGATCAACCCGGCGCGCGACGGGGACACCTATCGCGGGCTGCGCGCCGCGCAGGCGCTGGTGCGCAAGGCGGAGGAACTGCGCGACGCGCTGGACCTGATGCACCGGCGGGGCGAGCGGGAGCTGCACGGCGGCACGCTGGCACGAGCCCTGCGGGTGCTGGACGGCGAGCGCCGGGCCGCGCGCGTCGCGCTCCCGCCACAGGCCTCGAACTGATCCGGACGACCGTCGGGCCCGGCCGGTGCCGCGCGTCTGCGCGCCCGGCCGGGCCCTCGTGCGAAACGGCCCGAACGATGTACCGCCGACCGGTGTATATCCGGATGCGTTTCCGGCGCTCCCGAGTTGCGCCGCGCCACGTCCATGTCGTGCCGCACGATCATCTTTTCCCAGGTCCGGGGCTACGTACGGGAACTGACGAGCTATCGAACGGAGCAGCTCACACCCGAACGGGCGAGTGGTGAGTAACGCCACAAATCCCCGGTTCCATTGGGATTTTCGGACAGCTGTGAGTGAAGATCCCTGTCTGACGACAAGACCCCGCCACCGCGGCGGGGCGATCCGGGCGGACGCCGAGTCCTGCCGCCGCCCGGATGACCGGTCGACAGGAGTGGATCGGCAGGAGTGGAGGACCCAGGCAAGGCGGGTCGCCGTAGCGGCTGGCCGTCCGTGTGAGCGGACGGGCAAACGCTCCGGGCCGACCCTTGGGGTGAAGCCGCGGCAACGCGGCCGGGCTACTTCGCCAGCCCGAATCCGACAGGTCATCCTTCACAGGCGGCTGACGAAGGGTTGCGCATGACTGCGCTCAATCGTGTCCCGTCGCTGATGGCCCGGGCCGGCACGGCCTCGGCCCTCACCCTGGCCGCCGTGGGCGGCTCGATCGCGGTGCCGGGGATGTCCTCCGACGCCTCGGCCGCGACCATGGCGACGAAGGCGCTGCAGATCGCGGCGTCCAAGAGGGGCGCTCCGTACCAGTGGGGCGCCACGGGACCGCGGCGGTTCGACTGCTCGGGTCTGACGCTCTACTCGTTCAAGAAGGCCGGCAAGAAGCTGCCGCGGACCGCCGCCCAGCAGTACAACAAGACCCGCCACATCTCCGCCGGCAGCCGCCGGGCCGGCGACCTGGTGTTCTTCCATTCCGGCCGGTACGTCTACCACGTCGGCATCTACGCCGGTCACGGCAAGATCTGGCATGCGCCGAAGACCGGCGCGGTGGTGCGGCTGGAGAAGATCTGGTCCAAGAGCGTCTGGTACGGCCGGGTCAACTGACCCCCGCGCGCAGGGGAGCGACTCCAGCCACCGGGCCGCTCCCCGTGTTTCCCTCCGGCACCGCCTCCAGCCCCCGGGCGGACCGGGACGGGCCCCGCTCCCGTTGGATGAACGTTTCCCGACTGCGGTCACGGCTCCTTCCGGACCGCCGTGGTCACCGGCTCGACGGGGACGGTCCAGGGCAGTTCGATGGAGACCGTCTTGCCGCCCTCCCGGGTGGGCCGGACCCGGAGCCTGCCGCCGCACTCCGCGGTGAGCCAGCGGATGATGACCATGCCGCGGCCGTTGTCCTGCTGCACGGCCGCGGGCAGCCGCTTGGGGAAGCGCGGATGACTGTCCGTGACACCGATGCGCAGCCGTTCGTCGCGGACCAGCGCGATGTCGACGGTGAAGGTGGGGGACTGCCCGAAGGTGTGCTGTACGGCGTTGGTGGCCAGCTCGGAGACGATGAGCCGCACGGTGTCGGCCGCCTCGGTGTCCGACGGCAGACCCCACTCCGCCAGCGTGCCGACCACGTACGAGCGGGCGGCGGCGACCGAGGCGGGTTCGCTCGGCAGAATGACGGATGCTTCCAGATGGTCTGCCATGGCGACGTCGTCCCTTTCCCACGGGACCGAAGTCCGACATGGAGCGGTTGGTTCGAGTACGGTCCCGGACTGGTGCTTCCTCGCCAGACTGCCATCACCGGACCGGTCACGGGGAGCGATCCACCAAGATATGCATATATCTGTCGCTCGATGCGGTGAACTGTGCGACGGGAGACCGTATTCGGGCGGCCCGGAAGGAGTAAGGAGGAGCCCATGCAGAACGGGCCGGCAGTGCGCCGCCGCAAATTGGGCGCCGAACTGCGCACGCTGCGCACGGAGGCGGGGCTCACCAGTGGGGAGGCGGCCCGGCTGGTCGGGTGGCACCAGTCGAAGGTGAGCCGCATCGAGACGGGCTCCAGTGGCGTGAAACCGGCCGATCTCCGCTTATTGCTGGACGCCTACGCCGTGCGGGACGCCCAGCTGCGCGAGCTGCTGCTGATGCTGGCGGGCTCCGAGAACGGCGGCGACCGCGACCGCTGGTGGCACGCCTACCGCGGGGTGCTGCCGCCCACCTACCGGGACTTCATCAGCCTGGAGTCGCAGGCCCGCGCGATGCGCACGCTGGAGACCACGGTGGTGCCCGGCCTGCTGCAGACGGCCGAGTACGCCCGCGCGGTGACCCGGGCGGCCGTCAAGGACCTGGACGAGGAGCGCCTGGACGCGCTGGTGGAGGTGCGGCTGGCCCGGCAGGACGTGCTGCGCTCGAACCCCCCGCTGGAGCTGTGCGCGGTCCTGGACGAGGCGGTGCTGCGGCGCGAGGTGGGCGGTCCCGAGGTGATGGCGCGGCAGCTGGAGCGGCTGATGGAGGCCGCGCTGCTGCCCCAAGTGTGCCTCCAGGTACTGCCGTTCGGGGCGGGGGCGCATGTCGGCCTCACCGGCCCTTTCGTTATTTTCTCATTTCCGAGCACTTCTGATCTCGATGTGGTTGTTCTAGACCAATTGACGAGTAGCCTCTACCTGGAACGGAAAGAAGACCTCCGGGCGTACTCGGAGGCCTTCCAGACCCTTCAGGAACACGCTCTTTCCCCCCACGATTCGCTCGCCTACATCGCCGGGATAGGTGACGGCGCGTAAGGAGGCACCATTGTCAGCATTGCCTCGGAACGTCCCTGCCAGTACCGACCTGTACGACGTGCGCTGGCTGCGCAGCAGTTACAGCACCGGAGCCAACAACTGCGTGGAGACGGCCCGGCCGCGCTCCGGACCCTGGTCCGGACTGCTCGCCGTGCGCGACTCGAAGGACCCCGCCGGTCCCGCGCTGCTCTTCTCCGCCCCCAGCTGGGCCGGCTTCCTGGCCGCGCTCCGCTGAGACCCGGCCGGGTGCGAGGCACGGCCGTGTTCCGCCGACTCATGGTCGCGTTTCGCCGATGACCCGGGCCGCGTGTGCGATCTCCGCGCCGGAGAGGTCCGCACGGGCGGTCAGCCTCAGTCGTGAGATGCCGTCGGGCACGGAAGGAGGACGGAAACAGCCCACGGCCAGGCCGGCCGCACGGCAGTCGGCCGCCCAGCGCACCGCCCGCTCCGGGGACGGAGCCCGCACGGAGACCACCGCGGCGTCCGGACGCACCGCCTCCAGACCCGCGGTGGTCAGCCTCGTGTACAGCTCCGCCGCCACCGCGCGGGCCCGCGCGGCCCGTTCGGGCTCGCGGGCGAGCAGGCGCAGGGCCGCGAGGGCCGCACCGGCCGCCGCCGGGGCCAGCCCGGTGTCGAAGATGAACGTCCGGGCCGCGTTGACCAGATGGTCGATCACCCGCGCCGGACCCAGCACCACACCGCCCTGGCTGCCCAGCGACTTGGACAGGGTGGCCGTGACCACCACGTCCGGGGCGCCCGCGAGGGCGGCCGCGTGCGCCGAGCCGCGCCCGCCCTCGCCCAGCACACCGAGGCCGTGGGCGTCGTCCACGACGAGTCCCGCACCGCGCTCCCGGCACACCTCGGCCAGCTCGGCCAGCGGCGCCCGGTCCCCGTCGACCGAGAACACGGTGTCGGAGACGACGATGGCCGCTCCCCCGTGCGTGGCCAGGGCCTTGCGCACCGCCCGCGGGTCGGCGTGCCCGACGACCTGGACCTCGCCCCGGGCGAGCCGGCAGCCGTCGATCAGCGAGGCGTGGTTGCCCGCGTCGGAGACGACGAGGGAGCCGTGCGGGCCGAGCGCGGTGACCGCGGCCAGGTTGGCGGCGTAGCCGGAGGAGAAGACCAGGGCCGCCTCGAAGCCGCAGAAGGCGGCCAGTTCGCGTTCCAGCTCGGCGTGGAGCGCGGTGGTGCCGGTGACCAGCCGGGAGCCGGTGGCACCGCCGCCCCAGGTGCGGGCGGCCCGGGCCGCGCCCTCGGTGACCTCGGGGTGGCGGGCCAGGCCCAGGTAGTCGTTGCTCGCCAGATCGAGCAGCGGTGACTCGGCCGGGCGCGGGCGCAGGCGCCGTACGAGCCCGGCGTCGCGGCGCACCCGTGCCTGCTCCTCGATCCACCCGAACGCCATGGGTCCTCCGGTCGTTTTGTAGGTAGCGGACAGACCCTAGCTGCCCGGGCCGCCGTTCACCGTGTGGCGATACCCACACGGTGAAGCGTCTTCGTTGTGCAAACTCTCCTTGGCCCGGGGCAGTCTCGTAGGACAGGATCGGACCTCATGGACCTGCTGAACACGCTGGTGGACAAGGGGCTTCGGCGCGAACTGCCGACCCGCGAGGAAGCGCTCGCCGTGCTGGCCACCTCCGACGACGACCTGCTCGATGTGGTGGCCGCGGCCGGCAAGGTGCGCCGGCACTGGTTCGGCCGGCGCGTGAAACTCAACTATCTGGTCAACCTCAAGTCCGGCCTGTGCCCCGAGGACTGCTCCTACTGCTCGCAGCGGCTCGGCTCCGAGGCCGGCATCCTCAAGTACACCTGGCTCAAGCCCGACGAGGCGTCCAAGGCGGCGGCCGCGGGGCTGGCGGGCGGCGCCAAGCGGGTCTGCCTGGTGGCCAGCGGACGCGGCCCGACCGACCGGGACGTGGACCGGGTCTCGCAGACCATCAAGGCGATCAAGGACGAGAACGAGGGCGTCGAGGTGTGCGCGTGCCTCGGGCTGCTCTCCGACGGCCAGGCCGAACGGCTGCGCGCGGCGGGCGCGGACGCGTACAACCACAATCTGAACACCTCGGAGTCCACCTACGGGGACATCACCACCACCCACACGTACGCCGATCGGGTGGACACGGTGCAGAAGGCGCACGCGGCCGGGCTGTCGCCCTGCTCCGGTCTGATCGCCGGCATGGGCGAGAGCGACGAGGACCTGGTGGACGTCGTCTTCTCGCTGCGCGAGCTGGACCCCGACTCCGTTCCGGTGAACTTCCTGATCCCGTTCGAGGGCACCCCGCTGGCCAAGGAGTGGAACCTCACCCCGCAGCGCTGCCTGCGCATCCTGGCCATGGTCCGCTTCGTCTGCCCGGACGTGGAGGTGCGCATCGCGGGCGGCCGGGAGGTCCATCTGCGCACCATGCAGCCGCTGGCGCTGCACCTGGCCAACTCGATCTTCCTCGGCGACTACCTCACCAGCGAGGGACAGGCAGGCAAGGCCGACCTGGAGATGATCGCCGACGCCGGGTTCGAGGTGGAGGGCGCCGACCAGGTGACCCTGCCGGAGCACCGGGCGGGCGGCGGCTGCCACGAGGGGGCCGGGGCCTGCGGTTCGGCGCCCGCGGACGCGCAGCCGGTCGCGGGCGAGCCCCGGACCGATCTGGTGGCCGTCCGCCGCCGGGGCGCCGGAACGGACCTCGCGCCCAATGCCTGACGGGTTCCCGCCGGACGTCCCCGGGTTGCTGGAGCTGGACCGCCGGCACGTGTGGCATCCGTACGGCCCGATGCCCGGACGTGCCGAACCGCTCGTCGTGGAGTCGGCGAGCGGGGTCCGGCTGCGGCTCGCGGACGGCTCCGGCGAGCTGGTGGACGGCATGTCGTCGTGGTGGTCGGCCATCCACGGCTACAACCACCCCGTGCTCAACGAGGCGGTGAGCCGGCAGCTTTCGCGGATGAGCCACGTGATGTTCGGCGGACTCACCCACGAGCCCGCGGTCCGGCTCGCGAAGCTCCTTGTCGACATGTCGCCGAACGGCCTGGAACACGTCTTCCTGGCCGACTCCGGCTCGGTGTCGGTCGAGGTCGCGGTGAAGATGTGCCTCCAGTACTGGCGTTCGCTCGGCCGGCCCGGCAAGCAGCGGATGCTGACCTGGCGGGGCGGCTACCACGGGGACACCTGGCATCCGATGTCGGTGTGCGATCCCGAGGGCGGGATGCACGAGCTGTGGTCCGGGACGCTGCCGCGCCAGGTCTTCGCGGACGCGCCCCCGGCGGAGTACGACGAGTCGTACGCGCGGGAGTTGCGCGAGCTGATCGCCCGGCACGCGGACGAACTGGCCGGGGTGATCGTGGAGCCGGTGGTGCAGGGCGCCGGGGGCATGCGCTTCCACTCCCCCGGATACCTGCGGGTGCTGCGCGAGGCCTGCGACGCGCACGACGTGCTGCTGGTGTTCGACGAGATCGCGACCGGCTTCGGGCGTACGGGTGCGCTGTTCGCGGCGGACCACGCGGCCGTCACACCGGATGTGATGTGCGTGGGCAAGGCGCTGACCGGCGGTTATCTGACGATGGCGGCCACGCTGTGCACCGCGCGGGTGGCCGACGGGATCTCGCGCGGCGAGGTTCCGGTGCTGGCGCACGGGCCGACGTTCATGGGCAATCCGCTGGCCGCGGCCGTGGCCTGCGCCTCCCTGGAGCTGCTGCTGAGCCAGGACTGGGCGGCGGAGGTGAAGCGGATCGAGGCGGGCCTGCGCGCCGGCCTGGCCCCCGCGGCCGAGGTGCCCGGGGTGCGGGACGTGCGGGTGCTGGGCGCGATCGGGGTCGTCCAGCTGGACCACGAGGTCGACATGGCCGCGGCCACCCGCGCGGCCGTACGGGAGGGCGTGTGGCTGCGCCCGTTCCGGGACCTGGTGTACACGATGCCGCCGTACGTCACCTCCGACGAGGACGTGGCGAGGATCGCGCGCGCGGTGTGTGCCGCGGCGCGGGAGGGATGACATGCCGGTACTGGTGATCACGGGAACGGGCACGGAGGTCGGCAAGACCGTCACCACGGCCGCCGTCGCCGCGGCGGCGGTCGCGGCCGGGCGCTCGGTGGCCGTGCTGAAGGCCGCGCAGACGGGCGTACGGCCCGACGAGCGCGGCGACGCCGACGAGGTGGCGCGGCTCGCGGGGGCCGTCACGGCGGACGAACTGGCGCGGTTCCCCGAGCCGTTGGCCCCGGGGACGGCGGCACGGCGGGCCGGTATGGCGCCCGTGCACCCGCGGGAGGTGGCCGAGCGGGCCGCCAAACTGGCCACGGAGCACGATCTGGTGCTGGTCGAGGGGGCGGGCGGGCTGCTCGTCCGGTTCGACGCGGCGGGCGGCACACTGGCCGACGCGGCGCGGCTGCTGGGCGCGCCGGTGCTGATCGTGGCCACGGCGGGCCTGGGCACGCTGAACACCACGGAGCTGACGGCGCGCGAGCTGCGCCGCCATGACCTGGAGCCTGCCGGTGTCGTCATCGGCAGCTGGCCCGCCGAACCCGATCTGGCCACCCGCTGCAACGTCGCCGACCTCCCGGAGGTCGCCGGCGCCCCCCTCCTGGGCGCCGTCCCCGCGGGAGCGGGCGCCCTGCCCCCGGCGGACTTCCGCGCCCGGGCCCGGGACTGGCTGGCCCCGCGCCTGGACGGCACCTGGGACGCGGCGGCCTTCCGGGCCGGGGAGGGGGCCGGGCCGGGGCCCGGGGAGACGACGGCATAGGGTCTTTCGTTTGGATCAGGCCGGATCAGCGAGCGGGGTCTGGTGCCGTGCATCGCAAGGCGGAGGAGGGCGCCATGGCGGAGCCATGGCAACCGACGACAACGCCGCGAGGCGCGGTGCCAGGGCCCGCGAGCCCGGCAAGATCCAAACGAGAGGCCCTAGGGGTACCGAGCCCTCGAACACCCGTGTCCGCCGCGCACGTCCGCCCGAGGGTGGCCCGCCGTCGCACGGGGGACACTTCTCCTGGGCCCACGGTGTCCGGGAGGTCGGTATGCGGCTGGGGTCGAAGACGGGCGGCGGACTGCGGGAGCCCGGTGCGCATCCGGTGTTCGCCCGGTACTACGCGCGGGCCAGTGTCGGGGCGGAGACCCGGCTGGGCTTCGCCCGGGTACGCGGGCGGCTGCTCGCGGGGCTGAGCGGCCGGGTGCTGGAGGTCGGTGCGGGCAACGGGCTGAACTTCGCCCGCTATCCGGGCGCCGTCAGCGAGGTCGTCGCCATCGAACCGGAGCCGCTGCTGCGGCGGCAGGCACTGGAGTCGGCGCTGCGCGCGCGGGTGCCGGTCGACGTCGTGCCCGGCGCGGCCGAGGCGCTGCCCGTCAAGAGCGAGGCGTTCGACGCGGTCGTGCTGTCCCTGGTGCTGTGCAGCGTGCGGGACGTGGCGCGGGCGCTGGGCGAGGCGCGGCGGGTGCTCCGGCCGGGCGGGCAGGTGCGGTTCTTCGAGCACGGGCGGGGCGGCGGCCGGCCGATGCGGCTCACGCAGCGCGCGCTGGACCGGACGGTGTGGCCCGCGCTGGCCGGCGGCTGCCACCTGTCCCGGGACCCGCTGGCCGCGCTGCGGGCCGCCGGGTTCGAACTCGGGCCGCTGCGGAGCCTGCTGGTGCCCGAGCGGGGGCCGCGGCTGCCGGCCTCGTACTGTGTGCTGGGCACCGCCTGGCGTCCCGACGAGGCGGGCGGGCGCTGATCACAGGCTCCAGCGGCGCAGCTCCCGGGCGATGTCGTCCACGCTCGCCGCGCCGTCCTTCACCAGCCGGGCGAGGTCGCGCACCTGTTCCGGCGTGGTGACCACCTTGACGCCGCTGGCGACCAGGTAGGCGTAGGCGACCGCGGAGGCGAACAGCGCGTTGGAGCGCTCCAGCGCCGGCACGTGGATGAGCAGTTGGAGGAGGGCGGCGGCCCGGGCGTACGGGGTCTCGTAGACCGGCACGCCGAATATCTCCGCCCGGTGCCGGGCGACGGCGGCGATCAGCGCGCCCCAGTCGGCGACCTGCGGGTCCCCGGGCGTCTTCTGTTCGGCGAGCATGAGCAGCCAGGCGAGGTCGATGCTCAGCCCGTTGGGGGAATCGCTCAAGGGATCAGCTGCGTCCTTCGGCCGGACCGGTGCCGCGCGCGTCGGTGAACTCCTCGGCGAACACGGACTCGTACTGCTTCATGAAGTCGGCGGCGGCCTCCACGAACGTCCGGCCGACCTCGCCGGTGTCCTGTCGGACCAGTTCCTCGATGTAGCGGTTCACGCTCATCCCCCGGGCCAGCGCGCGCTCCCGGGCCGCGCGGGCCGTGCCTTCGTCCACGCGCACGTTCAACTGGGTCTTCGCCATGACTCGACGCTAGCGCCAGGATGCTAGCAGGGGCAAACGGACCCGGGGGCACAAGGGGGCGCACGGGGGCTTCGGCCGGGAGCTCGGCGCACCGTTCCCGCAGGTCCCTCCGGGTCCCGCCCGGCGGCCCCGGCCCGCCCTGGATGCACGCTGTGCGCCCGGTCACACTAGGCTCACCCGGGACGGGTAGTACCGGTGACCGGGAGGCGGTCTTGTCCACAACCCCTGCCGCACAGCACGCCCCGGGCCGCACGCCGGGCGAGGGGACCGCGGCCCGCGCCCGCGCCCTGACCAAGGCGTACGGCGCCGGCGAGACCGCCGTCCTCGCGCTGGACTCGGTGGACGTGGACATCGCCCGGGGCCGGTTCACCGCCGTGATGGGGCCCTCGGGGTCCGGCAAGTCCACGCTGATGCACTGCCTGGCCGGGCTCGACACGGTGTCGGCCGGGCAGGTGTGGCTGGGCGACACCGAGATCACGGGTCTGAGGGAGCGGGAGCTGACCCGGCTGCGGCGGGACCGGGTCGGGTTCGTGTTCCAGTCGTTCAACCTCGTCCCGACGCTGACCGCCGCGGAGAACATCACCCTGCCGATGGACATCGCGGGCCGCGGCCCCGACCAGGAATGGCTGGACCAGGTCGTCGACCGGCTCGGGCTGCGCGATCGGCTGACGCACCGGCCCGCCCAGCTGTCCGGCGGCCAGCAGCAGCGGGTCGCGTGCGCGCGGGCGCTGGCCTCCCGGCCCGAGCTGATCTTCGCGGACGAGCCGACGGGCAACCTGGACTCGCGGGCGGGCCTGGAGGTGCTGGGCTTTCTGCGCGACGCGGTGGACGACCTGGGGCAGACGGTCGTCATGGTCACGCACGACCCGAACGCCGCCGCCCATGCGGACCTGGTGCTCTTCCTGGCCGACGGACGGCTCGTGGACGAACTGGCCCGGCCGACCGCGGAGCGGGTGCTGGAGCGGATGAAACGCTTCGACGCAGCGCGTGCCCTGCCGGACGCGTGGGAGGACTGAGCCGGTGCTCAAGGCGACCCTGAGGAGCTTCCTCGCGCACAAGGGACGGCTCGCGCTGTCGGCGCTGGCCGTGATCCTGTCCGTGGCGTTCGTCGCGGGCAGCCTGATCTTCTCCGACACCGTCTCCCGCACGTTCGACCGGCTGTTCGCCTCCACCGCCGCGGACGTGTCCGTGCAGCCGAAGCGGGACCTGGTGTCCGCGCGGGCGAGCGGCGCGGTGCAGACCCTGCCGGCCGCGCTGCGGGACCGGGTGGCGCGGGTCCCCGGGGTGGCGGCGGCCCGCGCCGACGTACAGGTGCGCAACGTCGTGGTGGTCGACCGGCACAACCGGCCCGTCGGGCCGACCAACGGCGCGCCCACCCTCGCCGGCGCCTGGTACCCGACCCGGCACAGCCCGGTGGAGCCGGCCTCCGGGCACGCGCCGCGCGGTCCGGGCGAGGCACTGCTCGACGCCGACACGGCAGGCCGCGGGCACGTCAGGATCGGCGACACGCTGACGGTGCAGGCGCAGCCCGGCACCTTCCGGGTGCGGGTCGCCGGGATCGCGCGCTTCACCACGACCAACTCCGGCGCGGCGCTGCTCTACCTGGACCCGGCGGTGGCCGGGCGGCAGCTGCTCGGCTCGCCCGCGCGGGCGACCGGCATCTCGGTGGACGCGGCCGAGGGGGTCCCCGCCGACCGGCTCAGGCAGCGGGTCGTCGCGGCGCTCGGCGCGGACGCCGGGGCGTACGACGTGAAGACCGCACGGGAGCAGGCCAGGTCGGCGGCGGCGAGCCTCGGCACGTTCCTGGACGTGATCAAGTACGTGATGCTGGGCTTCGCCGGGGTGGCGTTGCTGGTCGGGGTGTTCCTGATCGTCAACACCTTCTCCATGCTGATCGCCCAGCGCACCCGGGAACTGGGCCTGCTGCGGGCGCTGGGCGCCGACCGGAGGCAGGTGCGGCGCTCGGTGCTGACGGAGGCGCTGCTGCTCGGTCTGGTCGGCTCCACGCTCGGGCTCGCGGCCGGGATCGGCCTCGCGTTCGGGCTGATCCGGCTGATGGGCGCGTTCGGGACGAACCTGGCCGCCGCCCGGATGGTGCTCGGCTGGGGCACGCCGGTCGCCGCGTACGTGGTGGGGCTCGGCGTGACCTTCGTGGCCGCCTGGTTGCCCGCACGGCGCGCGGCGGCCGTCTCCCCCATGGCCGCGCTCGCGGACGCCGAGGTCGCCGCGGTGGGCAGGCCGTTGCGGGCGCGAGGGATCGCCGGCGCGGCGGTCGGGACGGCGGGCGCGGCGGCACTGGCCGGGTGCGCGGCGGCGACGCGGATCGCGCCCGCCGCCGCCCTGCTGGGCGTGGGCGTGACGCTGACGCTGATCGCGACCGTGGTCGCCGGGCCGCTGCTGGTGCGGCCGGTGATCCGGGTGCTGGGCGGGGCCTTCCCCGTGCTGTTCGGAGCGGTCGGCCGGATGAGCCGGCGCAACGCCCTGCGCAACCCCCGCCGTACCGGCGCGACCGCCGCCGCGCTGATGGTGGGCCTCGCCCTGGTGAGCGGCATGTCGGTGGCGAGCGCGTCCATGTCGGCGTCGTTCGACCAGCGGATCGACAGGACCCTCGGCGCCGACTTCACCGTCCAGAACGCCAACTTCATCCCGTTCACCCGGCAGGTCGCCGACCGGGTGGCCGCGACCCGGGGCGCCGGGCTCGTCGTACCGCAGCGGCTCACCCGGATCGCGCTGCGGCTGCCCGACGGCCGTCGGGTGGAGACGGGCGCGACCGCGTACGGCACCGGGCTCGACGACGTCGTGCACATCGACTACGCGCGCGGCGGCTCGGCGGCGGCGCTCGCCGACGGGCACCTCGCCATGGACGCGACGTTCGCCCGGGACCACGGGGTGCGGCCGGGCAGTGTGCTCCCGGTGGACTTCCCGGGCGGGCGCCGGGCGCGGCTGACGGTCGGCGCGCTCACCGAACAGGCCGCCACCGAGGGCTTCGGCAACCAGGGCGGTGTCTTCTTCGGCCTCGGCACACTGGAGCGGTACGCGCCCGGCGGGCAGGACTCCGCGCTCTACGTCGACGCCGCGCCGGGCACGAGGCCGGGTGACCTGCGGCCCCGGCTGGAGCGGACGCTCGCCCCGTATCCGCAGGTCCAGGTGCGCGACCAGACCGACTACAAGAAGCTGGTCCACGACCAGATCGGCGTGCTGCTGTACCTGGTGTACGCGCTGCTCGGGCTGGCGATCGTCATCGCGGTGCTCGGCGTGGTCAACACGCTCGCGCTGTCGGTGGTGGAGCGCACCCGGGAGATCGGGCTGCTGCGCGCGATCGGGCTGGGACGGCGGCAGCTGCGGCGGATGATCCGGCTGGAGTCGGTGGTGATCGCGGTGTTCGGCGCGGTGCTCGGGCTGGCGCTCGGACTGGTGTGGGGCGTGTGCATGCAACGGGTGCTGGCGCTGCGCGGGTTGACGGCGTTCGCGATCCCCTGGGGGACGATCGTGGCGGTGGTGGCCGGCTCCGCGGTGGTGGGGATCGTGGCCGCGCTGCTGCCCGCGCTGCGGGCCTCCCGGATGAACGTGCTGGCGGCGATCGCCCACGAGTGACGGTACGGCCCACGGCCCGGCAGCGGACGTGATGGGATGTCGGTCGAAGGTCGATTCGCCTGCGGTTGGGGAGACTTGATGCCACGCCCGTTCCGTTTCGGGGTCAACATGCTCACGCCCGCGTCCGGGCCCGAGTGGCGCGCGAAGTGCCGTCGGGCCGAGGAGCTGGGGTACGACGTGATCCTCGTCCCCGACCATCTCGGCTGGGTGGCGCCGTTCCCCGCGCTGGTCGCGGCGGCGCAGGCGACCGAGCGGGTCCGGGTCGGCACGCTGGTGCTCAACGCGGGTTTCTACAACCCGACGTTGCTCGCCCGCGAGGTGGCGACCACGGACGCGCTCACCGGCGGGCGCCTCGAACTCGGCCTCGGCACCGGCTATGTGCGCGAGGAGCACGAGGCGGCCGGGCTGCCGTTCGGCTCGCCGGGTGAGCGGGTGGACCAGCTGCGGCGCACCATCGAGGAGTTGGCGCGGCTGCTCGCCGCCGAGGACCACCAGCCCCGTCCGGAGCAGGCGCGGGTGCCGCTGCTGATCGGCGGCAACGGCGACCGGATGCTGGAGCTGACCGCCGAGCACGCCGACATCGCCGCCTTCGCCGGTGCCCGGACCGGGAGCTCCGGGTTGCTGGAACCGCTCACGGCCGACGAGCTGGACGAGCGGGTGGGGCGCTACCGGGAGCTGGCGGCCGGGCGCGCGGAGCCGGCCGAGCTGAGCCTGCTGCTCCAGCAGGCCGTGGTCACCGACGACCCCGGGCAGGCGCTCAAGCCGCTGCTGGAGCGGCGGCCGGAGCTGACCCTGGAGTCCGCGCTGGCCCTGCCCATCGTCCTGGCGGGCCCGCTGGAGGACGTCGTGGCGCGGGTCGAGGCGCAGCGCGAGCGGTACGGGTTCACGAACCTGACCGTCCTGGAGCCCCACATGGAGTCGTTCGCACCGGTGATCGAGCGGCTGCGGGCACGGTCCGCATGATGGAAACCCCGGCGCGCGGGAGCTGGTCGCGATCATGGTGTCCGTATGACCGAGTTGCGCATACGTTCCGCCGCCCCGAATGACCTCGACGCCGTGCTCGCCTTCTGGCGCACGGCCGCCGAGGGCACCAGCATCAGCGACGACCGCGCCGGGGTGGAGCGCCTGGTGGCGCGCGACCCGGGGGCGCTGCTCCTGGCCGAGCTGGGCGGTGAGCTGGTCGGGACGGTGATCGCGGGCTTCGACGGCTGGCGCTGCCATCTGTACCGGCTCGCGGTCCGGCCCGACCGGCGGCGCCGGGGCGTCGCCACGGCCCTGCTGGCCGCCGCCGAGGAGCGCTTCGTCCGGCTCGGCGGGCGGCGGGCCGACGCCATGGTGCTGGTCCGCAACGAGCGGGCGCAGCACGCCTGGCGGGCGGCCGGGTACGGCCCGGAGGAGCGGTGGCGGCGCTGGGTGAAGCCGCTCACCGGCTGAGTCGGGCACGGCATCGCCCCCAGCCCGGGAACGCCGTACACGGCATGGTCCACAGCCCCCGGGATCGCCATGCACGGCGTTGTCCACAGGCCCCCCGGGATTGCTTTGCCCATCCTTTACCCTGGAGGGAGCACTCGTCCCTCTATGAAAGGTAGTGAGCGTCCGCCCATGGGCGAGCCTCCCGGCCCGCGACACCGCGCGCCCCACCGACCCCTGTCCGATCATGGGACGGGGGTGACCCGATGACCGAAGTGCTGCTCCTCCTGGTGGCGATCCTGCTGTCGCTGGCCTGCGGCGCGTTCGTGGCGGCGGAGTTCTCGCTGACCACGGTCGAACGCGGCGCGCTGGAGCGGGCCGCCGAGCGCGGCGAGCGGGGCGCCCCCGGCGCCCTGAAGGCCGTACGGAACCTGACGTTCCAGCTCTCCGGCGCCCAGCTCGGCATCACCGTCACCAACCTGGTCGTCGGCATGCTCGCCGAACCCTCGATCGCCAAGCTGCTCGCCGGGCCGTTCCGGGCCCTGGGGCTGTCGGGCGGTGCGGCCCAGTCGGTCGCGCTGGTGGTCGGCACGGCGCTGTCCACGGTCTTCCTGATGGTCGTCGGTGAGCTGGTGCCCAAGAACTGGGCGATCTCCTCGCCGCTGGCCGTGGCCAAGCGGGTGGGCACCCCGCAGCGCTGGTTCAGCGCCGTCTTCCGGCCCTTCATCGCCCAGCTGAACAACACGGCCAACCACTTCGTGCGCCGGCTCGGCTTCGAGCCCGCCGAGGAGCTGGCCTCCGCGCGCGGCCCGCAGGAGCTGGCCGCCCTCGCCCGGCACTCCGCGAAGGAGGGCGCCCTGGCGGCGGACACCGCCGAGCTGTTCGTGCGCACGCTCAACCTGGCCGACCTGACGGCGGAGAACGTGATGACACCGCGCGTCCAGGTCATCGCCCTGGACGAGCAGGCGACCTGCGAGGACGTGGCGAACGCGACCCGGGCGACGGGCCTGTCCCGGTTCCCGGTCTACCGGGGCAGCCTGGACTCCGTCGTGGGCACCGTGCACATCAAGGACGTCCTGGCGGTCCCCGCCGAGCACCGCCGCCACCGCCGCGTCTGGCACCTGATGCGCGAGCCGCTGCTGGTGCCCGAGTCCCTCACCGTCGACCGGCTCCTCGACCGGCTCTCCGGCCGCCGCACCATGGCCGTCGTCATCGACGAGTACGGCGGCACGGCGGGCGTGGCGACCCTGGAGGACATCGTGGAGGAGGTCGTCGGCGAGGTGCGCGACGAGCACGACCCGCACGAGACGCCCGACCTCGCCCCGGCCGGCGCCGACGAGAGCGGCCGGGCGCTGTACTCGGCCGACGGCGCCGCCCGCACCGACCAGCTCAGGCGGGTGGGCCTGCGGGTGCCCGACGGGCCGTACGAGACCCTGGCCGGGCTGGTCGCCACCGAGCTGGGCCGGATACCGGAGCCGGGCGACCGGGTCGAGATCGCGGGCTGGCGGCTGGACGTGGTGGACGCCTCCGGGCGCCGCGCCGCCCGGCTGCTGCTGCACGCGCCCCTGGACGACGAGAGCGGCCACGAGACGACGGAGGGGGCGCGATGATCGCCGTACAACTGCTGATCGGCCTGGCGACCCTCGTCGTCAACGCCTTCTTCGTGGCCGGCGAGTTCGCGCTGATCTCGGTACGCCGCTCCCAGGTCGAGCCCCTGGCGCAGGAGGGCGACCGGCGGGCGAAGAGCGTGGTGTGGGGGCTGGAACACGTCTCCGCGCTGCTGGCCGCCGCCCAGCTCGGCATCACGCTGTGCACCCTGGTGCTCGGCGTGGTCGCCGAGCCGGCCATCGCGCATCTGCTGGAGCCGGTGTTCCACGCGGTGGGCGTGCCGGTGGGCGTGGGCCATGTCGTGTCGTTCGTGATCGCGCTGACCCTGGCCACGTATCTGCACATGCTGCTGGGCGAGATGGTGCCCAAGAACATCTCGCTCGCGGAGCCGGTGCGCTCGGCGCTGCTGCTCGGGCCGCCGCTGGTCGCGCTCTCCCGGGCGCTGCGCCCGGTGATCTTCACGGTGAACGCGTTCGCCAACGGGCTGCTGAAGCTGCTCAGGGTGGAGGCCAGGGACGAGGTCTCGGCGACCTTCACGGACACCGAACTCGCCGAGATCGTCAAGGACGCGAGCGAGGCCGGCCTGATCGACGACCGCGCGCAGGAACGGCTGCACGACGCCCTGGAGCTGGGCAGCCGCCCGGTGCGCGATGTGGTGGTGCCGCTGGAGCGGGTGGTGTACGCGCAGGTGGGTGTCACCCCCGAGCAGTTGGAGGGGCTGTCGGCCGAGTCGGGGTTCTCCCGGTTCCCGGTGGTCGACTCCGGCCGCCGGATCGTGGGCTATCTGCACGTCAAGGACGCGCTGGACGCCGCGCCGCGGGACGTGCCGTTCCGGCTGCGGGACATGCGGCCCATCGCCCGGGTGAAGGCGGGCACGCCGCTGGACGACGTGCTCACCGCGATGCGGGGCAGCCGCACCCATGTGGCCGCCGTGCTGGGCGACGACGGGCGGCTGGCCGGCCTGGTGACCATGGAGGACGTACTGCGGGAGCTGTTCGGGCAGCCCGTGTGAGCCGAGCGTCCCGGCCCTGACCGACCGCTGGGTATGGAGCCGGGTTACCATCGCTGTCGCCATGCAGACGAATACCGCTTCTCCCCCGTACGCCAGCCTGGTCGCGGTCGGCGACTCCTTCACCGAGGGCATGTCGGACCTGCTGCCCGACGGCTCCTACCGGGGCTGGGCGGATCTGCTCGCCGCCCGGATGGCGGCGAGCGCCCCGGGCTTCCGGTACGCCAATCTCGCGGTGCGCGGCAAGCTGATCAGGCAGATCGTCGACGAGCAGGTGGACGTGGCGGCGGCGATGAACGCCGACGTCGTCACCCTGGTCGGCGGGCTCAACGACGCGCTGCGGCCCAAGTGCGACATGGGCCGGGTGCGCGGGCTGCTGACCGAGGCGGTGGAGCGGCTCGCCCCCTCCTGCAAGCAGCTGGTGCTGATGCGCAGCCCCGGCCGCCGGGGCCCGGTCCTGGAGCGGTTCCGGCCGCGCATGGAGGAACTGTTCGCCTGCGTGGACGAGCTGGCCGCGAAGCACGGCGCCCTCGTGGTCGACCTGTACGGCGCTCCGGCGCTGGGCGATCCCCGGCTGTGGGACGTGGACCGGCTGCATCTGACGGCCGAGGGGCACCGCCGCGTCGCCGAGGCGGTGTGGCAGACGCTCGGTTACGAGCCGCAGGACGCCGGGTGGCACGTACCGCTGCCGGCCGCGGCGCCGCCGGCGTGGCTGACCCGCCGGGTGGCGGACATCCGCTTCGCCCGGCAGCATCTGCTGCCCTGGATAGGCCGGCGCCTGACCGGGCGTTCCTCCGGCGACGGCCGGACAGGCGCCCACTTCAGCGCCGAGCTGGGCAGGCCCTTCTGGGCCACCCCCGCGGACGACGCGAACCCCGGCCCTGTGACGGGCTGGCGGCAGGTGGGCCCTGAGCGCTGACGAACCGCGCCGGCGGTGGGGCCTTGAGCACTGACGAACCGCGCCGGCTCAGGACCGTGCGCCCCGTCGGCACGCTCCACTCGCGCCCGCACAGCCCCGCCGTCCTGGTCGACGAACTCGGGGAGGATGCGTACGACGCCGCGCCGCGGACCGGAGCGCGGGCGGCCCGGGGCGTCGCCCTGGCCGGCCGGGCCGCGCCCCACGCATACGCTGGTCCGTGCGAGGGCGTCCGGCGAAAGTGATGAGGCTGCGATGAGTGAACCGACGAAGCCCGAGGTCGACGTTCCGGAGGGTGCCGCTCCTGCCGAGCTGACCGTCCGGGACCTCGTCGTCGGGGACGGCGCCGAGGTGAAGCCGGGCATGGTGGTCAGGGTCCACTATGTCGGTGTGACCTTCGAGTCCGGGAAGGAGTTCGATGCCTCCTGGGACCGAGGGGAGCCGTTCAAGTTCGCCCTGGGCAGCGGCAAGGTCATCAAGGGCTGGGACCGGGGGGTGAGGGGGATGAGGGTCGGCGGCCGACGCGAGATCATCGTTCCCCCGCGCCTCGGCTACGGCAACCAGTCGCCCTCGCCGTTGATCCCGGCGGGCTCGACCCTGGTCTTCGTGGTGGACCTGCTGGACTCCTACTCCCGCACCACCGGGTGGAGCAAGGCGTAGACCGGCTGGTCGGCTGGTCGGCCACTCCAAGGGGCCTGGGCCCGGTCACCTCACGTCGACGTGGTCCGCCGCGGAGGCGACCGCCGGGGTGGTGGACGTGCCGGCGAAGGAGTAACGGAAGGAGCCGTCCGCCGTGGCCTTCGTCGTCGTCCTCAGGTTGCCCTTGACATGTTCCAGCGCCTCGGGAACGTCCGAGGCGGAGCCGACCATGCCCACCCGTACGCAGGTGGTACGGGGACATGACCATCAGGTCGCGGGAATGGTTGCCCATCGATCACACCGCTGCCGGTACCGGGGAGGCCCCGTCTCCGGCCCCGCGATGCCCGGGTCCCACGTCACCCGGCCCGCACGCGGTGGAGGTGCCCGGCGGCGGCCCGCCCGGTCAGACGGAGGGGCGCCGCCTGGTGCCGCCGCCGGTGCCGTTCAGCGGGATCAGGGTCTCCAGATGAGCGCCCCTGACCCAGGAACCCAGCAGGTCGCGGTGCAGGGCCACGATGTCCTGGCGCAGCGCCAGGCCCAGCGCGGCCTTCGTGAACGAACGGCAGGTCGTGACGAACAACGCGACGTCCGCGCCGTGCTCAGGACGGGCGGTCCCGACGAACTTCTGCATGTCCTGCGAGGACACGCTCCGGTGCGGCGCGTACTTCTTGCACTGCACGACCAGCTTGCGGCCGTCGGCCAGGTAACCGACGACATCCGCGCCCAGGTCGCCGCTCCTGCCGCTGACGACGACCCTCGTGCAGCCGTCCCGCCGGCACAGATCCGCCACGTACGTCTCGAACTCCTGCCACGACAACGCGTCGACCTCGGCCATCGACAACTCCCGCGCCCGGGCCTCCTCCCGCGCCCGCCACGCACGGTCCTGGCCGACCGCGAGACGGTGCGAACGCAGCAGCGCCCATCCGGCCCCGCCCACCACGACCGCGGCGAGCACGGCCGCCAGCACGGGCCACACCACCGACCAGTGCCCGGCCACCCACACCGCGGCGACCACCGCCGCCACCGCACCCCAACCCCGCAGCTGTCCGCGCGTCCGCTTC
>NZ_VOGW01000087.1:181449-186307 GCF_007896895.1 Streptomyces misionensis | reverse complement strand
GCTGGAGGGCGACCCCATCGGCGTGCGGCTGCTGCTGGCCGCCCGCACCGAGGCCGAACTGGACGAGGTCTACCCGCACTTGGAGGAGTCCTACTGGGCCGTGGCCCGGGAGGCGCCGGCCTACATGGAGTGGCTGAAGAGCGCCCGCACCCATGCCGGCCGGCCGTCCGGCGGCGTCCTCGGGCCACCGGACGGCCGGCGATCCGCACCCGGACGACGCCCGGGCGGGGGAGTCAGCGCAGGGGCAGGCTTTCGAGGGTGAAGACCGGGCTGGTCAGCGGAGCGCCGTACAGGTAGGTGTCCATCTGGGAGTTGGTCACCAGCAGCCGGTCCCCGCTCACGGCGATGCCGGTGGGTGTGTCGGCCCCCGGGTAGGTGCGTTCGGCGACGACGGTGGCCCGGGCACCGTCGCCGGAGATCCGGACGGTGTCGATCTCGTTGGCCACGGAACGGGCGACGTACAGGGTGTCGCCGCGCAGCGCGATGCCGTCGGCGCTGGGCAGCGGCGGTGCGGCGATCTCGCGGACCTCGCCGGTGGCGAGGGTGAGCCGGTAGAGCGCGCCGCTGTACCAGTAGCCGATGATCAGGGACTTGCCGTCGGGAGCGGCGACGATGCCGTTGCCGTTGGACTGGCCGTCCACGTAGTCCGGCAGGTGGTAGGCCACGTGGAGGACCCGCTGGGCGCCGGTGGCGGGGGCGTTCACCTCGGCGGCCGGAATCCGGTAGACCACCGCGCGCAGGGAGTCGGTGATGTAGACGTCGCCGTCGGGGGCGACGGCGGCGTCGTTGACGAGGGTCGGCTCGCCCGTTCCGGGGACGGTGTAGGCGGCGACGAGCTTCCCGGCCTTGGTGTAGACGAAGAAGCGCCCGGTGAACGCGCCGGCGACCAGCAGGCGGTCGCCGGTGACCTTGACCCCGGTGGCCTGGGTGCGGCCGTCGCGGCCGCCCGGCAGGAAGGGGTCGAGCGCCTTCGCCCCGAGGCGCCCGCGGTAGACGGTGCCGTCGGCGATACCGGCGGCGTAGATGAAGTGGTCGTCGGCCGCGACGCTCTCGGGGAAGGCGTCGTTGCCGTTGATCGGGATCGTACGGCCGCTGTCCTCGTGGCCGTGGGCCGGTGCCGCCGCGGCGGGCGCGGCGAGGGCGGCGAGGGCGGCGGACGCCACGGTGAGGGACAGGAGCGCGCGCTGCCACGCGGCGTGCGTGGTGGTGCGGGGGAACATCGTGGTGGACCTTACCGGTTGGCTCGGAGGAACCTGCAGGCTCTGGCGCTTGTGCGCGGGGGCATCGCCCCCGGAACCCGTGTCAGCGCAGCGCTTCGGCGAGGGCGTCGGCCAGGGTGGTGGTGGGCCGTCCGGTCAGGCGGCTCAGGTCGCCGGAGCCGGTGAACAACTCGCCGCGTCCCAGGCCGAGATCGGCATCGGCGAGGACGCGCGCGAGAGCGGCGGGCACGCCCGCGCCGGTCAGCGCCTGGGCGAGTTCCGCCGCCGGCAGATCGGTGTAGGTGATCGCCTTGCCGGTGGCGGCCGAGACCGCCGCGGCGAGCTCGGTCATGGTGAACGCCTCGTCGCCGCCCAGCTCGTACACCGCTCCGGCATGGCCTTCGGTGGTCAGCACGGCGGCGGCCGCCGCGGCGTAGTCGGCACGGGTGGCGGCGCTGACCCGGCCCTCGCCCGCGGCCCCGACGATGACGCCCTGCCGCAGGATGAGGGGCAGTTGGGCGGTGTAGTTCTCCAGGTACCAGCTGTTGCGCAGCAGCACGCTGGGGACGTCGCGCTCGCGCAGGTACTCCTCGGTGGCGCGATGGGTGGCGGCGAGGATCGTGGTGGCCGTGTCGGCGTGCGCCATGCTCGTGTACGCCACCAGGGACACCCCCGCGGCCAGTGCGGCGTCGATGGCGCGCCGGTGGTGGTCGACGCGCCGGTCCACGTCCGTGGTCGAGACCAGGAGCAGCTTGTCGGCCCCGGCGAAGGCCGTCGCGAGGCTGTCCGGGTCGGCGAAGTCGGCCCGGCGCACCGTGACACCGCGGTCGGCGAGGTCTTCGATCCCGGCGACGTTCCGGCCGGTGGCGACGATCCGCGAGGCGGGAACCCCGCGCCGCAGCAGCGCCTCGACGGTGAGCCTGCCCAGCTGGCCCGTGGCTCCGGTGACGATGATCGACATGGACGTTTTCCCTTCCGGCCGCGGCCTTCCGCGGCGCATGGGACCACCCTGACCTCATCACTCTCTATCGGGAAGCAGCCACTTCTCTGTAAGGTAGCCACCTGGTGGAAAGCAACGAGGTGAGAGCTGTGACGACGGACAAGGCTGTGAGCGAGACAACAGCGTCCAGGGACCCGTACCTGCGCGGCTGCCCCTCGCGGGACCTGCTCGACCGGATCGGCGACAGGTGGTCGATCCTCGTACTCGGCGAGCTCGGCGAACACGGGGCGTCCCGGTTCAGCCGGCTGCGCAGGCGGCTCGCGGGGGTGAGCGAGAAGATGCTCACCCAGACGCTGCGCGCCCTCGAGCGCGACGGCCTGGTCCGGCGAACGGTCTACCCCGAGGTGCCGGTGCGGGTGGAGTACGAGATGACCGCGCTGGGCCAGACGCTCCGCGCGCCTCTGAAGGCCCTCACGGAGTGGTCCCTGCTGCACACGGAAGACGTGCTCGCCGCCCGCGAGGCGTACGACGCCCGCACCCGGCAGCCCGGCTGACACCGCGTCGCCGCGGGGCGGGTGCGCACCGGGCGAGGTCCGGTCAACTCGCCCTTCCCGCGCGGTCGCACGCGGACGGCGGCGTTCGCTGGGCTCGGCCGCATGACGCCGACCCTGCCGGCGCCGCGGCGCCCTGGGCGTCCCTCCTGGAGAAGGCGCGCGTGTCCTCCGGCGGCAGCGGCTTCCCCTTCGACCTCGACGGGACCCTCTCCCGTATCCAGGTCGATCCGGCGACGGTCGTGCCGTGCCGGGCGCGGTGGACGCACCGACCAGGCTCGCCGGGCCGGCACGTGCGGTCGGAATCGTCTCGGCGCGTCCGGCGGACTTCCTCGGACCGCACCTTGCGGAGAGTGGCGGCCGGCGCCGAGCGATGGGAACCGGCCTGAAAGGCGTCGGCGAGGCCGAGCGCCTCCCGGTACTCCGGCTCGCTGACCGCCGTTCCCCTGGATCCCGCCCGCACGGGGACGGTCCCGGGCAGACGCGCCGACCCGATCTCGAAACCGGGCACCCACACTACGACGGAGCCGTTGGCGGACGCACCGGCCCCCAACGGCTTCCACACCCGGCTGCGCCGTGACGACCAGGCGACCGCCAGAGCCAGGGCGCTCGCCAGGCGGCCGGCACGACGGTGCTGACGGCGTTGGCAAGAACATTCCGCACGAACCCCACGTGGCCCCCCGTCGTCATCGTTCGCGAGGCGCGCTGCGAGCCGCATCGCAGGTCCCCACCGCGGCGTCGAGAGGGCAGCGGCCGTCCCGCGCCGGCGGTCGCGCGGTCGATCCCGTGGTCCTCCTCGCGCGCCCACGCCCGCCCGCCCGCGCCTCGCCCGGTCGGGGGTCGCGTGAGCTGAGCACGACGAGACGCTTGTGAACGTTCCGGCCGGGGTACTCGGTGCCGCGCCATTCACCGGCAGGACGCGTACGCGACGGCCCAGTGATCACCCAGGCAAGGGGAACGTGACGTGACGTTGCGCATCGGGGCAGAAGAAGAGTTTCACGTGCTGGACGTGGAGAGCGGCCGGCTGGTGCCGCGCGCCCGGGCCGTGCTGGACCGGCTGCACAGGCCCGGATTCACCACCGAACTCCAGCGGTCGGCGGTGGAGAGCAACAGCGCGGTGCACGACACGCTCGACGCCCTCCTCGCGGACCTCGCCCGGTCACGGCGCCTGCTGGACCACTCGGCCGCCTCGCTGGGCCTGGTCACGGTGGCCGCCGGCACCGTTCCGCTGGCTCGGCTGACCCCCCGTGACGTCACCGCCGGGCGCCGGTACCGGCACATGGCCGACGAGTACCGCAGGGTCGCCGACGAGCAGCTCATCTGCAGCGCGCAGGTGCACGTGGACATACCCGACCGGGACACCGCCGTACGCGCCATGTGCCTCGTCTCACCGTGGCTGCCGCCGCTGCTCGCGCTGTCCGCCAGCTCGCCGTTCTGGCTCGGCGAGGACACCGGCTACGCGAGCTGGCGGACCATGCTCTGGCAGCGCTGGCCCACCGCCGGGCCACCGGGCTGCTACGCCGACGCCGCCGCGTACGACCGCGCTCTGGAGGAGCTGATCGGCTCGGGCGTCATCAGCGACGCCGGCATGGCCTACCAGGACGTACGGCCTTCCGCGCACCAGCGCACGCTGGAGCTGCGGATCTGCGACGCCTGTCCCCGGGTGGAGACGGTCGTGCTGGTCGCGGGGCTCTTCCGGGCGCTGGTCCGGGACGCCTGCGACCGGCTGGCCCGCGGGGACGCCGGCCGGTGCGACGGCCACCACGAGTGGCTGCGGGCCGCGAGCTGGCGAGCCGCCCGCTCCGGCCTGGAAGGCGTGCTGGTCGACCCGGTCACCCGGCGCGCCGCCCCCGCCCACGGCGTGCTGCGCCACATGGCGGCCCGGCTGCGCCCCGCGCTGGAGGCGTCCGGCGACTGGGAGAACGTGCACGAACTGCTCACGCGCGCCCTGGCCGACGGCAGCGCCGCGCACCGGCTGCGGCGGGCGGCCGAGCGCGACGACCTGCTCGCCAGCGTCGACCTGCTGATCGCCGAGACCCGCGGCGCGGCCGGTCCACCCGGGGGAGCGGCGGCCCGCCCCGCCCGCGCGCCCCGTCTCAGCCCGGTCGCCGGAGGCGCCGGATCCTGACGGGTCGATCTCATGCCCACCTGCCCCACGTCCCGTCCGG
>NZ_VOGW01000087.1:157560-181169 GCF_007896895.1 Streptomyces misionensis | reverse complement strand
GCCGGTGGGTGATCTTCAGGCGCCGGTGGCCGAGCGCGGCCGGCCCCGGCGACCACGGTCCGGGGCCGTCGGGGCCGCGGGGGGCGGGCCGGTCGGTCATGCGTTCGACGGCCGGCTGCCGGACCTCGCCGCTGAGCCCGCACATCAGGCGCTCACCCCCTGCGTGGCGGCAGCCGGTGCTGCCGCCACGCAGGGGGTGAGCGCCTGATGTGCGGGCTCAGCGGCGAGATCCGGTTCGACGGCCGGCTGCCGGACCTCGCCGCCGTCGAACGCATGACCGACCGGCTCGCTCCCCGTGGCCCCGACGGCCGCGGACTGTGGTCGCAGGGGCCGGCCGCGCTCGGCCACCGGCGCTTGAAGATCATCGACCTGACGGACAACGGCGCGCAGCCGATGGCCGACCCCCGCGCGCGGCTCGTCGGCGTGTTCAACGGGTGTGTCTACAACTACCGTGAACTGCGCCACGAGCTGGTCTCCCGGGGCCATGAGTTCTACTCCGACTCCGACACCGAGGTGGTGCTGAAGGCGTACCTGGAGTGGGGCGCCTCGTGCGTCGAACACTTCGTCGGCATGTTCGCCTTCGTGATCGTCGAGCAGGCGACCGGCAGAGTGGTCCTGGGCCGCGACCGGCTGGGCATCAAGCCGCTGTACCTGGTGGAATCGCCCGGACGGCTGCGGTTCGCCTCGTCGCTCCCCGCGCTGCTGACGGCCGGCGGGGTGGACACCTCCCTCGACCCGGCCGCACTGCACCACTACTTCAGCTGGCACGCGACCGTGCCCGCGCCCCGCACCGTGCTCAACGGCGTGCGCAAGCTGCCGCCGGCCACCGTGCGCGTCGTCGAGGCGGATGGCACGTACCGCGACCACTGCTACTGGCAGCCGGTCTACACCCGCCGCCCCGAGCACGCCGGCCTGACCGCGCGGGACTGGACGGACGCGGTCCTCGGGGCGCTGCGCACGGCCGTGCGGCGCCGGATGGTCGCCGACGTACCGGTGGGCGTGCTGCTGTCGGGCGGCCTGGACTCCAGTCTCATCGTGGCGCTGCTGGCCGACGAGGGGCAGTGCGACCTGGCCACCTTCAGCGTCGGCTTCGAGTCCGAGGCCGGGGAGGACGGCGACGAGTTCCACTACTCCGACCTGATGGCGCGGCGCTTCGGCACCGACCACCACCAGCTGATAGTGCCCTCCGACCGGGTCTCGCAGGCCCTGGACGGAGCCGTCCAGGCCATGAGCGAGCCCATGATGAGCCACGACGTGGTCGCCTTCCACCTCCTGTCCGAGCAGGTGGCCAAGGAGGTCAAGGTCGTGCAGAGCGGCCAGGGCGCCGACGAGGTCTTCGCCGGCTACCACTGGTACCCGCAGATGGCGCGCGTGCCCCGGCACCGGGCGGCCGACGCGTACGCCGAGACGTACTTCGACCGCCCGCACGCCGACCTCGCGCGCATGCTGGACCCCTCCGTGCTGCCCGGCCACGACGTCTCCGGCGACTTCGTGCGCGAGCACATGGCCGCGCCGGGCGCCGAGACCGCCCTGGACGCGGACCTGCGGCTGGACACCCACGTGATGATGGTCGACGACCCGGTCAAACGGGTCGACAACATGACCATGGACTGGGGCCTGGAGGCCCGCGTGCCGTTCCTCGACCACGAGCTGGTCGAGCTGGCCGCCGCCTGCCCGCCCGGACTCAAGCTGGCGGACGGCGGAAAGGGCGTCCTGAAGGCGGCGGGCCGCCGGATCCTGCCGCGGGAGGTCGTCGACCGGCCCAAGGGCTACTTCCCCGTCCCGGCGATCAAGCACATGGCGTCGCCGGTGCTGCAACGCGTCCGCGAGGCCCTCTGCGCCCCCGAGGCGCGGGCCCGCGGGCTCTACCGCCAGGGCTACGTCGACGAACTGCTCGCCGCGCCGGACGTCCACCGCACCAAGCGCGGGGCGAACGCGCTGTGGCAGGCCGCCTTGCTGGAAATATGGCTGCAGACCCACGGAATCCGCTGACCGGCGCCCCCTCCTTCCCACCGCGCCCGGCCGGGGACGCGGGGAAGGACGTGCGGGCCGACCCGCCGGGCGACGCGCCCCGGCGCCCGCCCCCCGACCGGTCCGGGGGCGCGGCGGACGCCCCACGGGCGGGCCGGGGAGACGCGGCGGACCTGACGGACCGCTCCGAGCCCGGCCGGCCCGAGGACGCCGCCGGTGCCGAGCGCTGGCCCCGCTCGGGAGCCGACCGGACCCGCGGCACGCAGGCCCGCACAGGAACCGGCCGCCCCCGCGGAACACGGCCGAAGGACCCCACCCGCGGAGTACGGGCCCCCGAGGGCGAGCCGCGCTCCGGAGCCGCCCCCGCGGCCCCCGGGCGGAGCGGCGGGCCGGCGCCCGCGGCCGGCCCGCGACGACCGGCAGGGGCGGAGCAAGGGGCGGAGCGGCCGGGCGCCCCGTCGCCGCGGCGCAGCCGCCCGCTCTCCTACGAGGGGCCGGTGGACCTGCCGGGGCCCGGCACGGAGCGCGCGGCGACCAGCGACGAGCTCTCCGGGCCCGCGGGGTCCGGCGAGGCACACGCCGCGCCGGAAACCCTGGCCGTACCCGACGCCGCCGTGTCGCTCGACGACGTTCCCCGGGTGCTCGTCTCGCACGGCTGCTGGTACCCCTCGGTCGATCCGGGCGGGCGGCGTGTCGCGTTCATCTGCGACCGGGGCGGGGTGCCGCAGCTGTGGGAGGGACCGGTCGACGGTGACGACGTGCACCTGCTGGACGCGGAGCCGGACCCGGTGACCGAGGTGGCCTGGTCGCCCGACGGACGGTGGATCGCGTACACGACGGCGCCGGGGGGCAGCGAGCACACACGGGTGCTGTGCGTGCGCCCCGACGGCACGGGGCGGCGGGTCCTGGCGGGCGGCGAGCCGGGCAGTTCGGCGTACCTCGGCTGCTGGGCGCGCGACGGTTCCGCGCTCGCCGTGACGGTCGCCGAGGCCCCGGCGCGCCTTCCACCTCCCGGCGCGGAGGCGGGCGCCGGGAGCACCGCCGAGCAGAGCGGTGCGCTCGGTCCCGGCATGGGCGCCCCCTCGCCCCTCCCGCCCGTCTCCGGCGCCGCCGAGGCGGTCCATCCGGAGGGCTGGACCGTGCGGGACGGCCGCGCCACCCTCCTGGGCGCGCCGTCCGTCCCCGCGCCGCCCACCGGTCACGTCGGCACCGTCCCGGCCGCCGCGGACCACGAAGCGGCCGAATCCGCGCCGAGGACGCTGTCGGCGTACCTCGTCGACCCCGACGGCTCGGCCGCCCCCGTCCTGGTGGCGAGCGAACGGGAGGCCGCGACCCTGCGCGTGTGCGACATCAGCAGGGACGGGCGGCTGGCGCTGGTGCGCCGGGGACCGCGGGCCAGGCGGGAGGCCCTGGTCGTGCGCATCCGGGACCAGTGGGTCACCTGCGCGTTGCGGGTCGCCGACGGCGACCCGTGGATCGGCGCGTTCGCGCCGGACGCCCGCACGCTGTGGCTGCGCAGCGACCACGAACGCGAGCACGCCGCCCTGTACGCCGTCGCCCTGGACCCCCGGGGAGGACGGACCGGTCTGACGGTGGCCGCCCAACGCGACGGCAGCGGCCTGGAGCTGCTGACCCTGGACCGCGACGGACGGGGCGCCGTGCTGTCCTGGAACGTGCGCGGCGTCAGCGAGCTGGAGGTGACCCCGCTGGCACCCGGGACGGCCCTCGACCGGTCCCGAGCCGTGCCGCTCCCGCACGAGGTGGTCACCCGCGTGGCCGTCACCGCGGACCACGACGCGCCCGTGGCGGCGCTGTCCGGATCGCTGCGCCGGCCCGGCGTGTGGTGGCTGCCCCAGGGTGCCGCGCTGCGCACCCCGTGGTCCTCACGCGACGAGGACGTCGTCGCCCCCGGCGTCCACCGCCCCGTACGGCCGGTGCCGGTGCGCCCCCGCGCCCGGGACGGACTGGGCCTCGGCGGCTGGTACTACCGGGCGCCGGGCCGCTCACCGAGGGAGGCCGCGCCCTGCGTCCTGCATCTGCACGGTGGCCCGGAGGAACAGGAACGCCCGGTGTTCGATCCGCTCTACCACGAGTTGCTGGGCCGGGGACTGGACGTCTTCGCCCCCGATGTGCGCGGCTCCTCCGGGTACGGCCGCTCCTTCGTCGACGCGGATCTGGGCCGGGGCCGGTTCGCCGCGATCGACGATGTCGCCGACTGCGCGGCGCACGTCGTCGTGGCGGGTCTGGCCGACCCGCTCCGGCTGGCCGTGATGGGCCACTCCTACGGCGGCTACCTGGTGATGGCGTCCCTCGTGTGGCACCCGGAGCTGTTCCGTACCGGTGTCCCGGTGTGCGGCATGTCGAGCTTCGCGACGTTCTTCGCGGGCACCGAGCCGTGGCTGGCGCAGTCGGCCGCGCACAAGTACGGGCACCCGGAACGGGACCGGGAACTGCTGCACGCGCTGTCGCCGATGAGCCGCATCGACGAGCTGCGCGTGCCGGTGCTCGCCGTGCACGGCGAGCACGACACCAACGTGCCGCCCGGCGAGTCCGAGCAGTTCGTGCGGGCGGCCCGGGAGCGCGGAGTGGAGGCGGAACTCCTCGTCCTGCGCGACGAGGGCCACGACTTCCGGCGGGCGGACAACCGCCGCGCCTTCCGCCGGTCCGCCGCCGACTGGATCCAGCGCCATCTGACCGGCTGACGGCGCGGCCGCCCCCTTCACGGCCGTGCCCCCTCGTCACCAGGGCGGTCCTCGCCCTCGTGACGAGGCGGCGTACGGTTCACTCGCCGCCGGACGGGACCGGGCTGCCGCCCTGGCGCGCGGGTGTGCGCAGGGCGAGCAGGGCGACGTCGTCGAGGCCCGGCGGGCGGACCCGGCGCAGCAGCTGGTCGGTGAAGGACGGCAGCGGGCGGTGGGCGAGGGCGGCGGCGTGCCGGCGCAGCCGGCCGAGGCCGTCGTCCAGGGTTTGGCCGGGTTTCTCGACGAGGCCGTCGGTGTAGAGCACGAGGGTGCTGTCCGGCGGCAGGAGGACGGTGGCGTCGGGACGGCGGGTGCGCACCCCGGTCCCCAGCAGGAGCCCGTGGCCGTCGGTGAGGAAGTCGGCCAGTCCGTCCCGCGTGATGAGCAGGGGCGGGGGGTGGCCGGCGTTGGTCCAGGTCAGCTGCCACTGGCCGTCGTCGGTCCGGGTGACCCGGGCGAGGACGAGGGTGGCCATGTCGACGTCGGTGATCGGCATGATCGCCTCGTCGAGGCGATCGACGATCCGGCTGGGGGGATCCTGCTGGGCCCAGGCGTAGGCGCGCAGCATGTTGCGCAGCTGGGCCATGCCGGCGGCGGCCTCCAGATCGTGGCCGACGACGTCGCCGACGGCGAGCGCGGTGGCGCCGTCGGGCAGGGTGAAGGCGTCGTACCAGTCGCCGCCGACCTGCGAGGCGTCGGGGGCGGGCAGGTAGCGGACGGCCATCTGGAGCCCGGGCACCCGCGGCATCTGGGGCAGCAGATGGTTCTGCATGGTCTCGGCGACCTTGCGCTGGCGCTGGTAGAGGCGGGCGTTGTCCAGCGCCAGGCCGGCCCGGCGCGCTATGTCCTCCAGCAGGGGCAGGTCGGCGACGGTGAAGCTGCCCGGCTTGCCGGCGCGGCCGAGGGTGAGGGCTCCCAGGACGTCCCGGGTGCTGCGCAGGGGCACCATGGCCGCGGAGTGCAGACCGGCGCTCTCGAAAAGACGACGCTGCTCGGCCGTGATGCCGGAGTCCGGCGTGCCCCGGTAGGTGTCGGGGCCGGCCAGGGCGGAGGCGATGCCCCGCAGCGCCTTCGACAGGGGCATCAGGGACTCCTCCGGGACCGGCGGCATCGGCCCTTCGAGGTCCTCGTGGCGGATCAGGGTGTCGCCGTCGGCCTGGGCCACGACGGTGCGCCACACCTCGTCGCGTTCGGTGATCAGATCGATGACGGCCCAGTCCGCGAGGCGCGGCAGGACCAGGCCCACCAGCCGGCGCAGCGCCTCGTCGACGTCGAACGTGGACGTCAGCTGCGTCGTGGTGTCGGCGAGCAGGGCGAGCCGCTCGAAGTCGGTCAGCGTACCGGTGGCCTGCTCCGGACGCGTTCCCGCGCCGACGGCCGGCCGGCGCGGGTAGAAGACGACCAGGGTGCCGGCGCCCTGGTCACCGGCGTCGTACGGCGTGATCGTCCAGGAGACGGGGAGCAGGGAGCCGTCGGCGTGTTCGAAGTACTCGTCGCCGCCCTGGGCCGGGCACCCGGCGTGGAACGCCTGCCGCATGCCGCACTGTGTGGCGGGCAGCTGCTGGCCCTGCGGTCCGCGGTGCAGCAGGTCGTGCGCGTCCCGGCCGGCGAGTTCGGCGGCGGGGCGGCCCAGCAGCGCCTCGGCGCGGCTGTTGGCGGCGAGGACGCAGCCCTGCGCGTCCACGACGTAGGCTCCCGCCCCGATGGCGTCCAGTGCCGGGGCGAGGTGAGCGGAGGGCACCGCCGCGGCCTGCTTGCGCCCGGTCTGTGCGCACTCCGGTCCCACCATGGTCATGATCTCCCTTTCCGGTCCCGGCCGGCGGCCGTCGGGAGCAGCGCTCACGACGGTCTCCCCGAGGCCGGGTGCGTACCTCCACCTCGCCCGACTTCCCCCTGCCGGTCCGGACAACCCACCCGGCGAGCCGGCCCCGCCCCCAGTGGCTGCGTGTCGAACGCCTTGAGCAGACCGCGGACGAACGGAATCGCGATGAGCGACAGGAAGCCGAAGGTCGGTTGGACGGCACGTCAGCAGTCGGAGCGCCGTCTTGGGAGCCCTGGCCGTCGAGCGCAAGAACACGGTCGAAGACGCCGACGGCGCCCGCGGCCCAAGCCGCGGGCGCCGTCCCTGGTGGCGATCAGGCGCACGTACCCCGACGACGGCTGGGCCGTCGGGCTCGCGCTGCCCGAAGGGCGGGGCACCTGTCGGGCGGCCCCCGTGGCCCGGGCTACGCGCCGCCGGGCCGGCGGGTGCCGGGCCGTCCGCTCACGCCGCCCGCCACAGCGCCGGGACCACCGGCGGCTCCCAGCCCGGCTGGGCCGTGTGCGGCTGGAGGCAGACATAGGCGCGGCCGGCGTACGTGACCCGGTCCCCGGCCCGGTAGGCGACACCCACCGCCCAGGTCCCGTCCGGCGGGGTGGGGCCGGGGCTTGGGTCCTGCGGGACGTCGAGGACGAAGTCGAACGCCGCCTCCCGGCCGCCGCCCCCGTCGCGCACGGTCATCAGCAGCCGCGGATCGAAGATCGTGTCGGTGTTGTTGCGCGGCTCGTTCGGGAAGTACAGCTGCGTCGTCAGGACCGGCCGGCCCGGCGCCTGGAGCTTGACGTGGAGATGGCGGGTGCGCCCCGGGTAGAGGCCCGGCACGATGGTGGTGAGCGTGAAGGAGCCGCGGGAGTCGGTGAACTGGTGCCCGCGCAGCCGGAAGCCGGTGTTGTCGTAGGCGCCGTTGTCGTCGGCCTGCCAGAAGTCCAGCAGGACACCGGTCAGCGGCAGGCAGGCGCGGCCGAAGACATAGCCGGTCACGGTGAGCGGGGTGCCCGGCAGACCGGGTTCCAGGAGGCTGGTGCGCTGCGGTGAGTTCGGCTTGAAGTAGGGGCCTTCGATCTGCTCCGGGGTCGGGTGGTCGCCGTCGTCGCAGGAGGGGGTGAGTTCCGGTGCCGTACCGCTCGCCGCCGCGGCGCGGGCGAGGGCCGGTCCGCTCGCCATGGCCACGGGTATCGCGGCGGCGGCCGCGAGCGCCGCGCGCAGCACCGTCTTGCGGCGGACGAGCCGGGGGGCTCCCGGTTCGCGGTCGGCGCCCGGTTCGTTCGTGCCCGCGCCGTGCGTGCCTGATCCGTCCATGTCTCCTCCTTGTGGGGGGTGGCGGGCAATGAAACTAGGCGGACGCGGACGGCCCTTCGAGGGACGGATGGTGGCGGCTGTGGTGTTTTCGGAAGGCTCCGGGACTGTGGCCGGTCTCGCGCCGGAAGAACCGGCCGAAGTAGGCGGGGTCGCTGAACCCGGTGCGCGCGGCGACCTGCCGCACCGACAACTGGGTGTGCGCGAGCAGCTGTTGGGCCAGGTACACGCGCGCCTCGATGAGCAGCCGTCCCGGCGGGCGGCCGGTGGCGGCCCGCACCGCCTGGGTGAGGTATCCGGGCGTCACCCCCAGCCGGCCGGCGCACTCCTGCACGGTCCATCCCGCCGCCTCGGGGCGGCCGATCAGCCGTGCGAACGCCTCGGCCACGGCGGCGGTACGGCCCTGGGTGCCCGGCCCGGGTCCGTGGGCGTCGTGGCCCGGAAGCCGGGCGGCGCGTACGACGAGCACGTGGAGCAGGGCCCGCAGGACGCTTCCGTGTCCCGGGGCCCGCTGCCGGTGCTCCGCGACCAGTTCGTCGATCAGGCACCGGATCGACCGGTCGTGCTCGGCGTCCAACGCGAGCCGGCGCGACCCGAGTTCGCGTAAGACCGCGCGGTCGCCGGGATGGTCCACCAGGAAGTCGTCGGTGAACAGCACGAGTGACCCCTCGGGGCCCCGGCCGCCCTCCCAGTGGTGCACCTGGCCGGGCAGGATCACGGTCAGCTGCGGGGGGCGCACCGGCCACCGGGCGAGATCCACGACGTGGGTGCCCGAACCGGCGCGGACATGGACGATCTCGTAGAAGGTGTGCCGGTGCGGCCGGTCCCACCGGGACAGCGGCCCCACCTCCTCGAAGGAGCCCGCCGCGAAGGGCGGCGCGCCGGGCCCGGCCACCTCCAGCCGGTGCAGCGGCACGTCCCCCGGACGGGAGGGGCGGGCGGGGACCCCCGGTAAGACCGTGGTGCTGCGCATCGGTCGCACTCCTTCCTCGGGCACCGGTCCGGTCGGCACATCCGTTCCCGCTCTGGTCTGGACCAACCTCTTGCCCCTCGCCCTTGGGCACCGCAAGCTCCCCTCATGGAGCTGGAGTTGCGGCATCTGAAGACCATTCGGGCCATCGCGGAAGCGGGCAGCCTGACCAGGGCGGCCACGGCGCTGGGGCTCGCGCAGCCCGCCCTCAGCGCACAGCTGAGACGCATCGAACGGGCCCTGGGCGGCGTCCTGTTCGAACGCGGCCGGCACGGCGTGCGGACCACGGCCCTCGGCGAGCTGGTCCTGGAGCGCACCCGCATCGTGCTGCCCGCGGTGAGCGAACTCCAGCGGGAGGCCGCCCGGTTCGCCCGGGCCCAGGGGGAGGGGGAGCGGCTGCGGCTCGGCGGGACGCACGGGCCGCTGCTGGGCGCGCTGGTGGACCGGCTGGCCGACACCGCGCCCGGCACCACGGTGACCACCTGCGCCTCCTGGTCGGAACGGGAACTGGCGGAGATGCTGACCGAGGGGCGCCTGGACTTCGCGCTCGCGGGCACCTGCGGTTCCACCCCGCCGCCCGACTCCCCCCGGCTCGCCTGGGAGGAGATCGCCGTCGACCCGGTCTTCGTGATGCTCGCCGACGGCCACCGGCTGGCCCGCGGACGGGAGGTCGACCTGGCCGCGCTCGCCGGCGAGGAGTGGGCGTGCGTCCCCGGCGACGGCTGTTTCGCGGACTGCTTCACCGCCGCCTGCGCCCGGGCCGGCTTCACCCCCCGGCGCATGTACGAGACGGACACCGCGTCCTGTGTGCACCTGGTGCAAGTGGGCCGGGCGGTGGGCCTGTGCCGGGCCACCTTCCCGCCGACGCCCGGGCTGACCATCCGGCCGCTCACCGGCACGCCCCTGATGTGGCGGCACCTGCTGGGCTGGCACCCGGCCGGGCAGCGCCCGGACACCGCGGCCGCGGTGCTGGCCCGGGCCCGCGAGGCGCACGCGGGCGCGGCGGCGCGCAGCGACAGCTACGCGCGCTGGCTCGCCCAGCGCCGCCCGGTCCCGGGGGCCGCGGCCCACCCGGCGCACGCGACGGCTCCCGGCACGGGTTCCATATCGCCGGGGCAGGGGGTCGGTTGACGTCTTACGGGCCGTGGCGGGTCGTCCCTACGGTTTCGGCACCCCACCGAATCCGAGGAGATCTCCCCATGCTCCAACGACACCTCAGAGCCGCGTGCGCCGCCGTCGCGGCGGCGGGTGCCCTGCTCGTGGCCGGGCTCAGCGGCTCCGCGAGCGCCCAGCCGTCCCTCACCGCCGCCTCGCCGGCGGCGGCCGACAGCCTGCGCACCGCCGCGGCGCCGCCCGGCCTCCTCGCCGCGCTCCAGCGGGATCTCGGCCTGAACCGGCGGCAGGCGGACCGCCGGCTGGCCAACGAGGCCGAGGCGGGCGCCACCGCGGGCCGGCTGCGTGCGGCCGTGGGCGCGCACTTCGCGGGCGCCTGGGTGAGCGGCACCCTGTCGGACACACTGACCGTCGCCACGACGGACCCCGCCGACGCGCGAGCCATCCGGGCGCGGGGCGCCGACGCGGTCGTCGTGCGCCACTCCCTGGCCGCGCTGGACGCGGCCAGGGCGCGCGTGGACCGGGCCGCCGCGCACCACGGCACCGCCGACACCCCGGTCTGGTACGTGGACGTACGCACCAACACGCTGGTGGTGCGGGCGATACGGCCGGCCGCCGCCCGCCTGCTGCTCGCGGCGGCCGGCGTCGACGCCTCCCTCGCCCGGATCGTGAAGTCCGCCGAACGCCCCCGCCCGCTCGCCGACCTGCGGGGCGGCGACGCCTACTACATCGACAACAGCGCCCGCTGCTCGATCGGCTTCCCGGTGACCCGGGGCACCCAGCAGGGCTTCGCCACGGCCGGCCACTGCGGCCGCGCCGGCAGCACCACCACCGGCTCCGACCGGAGCGCGCAGGGCACGTTCCAGGCGTCGGTCTTCCCCGGCAACGACATGGCCTGGGTGGCCACCAACGCCAACTGGACGGCGACACCGTACGTCAACGGCTCCAGCCAGCAGGTCGCGGGGTCCGTGCAGGCCACGGTGGGCTCCTCCGTGTGCCGTTCCGGCTCCACCTCCGGCTGGCACTGCGGCACGGTGCAACAGCTCAACACGAGCGTGACGTACCAGGAGGGCACCGTCGCCGGTGTCACCCGCACCTCGGTGTGCGCGGAACCGGGCGACTCGGGCGGCTCGTTCATCTCCGGCAGCCAGGCACAGGGCGTCACCTCGGGCGGCTCGGGCGACTGCACGAGCGGCGGCACGACCTACTTCCAGCCGATCAACCCCATCCTCCAGAACTACGGCCTCACCCTGAAGACCGCCGCGTCCGGCCCCGGCGACCCGGGCGGCCCCGGCAACCCCGGCGGAACCTGGTCCGCGGGCACCGTCTACCAGGCGGGCGACACGGTGACGTACGGCGGTGCCACCTACCGCTGCCTCCAGACCCACCAGGCCCAGCCGGGCTGGGAGCCGCCGAACACACCGGCGCTGTGGCAGCGGGTGTGAGCGGCTGACCCGTCCCGGCCACCGTCCGCCGGGACGCCCCACCGGGCGTCTTCGACGGCGCCGGCGCCGGTGCCCACCGAGGGGGGAAGCTCCTTGGGCACCGGCGCCGGCCGACGAACCGGTCAGGGCCGTCGGCGCCGGTGCTCGACCGGGGCGGGCGTCAGCCGTTGAGCCAGTCGCCCGGGATCAGTTCGCGCACGCGGTCGAGATCGTCCGCCGTCCGGCCACGGGCCAGCAGGGCGGCGCCGTCGTCGACACGCAACAGGACGTCCTGGGCCAGGAACCACCGGGTCCCGTCCTCCTCGCCGACGGGGTACTCCGGGAACGGCAGCCGGACGGAGTCCGCCTCCAGCGACTCGTCGTCGTCGCCGTACAGGCCGAGGAAATCGCAGAGCTCTTCGTCGGCGTGCAGGGACTCGGACAGGACGATCTCGACGAAGCACAGGGAAAGACGCTCCAGCCAGTCCACCCACCGCTCGGCGCTCTTGTCGGCCAGGTCGAGCCGGACGAACACCGCGGGATCGTCGTCCTGAAGGCTGTCGAGAAGGATGCCCCAGGAGGCGGCTCCCTGGTTCTCGTGCCGGAAGACCAGAGCCTCCTTCGCCTCGTCGACGTACAACTCCGCCGGATCGAGCAGCCTGTCGTGGTTGCTGGTGAGTTCCCGTCGGCGCCCGAACAGCAGGTACGCCTCGCGCAACGCCGCGGGCAGCCTGAGCCCCAGCCGCTCCTCGGCGGCGTCGAGGTCGGCTTCCGTCCATCCGGCGGCGCCGTCCAGAGCCGTGCCGGTCCAGTGGGCGACGAAGCCCCGGATGAAGTCCCATGCGCCGCTGCGGCCCTCGACGCCCCTGGCGAGCGAAGCCGCAAGATCGAACGGTTGTGTCATGTCAGGACGATACCCGCGCCCACCACGGGTCTCCGCCGCCCGCCGGTCCGTGCGCACAGAGACCGCGCCCGTGCGCGGACGGTCAAGGCATCCGCCGAGCCGTGGACGGCGCGTCTCGCGTGGCCGCGACGCGCGGTCATATGACAGCGCGGCGGCTGATCCGGCGGCGACCACGCGCACGAACGGACCGCACGCGCCTCTCATGGCAGGGAGCGAGCAGCCGGGGATCGTCGAAGCGGTCCGCGCGAACCCGTGGCCCATGGTGGCCGACGGCCGCCTCCGGGCGTTTGTGTACGGCGTCGTCCTCATGGAGAGCGCGGAGCGGTCCCGGCAACTCCTGGCGGACGGCCGGGTGATGATGACCGTATGAGCCCACTGATGCTCTCCCGCACACGGGCGACCGCCTTTCCGGTCCGGCACGGCGCGCTTTCCGCCAAAGCGGATCAATGGGGTGGAAAGGTGGCATGAAACACCGACCGTGAAGGGGCCCACCATGCCGCAGCCCGCCCACTCCGCGCGGACACCGGACACCGTGCGAGATGTGGACGCCGTGATCCGCGACGTCGTCGAACCGCTCGCCGAACAAGTCGACCGGGAGGGCGCCTTCCCCCGGGACGGCGTACGGGCCCTGGCCGCCGCGGGCGGGCTGGGCCTGCTCAGCGCGCCGGAACTCGGTGGGGCCGGCGCGGATCTGCGGCAGGCGGCCGGTGTCGTCGAGCGGCTGGCCGGCGTCTGCGGCTCGACCGCCATGGTGCTGCTCATGCACTACGCCGCCGTGTCCGTCATCGAGGCGCACGGCCCGGAAACCGTGCGGCGGGCGATCGCCGAAGGACGGCACCTGAGCACCCTGGCCTTCTCGGAGAAGGGCTCACGCAGTCACTTCTGGGCGCCCGTGGGCACCGCCGAGCAGGACGGCACCGACGACGTTCTGCTGAACGCCCGTAAATCCTGGGTCACGTCGGCGGGTGAGGCCGACAGCTACGTCTGGTCGAGCCGCCCGCTGCGGGCCGCGGGCCCCATGACCCTCTGGCTCGTGCCCAGCGACAGCGCGGGCCTGGACGTGCACGGCGACTACGACGGATTCGGGCTGCGCGGCAACGCCTCCAGCCCGGTCGGCGCCAAGGACGTACGGGTCCCGAAGACGGCCCGACTGGCCGCGGACGGCGAAGGCCTCGCCACCGCCCTGGAGTTGGCGCTGCCCCGCTTCCTCGTGCTGAGCGCCGCCTTCTGCACGGGCGTGAGCGAGGCCCTCCTCGCCCTCGCCGCCGACCACCTGCGCACCACACACCTGGAGCACCTCCGGCAGCCCCTGGCCGAGCAGCCCCTGGCCCGCCGCGACTACGCCCTGCTGCGGCTGCGCGCCGACGCCGCCCGCGCCTTCCTCGACGACACCCTCGCCGCACTCGACACCGGCCGCCCCGACGCGACGATGCGGGTGTTGCAGGTCAAGGCACTGGCGGCCGAGACCGCCGCCGAGGTGGCGGACGGCGTCATGCGGCTGTGCGGAGGCAGCGCCTTCCGCCGCGAACTGGGAGTGGAACGCCGCTTCCGGGACGCGCTGGCGGCACGCGTGATGGCACCGACCACCGAGGCGCTCCACGACTTCTGCGGACGTGCCGGACTCGGCCTGCCGCTGTTCGAGGAGGCCCGGTGAACCCGCTGGTGCTGGGGGCCGTCGCCTACGACCCCAAAGTGGTGACCATCTGGTCCGGCTTCCGTACCTGGCTGCGGCGGCAGGGACTGCCCTTCGACTTCGTGCTCCACGCCCACTACGAGCGGCAGACCGAGGACCTGGTACGCGGGCGCATCGACGTGGCCTGGCAGTCGCCGCTGGCCTGGCTGCGCACCCGCCGGCTGGCCCGGGCGGCGGGCGTCGACGTCCGGCCGCTCGTCATGCGCGACACCGACCAGGACCTCACCTCGGTCGTCGTGGTCAGGGCCGACGCGCCCATCGCCACCGCCGCCGACCTGAAGGGCCACAGCGTCGCGGTGGGCGCCCTCGACTCGCCCCAGGCCACCCTGATCCCCCTGCACCACCTCGGCGAACTGGGAATCGACGCGGACACCGGGCTGCGGATCGAACGCCACGACACCGGCGTCGGACTGCACGGCGACCACATCGGCGGCGAACGGGACGCCGCCCACGCACTGGTGGCCGGCCGAGCCGCGGCGGCCTGCATGATCGACGCCAACCACCTCGCATTCACCCAGGACGGCACCCTGCCCCCGGACAGCACCCGGGTGCTCACCCGCACGGACCCCTACGACCACTGCGTGCTCGCCGCCGGTCCCGCGCTCGCCGCCGGCCCCGCCGAACTCCTGACCACCCTGCTGCTGTCGATGTCCTACGCCGACCCGGACGTGCGCCACCTGCTCGACCTGGAAGGACTCACCCGCTGGGTCCCCGCACGCGAGACCGGCTTCACACAACTGGAGGCCGCCGTCGACGCGACGGGCTTCTACGACCCGGACGGCCGGGTCACGGCCACCGGCTACCGGCCGTGACCGGCGCCGACCCGCGGCCCGCCGTCGTACCGCTGGACCTCGCCGGACTCGGCTTCGACCGAGGAGCGCACCTGCTGCTGCGCCGGGCGCTGCGCCAGGTGGCCCCCGGCCGGCGGGTCGCCGTGTCGGGCACACACCCGGAACTCCTGTCCCACCTGGCCGTCTGGTGCCGCCGCGAAGGCCACACGGTCACCGCCGCACCCGCCGGGCAAGCCCCCGTGCGCGCACACGTCCGCCGGGGCACCGCCGAGGGAGACCGCTGGGAGGGCGCCGAACGCGCCGGGAGCGCCGCAGCGGACGGCGTGGCCGACCACGCTCCGGCCCACTGGGGGCTGGCCGCGCGCGGCGCGCTCGTCGAGGCCGGCGGGCCTGAACTGCACTTCGCCGTCGCCGACCGCGACACCGCATGGACCGACCTGGCACCACGCCTGTACCGCCAGGCGACCGCCGCCCAATGGGACCCGCACACCGCGATCCCCTGGGACACGCCTCTCACCCTGCCCGACGACTCGAACAGGCCGTCGTGCAGGTGATGACCTACCTCGTGGAGAACGAACAAGCCGCCCTGGTCGTCCCCGGCCGGCTGCTGACCCAGGTGCACCCGCACTTCCGTGAGGTGCTGCAACTGCTCGCCGTCCAGGCCGCCGACGAAGCCCGGCACGTCGAGGTGTTCACCCGGCGAGCGCTGCTCCGAGGCGGCCGGATGGGCACCTCGTCGGTCGGCGGCCGGGCCTCCCTGGCGACCCTGCTCAGGGAGCCGGACTTCTCCATCGCCTCCTTCCTGCTGTCCGTGCTCGGCGAGGGCAGCTTCCTCAACCTCCTGGCCTTCCTCGAACGGCACGCCCCCGACCCCCTCACACACCGCATCAGCCGACTCGTCCGCCAGGACGAGGCACGCCACGTCGCGTTCGGCCTGGGCCACCTCGAACACCGCAGCACCGTCGACCCCCGCCTGCGCGGCAGACTGCGGGCCGCCGTGGAACGCCGCCATGAGGCCCTGATGCACACCGCCGGCCTGAACGCGGAAGTGTTCGACGCCCTGGTACTGCTCGCGGCGGGTTCCTGGCACCCGGAGGCGATCGAACGCGGCTGGCACGCGGTGCGGCGACTGCGCGCCGACATGGACGAAGGACGACGCCACCGGCTGTCCCGGCTGGGCTTCCCCGACGACGAGGCAGCGGCCCTCTCGGCCCTGCACACCCGCAATTTCATGTGACCGGCGCGCTGCGCACCGCCGCGGGAGGGTTCAACACCCGGGTGGCGAACCGGGCACGGATGCACGGCTGCCGCTTCGAAGCCGGCCGGGCCCCGGCTCTTGAAGCGGGTGGAGCAGCAGGACGACGCCGAGGCGTGGAAGGAGTCGGGACGCCGACTCGTCCCGGAGCACGACCTGGTGTCCCCGGCCGGTTTCGCGGCCCTGCCCCGGTGGTGCGCCTCGCTCCGCGCAACGCCGGGACGCGTGCCCTCGCCGGACGGACCAGCTCCGCGACGAAGAACTCCTGCCCCTGCGGGCCGCCATCGCGGACGAGCTTCCGAGCGCGGCCCGTTAGGGGTGTTCGGCGGCCCCGGACGCGGAGCGTGATCCGCGAGAGGCGTGTCGGCGAGGAAGGGCCGTCATCCCAGCCACTTCCCGTCGCGCATGATGACCCTCCCGCGTAGTTCCGGCACGCCCCGCCAAGCGCGCACGGTCCTCGGCACCACGCGTACGTACACGTACGCGTCTTCTTCCGCGCGCGGATCCCACCCGAATTTGACGGTGAACGCCTCCGCCGCGTCCGCGGGCACCTCCCGGTCCGGGAAGCACTGCGCCTCTCCTTGGAGGAGCACCACGTCGGAGGTGTCCGGCAACGCCAGGCGCACACGCGGCTCTTCGCGGACGTTGCGCACGGTCACGGACGTGGCGCCGGTGCACATCCACACGGCTCGCCCGTCCCACGAGAACCACAGCGGCACCTGGTGCGGCCCGTGCTCGGGGTGAGCCGTCGACACCCACACATCCCGCTCGGTACCGAGCCGCTCCAGAGTGTCGCGCATACGCTCCGCCGCCCGGCGGCGAACCATTCCCGTGGTCTCCATGAAGATCGACCCTAGCCAGCAGGCGCGAAGCGCGCCTGAGGCGCGGGACCTACTTCCAGCGACCGATGAACCCCCCGGCCTCCGGCCCGGGCGGCCGACTCGGGTGCAGTGGCCGCAAGTTGCCGGAAATCGGCAGAGTCCAACGGAGTTCTGCTGCCGGAAGCCGCCCCTCACACCCGGGTGCCCGGGTACGTACGCTCGTGGGCGCGGTCATTTCCGAGTTCTGCCACGGCGCGTCGATGGCGAGGACCGCCATATTCACCGTGGTTCGTTTCAGGAGGAACACCGATCATGCACGCCCATCTGACCACCGGCGACTGGTGGTTCATTTCGGCCGGAGTCACCGCCGTCTACATGGCCGGGATGTACTGGTGCATGCCGACATCGAAGTCGAAGCGGCGCACGCTTGCCGCGCCGCTGGTCGGCTGGGTGTTCCTGTTGCCCAATGCGACCGTGAAAGGCTATTCCGTCTCGCACACCCTGTATTTCTACAGTTGTGCCCTGGTGATGTTCATCATCATGCTGGCGCCGGTCAGGAAAAGAGTCGCCGCCGACATCGCGGAGCAGGAGGAGAAGCCTTGGGACAAGGTGCCTCTCAACACCTTTTCCCTGTACTGGTTGGCCGGCACGTTCACGGTGTGCACCGCGGGTATGGCCTGCCTCTGGCCGTTCCTTCAATAGCGGACGGCGACAGCGCCGCCGCCGAACGAAACCCGGGTGCCCTCGGCGCGCCGCCCGGGTAAAGTCGCGCCGTGCCCGAGCTGAAGCAACTGAATGCCGGCCATGCCCCGGCTGTGCTGGACTTCGAGCTGGCGAACCGCGCCTACTTCGCCGCCTCGGTCCCCGACCGGGGCGACGAGTACTACGACCGGTTCGCCGACCGGTACAGCGCCTTGCTGGCGGAGCAAGAGTCCGGAACATGCGCCTTCTACGTGCTGGTCGCCGAGGACGGCTCGGTGCTGGGCCGGTTCAACCTGTACGACCTCGAGGACGGCACTGCCGACCTCGGCTACCGGGTCGCCCAGCACGTCGCCGGGCGCGGCGTGGCGACCGCGACCGTCCGGGAGGTGTGCCGGCTGGCGGCGGCACGGCACGGACTGCGCACGCTGCGGGCGGCCGCCGCCCACGCCAATGTCGCGTCCCGGACGGTGCTGACCAAGGCCGGCTTCCTCCCGGTCGGCCCGGCGGACCCGGCCGACCTCGGCGGCAAGCCGGGCACCTGGTTCCGGCGCGACCTGACGCTCCGGCCGTAGCCCCGGCCTCGCCGGTGGACCGGCTGCGGACGGCCGCAACTCCGCTCGGAGGCGCCGTCCGCCCCGGATCAGGAACCGGCGGGCAAGAGCGCGGCGATGTCCCCCAGGACCCGGGCCGCCGGTGCCGGGGAGACCAGCCACTTCAGGTGGCTGCTGGTGAGCGTACGGACGTCGTAGGGGTTCTCCGGCGTCAGCGCGTCGCCCTCGCGGATCATCCGGTCCTGCATGGCGAGCGGGATGCTGGCGTCCTCGGTCAGCCGGACGTACGTCCTGGGGATCCGCCCCCAGGTGTCGGCTCGTGCCCGGTCGTCGGGCGTCCCGGCGTCGAGACTCTCGTCGGGCTGGAAGGTGTTGAGGAAGACCATGAACTCCTCGTCCGTCCCGTCGGCGAGGAAAGCCGCCTTGAAGGCCGCGAGGACGCCGGGGTCGGCGGTGCGGAAGTTGGCGCGCAGCAGCCCGAGTTCGGCGGGGCTGCCGACCATCGCGGAGGCCAGCCCCGTGGCGTCGACCGTCGCCATCTCCGGCTCGCCGTAGTAGGCGCTGACGTCGAGGTCGACGGGGCACCAGGCGGAGACGTAGACGAGGCGGTCGATCAGGTCGGGCCGCTGATCGGCCGCGACGGTGGCCGTCATGCCGCCCCGGCTGTGGGAGACGAGGACGACGGGACCGTTCCGCTTGGCCCGCTCCAGGATCCCGATGAGGTGCGCGGCGTTGTCGGCGAGCGTGACGCCCTTGACGGCCCCGGGCGCGGTGGCGAGCCCTTCGAGGTCCTGCGGCGCCTGATAGGCGCGCGGGTACGTCGCCGCGAACCCGTGCCCTGGCAGGTCGACGGCGACCGAGCGGTGTCCGAGAAGGCCGAGTTCGGCTTGGAGGGGTGCGAAGGAGAAGGAGTTGGCGAAGGCTCCGTGAACCAGTACGAACGTCGGCTGCACCTGTCTGCTCACTTTCTGGCCGCCGCGGCGTCGGCGGCACGCGATGCCCTTTCCGGCGGCGCGAACCGCCGCACGGCCGGGGCCGGTGCCTCACCGTAGTCAGTGAAAGATCATCCGCACCACCCGGACGAGCCCTTCCGCTTGTGCACATCGCTGCCCGCCCCGACGGCCGAACCAGGGAACACGGCTCGTCCGGGGCGCGCGGTCAGCAGAGCCTGTGCGTGAGTACGGAGCGCTGCGGGCCATTCGGTCCTCCAGTCGTCAACGACCCTGAGTGGGGGAGCGGTCAACCGCGCCGCCGGCGGGATGCCGGGCGTCGTGCGCGGATCAGGAACCGTAGGAGATGTGCACCTCCTTGAAGCCGAGGGAGTGCAGCAGGCCCTCCAGCATGTCCGTGGTGTTGGTCTCGGCCCGTGCGGTCAGTCCGCTGCTCCGGGCCGCCTCGCCGATGTGGGACACGGCGAGCTTCTGCACGGCGTGCTCGCTGTTGGGGTTGTCCGAGAACAGGTCGCCCAGGCGGTCGAGCAGCCCGCGCTGCTTGGAGACGGCGTAGGAATGGTCGGCGTCCAGGGCCGGCTCACCCAGTCGCGCGTGCGGGAGCCGCAGCGTGGCCGACGTACGGTCGTCGTTCACCGTCACGTCCTTGTCGCCGACCTCGCCGAGGTCCACGTACGCCTCCACGGTGCCGGCGCCGACGTACAGGGTGCGGGTGCCGCGCACCGCGTCCGGCAGGTACTTGGCGTCCTTCTCCAGGTCGACGACGACCTGGAAGCTGCCCGAGGCCGCGTCGTAACGGCTCATGTCCTTCACGGACTTGAGGAGAGCTGGGCCCGAGCGGTCGTGCGTCCGCGTGCCGAACAGATCCTTGATGCCCGGGAGCACCGTCAGCCCGATTCCGGCGAACAGCAGCGCGAGCACCAGCACGAAGGCGGTCACCGCCTTCGCCCAGCCGGGCATGCGTCTGGGCGGACGGGTGCGGGGAGTCGTCATCCGGCAGCCTCCTTCCTTGCTGTCCGGATGCCCAGCGAACCCCGTCACAGACACGAGAGTTGACGCGAGCGCCCGTCCGACGGAGGCGACGCGGACGGCCCGGAGCGCGTCGGCCAAGGGCTGCGACGCCCCCACCGGCCTCGGTCCGCCGGGCGGCCTGGCGTCCCTGCGCCGCTGACCACCGGCTGCGACGTCCCTCGCCGCGGCGCGCACAACCGGGCCCCGGGCACGGTCCTTCGTGCCCGGGGCCGGGTGCTGCTCAGACGAAGAACGCGTTCATGCCGGGGACATCGGACAGGTAGGTCTCGATGCTCGCGATCTTGCCGTCGCGCAGGCGGCAGACGGTGGAGAGGTACTCGTCGAGCCGTACCTCGCCCCGGCGGGCGGTGTTGTGCAGGGACAGGGCCATGTTCTCGCGGCTGACCAGGATGTGCAGCAGCTCGAAGCGGAGGCCGTAGGAGGCGATCTTCTTCGCCCGCTCCACGACCGCGTCGGCGCCGACCGCCGTACCGGAGATGGTGTTGTCACCGGGGAGCGTCCAGGTGGCGTCGTCGGTGAGCAGGCTGCGGATGCCCTCCCAGTCACCGGCGGTGAGATGGGCGTGGAACGTCTTGCCGAGCTGGTGCTGGACCTCGTACTGGGCCATCGGATCTTCCTTAGCGCGATAGAGCGATAGAGCGAGCGAAGCGGCGCCGCTTAAAGCGGCGATCTCCGCTTTAAGTGACTGTAGGCCCCTCGGTCCCTAAAGCGCAATTCAATGCTTTAAGATGGGGGCATGCCCGCCAAAAGCAAAGACAGCCGCCCCGGTGGCCGGAGCGCGCGCGTACGCACCGCCGTGCACCGGGCGACCGTGGACCTGGTGCAGGAAGTCGGGGCCGAGAAGGTCACCATCCCCGCGGTGGCGCGCCGTGCCGGCGTCAACCCCAGTTCCCTCTACCGCCGTTGGGGGACGGTCTCCGCCCTCCTGGCGGACGTGGCCGCCCGGCGCCAGGACGAGGGGACGCCGGAACTGCTCGGAGACCTGCGCAAGGACCTGGAACAGGCCGCTGTGTGGACGCTCACCGACCTGTCCCAGCCAGGAGGCGTCGCCTTCTTCCGCGCCGAAGTGGCACCGGACGTGGACGAGCGGCGCGCGGGATTGCGCGAGTGCCTGGAGCGGGTCAGCACCCGATTCCACGCCGCCCTGGAGGCCGCGGCCCGGCGGGGCGAGAGCGCGCCCCCGCTGGAGAGGGTGCTGGATCACGTGGTCGCGCCCCTCTATTTCCGGGTGGTGTTCTCGATCCCGGAAACGAACGAGGACTACGCACGCGGCCTCGTCGCCGAGTTGTGCGACGCCCGGAACGCCGCCCCCTCGACGCCGGGCACGGGCACGGACGCGGACTCGGGCACGGACGCGGACCCGGTCGTGAACGCGGGGCAGCCCGCCCTCGCGTAGGGCCGAGCGCCCCGCTCACGTCTCGGCGTCACGGGTGTGTGAGACCCGTCGTGCCCGGGGTGGTGTCAGCACCACCCCCGATTCGGGGCCTGGGCCAACTGCTCCACGGGCCGCCGCGGAGGAGGGTTGCTCCCGTCACCACGAGTCCGGCCGACGGCGCCGGGCACCGACACGGGAGCGGGGAAGCACGATGGCCAGTCACACACGGCGGAGACTCCTCAAGGGCGCCGCGGTCGCGGCAGCGGGAAGCGTGGTCGGGACCGGCCTCGGCCCCGGTTTCCTCACGGCTGCGGCGCAGGCGCGTCCCGCGACCGGGGGCAGCGGCATGGCCGGGGCGGCCCCCTTCCTGGAAGGGGCCTTCGCGCCGGTCACCGAGGAGTTGACCGCGTTCGACCTCGACGTGACCGGCCGCATTCCCCGCGACCTGGACGGTCGCTACCTGCGCAACGGTCCGAACCCGCTGCACCTGGAGGACGTCCGTGCTCACCACTGGATGCTCGGCGAGGGAATGGTGCACGGGGTCCGTCTCCGTGGCGGGCGCGCGGAGTGGTACCGCAACCGCTGGGTGCGTTCCTCGCAGGTCACGGCCAAGCTGGGGGAGACGTACCCGGGTCAGGCACCGCCGGACGACTTCGCGTGCAACACGCACGTGATCCCGTACAAGGGCCGCATCCTGGCCCTGCAGGAGAGCGGGCCGCTGCCGTACGAACTGGACGGCGAGCTCAACACGGTGCGCCCGTACGACTTCCGGTCCACCCTGGAAGGCGCCTTCACCGCGCACACCAAGTACGACGCGGCGGCCGACGAGCTGCACGCGATCGCGTACTACCCCACCTGGGACCATGTCCGGCACATCCTGATCGACCGGACCGGCCGGGTGGTGCGGACCACCCGGGTCGCCGTCGCGGACGCGCCGATGATGCACGACTTCGCGCTCACCGAGAAGTACGTGGTGATCGTGGACGTGCCGATCACGTTCGACGGCGCCGCCGCGGAGGCGGGTGCGATCGTGCCGTACGTGTGGAACGACCGGCACCCCATGCGGGTCGGGCTGCTGCCGCGCACCGGCGGCGCCACCCGCTGGTTCCAGATCGACCCGGTCTACTACTCGCACACCCTCAACGCCTATGACCAGGGCGACACGGTCGTCGTGGAGTACATCGGGTTCCCCGCGCCGTTCTACGCCGCCGGCCGCGGTATGGACGGCCCCTCCGCGACCGGCGTCCCGACGCTCGACCGCTGGACCATCGACCTGCGGACGGGCCGGCTCCGCAGCAGCCGCCTGGACGACCGTCCGCAGGAGTTCCCCCGCATCAACGAGGCCCTGGTCTCACGCCGGCACCGGTACGCCTACACCGCGAGCGCCGCCGAGATGTGGCGCGCGTACGAGACGGTCGACGGTGTGCCGCCGGACGAGAAGTTCACCAACTACCTGGTGAAGCACGACATGCTGCGCGGTGACCGGCAGCTCCACCGCTTCCCCAGGGACGCGGCGGTCAGCGAGCCGGTGTTCGTGCCGCGGCGCGGGGCGCGGGACGAGGACGACGGGTACGTGCTGTCCTACGTGAACGACCCCGACCGCGGCGCGACCGACCTGGTGATCCTCTCGGCCCAGGACTTCGCGGGCCACCCGCTGGCCCGGATCCACCTGCCCGGCCGGGTCCCGCTGGGCTTCCACGGCAACTGGATCGCGGACGCCTGACGCCGACCGGCCTCGGCTCATTGTTCTGCGCAGTGATGCACGAGCGCGAGGCAAGGCCACGGGTACGAGCGCACTCCGTACGCGATTCGTACGGTGAATGTGCGCTCTTCGTCCGGCTCGCGGCATAGGATGTCGGTCCGGAGGTGTGCCATGTCCGAGTTGTTCGACGCGGTCGACGCGCTGGTCGCGTCCCGGTCCCCGCTGCCGTCGGCGGAGGAGCGCAAGCGCCTGCGCACCGCGCACGGCCTGACGCTGGACGAAGTCGCCGCCGCGCTGAAGGTGCGCCGGGCGACGGTGTCGGGCTGGGAGTCGGTCAAGAAGACGACCGAGCCGCGCGGGCCGGAGCGCGAGGCGTACGCGCGGCTGCTGAACAAACTCGCGGAGCTCTACCCCGCCCCCGCTGCCGCCCCGGACACCCACATCCGACCTCACCGACCCCCTCCGCCCGCTCCGCGCCCCCCCGGGCCTCCCCACCCGG
>NZ_VOGW01000087.1:127918-157283 GCF_007896895.1 Streptomyces misionensis | reverse complement strand
GTCCGAAGCGCACCGCTCGGCCGGCGTCGGCCTCGCGCCGCCCGGGCGGGCAGAGGACGGCCCCGGCCGGACAGGAGACGGCTTCGGGCGGGCAGGAGACGGCTGCGGGCGGCACCCGTGCGGGCGCCCCCGACCCCCGTTTCGAGAACGGCCCGCTCGCGGTCGTCGACGTGGACGCGGACGGGAACGTCCTCGCGTACTGCACCGGCGGCCTGGTCCTGGACGTGCCCGCCAAGAGCATCCCGGCCCTGGTGGAGTGGACTCTGCGCGAGGCGAAGCTCGGGCAGCCGAAGCTGTCCGGGCCGGGCAAGGACGCCGACCCGCTGCTCGTCCTCACCGAAGCCGCGCTGGAACGCTACGGCCTGCCCGCCACCCTCACGGACGCGGAGCGGGGGGCCGGGCGGATCCCGGAGAGCCACAAGGTCGTCAAGCAGCTGGCCCGCGCGGAGTGGAAGCTGACCAAGCGCGGCTTCGGCCCGTGGGCACGGATCTACCGCCCCGCCAAGGGCTCGGAACGAACCTGTGTCCAGCTGTGCATCCCGTCCTGGCACGCGCTCGACGCCCGCCACTGGGGCGGCGTCGCACAGCTCCCACCGGCCGAACTCGCCCGCGTCCTGGGCGTCTACGCGTCCCGTGTCATGACACCGCGCGGCTCCACCGCCGTCACCGGCCTGGAGCTCATGACCGCGCTGCATCCGCCGACCCGCGCCTCCGACCCCGACGCCGACGGCCGACGGCACTCCGAACACAACCCCGGCAGCCTGGGCAAGGACCCGGTCGACCCCGCCCCGTGCGAGGCCCCCGACGGCCACCCGCTCCTCAAGGACCTGCCCCGCTTCCACGTCCGGGGCCCGCAGGAGAAGCTGTTCGAGGAGGCGTACGACTGGGCGCGCCCGATGACGGACGCGGAATGCACCCTGCGGCACCTGGTCGGCATCGACGTGAACATGGCCTTCGCCGCCGGTGCCAACGGCCTGACCGTCGGCCTCGGCGCCCCCACGCACGTCAAGAACCCGGTGTTCGACCCCAAGCTGCCCGGCTCCTGGCTGGTCGACCTCTCCCATGTGGACCTGTCCCGCGTGAAGATCGGCAAGGACACGTGGACGGACCTGGACGCCGACCTGCTGCCGAGCCCCTTCACACCGAAGGGCGATCACCCGGAGGGCCCCGCCTGGTACGCGACGCCCACCGTCGCCTACGCGGTGGAACTCGGCTACCCGGTCCGGCCGATCGAGGCGTACGTCCGCCATGAGAACGGCCGCTACCTGGACGGCTGGTACCAGCGGCTGCGCGATGCCTACCTCGCCACGATGGCCGACCTCGGCGTCCACGCGGACATGACGCCCGAGGACTTCCTGGCGGCGATGGGCGGCTACCGGCAACGCGACCCGGAGCTGGCGATCGTGGTCTCGGCGATCAAGGCCACGGTCAAGGGCGGCCTGGGCAAGCTGCGCGAACGCCCGCGCGGTGAGGGCTGGCGGCCGGGCGAGCCGTGGCGGGCCCTGTCGCGGCCCACCTGGCGGCCGGACATCCGCGCGGCCGTCATCTCCCGCACCCGGATCAACCTGCACCGCAAGATCGTCAAGCACGCGGCGTTCACCGGCCAGTACCCCGTCGCGATCCTCTCCGACTGCGTCGTCTACGCGGCCGACGGCGAATCACCGCTGGACTTCCTGCCCTACCGGGACGGCAAGCCCCTGCCCGGCGGCTTCAAGCTCGGCATCAACCCGGGCCTGGTCAAGCACGAGGGCACCCAGTCCGTCCTGTGGGGCGAGGAGGTTCGCGAGCGGTTCGACGCCCCGGAACTCAACCTCGCCCGCTACATCAAGGACGGCACCGTCACCGACGCCGACAACGGAGAGTAGGAGAAGGCGACGATGACCCTGTTCGGGGACGGCCTGGAGGCCGCGGTGCAGAAGGCGTTCACCCGCCCCGCCCCCAAGAGCGCACCCGCCCAGATGCGTTACCTGGTCAAGCAGCTCAAGGGCACGAAAGCGGTCGCCCAACTGCTGCGCGTCTCCCAGCGCACCGTCGAACGGTACGTCAAGAACCAGATCAAAAAGCCCCGCCCGGACCTCGCCGCGCGCCTGGAACGCGAGGTCAAGAAGCGCTGGCAGCCCCAGATCCGGGCCAAGGCCCGGCAGACGGCCGCGACGACCGGCGGCATCGTCATCGACACCCGCGCCCGCATCGGCTACACCGCACCCATCGGGTCCACCGACGACGCCCGCCTACGGCACCTGACCATCGCCCTGCCGCCCCGGTACGCCGCCCGTCTCTTCGACGCCCAGCAGGCCGGCGCCGACGACCAGCGGCTCCAACAGATCGCCGCCGAGGGCCTCAAGGAGGTCTACTTCCAGGACAGCGGCCGCCGCGCCGGCAGCCTGGAAGAGGTCCGCTTCACGGACGTCGAGCATGTCGAGTTCGACTTGTAGCCGGGAGCCGAAAAGCCCGCGCGGCGGGCTCACGGGCCGGCCGCGGCTGTGTGCGGACGGGGCGGTGCGGAGGAACTGCGCAGGTCTGCCGTGGCGACGCCCACCACGACGACGGCGCCGAGGCACAGCAGGCCACCGCTGACGAGAGCTGCCGCTCCCGAAGTGGCGTCTGCGACGAGACCTCCGCGCATGTTGCCGATGTCGGGTCCCGCCTGCCCGACGATCTGTTCGGCAGCGCTGACGCGGCCGAGCAGATCGTGCGGGGTGTGCATCTGGACGACGGTGCTCCGGGAGACGACGGAGACGGTGTCGGCGGCGCCGGCGACGACGAGGAAGGCCAAACCGGCCCAGGGGTTGGGCGAGAAGCCGAACAGGGTCAGTGCCGCGCCCCAGGTGGCGGACCCGCCGAGCATGGCGAGGCCCGGGCGGGAGAACCGGGTGAAGGTGCCGGAGAAGAGCGACGCCGCGACGCCGCCGACGGCGACGGCGGTGAGGAACAGTCCGAGGGTGCGGGGGTTGCCGCCGAACCGCTCGGCGTTGATCAACGGGAACAGACTGACGGGCATGGACAGCACGGTGGTGGCCAGGTCGGTGAGCAGGGCCCCGCGAATGACGGGGGTGCGTGCCAGGAAGGCCAGACCGTCCAGCACTCCGCGCCGGCCGGGCCGTGCGGGCTCGGCCCCGGGGGCCGTCTTCGGCAGGCCGAACGCGCCGTGGAGGACGGCGACGAAGGTCAGGGCGTCGATCAGGAAGCAGGCGCCGACTCCCAGTTCGCCCATGAGCAAGCCGCCCAGTGTGGGACCGAGCAACAGGGCGCCCTGGAAGGCGATCCGCCCCAGCGCCAGCCCCGCGGCCAGTTGGTGCTCGGGCAGCAGACGGGGAAGGAAGGTGCGCGAAGCGGGGCCGCTGCCCGCGGCGAAGCAGGACTGGAGTGCGACCAGCCCCAGAACACCGGCGGCGGGAATGTGCCCGAAGAAGCCCTGAAACACGAGGAGGAGCGAACACGCGAGCTGCCCGCTGATCGTGAGCAGGTAGAACTTCCGACGGTCCACGCGGTCGACGAGCGAGCCGGCGAACAGCCCGAGCGCGACGAGCGGAACTGCCTGAGTCAGTCCGACGGCGCCTGTCCACGCGGTGCTCTTCGTCATCTGCCAGATGTGGAACATGACGGCGACGAGTGTCATCTGGCTGCCGAGACCGGACAGGGCCTGCCCGGTCCACAACCGTCGGAACGCCGGTGACGACCGTAACGGAGCCACGTCGATCAGCGCGCGTTTCAGCCCCATGCGGGATCCTGCGCCAGCTTCTCGGTGATCCGGTCGTGGAAGCTCTTGCGCTCCAGAGCCCGCTCGATGTCGGCGACGACCTGGGAGAGCGGGTAGGGGATCTCCGCCTCCAGCTCAGCGACGGCAGCCTCGGTGGCCCGCCATTCCGCCGCCAGGCGATCCACGATGCTGCGGGCTTTGTCGGTGAGCGTCACCTTCCTGGTGCGCGCGTCGTCGCCCACGACGGTCCGGACCCAGCCGGCCTCACGCATCGCGGCGACCTTCTGACTGAGTGCCGAATGCGTGCGCCGGACCGACTCGGCCAGTTCCGCGATGGTCATGGGCCCGCAGTCGTGCAGCCGGAGCAACTCCATCACATAGCTGGGCTTGAGCCCGTCGATCCGCTGCTCGGAGTAGACCTGGGCGATGTCGGCGTCCATGGACGCCTGGAGCAGGCGCAGGGGCCGCCAGAGGCTTTGCCGCGTCGGGTCGTGTGCAGTGGGGTCGGCCATGGCGGGCATCGTAACAGTGCTTATATAAGCGCTGTCGCTTTCAGCTGCTCTCAGCCCTCGACGGCCTCTGCGATCTGCCGGGCGGCCTGGGCGGGTGTGAGGTGCGTGGTGTCCACGACCTCGGCCTCGGCGTGCAGCCACGCGCGGGCCGCCTCGGCGTAGGGCTCGAGGTGGCGGAGACGGAACGGGGAGTCGGGGCCGAGGACGGTGTCGCCCGCGATGCGCGCGCGGAGGGTGTCCTGGTCGGCGTGGAGGACGAAGTGCCGGACCGGAATGGCGTGCTGGGCAAGGCCCGAGCTGATCTCGCGCCAGTACCGCTCGACCAGGACCGTCATGGGGACCACCAGGGTGCCGCCGGTGTAGTCGAGGACGCGTCGGGCGGTCTCGACCACGAGCGGCCGCCAGGGCGGCCAGTGCTGGAAGTTGTCCGTCGCGGGCAGTCCTGGCCTGATGTCCATGAGCGTCTCGCCGACTTTCTCGGCGTCGAACACCCGTGAGTCCGGAATCAGTTGCTGGACGAGCGTACCGGTCGTCGTCTTGCCCGCGCCGTGGGTGCCGTTGAGCCATACGATCATGCGGCTGACGCTAACGTGGTACGGGTCGCGGGGACACGCAGAGCGGAAGATCCGGTGCGGCTTCGGCGCCTCTCGGAGCGGCGCCGACACGGTGACTGTCAGTCCCCGCTCATAAGGTCCCCGCATGCCTGATGCCTTCACCGTCCTGTGGACCCATGACACCTGCCGCGCCCTGCGTGAGGCGGGGCGCGTGGGGGAGCGGCCGCCGGTCGCCTTTTCCGGGGCGCACTCCTACCTTCGGGCCCTGGTCGGGCGCCCGTGCCGGGGACGAGGTGTACGCGCTGCACGTCAACCGGTGCGAGGTGTTCGTCGTCTCCCGGATGCGGGTCATCGACATGGGGCGCGGCGACTGCTGCGGTACCGCCCCGGCCACATGGCGGGAGCCCGCCTTCCCCGGACACGATGACTGGTCGATGCTCGGTGCCGGCGGCTGCGGCGCGACCGCGGTGCACGTGGACGCCACACCCGTGGGCTTCGACACCCGGATACCCGGCGACCTGCTGCCGACGCTCACCTGGCGCAACCGCCGAGGACAGACCCGCAACCTCAAATATGTGGTGAACGGCCGGCTGGAGCACTCGGTCAGCCTGCAGGGCTTCTACCGGCTGACCCCCGAATCCGCGGACGCGCTGGCGCGAGTCGTCGAAAACGCCCCGTGAGCAGGGACCCCGCTCGGCCCCGTGCTCCTCTCGGCCAGGCCGGCCCCGGCCGGCCGCGCCGGCGGACGACTACGGCACCCCCGGAACCCGCGTCCTCTGCGAGAGATCACCAGTCCCGGGTGTTCGGCGGTGAGGAACTGGGCCGGGTGCGGACCGAGGGCGGCTTGATCGGGCACGGTGAGATCCGGGTCGGCGACACCGTCGTGCCGGCCTTCGACCGACACGCCGACTGGCCTCCCGCACCGAGCCTGCTGCGTGTGTTCGTCGCCGATGCGGACGAGGTGTTCTCACGAGCCGTCGCAGTCGGCGGCGAGGTCGTCATGTCACTGGCGGACAACGCCTTCGGACAGCGCGGAGCGGGATCAAGGAACATCTGGTGGGTGGTGAGCCACGTCGAGGACGTCGCCGAGGAGGAGATGTGGCGCCGTCTGAAGGACCCCGTGCACGCGGAGAACATGCGCGTGGTTCAGGAGACGCTCGATGCCGAGCTGAGCGGCCGAGGCCACGGACGCGGCAGCGCACCGGTCAGGACGACCGATCGACCCATGCGTGCTCGCCCGACAGGGTGCGGTCGAGAAAGGGGCAGCAGGCGGTCCCAGTGTTGCCGCATGGCGGCGGGGTCGAAGGCACCGGTGTCGGACATGGTGAAGCCGTGGACGGTGCCCGGGTAGATCTCGGAGGTGTAGTTGACCTCCGCCGCGTCCAAAGCCTTGTTGAGCCGGCCGAGTGCCTCGGGCGTCAAGTCGCCCTCGGCATGGCCGAAATGGACTTCGGCGGTGAGCCGGGAGAGGCTGTCCGGCCCGGCGGCCCCCACCGGGGCGTGGAACGCGGCGAGGGCGGCCACCCGGCCGGGGTGGGCCGCGGCGGTGCGCGTCGCCCAGAGGCCACCGACGCAGCAGCCGGGGCTTTCGGCGGGGCAGGTCGGCCCGCCCCGCCGTCCGTGACTGAACGTGCTTCCGCCTGCCGCCCCCTACGAGGGAGGGAGGCAAGGTCCGTCGCGGGGATGGAGCGGCGGGCGAGATCGGGCAGGACGGTGGCGAGGCCGGCGAGGGCCATGATCGCGCCGAGCCAGAGCGGGGCGCGCGGGCCCCAGGTGTCGATCACGGCGGCGCCGATGGAGGAGCCGAGGATGATGCCGAGGGCGATGAATTCAACACGACGGCGAGCTACGGCGCGGTGCGGCAGCGCGCCCGGCCCTCGACCGGACCGATCGCGCCAACCTCGCCGACCCCGGCCGGTTTTGGCCGTCGACCCCTCTCAATGCGTGGTCGCCCATGACACGATGACGGTCGCGGGGGCGCACGGTGCTGCCCTCGCCATGGGGTGCCTGTTGAGTGGCCCGGAGGGCAAGTGGACGTCAAGGTCGCGGTCGACAGCGGGCGAGCCGCCGACGAACTGCGCTCCCTGCGCGAGTGGTTGGTCGCCGAACCGTCCTTGCGGGGCCGGGTGCGGCTGGAGGCGGCACCGCCCGCCCGGGGGACGCTCGGCTCGGCGCTGGAAACCCTTTCCGTCGCGCTCGGACCCGGTGGTGTCGCCACGGCGTTGGCGAGTGTGCTGATCACCTGGATCCGTCGCCGCTCGGGGGGCGTCACGCTCACGGTGCGGCGCAGCGACGGGGCGTCGTTCGAGCTGAAGGCCCCGGCCGTACGTGAGTTGACGCCGCAGGACGTGACCGAGCTAACCCGTCGGCTGTCGGAATCGCTCGACGGGCCGGGAACCCACGACTCCGCGCAGGAGCGCTGAGGCATGGCGGTTCGCCCCACCGCGCTCGCCTCGCCCGGCTCGCGGGCCCTGGTGGTGGGTTCGGGCCGGCATGTCCCCGGGTCCGCGCTCCCCGATGTGCCCGCCGTCGCGCGGACCGTCCAGGACCTGTCCCGGCTCCTGACCGAACGATGCGGCCTGGCTCCCGAGAACCTGTGGGGCGGCGGGCCGCTGCTCCATCCCCGCGACCCGATCGTGCTCGGCGACGCGCTGACCGAGGTGGCGGAGCAGGCCACCGACGTCCTGCTGTTCTACTACGTGGGCCATGGCCTGGTCAGTCCCGGCAACGAGCTGTACCTGGCCACGCAGGCCACGGACGACCTGGTCGGCGGGCTGGCGTTCAAGGGCCTGCCGTACCAGGCGGTGCGGGAGGCGCTGAGCGGCTGCCGGGCGCGGTCCGTGATCGTGGTGCTGGACTGCTGCTTCGCCGGCCGGGCCCACGGTGCGCTCGGAACGGCGGCGGCCCACGCCTTCGAACTCGCGTCGTTCGGCGGGACGTACGTCCTGGCGTCGTCGTCGGCCGACGAGCAGTCGCTCGCCCCGGAGGGTGATCAGTACACGGCGTTCACCGGCGCGCTCATCGAGCTGTTGCGCGACGGCGATCCCGCGGGCTTGCCGCAGCTGACGACCGAGGACGTCTACCGCCGCCTGTGCCGGGTCCTGCCGAAGCGCGGTCTGCCCGCACCGCACCGGCACCTCAGCGACCGGGCGGGGGACCTGGTCCTCGCGCCCAACCCGGCGGCCGTCGCCACCTCGGCAACGGCGGACAGCGGCCCGTCCGAGGCGGACGAGCGGGACGCACAGGCCCCGGCCCCCTGCCCGTACCCGGGCCTGCACCCGTTCACCGCCGAGGACTCGCGGTATTTCTTCGGGCGGGAGCGACTCGTCGCGGAGCTGCTGCGGACGATGTCGGAGTCGTCGGACGCCGGGGGACCGATCGCTGTCGTCGGGCCGTCCGGAGTGGGCAAGTCCTCGCTGCTGCACGCCGGGCTGCTGCCCGCGGTGCAGCAGGGCAGGCTGCGCGTCCCCGGGTCGCAGACCTGGCCGCGCCTGTCCGTCACGCCCGGTGCGCAGCCGCTTGCCTCCCTCGCCCGGCGACTCGCCCCGAGTGCGGAGCTGTCCCCGGACGCATGCGCCGCGCGGCTGCGTGAAGAACCGCAGTTCCTGCCCGAGTTGGTGCGGAGCGCGCTGCGCGCCGCGACCGGCGGCGAGGACGTGCCCGGCGGGCGGTTGCTGGTCCTCGTCGACCAGTTCGAGGAGCTGTTCACCCTCTGCCCGGACGAGGAGGAGCGACGCGCCTTCGTCAACGCGCTGTGCGCCGCCTGTCGTTCGGCCGACGCCTCCACGTCACCGCCCGCCATGGTGATCATCGGTGTCCGCGCCGACTTCTACGGACGGTGTCTGACGTATCCGGAACTCGCGACGGCCTTGCGCCAACGCCAGCTGCCCGTCGTCCCGATGACCCCCGACGAGCTGCGCGACGCCATCGAGAAACCCGCCGAGGCCTGCGGACTGCGGCTGGAACCGGGGCTGTCGGACACCGTCCTGCGCGACGTCGGGTCCCGGCCGGAAACCGGTGACGCCACCGCCTTCGGCGCCGGCTCCCTGCCCCTGCTGTCCTACGCGCTGCAACGGACCTGGGCGGTCTGCGGCGGGCGCACCCTCACCCTCGCCGGCTACGCCGCCACCGGCGGAGTGTGGAACGCCGTCACCAAACAGGCGGACACCGTCTACGAGGCTCTGTCCTCGGACGCACGCCGCGCGGCGCGCACCCTCCTGCTGCGCATGGTGCACGTCGGCAGGGGCACCGAGGACACCCGCCGCCGCATCTCGCTCGCCGAGCTGCTGGCCAGCCGGCCGTCCGAGGAGGCCGCCGCTCTCGTCTCCGCGCGCGACGCACTGGCGCGGGCGCGCCTGATCACGCTCGACGGCGACACCGCGGAGATCGCCCACGAGGCGCTGCTGCGGGTCTGGCCCCGGCTGCGCCGTTGGATCGACGAGGACCGCACCGGGCTGCTCGTGCACCAGCAGCTCGCCGACGCGGCGGACGACTGGCAGGCCGCCGGCCGCGACCGGGCACTGCTGTACGCCGGGACGCGGCTGGCCACCGCCCGCCAGTGGTTCGCCGCCCCGCAGCACGAGGTGGCGCTCACCCCGCGCGAACGCCGCTTCCTTGCCGCGAGCCTCGCCGCGCACCGGCGCCGCAGGTGGGGCCTCGCCGGGATCGCCATGCTGGTGGTGGCCGCGCTGCTGGGCGGACTGGTCGCGGTCACGCAGTACCGCTCGGCCGCCCACCGGCAGAACCTCATCACGTCCCGCCAGCTGGCACAGCTCGCGGACCAGCTCCGCGACGGTGATCCGGGCACCGCCCGGCAGCTCGCCCTGGCGGCGTACGGACTCGCCCCCACGAAAGAGGCCCGCAGCAGTCTGCTGGCCTCCTACGTCAAGCGCTATCCCATCGCCCTTCGCGGCCACACGGACCGGGTGTTCAACACGGTGTTCCGTCGCGACGGCCGCCTGCTGGCCACCTCCGACAAGGACCGGACGATCCGGCTGTGGGACGTCGCCGATCCCGACCGGCCCGCCGCGCGCGGGGTGCTGCACACGGACGGCACCGCGGCCATCGCCTTCAGCCCGGACGGAAGCCTGCTCGTCGCCCGCACGTGGCGGTCCTTCTCCGTGTGGGACGTGCGGAACCCCGGTCATCCCGTCGTGCGCGCCGTGCGTGGCAGCCCCGCCGACACGGACGCCGTGCCCGGCGTGGCGTTCAGCGCCGACGGCCGCACGGTCGCCGCCTCCGGTGCGACCGGCACCGTCCGGCTGTGGGACGTGCGGGATCCGGCACACCCCCTGGACACCCCGTTGGCGGTCGGCAGGAACGAGGTCACCGCGGTCGCGTTCAGCCCCGACGGCACGGTGCTCGCCACCGCGAACGGTGCGGCGAAGCGGGGCCGGAACTCGGCCGCCGTCCGGCTGTGGCGGGTCACCGCTGCCCACAAGCCCGAGCTGCTGGCGGTGCGCGCCGCCGACTCGGCGTTGAGCCTGGCCTTCAGCCGGCGGGGCGAGCTGCTCGCCGCCGGTGGCGTCCGGGGCTCGATCGCGGTGTGGGACGTGCACGATCCTGCCCATCCGGCGACCAGGAACGTCGAAACCTTCACCGGGAACAACAACTCGGTCGCCATGTCGCTGAGTTTCGCCGCGGACGGTTCCGGATTCGTGGCGGCGAACTCGACGGGCCCCGTGGACTACTGGGAGATCACCGGTCCCGGTTCCGACGGCCGGATCGACCTGTTCAGCAGTCTGCCGGGCACCGTGCCGGTGTACGCGGTCGCCACCGCACCGGACGGCGGCGTCATCGCGAGCGGCGGCGACAAGGGCACGGTCAGCCTGTGGTCGAAAGCGGTGGCGCAGCCGCTGCCGGGCATCATCGACAGCCCCGGGTCCGGCGTGCCCGGCAAGGCGTTCAGCGAGGACAGCCGTCTGCTCGCGGTCAGCGCCGACTACGACTCCGCGGCCTCCGGGAAGACGGCTGCCATCTGGCAGACCTCCGACCCCTACCGTCCCACTCTCGCCGCCACCCTGCCGCGGCCGTGGACACGGGCGGCTTTCCTCCCGCACCGGCGGTTGCTGGTGAGCCAGGTGCAGGACGCCTCGTCCCTGGCGCTGTGGGACCTGACCACGGCGCGGCACCCCGTGCACCTGTCGACTTTCCGGGCCGAAGGCGGGGTGACCGTGACCGGCGACGGGCGCACCCTCGTGGCCGGGAACGCCGCGGACTCCCAGGCCACGGTCTGGGACATCACCGACCCCCGCCGACCGAGCCGTTCGGCCACCATCCCGCTGCACGCCACGCACAAGAACTCCGAGGTCGATCTCCTGTTCCTGGACCCGACCACCCTGCTGACATACGACGACGACGGCGCCCGGCTGTGGGATCTGCACGACGTGCACCGGCCGTCCCGGGCCGGGACCTTCCTCTCGCGGTCCGGCGAGGACGTCGCCGGCGTGGCATTCGACCCGCGCACCCGCGTGCTCGCCCTGTGGTCCTTCGAGGGGCCGCTGCGGCTGGTACGGATCGCCGACATCGGGCGGCCCGGGAAACCCGTCCAGATCGACGGCCAGACGAACAGCGCGGCGTTCCTCGACGACACGACGCTCGCGGTCGCCACCAAGAACGACAAGAGCGTCTCCCTGTGGGACGTCAGCGATCCGGCACGGCCGCGGAAAGCCAGCGTGCTGCCGTCCCAGAACCGCGTCTCGGACCTGATCGTCAGCCCCGACGGCCGTTTGGCCGCGGCCCACGCCGACATCGTGAACGAGGTCCAGCTCTGGGACGTCGGCGACAAGCACGACCCGAACGACCTGGGGACGCTCGCGGGGGTCTCCGCGATGGACGTCCAATTCAGCCCGGACGGCCGCACGTTGGCGATGACCCAGTCCCTGCTGCCGGGGAACCGGCTCGGAATCCTGCTCATGAGCGACCGGGCCGACGAGGTCTACGACCGTATGTGCTCGACGAACCACCAGGTGATCAGCAAGCGGCAGTGGGAGAAGACCGTCGGGAGGATCGCCCCCTACCGACGCCCTTGTGCCGGCTGACCGGGCCGCTCGCGCGAAACGCCGGGTCGGGCCGCTGCCGCAGGACGGGTCCGCCGCGCCGGCTGCGCGCCCCGTTCGGCCAATGCGTCGAGGAGGGCGTTCCGGTCGATGAAATGGCTCCAAGAGCTCCGTGGCTGACACCCGCCTGGCGTGTCCTGCATACGGCGGCCTCGGCGTCCCTGGCGTTCGCCGAGCGGGACCCCGCACGACCAGGTCTGCGGCCGCACGCGGTTTTCGTCGCTCCGGCCTGGCTGCGGCGGTCTTCCGCCCGACGGCCCGTCACGCCGACAGCGGACACGCTCATGGTGAACACCTCTGCCCTGGGCGGTCGCCGGCTACCACTGTGAGCGGATGATCGAAGAGACGATCGACGAGGTGTTCGCGGCCGGCGGTTGCCGGGGGAGTCTGAGCGCGCTGGAGATCGACGGGCCGGGGCGGCTGTCGGTGGCCGGGGGAGTGTCCGCGGTGGCGGCCTCCACGTTCAAGATCGCCGTCGGGCTGGAGTTCTTCTGCCAGGCGGCGGAGGGGGAACTGGATCCCGCCGAGCGAGTGGTTGTGTCGCCGGCCGAGGCGACGCTGGGCGGCCAGGGTCTGTGCATCACCGAGGACCCGGTGGAGATCTCCCTGCGGGACGTCGCCCGGCTGATGCTGACCATCAGCGACAACACCGCGACCGATGTGCTGATTCGCCGGGTCGGCATCGAACGGGTCAGGGCGCGCCTCGCCGGGCTCGGCTTCACCGGCTTCCACCTGCCGGGCACGATCCAGCACGAGTTCGACACCGCCGCCCGCGGCGCCGGGTTCCCCGGCTGGGCCGCGATGGCGGGCCTGCCTGATCCGGGACGCCGCAACGCCGGAGGAGGGCGAGGCGATCTGGCAGCGGGTGCTGGCATCGCCGGGGATGCGGCCGGGACGGATCAGCAGTGCGACCGCCGACGACCTGGCCGCCCTGCTCCGCGCGGTCTGGCGGGACGAGGCCGGTCCCGCCGAGGCGTGCTCCGATCTCCGCCGGACGATGGGACAGCAGCGGCTCACCCGGAAGATCGCCACCGGCTTCGGGCCGGAAGCACTGGTCGTGTCCAAGTCGGGGACCGTGCCCGGTGGCGTCAGCAACGACGCCGGCGTGGTGGCCTTCCCCGACGGGCGGCGGTACGCGATCGCCGTCCTCACCCGGTCGCTGACGCCCGGGGCACCCACTCGCGATGAACTCCTCGGCACCGCGGCCCGGGTGGCCCTGGACCACCTGCGCGCGGACCGCGAGTACCGGGGCGTCGCGCCATAGTTCGCCGACGGCGCGAGGCCGCCCGTCCGAACGCCACCGGCGGCGGCCGACGCCACCGCCGCCGAAGGGCCGTGCCGCCGGACCGGGAGCCGCGCGGCAAGCGGTCCCGCCGAGCGCCCGAGTGGCGTGCCCGCGGCGTCGTCCACGCGGCGCCGGATCGGCGGCACGAAACCTTCACATCGTGATCCACATCGCGCGGGCAACCCCCTTCGCCGTACCCGCGTCTTGATCCACAACAGACCGACACGCTCCGGTCCTCACGGGCCGGGGCGCACTGACGACACCCTATACACGGCGTGTATAGACGTCGCGTATAGAAAGGCACACATGTACGGCAAGGCTTTCGCGCCCGAGTACCAGGGCGCCCTGACCACCCTCTCCGTGAACTCCTCGCTGACGGATGTGCTGGCGGAAGGCATCGAGAAGCTGCGCGAGGCCGAACGGTCGGGACGCCCGGCCGAAGCCGCCCGCTGCGGGCTCGCGGTCGCCGAGGCGTACCGGCGGCTCGGCAGGGTGCGGGAGGCGGACCAGGCCTGGAAGGCGAGCTACCGCACCGCTCGGGAGGCCGGCGACGCGGCGGCGATGGCGTGGGCGCTGTGGAGCGGCGGCACCCTCGCCCGGCAGCGCGGGGCGTTCCCGCTGGCCTGGCGGCTGCTCGGACTCGCGGCCGAACTCGGCGAGCGGGCAGGCGACGTCGTCTGCCGGGGCTACTCGCTGGCCGGGCTCGCGGAGACCGGCCGCATCCAGGGCGACTACGCGGCGGTCGGCCGGCTGCACGAGCAGCTGCTGGCCGAGGCCCGCAGGCGCGGCGAGGCCCGGCACACCGTCTGGGCGCTGGAGGGCATCGCCCAGATGCACCGCAACACCGGGGACTACGACCGGGCGTACGCACTGTTCGAAGAGGCGGCGGAGATAGCCGAGCGCGCCGAGGACCGGCGCGGGCATGCCTGGGCGCTGCGCGGCCTCGCGGACATCCTCTCGGTGCGCGACAAGGACACCGACCGGGCACTGGAGCTGCTGTCGCGGGCGGAGGCCGGCTGCCGTGCGATGAACCTGTCCAGCGCGCTGGCCTACAACCACAAGATGCGCGGCAACGTCCTGTACCGGGCCGGACGCCACGAGGAGGCGCGGCAGATGTACGAGCTGGCGCTCTCGGAGTTCCGCGCGATGAACGAGCCGCGCGGCGAGGCGCTCGCCCGGCTGGGCCTCGCCAAGTCGCTGGCGCGGCTCGGCCGGGGCCGCGACGAGACGGCGGCCGAACTCGCCGCGCTGGCACGGTCGTTGGAAGGTAGCGGCCTCAAGCACGTGCAACGCCTTGTGGCCCGCGCCCGGGAGGAGTTCGGGCTCGACGCGGAGGTCGTACGGTGACCGCGCTCCAGGCTCCGCCCGCCGCGCCGGAAATCCTCGCCCACTGCGCGGGGTTGGTGCGGCCGGCCCTGCGCGAGGCGGTGGATCGGCTGCATCCGTGGCTGGGCGAGATGGCCGCGTACTCCTTCGGCTGGTGCGAGGTGGGCGGCGCGCCCGCCGCCGCACCGGGCGGCAAAGGCGTACGGCAGGCACTGGCGGTGCTCGGCGCGCGGGCGGCGGGTGCCGACGGGCGGGCCGGAATCCCGGCGGCGGTCGCGGTGGAACTGGTGCACACCTTCTCGCTGCTGCACGACGACGTCATGGACGGCGACGCGACCCGGCGCCGCCGCCCGGCCGTCTGGAAGGCATACGGCACGGGCCCGGCGGTGCTGGCCGGCGACGCCCTGTTCGCGCTGGCGGTGGAGACCCTCGCCGCCGTGCCGCAGGGCGCCGGTGCCGTACGGCTGCTGTCGGCGGCCCTCGCCGACCTGGTGCGCGGGCAGGCCGACGACCTGCTGTTCACCGGCCGGCCGTGCACCGGCCCGGACAGGGTGACGGCCGAGGAGTACCGGGCGATGGCGGAGGCCAAGACCGGCGCCCTGCTGGGCTGCGCCGCCGCCCTGGGCGCCGTGCTCGGCGGCGCGGACGAGGACACGACCAGCGCGCTGGACCGGGCCGGACGGCACCTCGGCATCGCCTTCCAGCTGATCGACGACGTGCTCGGCATCTGGGGCGACCCCGCCGTCACGGGCAAGCCCGCGGGCGGTGATCTGCGGGAGCGCAAGAAGACCTACCCGGTGCTGGCCGCCCTGGACTCCCCGGCGGGCCGCGCCCTGCCCGAACTGCTGGACTCGCCGGGGCGTGCGGAGGAGGCCGCCGAGCTGATCGAGGCGGCCGGCGGCCGGACAGCGGCGCTGACCGAGGCCCGCGGCCACACGGCCACCGCCCGTGCCCTCCTGACGCGGGCCCCGCTGGCCGCCGGGGCCGCGGGGGATCTGCTCACGGTGCTGGACTTCCTGGTCGGCCGCGAGCTGTGACCCACCGGCACATCGCATGGATGTGCCGGGGCTTCGCGGCCCGCGCACCGGGGCAGCGCGGGCCGTCGTGATCAGGGCGCGGTGCGGCTGACGGACGGCGCGGAGAGGGCATTCGAGCTGGTTGAGCGACTGACCAACACGATCCGCCTCGCAGCCGGCGGCCGCTGCCGCCCCTGGCCTTCCAACGCACCGCCGGACAGGCCGGTGACGCGCCCGCGTTCACGGACGTGATGGCGCGTCTGCGTGTTCCGCGCCGATGTGGACGGCCACGGACCAGGCCGGATCTGGTCCTGGCGGACAAGGCTCATTCCTCACGCGCGATCCGCGAGCACTTGCGCAGAATCTGAGACCGGCCGCCCCGGATGAGGTCTGCCGTCTTCGCCTTCGCCGAGGGCGGTGACGCCTACGGCTCGTTCCTCCGTGCGCTGCGCGCCCTCGTCAGGATCGGCACGGTCTCTCCGCGGGCGCGGGCGGCCCTGCGTGCCGTGCGGGGAGCCGACCGGCGGCTCTCGGCGTACCGGGACCACCGGGCCTTCCTGGGGGACGAGGCGGTCCGGTCGGCGATCGACGACGTCCTCGCGCTGCCCTGACGACCGGTCGGCGGACGGTGCCGAGCGCGTCGTGCTCGACCAGGCCAGGTCGATGCCGAGACGACGACACCGGGCAGCCGCTGGTCGCCCCGGTAGGGCAGGACGGCATGCGGCGACGTCCTTTCGGTCGCGAGGACGGGGCCTTCGGACAGCATCGCGGCCGGGCACCGGCCGGTGCCCGGCAGGTGCCCGACGGGCCGCGGTGCAGGCCGAGTTGAGGCGCAGTCGTGCGGCTTCACGTCCCTTGACGCCCCCACCTGTGAGCGCTAACAATGATGCTCATCACGGATCGGAGCCTCATGTCGCAGACCGTTGGCCGCACCGGCCCCCGCAGGGCACCCACCATGGCGGACGTCGCGCAACTCGCGGGCGTGTCGCACCAGACGGTGTCGCGGGTGCTGAGCAACCATCCCAATGTGCGCGAGTCGACCCGGGCGGACGTGCTCAGGGCGATCGGGCAGCTGGGATACCGGCGGAACTCCTCGGCCCGGGCGCTGGTCACCCGGCGCACGCTCACCCTGGGTGTGGTGGCCTGCAATCCGACGCTCTTCGGCCCGTCCAGTACGCTCTTCGGTCTGGAGGAGGCCGCCCGGGACGAGGGGTACATGGTCTCGGCGGTCACCTTGCGCCGCTACTCGGCCGCCGCCCTCAGGGAGGCGATCGACCACCTCAGTGACTGGGGGGTGGAGGGCATCGTGGTGATCGTGCCGCACCGCGAGGCGGTCACCGCGCTGGCCGAACTGCGGCTGCCCTTCCCCGTGGTGACCGTGGAGGGCGGGCACAACCTGCCGATACCGGTGGTCTCGGTGGACCAGTGGCTCGGGGCGCGGATGGCGACGAGCCATCTGCTGGCCGCCGGCCACCGCACGGTCTGGCACGTCGCGGGGCCACCGAGCTGGCTGGAGGCGGAGGCGCGGGCCAAGGGCTGGCGTTCGGTGCTGGAGGAGGCCGGGGCCGTCGTACCGCCGCCGATCCAGGGCGACTGGACCCCGCTGTCGGGCTACCGGGCCGGGCAGGAGCTGGCCGGCCGGGTGACCGCGGGAGCGGCGGGCCGCGGTTCTCCCGAGGTGACCGCCGTCTTCGTCGCCAACGACCAGATGGCGCTGGGGGTGTTGCGTGCCCTGCGCGAGGCCGGCCTGTCGGTTCCCGGCCAGGTGGCCATAGCGGGGTTCGACGACATCCCCGAGGCCGAGTTCTTCACCCCGCCGCTCACCACCGTCCGGCAGGACTTCGCCGCGCTCGGCAAGGCGAGCATCCGGCTGCTGGTCAGCCGGCTGGAGTCGGGCACCACCCAGGGCGACGACGAGCGCGTGGTGATCGAGCCGCGGTTGATCGTCCGCCGCAGCAGCACCCCTTCCTGACGGCGCTCCACGACCCTTCGACACGAAGCCGACCGCCCGGTGGACGCACCGCACCCGCGGGGCGGAGAGCGGGCGTCCGGCGCGGCGCGGTGACCCGCCCGCGCCGGCCACGACTGGAGGAGACCTTGACCACCGATCCCCCCGCGGTCACCCTCGGCATCGACTTCGGCACGCTCTCCGGGCGGGCCCTGGTCGTGGCCGTCGAGGACGGCGCCGAACTGGGCAGCGCGGTGCACGAGTACGCCCACGGCGTCGTCGACCGGGAGTTGCCCTGCGGAGTGCCGCTGCCCCCCGATTGGGCGCTTCAGATCCCCCAGGACTGGCGCGACGTGCTGCGTCTCGCCGTACCGCGGGCGCTCGCGGACGCCGGAGTGACCCCCGAGCAGGTCGTCGGCGTCGCCACCGACTTCACCGCCTGCACGGTGCTTCCCACCACCTGGGACGGCACCCCGCTGTGCGAGCTGGCGGGGTACGAGCGCCGTCCCCACGCGTACCCCAAGCTGTGGCGCCACCACGCCGCCCAGCCCGAGGCCGACCTCATCGTCGAGCGTGCGCAGCGGACCGGGCAGCCGTGGCTGGCCCGCTACGGCGGCAGGATCTCCAGCGAGTGGCAGTACGCCAAGGCGCTGCAGATGCTGCGCGAGGACCCGGACGCCTACGCCGCCGCCGACCGCTGGATCGAGGCGGCCGACTGGATCGTGTGGCAGCTGACCGGAGCCGAGAGCCGCAACCCGTGCACCGCCGGCTACAAGGGCGTCCGCCAGGACGGCCGCTATCCGGACGAGGCGTTCCTGGCCGGGCTGCACCCCGGCTTCACCGGCTTCACCGCCAAGCTGGAACACCCGCTGACCCCGCTCGGCGCTCCCGCCGGCAGGCTCACCGCCCGGGCCGCCGAACTCACCGGACTGCGCGAGGGCACGGTCGTGGCCGCGGGGAACGTGGACGCGCACGTCACCAGTGCCGCCGCCCAGGCCCTCGACCCGGGCCGGATGCTCGCCATCATGGGCACCTCCACCTGCCACATCCTCAACTCCGACGTCCTCGCCGAGGTCCCGGGCATGTGCGGGGTGGTGCGGGACGGGGTGGTGCCGGGGCTGTGGGGGTACGAGGCCGGGCAGAGCGGCGTCGGCGACATTCTGGCCTGGGCCGTGCGCAGCGCCGTGCCCGAGGAGTACGCGGTCGAGGCCCGCCGGCGGGGGATCGGCGTGCACGAGCTGCTGACCGAGCGCGCTGCGGCGCAACCGGTGGGCGGGCACGGTCTGCTGGCACTGGACTGGCACAGCGGCAACCGCTCGGTGCTGGTCGACCACCACCTGTCCGGGCTGATCCTGGGCCTGACCCTCGACACCCGGCCCGAGGACGTCTACCGGGCCCTGGTCGAGGCCACGGCCTTCGGCACCCGCACCATCGTCGACGCGTTCGAGGCGGCGGGCGTCCCGGTGACCGACTTCACGGCGGCCGGCGGGCTGCTGAGGAACCGCTTCCTCATGCAGGTCTACAGCGACGTGCTCAACCGCCCCGTCCATGTGCTCGCCTCGGCGCAGGGGCCGGCCCTGGGCGCGGCGATCCATGCCGCCGTCGCCGCCGGCGCCTACCCCGACATCCGCACCGCCTCCGCCGCGATGGGCCGCCGCCAGGAGAACGCCTACACCCCGGACCCGGCCCGGGCCGCCGCCTACGACCGCCTCCACGCCGAATACCGCGCGCTGCACGACCACTTCGGGCGCGGCGGCAACGACGTGATGCACCGGCTGCGCGCGCTGCGCTCGGCCGCCCTGTCCTCCGCACCGAAAATGTGAGCGCTCACAGTGCCGAGGGTGAGCGCTTACCCACCATCCTTCGCCCCTCCCGCTCCTGCCTTCCCGAGAACGCCGAGGTCGCCATGGTCATGAACGCAGAGCCGCTTCCCCCGGGCGCCGCCACCGCGGTCGCCGCGCTGCGCGAGGAGCTCACCGAGCTCCATCAGGAGCTGGTCCGCTACAACCTGGTGGTGTGGACCGGCGGCAACGTGTCCGGTCGCGTACCGGAGCAGGACCTGTTCGTCATCAAGCCCAGCGGCGTCCCGTACGAGCGCCTGACCCCGCAGTCCATGGTCGTCTGCGACCTGGAGGGGCGAGTCGTCGACGGCGGGGGACTCCAGCCGTCCTCCGACACCGCCGCGCACGCCTACGTCTACCGGCACATGCCGGAGGTCGGCGGCGTCGTCCACACCCACTCCACCTACGCCTGCGCGTGGGCGGCCCGCGGCGAACCGGTGCCCTGCGTGCTGACCGCCATGGCCGACGAGTTCGGCGCCGAGATCCCGGTCGGCCCCTTCGCGATGATCGGCGACGACTCGATCGGCCGCGGCATCGTGGAGACCCTGACCGGGCACCGCTCACCCGCCGTACTGATGCGCAACCACGGGCCGTTCACCATCGGCCCGAACCCGCGCGCCGCCGTGAAGGCCGCCGTGATGTGCGAGGACGTCGCCCGCAGCGTGCACATCTCCCACCAGCTCGGCCGGCCGCTGCCGATCGACCCCCGAGCCGTCGACCGGCTCCACGACCGCTACCGCCACGTCTACGGCCAACCCGGCACGTCCGCGCAGTGAGGAGCCAGCAGACCATGACACCGCCCGCCGCCCCCGAGGTCTGGTTCGTCACCGGCAGCCAGGGGCTCTACGGGGAGGACACCCTCCGCCAGGTCGCCGAGCAGTCCCGGTCCGTCAGCGACGGGCTCGCCGCCGTACCCGGTGCCCCCGTCCGCGTCGTCTGGAAGCCGGTGCTCACCGACTCCGCGGCCATCCTCTCCCTCGTCATGGAGGCTAACGCCGAACCGGCCTGCGTCGGCCTCATCGCCTGGATGCACACGTTCTCGCCGGCCAAGATGTGGATCTCCGGCCTGGACATGCTCCGCAAGCCGCTGCTCCATCTGCACACCCAGGCCGGCGCCGAACTCCCGTGGGCCACCATCGACATGGACTTCATGAACCTCAACCAGGCCGCCCACGGGGACCGGGAGTTCGGGTACGTCCAGACGCGGCTGGGAGTGGCCCGCAAGACCGTCGCGGGCCACGTCCGCGACCCGGCGACCGCCCCCCGCGTCCACGCCTGGATGCGCGCCGCCCTCGGATACGACGCGCTGCGCCGGCTGCGGCTGGCCCGGTTCGGCGACAACATGCGCGACGTCGCCGTCACCGAGGGCGACAAGGTCGAGGCACAGCTGAGGTTCGGCGTCTCGGTCAACACCTACGGCGTCGCCGACCTGGTCGACGCCGTCGACTCGGTGGCGGACGCCGCCGTCGCCGCCTTGGTCGCGGAGTACGCCGACGCCTACCGGATGGCCCCCGAACTGGCCGACGGCGGCGGGCGGCACGACGCCCTGCGGTACGCCGCCCGCATCGAACTGGGCCTGCGCGCCTTCCTCACCGACGGCGGCTTCGGGGCCTTCACCACCAACTTCGAGGACCTGGGCGGCCTTCGGCAGCTGCCCGGCATCGCGGTGCAGCGGCTGATGGCCGACGGGTACGGGTTCGGTGCCGAGGGGGACTGGAAGACCTCCGCGCTGCTGGCGGCCCTCAAGACGGCCGGTACCGGCCGCCCCGGGGGCACCTCGTTCATGGAGGACTACACCTACCACCTGGTCCCCGGCGAGCAGCTCGTCCTCGGCGCCCACATGCTGGAGGTGTGCCCCAGCATCGCCGCGGGCCGGCCCAGTTGCGAGATCCACCCCCTCGGCATCGGCGGGCGCGAGGACCCCGTCCGGCTCGTCTTCGACGCCGAGCCCGGCCCGGCCGCGGTGGTCGGCCTGGTCGACGTCGGCGACCGGTTCCGGCTGGTGGCCAACCGGATCGACGTCGTCCCGCCGCCGCAACCGCTGCCCCGCCTCCCGGTGGCGAGGGCCGTCTGGCGCCCGGTGCCCGACTTCGGGACCGCGACCGAGGCCTGGCTGACCGCGGGCGGCCCGCACCACACCGTGCTGACCTCGGCGGTGGGCACGGAGGAACTGGCCGACCTCGCGGACATGCTCCGCACGGAGCTGCTGCTCATAGACGAGACCACCGACATGCGGCAGTTCGTCAAGGAGATCCGCTGGAACCAGGCGTACCACCGGCTCGCCGGCGGCCTGTGAGTTGGTGCCGGCGCCCTTGCCCGCAGGCCGACGCCCGGCCCACGGCCACCCGGGGCGCGTAGCTGTCACGGGTCAACTTCCCGGCAGAGTAAGGGTCCTACCGGTTCGGCGTGGACACGTGGGGCGATTCCGACGGGACGCCGGCCGCACCGCCCGGGTGCCGAACCGCGGTCCGGCACCCGCACCCGGCCTCCGTCCGGGCATGCCGCGTCCGGGCGCTGGTGACGGGCGCGGGAGGGCTCCGCAGGCTGCTCCCGGCGCCGACCATTGCCGCCCGTGCATCGGGCTGACGCCCACTCAATTCGGCTGTGTCGTCGGTGAGTCGACGCTGGCCGGGCGGGGTCGAGCGGCGGTGTTTTTCTTCGGTGCAACACCTTGACGCCGCATCGGTGAGCGCTAACAATCTCTGGCAAGCAAGGGAGCACGGACAGGGCCCGCGATGCCGATGACGGCGTCCGCGGACGGTGCGCGGGGGGTCCCCCTCCCGCCCCGGCCGTGGCCGCGCGGCGTGTGGGGAAAGACCCGTCCGGCCCGGCCTGCGGCCGGAAAGGGCGTGCTCCGGTGGTGCCCGTATGTCGGCGGCAGGTTCTGGCGGCCGGGGCGGGGGCTGGCACGGGGATGTTCCGGTCGGCCGAATGTGAGCGCTAACAGGCCGCGAGGCCTCTTCTGCAGAGGATGTCGAACATGCGTGGTGTGCGGTCCGCCCGTCGGTCGGGCACGAAACGGGGCGCGGGCCTGGCGACCCGGCCGGTGCGCCGGGGAGTCGTCGGGGTCGCCGCCGTGGCGTTGCTGGCGATCGGAGGATGCAGCAAGAACGGCGCCGGGGACGGCTCCTCCTCGGGATCGGGGGCGGGCGCCGGGTCGAGCGACTCGGCCTCCTCGGCCGGGGCGACGATCAAGGGCGACATCACGTTCAACGACGCGAAACTCGCCGAGCTCGACGCCGCCCTGAAGTCCGCCCTCGCCGGCAAGGACCTGTCGAAGCAGGACCTGGCGATGGTGGTGAACGTCGCGACGGACTACTGGAACGCCGGCAAGGTCGGGTTCGACAAGGGGCTGTCCTCGCTCGGCGTCAAGGGCACGTACCAGGCACCGGCCAACGGGCGGCTGGACCAGCAGCTGTCGATCATCCAGACGCTCCGGGGTCAGGGGATCACCGGCCTGAGCGTGTCCGCGATCGACCCGACCGCCATCAAGGCGCCGATCAGCTCGGCGAACAAGGCCGGCATCCCGGTACTCGCGATCGACTCGCCGCTGCCCAAGGAGGACGGCGCCGCCCTCTACCTGGGCACGCCCAACTACCAGGCCGGGCAGAAGGCCGGCGAGGCGATGAAGCAGGCACTCGGCGGCAAGGGCCAAGTGGTCGTCCTGGTCGGCTCGTTGACCACCTCCAACGCCGTGGAACGGATCGCCGGCTTCGAGGACGCCCTCAAGGGGTCCGGCGTGAAGGTGGTGCAGAAGCTGAGCGACGGGATGGACGCCTCCAAGGCCCTGTCCAACGCGCAGACCGCCATCCAGACCAACCCGAACGTCAACGGGCTGTACGGCGTGTACTCCTACGACGGCCCGTCCGCCGGACAGGCGGTGAAGGCGGCCGGGAAGACCGGCAAGGTGAAGATCATCTCCGACGACAGCGACCCGCAGACGCTCAAGTTCATCCAGTCCGGCGTCATCCAGGCGACCGTGCTGCAGCAGCCGTACCAGCAGGGCTACACCGGCGCGTACCTGCTGGCCGCGCTGAAGGTGCTGGGCAAGGACGCCACGATGAAGATCGTCCAGCCCTACCTGGAGTCGGACGGGACGACGCTCAGCTCCGGGGTGGGCCTGGTGACGCAGGCCAACCTGGCGGACTACCAGGCCAAGCTGAAGCAGCTGGGCATCGACTGATGGCCGCCGGCAGCGAGACCGCCGCCTCCCTGCGCGAGGTCACCAAGGTGTACGGGCCGGTGAAGGTGCTGGACATCCCCCGGCTGGACCTGGCACGCGGACAGATCGTCGCCGTCGTGGGGGAGAACGGGGCCGGCAAGTCCACGCTGATGGGCGTGCTGTCCGGCACCGTCACCCCCAGCACCGGGACCATCGAAGTGGCCGGCCGGCCGCTGGCCCCGGGCCGCCCCGACCACGCCCGCGAACTCGGGGTGGCGCTGGTCGCCCAGGAGTTCCCGCTCGTGGGCCGGCTGAGCGTGGCGGAGAACCTGCTGCTCGGCCGCCGCCCCGCGCAGGCGGCCGGCGGACCGCTCGGCCGGATCGTCGTCGACCGCTCAGCGACCCGGGCCGAGGCCCGGGCGCTGCTCGCCGACGTCGGCATCGAGCAGGTGGACGTGGACCGGCCGGTGGAGCGATACCCGGTGCCGGTACGGCAGATGATCGAGATCGCCAAGGCGTGGGGCCACCACCCGGTGGTCCTCATCCTCGACGAGCCCACCTCCTCACTCGGCCCGGTCGAGGCCGAGCGGGTTTTGGACCTGGCCCGGCGGCACGCCGCCGCCGGGGGAGCGGTGCTGTTCATCGGCCACCGCCTGGACGAGGTACGCGCCATCGCCGACCGCATCGTCGTGCTGCGCGGCGGCCGGCTGGTGGCCGACCTCACCCCGGACGAGGCGACCGAGGAGCGGATGATCCGGGAGATGGTCGGCAGCGAACTCGCCCGCGCCGACCTCGCACCGCCCTCCTCCGCCGAGCGCTCCCGAGTCCTCTCCGTGCGCGGCCTGACAGCGGACGGCCTGGGCCCGGTCGACCTCGACGTGCGGGCCGGTGAGATCGTGGGCGTCGCCGGGCTGATGGGCTCCGGCCGCAGCCGGTTGCTGCACACCGTCATGGGTGCCCAGCCGCGGACCGCGGGCGAGGTCGTCCTGGACGGGGCGGACTTCCGGCCCGGCCACCCGGCCGACGCCGTCGCGGCCGGCGTCGGCCTGGTCCCCGAGGACCGCAAGGTGCAGTCGCTGCTGCCGGCCCACTCGGTGCGGTGGAACGTCACCCTGGCCACGCTGCGCCGGATCAGCCGGCGCGGGGTGCTGCGGCCGCGCAGGGACAAGGAGCACGCGGCGCGCATCATCGAGGACCTGGGAGTGCGGCTGCACAGCCAGGAGCAGCCGATCTCCGACCTGTCCGGCGGCAACCAGCAGAAGGCGGTCTTCGGGCGGTGGCTGGCCGCGCGGCCCAAGCTGCTGCTGCTCGACGAGCCCACCCGCGGGGTGGACGTGGGCGCCAAGGCGGAGATCTACGCGCTGATCGACGAGGCCGCACAGGACGGTCTCGCCGTCCTCGTCGCCTCCTCGGAACTGGAGGAACTGCTGTGGATCTGCCACCGGATCGTGGTGATGGCCCACGGCAGGATCGTCGCCGACCTGCCGCGCGACCGGTTCGGCAAGGAAGTGATCATGACGGCGGCGGCCGGGACACAGCCCGCCGCGGCCACCCACGGGAAGGCAAGCGCATGAACACCAGTACGGCCGCGGCGCCGGCCGCGGCGGTGGCCGACGACAAGAGGCGCCGGCCGCTCGTCCGGCTGCTGCTGGAGACACCCGAGGTCGGGGTGGTGGCCGCCTGCGTCGTCGTGTTCGTCGCGCTGGCGCTGGACAAGTCGTCCTTCGCCGGCGCGGTCAACCTCCAGGGCATGGGCTTCGACCTGGCGCAGTACGGGCTGATCGCGATCGGCGAGTCGCTGGTGATCCTCACCGGCGGGATCGACCTGTCCGTGGGCGCGCTGCTGGGCACCAGCGTCATCCTGATGTCCTGGTTCAACGTCCGGGCCGGGTTCCCCCCGGTGGTGGCGATCCTGCTGACGCTGCTGATCGCCGGCGCCGTCGGCCTGATCCACGGACTCGCCGTCACCCGGCTGAAGATGGCCCCGTTCGTGGTGACCCTGGTGACCTACACCGTCGCCCAGGGCGTCACCCTGGCCATCACCTCCGGCACGTCGATCACCGGCATCGGCGGCACCTTCAGCGATCTGGGCCAGATGTACGTGGCGCAGGTGCCGCTTCCGCTCATCCTGTTCGTGGTCGTCGCGGTGATCGCCTGGTTCTTCCTGGAACGCACCTACGCCGGCCGACAGGTCTACGCCGTCGGCGGCAACCCGGAGGCGGCCCGGCTGGCCGGCATCCGCGGCGACCGTCGCATCGTGTCGATGTACGTCACCAGCTCCCTGCTGTCGGCGTTCGCGGGGATCCTCGTGCTCGGCCGGATGGGGGTCGGCTCCGCCAGCGGTGTCGGCGTCGGCTGGGAGCTGTCCGCGATCGCCGCCGCGGTGATCGGCGGCGTCAGCCTGGTCGGCGGCCAGGGCCGGATCATCGGCATCGTCGCGGGCACCATCCTGCTCGAACTCATCAACAACGGCCTGACGACCCTTCAGATCAACCCCAACTACACGAACATCGTGCTGGGTTGCGTGCTCGGACTGGCCATCACCGCCGACCGCCTGCGCGCCCGCAGCATCGCCCGCCGCGGCTGAACCGCCGCCCCGGACCCCGCTCCGGGGCGGCACCGCCGCCGGCAGCCCACGCCCGCACGCCCGGCCGTACCGCACCCGGCGGCATCCGGCACGCGCGCGACCGCTCCTCCCTCACCCCCAGAACGTGCCGTCCGGAGGCCCCCGACAGCCGCCGGACCGGCACCCCGTGCCCGGGCACCGGCCCGGGGCCCCACATCCCCCCTCCGAAGGAGGACACCCGTGTCCGCACCCTTACCCGCACCGTCGCGCCTGCTGCGCAGGCTCGGAAAATGGGCGCTGTCCGCCGGCGCCGCCGCGGCGCTCGTCGCCGGCGTCCTCGTCGGCGGCGCCCAGACCTCGCAAGCCGCCGGAACGCTGCCCTGCGACCTCTACGCCTCCGGCGGCACCCCCTGCGTGGCCGCCCACAGCACCACCCGCGCCCTGTACTCCTCGTACAACGGCGCGCTCTACCAGGTCCGGCGCGCCTCCGACAACGCCACCAAGGACATCGGAGTGCTGAGCGCCGGCGGATACGCCAACGCCGCGGCGCAGGACTCCTTCTGCTCGGGCACCACCTGCGTCATCACCGTCATCTACGACCAGTCCGGCAAGGGCAACAACCTCACCCAGGCCCCCGGCGGCGGCGCGGCCGGCGGCCCGGACAACCTCGCCAACGCCACCGCGGCCCCGACCACGGTCGCCGGCCACGAGGCGTACGGCGTCTTCGTGGCCCCCGGCACGGGCTACCGCAACGACCACACCTCCGGGATCGCCACCGGTGACCAGGCCGAGGGGATGTACGCCGTCCTGGACGGCACCCACTACAACGGCGGCTGCTGCTTCGACTACGGCAACGCCGAGACCAGCAACAACGACACCGGCAACGGTCACATGGAGGCCATCTACTTCGGCAACATCAAGGTCTGGGGCTACGGCTCGGGCAACGGGCCGTGGATCATGGCGGACCTGGAGAACGGCCTGTTCTCCGGCGTCAACGCCGGTTACAACGCCAACGACCCCAGCGTCAGCAACAGGTATCAGACCGCCATCGTCAAGGGCGGGCCGAACCAGTGGGCCATCCGGGGCGGCAACGCGGCGTCCGGAGGCCTGTCGACCTACTACAGCGGCGCACGCCCCAACGTCTCGGGCTACAACCCCATGCACAAGGAGGGGGCGATCATCCTGGGCATCGGCGGCGACAACAGCAAGGGTTCGGCGGGCACGTTCTACGAGGGCGTGATGACCTCGGGCTACCCCTCCGACGCCACCGAGAACGCCGTACAGGCCAACATCACCTCGGTCGGCTACGGCAACGGCTCCTCCACCGGTTCCGGTTCGCTCACCCCCGGCTCGAAGATCTCGCTGCGGGCCACCACCTCGTGCTGCACCACCGACTACGTCCAGCACAACGCGGCGGACAGCAACGTGGTGATCGCCCCGGTCACCTCCTCCAGCTCCGCCACCGACCGGGGCGACGCGACCTGGGTGGTGCGGGCGGGCCTGGCCAACAGCTCCTGCGTCTCCTTCGAGTCCGCCAACGACTCGGGCCAGTACCTGCGCCACTCCAACTTCAAGCTCCAGCTCAACGCCAACGACGGCACCTCGCAGTTCGCGCAGGACGCCACCTTCTGCCCGCAGACCGGGCACAACGGGCAGGGCTACTCGTTCCAGTCCGTCAACTACACCAGCAAGTACCTGCGCCACTACAACTACACCGTCTACCTCGCGAGCAACGGCGGCTCCAACGCCTGGGACAGCGCCACGTCCTGGAGCGACGACACCAGCTGGGTGGTCGGCTCGCCCTGGGCCTGACCAGCACCGCCTGACCTCCGCGGTACGGGTGCCGCCCGCTGCTGGGCGGCACCCGTACCGTCTGCGGACAGCTCCGGTGGCCGAGCGGCGTCACACCCCCCAGACCGCACCGGCGAGGACGCCCGCCGCACGGCGCGCTTGATCACGCCGTGCGGGGTACCCGAGTGTGGCCGGCCCCAGTACCGCTCGCCGGACCCGGCACACCCAGGAGGCTCGCATGAACGCTCCGTCACCCTCGGACACGTCCGCACGCGGCGCGCACGCTCGCGCGGCCGACTCGAAGCTGCTCGGCATCTATCTCAACGACCACCTGGCCGGCGCCACCGCGGGCGTGCTGCGGGCCGGTCACCTGGCGCGGGCCAGCAGCGGTACCGCGCTCGGCCGGGACGTCGGTCCTGTGGCCAGGGAGATCGCGCAGGACCGGGCGGCACTGCTGGGCATCATGCGGGACCTGGGCGTCCCCGTCCGCCGCTACAAGGTCTGCGCGGGCTGGGCGGGTGAGCGGCTCGGGCGGCTGAAGAGCAACGGCCGCCTGATCCGGCGCTCGCCGCTCAGCACCGTGCTGGAGCTGGAGGCGCTGCGCATGGCGGTGGAGGGCAAGGCGGCCGGATGGCAGACCCTGCGCCGGCTCGGCGCCGTCGACCGGCGCCTCGATGCGGCACAGCTCGACACGCTGCTGGAGCGGGCCCGGCGCCAGCAGCGCACGCTGGAGGACTGGCGCATCCGCGAGGCCGAGGCGGTCTTCGGCGCCACGAGGAAGCAGGCGAGCGGGGAGTAGCGCGCAAGGAAGACCGCGGGCGCCCGGCCGGCGAGCAGGACGACGCGCCGCGGCGCCGGCCTCCGGCGCCGGTCGGGGCGCACCGCGGAGCGCGGGGGAGCGGGGGTCAGACGGTGGTCTCGGGCGTCTCGCGGGTGAGGTAGTGCACCTCGGTCCGGTCGGTGTGCGGGGCGAGGAGGTCCTGGAGCCGGTCGGCGGCGGCCCTGAGGAGGTGCCCGTCGCGGGCGGCGTGCAGGGTTTCGAGGACGAAGGCGACGTGGGTGGAGTCTTCGGTGACGCGGGTGCGGTGGGCGTCGCGGTGGTTCCAGTGGCGGGTTAGTACGCCGGTCGCGTCGGTATAGACGATTTCTCCGGCCTCGGGGTGTTCGGTGGTACCGGGTTCGCCGAGCGGGACGAAGGTCTCGCTGCCGTCGGCGTGGCGGATCTCGACGTCGCCGGTGACGTGGTCGAGGTCGAAGGCGCCGGCGGGCAGGCCGTGGTGGACGGAGACGGCGTTGTAGGAGTCGACGGCCGGGTTGATCCGGGGCAGGGTGCCCTTCTTGGCGAGGCGGCGCCCGAGGGCGTCGACGCTGGGCCGGACACGGCGGGGGTTGGTGCCGAAGGAGCGGTAGGCGGTGTGCCACGCCTCGATGCGCGGATCGCTCTCGTCGGCGGGCTGCCAGGCGCCGTCGGCGAGCTGCCGCTCCAGGTCCTGGAGGGCGGCGGTGGTGGCGGGCCAGGGCTCGCGGCCGCGCAGCCCGGTGGCGGTGACGACCGCGATGAGGGTGTCGGGGAAGGACTCGGCGACGGCGGGGCCGAGGCGGAAGG
>NZ_VOGW01000087.1:57890-127654 GCF_007896895.1 Streptomyces misionensis | reverse complement strand
GCCGCGAACCGGCTGAACACGTACGGGTCCTTCGGGGGCGCGGCGCCGGGTCAGGTGAGGGCGGGGAGGCCGACGGCGACGGCGGCGGTGCCCAGGCCGACGAGTCGGCCGCGGTGGATGCGCTCGGCGAGGACGCCGCGGGCGAACAGGACGGTGCCGGCCGGGTACAGGGCGGTGATCACGGCGACGAGGGCCAGGTCGCCGCTGCGGGCGGCGAGCAGGAGCAGCAGGTCGGCGAGCGAGTCCAGCGCGCCGGCCGTCGCCGACATCGCGTACGCCGGCTTCTCCGGTCCCAGCCTGCGCCGAGGCTGCCGAGGAAGTCGGCGCATCCGTAGGCCAGGGAACTGCCCGGGGCCGGCAGCAGAGCGATCACGCGTTCATCCCTTACTATCAATGGAACGACTACACCGTACAACGTACCGACCGGATGAAGTGAACTGAACGGCCGAAGGGTGCAGTGCGGTGACCACCTGCTTGGAGGGTTGAGAGCGATGGCCGAGACCGAGGCGGCGCTGCGGACGCTCGCGCACAACGTCAGGGCCGCCCGTACCCGGGCCGGGCTGTCCCTGGACGAACTCGGCCGCCGCGCGAAGGTCAGCAAGGGCGCGCTGGTGGGTCTGGAGAAGGCCCAGGGCAACCCGAACTTCGCCACCCTGGTCCGGCTCGCCGACACTCTGGGCATCTCGGTGTCCGCGCTGATGGAAGGGCCGGCCGAGGGCCGGGTCCGGGTGGTGTCCGCCGATGCCGTCATGCCCCTGTGGGTCGGGGAGAAGGGCGGCGAGGCCCGGCTGATGCTGACCACCTCGGGCCCCTCCCCGGTCGAGGTCTGGCGCTGGAAACTGGAGCCGGGCGAGGAGTACCCCAGCCACCCGCACCAGGCCGGCGTCGTGGAGACCGTCAGCGTGACCGCCGGCGAGATGCTGCTCGTCGTCGACGGCGTCGAGCACGCCATCGAGGCCGGGCAGACGGCCACCTTCGACGGCGACGCCCCCCACGCCTACCGCGGCTCCGGCACAGGGACCTGCCACTTGATCATGACCGTTCACATCCCGCCCGGCCCCGGCTCCGCCGGCTGACCTGACCGTCGCCCGCCGCTAACCTCGAGTGCGGTCCCAGTGCCAGGCATCGTCGGAGTGGTGCGGTGCCGGACGCGATGGCGCACCGTCACGGTGCGCACCAACTGCCGCACGAGGTCATACGCTCCGGAGAGCGGCACATCGCCGGTGTCAGCCGGTCCGTAGACCATCGAGAAGAACGGTCAGCACCACGTGGTGACCGTTTGCAGGGTCGGGCTCGAGTCCCAGCACGCATCCCCGTACCGCTGGGGCGCCGGTCAGCCGCAGCACTTCCTGCCAGGCCAGATCCCGGCGAAGACGTCCCTGGCCCTGAGCGCGTTCGATGACCCTCCGGGTGAGGTCGAGGAGCTCGTGGCGCTGCTGGGCGACAGCGGGCCCGCCGTGCTGGTCCAGGGAGCCGGACAGTCCTGCGTTCTGAGCGGTGCGCAGGACCAGGCCGCTGAACAGCGACGAGAAGCCCTCCCAGGCGTCATCGCAGTCCAGAGCCTGGTGTGCGGTGTCGATCAGTTCGGTGAGGATGTCGCTCAGTACCGCCGCCATGAGCTGGTCGCGTTCGGGGTAGCGCCGGTAGACGGTGCCCACACCGACGCCGGCCTCCCGGGCGATCTCGTGGTAGCTCACGTCCAGCCCGTTGGCGGCGACGGCACGACGCGCGGCCGCGAGAACCCGCGCGGCATTGCGCTGGGCGTCGGCACGCACGGGCATCGTCGTTTCCTGGGGCGTCGCAGGCCGCTCCGTGTTCATCGCCCCCATCTTATCCATAAGTGGACAGCTTCTGTCCGTGCCCCTACTCTGAGGAAACGGACAAGATTGGTCCGTTTATTTGGCTCGTGCGAGAGGTGTGAGGCATGGGGTCTCGCGTGTGGCTGGTCACCGGCGCGTCCGGAGGGTTGGGCCAGGCTCTGGTCAGTGAGGTTCTGAGCGCAGGTGAGCGAGTGATCGCGGTCACGCGTGACGACAAGCCGTTGCAACCGCTGACCGCCGCCTTCCCCGGGCGTCTGCGCACCGTGAGCGTGGACATCACCGACGCCGGTACGCTGCGTGCGGTACTGGATGACGCGATCACCGGGTTCGGCCGCCTCGACGTCGTCGTCAACAACGCCGGCTACGCGCTGGCGGGCCCCTTCGAGGAACTGGACGACGCGGAGCTGCGCGCCCAGTTCGAAGTGAACTTCTTCGCCGCCGCCAATGTCCTGCGCGCCGTTCTGCCCTACCTGCGCGCGGCGAAAGCGGGCCGTGTGCTGCAGATCAGCTCGCTGGCAGGGCAGATCGGTGCCCCGGGGATGAGCGCCTACACGGCCAGCAAGCACGCCCTCGAAGGTCTGAGCGTCTCACTGGCCGCCGAGCTCGCCCCGCTGGGCATCCGGACGACGATCGTGGAGCCGGGAGCAGCCCGCACCGGCTTCCGCGCCGACTGGGCGAGCCGGCTGTACGGCAGCGCCCCCCTCCCCGTACACGAAGCGCTGGCGCGCTCCGCCGGCGCCGCGGGAGGCCAGGCCGGCGACCCCGCCGGTATGGCCCAGGCCCTCGTCATCCTCGCCGACATGCCGAGCCCCCCGCTGCGCCTTCCTCTCGGCAGCGACGCCGTCACCGGCATCGGGAACGCCCGCAGCGACCAACTCGAAGAGCTGCGCCGGTTCACGATGCTGAGCGCTTCCACCGACCACACAAAGGCGATCTGACATGCCCGAGCACCGCACCACCGGCCGTTTCGCCGTCGTCACCGGCGGCAGCGAGGGCCTTGGCCTGGCCATCGCCGCTGCCCTCGCCCGCGACGGAGCGGACCTGATTCTCGTCGCCCGCAACCGCGACAAGCTCGAGACCGCCGCCAAGGAACTCGGCCGGCACGGCACCGTCGTGCACACCGTCCCCGCGGATCTCTCCGCGCCCGACGCCCCCGCCCGGATCGCCGCGCACGTCGGAAACCTGACCGACCGGCTCGACACCCTCGTCAACAACGTCGGCACCGCACACTTCGCCTCCCTTGCCGACACCACGGTCGACGAGATGAACACCATGTGGCACCTCAACGTCCAGGTGCCGCTGCTGCTGAGCCGGCAACTCCTGCCCGCCCTCGTGAACGCTCGGGGAAGCATCATCAACATCAGCAGCTACTGGGCCCGCAAAATGGTCGCCGGCCGTCATTCGGCCGCCTACTCCGCCACCCGCGGAGCGCTCAACTCCATGACCCGGGCACTGGCCAGCGAACTCGGCCCCCAAGGAGTCCGTGTCAACGCCATCGCTCCCGGCGCCGTCCGCACTCCCCAGTACGAACGCTCCTATCTCGCCCCCATGACCGCAGAGGAACGCACCGCACACGACGCGCAGATCGAGCACTCCTACCCCCTGGGACGCCTGGGCACCCCCGAGGACGTCGCCACCGCGGCCGCCTACCTGGCCTCGGCCCAGTGGACCACCGGCACCATCCTCACCGTCGACGGAGGCCTCACCATCCGCTGACTCCTGCAAGCTTCCTGAGGCTGTGTCAATCTGGCGGCTGGTCCTACTTGTTGAGCGTTCAGTTGTTGCTCGGGGCCAGGCGCTCCGGAGGCGACCTGGAACGCGTTCAGTGAAGCCTTCCAGAGCATGGCCCACCGCTTGACCCTTGCCACCGCTGCGGTCGACAGCGCGGTGGCGTCGGGTTCTGCGAGAAGTGTGCCGGGGATACGCGCCTCAGCCGTGGTCCCGCACCGCCGCGAGGCACTGGTCGTAGAGGTCTGCCAGGTCGATCCGCCCGTCATGTCCGGCCCAGAGTTCGGTTGCCGTGTCGATACAGGCGAAGACCGTCGCGACGATCGCCTTGGCCTGCGTGTCGGGAGCCGGATGGCCGGGGCCGTCGCCCAGTCGCGCCCGGACAACGGGGACGAGTTCCGCCTGCCAGCGCAGCCGCTTCTCGATGTAGCGGGCACGCAGTGAGGGCGTCTCGAAGATGAGGCGGGACAGCTCCAGCGCACGCTCCGGGGGGTGGTTGGCGGTCAGGAGGACCTCGAAGCCGGCGCGCAGGGCATCCCAGGCGGACATCTCGGCCGACTGCTGCTCGACGGTCCGTTTCAGCAGTTCGCCCAGCGCTTCCTGGTCGCCGCAGACCAAGTCCTCCTTGGTCCCGAAGTAGCGGAAAAGGGAGCGCTGCGAGATCCCCGCCTCCCGCGCGATCTGCGCGATCGTCGTCTGCTCGTAGCCCTGTTCGGCGAACAGGCGTACCGCCGTGTCCAGGATCGCCTGGACGGCGACCTGCCGCGAACGCTCCCACAAGGTCGTCATGGACGTCAGGATACGCCTCTGGACAGCGACCGCCTAGTTGGCATTAACTGCCAGGAAGGCAGCGACTGAAAGAAGGATGACCATGCGGGCCGTCGATTACCACGGACACACCACTCTCATCACCGGGGCCAGCGCGGGCCTCGGCGCCGAGTTCGCCCGCCAGCTCGCCGCCCGCGGCTCCGACCTGGTGCTGGTCGCCCGCCGCAGGGACCGCCTGGAGAAGCTGGCCACCGAGCTGCGCGAACAGCATCGGATCCAGGTGCACGTGGTGGAGATGGACCTGGCCACGGAACGCCCCGGGCAGGCGTTGGCCGCGCAGGTGGCCCAGCTCGGCCTGCACGTCACGAGCCTGATCAACAACGCCGGGTTCGCCACCTTCGGCCCCTTCCACCAGGCGGACCCGGACCGGCTGCGCCGGGAGATCGCGGTCGACGTGACCGCGGTCGCCGACATCAGCCGTGCCTTCATCGGCCAACTGCGTACCGCGGGCCGCGGGGTACTGGTCAACGTGGCGAGCATGGCCGCCTACCAGCCCAACCCGCGCATGGCGCTCTACGGGGCGACCAAGGCGTTCGTGCTCAGCCTCACCGAGGCCCTGTGGGAGGAGTCACGCGGCACCGGTCTGCGGGTGCTGGCGCTGTCCCCCGGCGCGACCCGGACCGAGTTCTTCGACGTCGTGGGCACCCCACAGGCCGCCGGAGGGACCAGGCTCGCCTCACCCGTCGACGTCGTCCGCACCGCGCTGGCCGCCCTGGACCGCAGAAACCCGCCGCCCAGCGTCATCGCAGGCCGCATGAACCGGGTGATGGCCTTCCTCGCCCGACGTCTGGCCACCCGGCGCCAGGTCATCCGGGCCATCGGCCGGCTCACCGCCAAGGGGGCATGACCACGGGCGGAAAGGCCGTAGTGACTCCCGAACTCGTGCCGGCCACGTCCGTCCCTGTGGCGTTGCCGTTCCGAGGGCGACACGCGCCGGTCGGGCGGGTGGACAAGACAGTGGCGGGGCTTCCGGACCGAGCGAGTCCGTGAGGTCGGATACGTTCGTCCGGCCGCGTACGCTGCGGCCCTGCCGACGAGCCGACAAATCTCAGACAGGACAGTCGATGAAGTCGGTCAGTAAGAGATCGTCTCATCTGGCTTGATCACTAAGCTGTCGGGCGTGATGGCGATGGTGGAGCGGTTGGTGCCGGACGGGTTGTGGGAGTTGTTCCAGAGGGTGGTCCCGGCTGCTCCAGTACGGCCTCAAGGTGGCGGCCGACGCCGGTATGGGGACCGCCAAGTGCTGGCAGCCATCGTGTTCGTGGCCACGACCGGTTGCACGTGGCGCCAGCTCCCACCAGGCTTCGGTCCATCCGGGCCAACCGCACACCGGCGGTTCACCGAGTGGAGTCGTGCTCGGGTGTGGGGCAAGCTCCACCGCCTGGTCCTGGACGAGCTCGGTGCGCGTGGCGCTCTGGATTGGTCGCGTTGTGCGATCGATTCGGTGAACATGCGGGCAGCGAAAGGGGGGACCTGACGGGTCCGAATCCCGTAGATCGCGGGAAGAAGGGCTCAAAGATCCATTTGATCACCGAGCGGACCGGTCTGCCCCTCTCTATCGGTATCTCCGCTGCGAACACCCACGACAGCCAAGGCCTGGAGGCTCTGGTGCGAGGTATCCCGCCGATCCGCTCCCGGCGTGGACCGCGCCGACGACGGCCCGCCAAGCTCCATGGCGACAAGGGATACGACTACGACCATCTGCGGCGATGGCTGCGCTCGCGGAACATCACTCCGCGCATCGCGCGCAACGGCATCGAGTCCTCCCAGCGGCTGGGCCGACATCGTTGGACCGTGGAGCGGACGGTGGCCTGGCTTGCGGGATGCCGCCGTCTGCACCGGCGCTACGAGCGCAAAGCCGAACACCTCCTCGCCTTCGCCGGCATCGCCGCCACCCTCATCTGCTACCGCCGACTGGCGGCTGGGGTAGATCGCTAGTCTCCCGGCCATGTACCGGATCGATGAGGTTCTTCCAAGCGTCCGCGAATACCGGGACCTGCGCGCTTCGGTGGGCTGGGGCTCGCCCTCGCCCACCGACTGCGGCGTCGCCCTGGAGGCGACGCAGTTCGGGGTGGTTGCCCGCCACCGCGAGCAAGCGGTCGGCATGGCGCGGCTCGTCGGCGACAAGACCCTGTATCTCTTGATCGTTGATGTCGCCGTCCATCCGGACCATCAAGGCTCCGGTCTCGGCCGCAGTATGGTCAGGAGGCTCGTGGAGTGGGCCAAGGTGCAAGGGACCCGCAACACCCTGCTCGTTGCCAGTCCGGAGATCGTCCCCTTCTACGAGTCCCTCGACTTCTCGCTTGACACCAGCCACCTGATGAAGCGCGCATTCAACCCATGACGAGAGACTTCCCCCACCAAATGAGACGTTTTCTAAGTGAGCCAGGCTCACCAGCAGGACCACCAACCTGACGGATGCTCTACTCCGCAGACAGCCACTCCCGACCAGCGTGAGCACTCCAAAACCGGTCCCACCAGCCCTTTGAAGTGCGGTGTCAAGTCGGCGGAGGCTCCGTCGAGTTGGCAGGCCTGGCGGAGGTGTCGGGGTGAACGCGTCCACGGCGTTGTGGGCCGTGGCGCTGCTGGGGGAGGCCGGGCCCGTGGATCGGCGGACGAACCCGGGCGGCGATCGCGGTGCAGTCCCGTTCGACGACCGTGAACCGCGGCCCGGTGGCCCGTGCGGCGGGGTCTTTGAGACCCTTTTTCCTCGGCGCGCCGGGACTTGCCCGTGCTTTTGAGCCGAAGCTCAGGAGTTGTCACCAGCGGGACCGGCTGAGCTGGTGAATGGGGACGACCGAGGCAGCCCGGTTGTCACACGTGAGGCATCCGGCCTGTCACAGGCGCTCATTCGGCAGTCTTTCTTGTCACCAGGCTGGACCTGAGCCCGCTCTCGCATACACAGCCACGCAGACGCCAACCCTTCTGCACTGCTTTCCTTCGGTCACCGATGAGTCTTGGTATGCCGGACGGTCCAAGTCGGCACACCCGACAAAGGGAGAAGCCAATGGGCGAGACGCGCTTGCATCCGATGACTCACATCGCACGTCGCATGTTCGAGCTCCTAGAGCCGATCTGCCTGGTCACGTTCCTGGCCGACGAGTGCAACGAGGAACTGGCCGCACTCGGCCACCGCACCTACTGGGACGGCTACTTCGCCAGCCGCGCCGCACCACTGGGGCGAGTGTCGGCCCAAGTCGTGCACGCGGCCTTCTACAACTTCGCCGACGGGGAAGCCGCACGGCACATCCCCAGCGCCTGGGAGACGATCTCGCCCGAGGCCTGCGTCGCCGCGCGCGAGCGGGGCAGCGCGGCCTCCCTACGGCGCATCCTCGGCGACGAGCTGGCCGGGTCCCCGGGTCTGGTGCGCGCCGCGGACCTGACCACCAAGGCCGCGACGAGCGCTCCTACCGAAGGCCGGGTGATGTACGCCGGCATGCGCACCCTTGAGGTACCCAGTGACCCCGTCGCCCGGCTGTGGCATTCCGCGACCATGCTGCGCGAACACCGCGGCGACGGGCACATCGCCGCTCTCGTCGGCGCGCGCATCGGCGGTACGGAGGCCCACGTGCTCTCCGCCCTGAAGCTGGGCATCCACCCCCCGGAGTCGTTCGGACGCATCCATCACCTGCCGAAAGAGCGCCTGGCCGCGGTCATGGGCGGCATGCGCGAACGCGGACTCGTCGACATCGACGGCCACTTCACCGACGCGGGCCGCGCGACCAAACAACGCATCGAAACCCTCACTGACGAACTCGCCATCCCGCCCTACGACGCCCTGTCCCCCGCCGAACTCGACGAACTGATCAACAACCTCGAACCCATCACTGCGACCCTGGCGGCCACAGGCTCGCGGTGACACACAGAAATTGCCAGAGATCTCCGTGATCAGGCAGGTCCTAACGGGGTCCACTATCCCGTTTCAGTCACAGCCTGCTCCCACCAGCAACCTCGTAGGTGACAACAAGCCTGCCTATGTGACAACTATCCGGCTTTGGCTCAGCTTTCCGCAGGCATGACACGGCGCTGACGGGCAACCAGAAGTGAACGGAAGGTGAGAAACGAAGCCAACACGATGGTTTGGGAGAGACCGTGGTTTCTTACGGTAGAACAGGCGTGCACAGGGCAAGCCGGACGAACGGGCTGGCGATAGCGGGACTTGTCTGCGGCATCGTCGGCATCTTCTTCCTGCCGATCATCCTGGGGCCGCTGGCCATCGTCTTCGGCGCCGTGGCGCTGCGGCAGACCGGCTCCCCGATGGCGAAGTGGGACATCGGCCTCGGAGTGCTCGACCTCGTTCTCATGCTCGTGACGTTCGTCGTCGCCGTCGGCAACGGCGGCGGCTTCTCCTGGCACATCGGCTGATCCGCGCCCGCCGCGACAAGCGTATGGCGCCTGCGCCCCGGCGCGGGGCACCTTGAGCGGAAGGCGCGGAAGGACGAGGTCGCCGACGAGGTCACCGCCGTTGTGCGCCGCCCTCGGTGAGGATGCCCAGCAGCCGGCCGTGCAGGTGCCCGGACGCCACCAGGATGCCGTCGGCACCGGCGGACCAGGGCTCGCCGTTCATGTCGGTGACGACGGCGCCCGCCTCCTCGGCGATCAGTGCGCCCGCCAGCAGGTTGGTGTCGTCCCGGCCGTACTGCCAGAACGCGTCGAGGCGGCCGGCGGCGGCGTCGGCGATCTGCCAGGAGGTGGGTCCGAGGTTGCGCACCGCGCCGACGCGGGGGAGTACGGCGGTGAGGGAGCGCCCCGCCTCGTGTGCCGCTTCGGGCTGCCGGGCGATGAGCGGGGGCTGGCTGGTGGCGACGATCGTGGCGGCCGTGTCGGTCTTGGCCGAAGGACGGACGGGACGGTCGTCGCGCGTGGCGCCGTGGCCGTGGGCGGCCAGGTAGGTCTCGCCGAACAGCGGCGCGTGCAGCACGGCCGCCGTCGGCCTGCCATCGCGGACGAGAGCCAGGCTGACGCAGAACTGCGGGAGCCCCTGGATGAACTGCACCGCCCCGTCGACGACATCGACGCACCACACCTCGCCGTCGGCGGGCAGCGCGGCCAGGCCCTCCAGTTCCTCCGTCCAGCCCGCGTGCGGGCGAAGGGCCGAAAGCCGGTCGCGCAGCACCGCCACGACCGGCGCCTCCAGTTCCCGCCAGGCCCGGGCGAAGCCGTCGAAGGCGGTCGCCGTCACCGGGCGTGGCAGATTGCCCTGGCCGCCGTCGCCTCCGCCGTCGCCGTGCGCGACTCACTGCTGGCCTCGGCGTTCCAGCGGGTCACCGACGGCACGGGTACCGTGGTGATCGAGTCGCCCCTGTGCGAATCCAGTTTCGACGACACGTGCGTCGAAACCCCCCGCGTCCGGCGCACCGACCAACTCGACTCGTACAGCGGCCAGGACGACACCATCCCGCACCTCCGAGGCGAACACCTGTCTCTGCGGCCGTGGACGGACCAGCACGAGGCCACGCCCGTCGAATTGATCCGAGCCGACGGGACACCCCGGTCGTTGACGAGGGAGGACTCCGACCCCCTCATGGACGCCTGGACGGACCAGCAGCGGCTGGACACCACCGAGTGGTGGCTGGCCGGCGGCGCGCTGGGCCTCACGCTGCTGACCGCCGGCGGGACCTGGCTGGCCGTCGGCCGGGTCCTGAAACCGGTGGACGGCATCCGGACGCAGTTCGCCGCACTGAGCCTGAGCCGCCTCGACCAGCGCATCTCGGAACCGCGCGGCGGCAGGGAGTTCACGCGACTGGTGGCGACGATGAACAGCGCCCTGGACCGCCTGGACGCGGCGGCCGCCCGGCAGCGGCAGTTCACCTCCGACGTGGCCCACGAACTGCGCACCCCGCTCGCCTGCCTGCGTGCCGAACTCGAACTCGCGCTCACCGGCTCCGGGACCGCGCACTGGCGCGACGCCGCCCGTGACGCCTTGCAGGACACCCTGCACGTCCAGGACATCACCACGAACCTGCTGCTCCTGGCCCGCCTCGACGCCCAGGCCGCACACTCGAGAACCCTTCTGACCAAGCACGTCGATCTGACCCACCTGATCCGCACCACCGTCGCTCGCCGTGGCGTGCCCGATCATCTGAGCCTGGTCGTCACCGCACCAGACGAACCCGCGCCCGTGACCGGCCACCCAGGCCTGATCACCCGCGTCCTGGACAACCTTCTCGACAACGCCGAACGCCACGCGGCCACCGCGATCACCGTCACTCTCACCGCGGACCACGAACACCGACGAGCCGTACTCGACGTGGCCAACGACGGCGCGCCCATCCCGCCCGAACACCAGGAGACGATCTTCGAACGCTTCAGCCGGCTCGACGACGCGCGTACACGGGACGCCGGGGGCACGGGCCTCGGTCTGGCCATCGCCCGCCGCATCACCACGCTCCACCACGGCACCCTCACACTCGCCCCCGGCCAAGAAGACCGAGCGGGCGCCCGGTTCACCGTACGGCTCCCCCTCACCGACGAGGACACCCAGCCGCTGGTCACCGAACTCCTGCACGCCTGGGAGCAGCCCGGCGACATCCCCGCGCTCTTCACCCACCACGCCGCGCACCAGCCCCTCGAAGACGTCGTGCCCGACCTGGCACGCGCCCTCGTCACGGCCGGGCGCGACCACCACCTCCGCGCGCTGCTCCGCCACGTCGCAGGGCAGGCACCCGCCTGGGAGGTCACCGGCCTCGCGGACATCCTCCGGGGCGAAGGCATGCCTGCCGTCGCCGACGATCTGCTCGCCGCCCGCGCGGCACAGCGCAGGACCAGGCCGGCGAGACCAGGGCGGCGTTCGCAGAAGGAGCCGTAGATTCGTCGTTCATTACTATGCCCGCATGAACAGCGCGGACGAGGAGCGGGATCTTTCCGGTGAACGGCGTCTGCCCGACTGGCGGGTGCTTGTCGTCGGGGGCGCGTCGGGGATGGGGAAGACCGGTGTCGGGCGGGCGTTGGCGCGACGGTACGGCGTCCCCGTCGTGGAGGCCGACGACATCGTGGAAGCCCTCCTCGCGGTGACCCTGCCCGAGCATCTGCCGGAGGTCCACGTCTGGCGTACTCACCCCGAGGCCGCCCGGCAGGATCCCGAGTCGGTGGTCGAGCGGCAGATCGCGATCGCCCGGGCGCTGGCACCGGCGATCGACGCGGTGGTGGCCAATCACGTGGGCACCGACACCCCGGTGATCCTGGAGGGCGACTACATCCTGCCCGGACCGGCGACTCCGGCGGGTCCGGTCCGTGCCGTCTTCCTGCACGAGGACGACGAGGCGCAGGTGACGGCCAACTACCTGCGCCGGGAGCCGGAGGCCGGACCGCAGCGCCATCGCGCACGCGTCAGCGTGCTCTACGGTCGGTGGCTCGCCGCGCAGGCACGGGCGGTCGGCGTGCCGGTCGTGGCTCCCCGCCCGTGGCAAGACCTGGCCGGCCGGGTCGCCGAGGCGGCGTCGGCCTTCCACCTGCCATCGACGCTCGGCACCTGTACCCGCTGAAAGGCCGCACGCCGCCGGAAGTTCCACGATGTCGCGCCGCCCGCGCGTGCGGCCTCCGGGGTGAGTCCCGTCCAGCGGCGGAAGGCCCGGTGGCAGGAGTTGGTGTCGTCGTAGGCGAGGAGGCAGGCGACCTGGGAGGTGGTGAGCGAGCGGTCCGCCAGGTAGCGGCGGGCGGGTTTCTCCCTGGTGTCGCCGAGGACGGCCCGGTAGCTGGTGTCCTCCGCCTGCAGCTGCCGCTGGAGCGTGCGAGGGCTGACCACGAGCTGGCCGGCGATCGCGGCCAAGCGCATGTCCCCGCCCACCGTCATCGCCGACGCCACGGCAGGGCCGTCACGGCACGCCGGCCCAGGACCCGCTGCCACCGGGGTCAGCGCACGCCCCCTCATCGCCCTGCGGCGCCTCCTTCCCGACCCGCGCCTTCGACGCCCTGGTCACCCGGTCCATGGGCCTTTCCCGCTGATCCCCCGGGACACCGCGCGGACATGGCTGCCGCTGTCGGGACTGTGAGGCAGAGGGCCGCGGAACGGCAGGAGCGGCCGGTGGCCGTCCGGACGCGGCACGTGTGAGACGGGGCGGGCATGGCACTCGCCGGGTGCGGGCCACCCCGCCTTGACGGAGCGGCCCGGCCGGACAAGGGCGTACCAGCGGGTGGAGGACGGTGCCGAGGTGACCGGGAACAGCTTCCCCACGGCGTGGTGGGCCGGGCCGTGAGGCGCGGCAAGCGGTACGCCGTTGCCGCGTCCGGGCAGTGGACCGACGAGGAGGACGGCCGGCGCAGGCTGCCCGCGGGCGAAGTCCACGCCTGGGAGCCGGGCCGGAACGAGACCGTTTGCGGACTGTCCCTCAGCCGCTCGCAACTCGCGCGCTTCCCGCACGTCGGCTGGCCGGACATCCTGCCCGAATCCGGTGGCGCGGCCGACAGGGTGCGCAGGGTGTGCCGCCGCTGCGCCTCCGCGGCCGGACGCAGCGGCAGTGACGCACGCCCCCGCTGGCATCGCGTCCATCCCCGCCCGTGAGCGCCGTCGGTCCTTCTCCGCGCCGGCCGCGCCCTGCGGTCACCGCCCGGCAGCCGCCCGGACGAGGGCCGTCGCCGCGGTCTCGATGTCGTCCGGGGTGGTCCAGCGGCCCAGGGACAACCGCAGCGCGCCGAGCGCGCGGGCCGGGTCGAGGCCCATGGCTGTCAGCACCGGGGAGGGAGTGTGGTCGCCGCTGTGGCAGGCGGAGCCGGTGGATGCCGCGAGCTGCGGGGCGGCGGCAAGGAGTTCGTGACCGAGGGCGCCGTCGACGCTGACGTTCAAGGTGTTCGGCAAGCGGTTCTTCTCCGGGCCGTTGAGGCGCACGCGGCCGGGCAGTGCGTCGGTGAGCCGTCGGTGGAGACCGTCGCGCAGGGCGGCGATGCGGGCGGGGGCGCCGTCGGCAAGCTCGTCGGCCGCGATCCGGGCGGCGGTGCCGAGGGCGACGGCCAGGGCGACGTTCTCGGTGCCGGCACGCAGACCGCTCTCCTGCCCGCCGCCGTAGACGACCGGCTCCAGTGGGACGCCGTCGCGTACGTACAGGGCGGCGGCGCCTTTGGGCGCGTACATCTTGTGTCCGACCACGGTGAGCAGGTCGACGCCCAGGGCTTCGACGGCGAGAGGGATCTTCCCGGCCGCTTGGGCGGCGTCGCAGTGGAACAGTGCCCCGCGGTCGTGGGCGACGGCGGCGAGGTCGGTGATCGGCTGGAGGGCGCCGGTCTCGTTGTTCGCCGCCATCACGGAGACCAGCACCGTGTCCTCGTCCAGCGCGGCGGCCAGGGCTTCGGGGGCGACGAGGCCGTCGCCGTCGACCGGCAGGACGGTCACCCGCGTGCCGTGCAGCCGCCGCAGGGCGGCGCAGGTCTCCAGGACGGCCGGATGCTCGGTGGCCTGAGTGATCACGTGGGGGCGGGACAGGCCGGAGGCCAGGACGGCGCCCCGCAGGGCGAGCAGGTCGGCCTCGGAACCGGAGCCGGTGAACACGACCTCACCGGGCGCGGCGCCGATCAGGTCCGCGACCTGGCCGCGGGCCTCGGCGAGCGCCCTTCGCGGTTCGACGGCGTGGGGGTGGCCGCTGGAGGGATTGCCGAAGAAGTCGGTCAGATACGGCAGCATCGCCTCGGCGACGCGGGGGTCGACCGGGGTGGTGGCGTTGTGATCGAGGTAGACGGGACCGCCGGCGAGAGCGGGATGCGGGGGCAGATGGTCGGTATAGGGGTTCACGCCGTCACCCCTCCACGGACCGCCGGGCCGGCCAGGCGCGGTTCTCCCCGCGCGAACGTGCGGCGGCCGCCTTCCACGCCGGCAGGACTTGTTCCCAGCAGCACGGTGGACTCCTCCGCCGTCTTGCGCATCGTCCAGGACCACGTCACGAAGGCATGCTAAGCGGCCGGCGTCCTTCGGGGTTGATCACGTCACCGGGGCGGCGGCGGACGATCGGGCGAGCCGGCGCGACGGGCATGACCGGCAGGCCGATCGGGAGAGACGGAACACGACGCGCCGCGGCCCTCCGGGCCCGAGCCGGCATCCGACAGGCCTCAGCCTTCCGTGACCGCCGGCTCGATCAGGGACAGCGTCCGGTTGTCCGCGTCCATGTGCGCGCGGACGCCGATGGGCAGCGGCAGGTTCGGCGAGGTGTGACCGAAGTCGACCTGTGCGAGCACCGGGATGTCCCGTCGGCCCAGGACGTCGAGCACCACGTCGCGTAGATCCGCGCGCTGTCCGCCACCCTCGTGGGGCGTGACGTCGGTCGGGATGCCGACCACCATGCCGGCGATCCGGTCCAGCACACCGGACAGCCGCAAGGTGTGCAGGTCGTTCCAGATCCGTGAGACCGGCCGCTGCAGCTCCTCCCAGAACAACACGGCGCCGTCGAACCGTTCGGGGGCCGGCGCGAACGGTGTCGCCTGCAGGAGGACCAGGCGGTTCAGCAAGCCGCCGAACAGTGGTCCCTGCGCGCTGCCCGGCCGCCAGGTCTCCCAGGCCTCCTTCGCCGGCAGCGCGCCCGGCGCCTCGGCCTTGGTGAGCACTCGGGTGTAGAGGTCGACGAGCTCGGAGCGACGGGCCGCGTCGCCCAGCGTGTACCAATCGCCGCCGAAGCCGTGGGTGGCGATGTCGGCGTGGAATCCGACGAGGCCCGTGCGGGCGTGCAACGCCATGTGCAGCAGCGAGATGTCGCTGTAGCCGATGATCGGTTTCGGGTCGGCCCGGATCGCGTCCAGGTCGATCAGATCGAGATAGCCGATGGTCGCCTGTCCACCGGTGTGCGCGACGACGGCCCGCACCTCCGGGTCCCGGAGCAGCGCATTGAGTTCGTCGGCCTGCTCCGCCGGAGTGCCCGACGCCCACCAGCGCTTCCGCGCCGGGTCGACCATCGGGCTCACCCGCACGCGGAAACCCATCCGCTCGAGGATCGCCACACCGCGGGCGAGCAGCGGTTCCTCACCCGGCTCGAGCTGGCCCGACGGCGCGGTGACGACCACCAGGTCCCCGGAACGCAGCGCACGGGGCCGCAGGACGGCAGGCATGGAACTCCTCCTTGTTGATCAACAATGGCGTCCAACACGGCCCGTGCCGGTGATATTCCGCCGCACCGGCTTGATATCGCCCTGAAAACCCCGGCCGGCCCCACCGGTCGCCGCCACGCGGCCGACACGCCGTTGCGGGCCCTGGCCAGACCGCTACCGGCCAGGACTTGGCCTGTTAGGGGCGCGTGCTTCACATGGGGTTCACAGACAGCGTTCCTACTGTCGTGCGCATGCCTAGACTCTCTCCCGAAGAGCCTGACAACTCTCTCGTCTCCCGACTCGTGTCCCGCCGCCGCATGCTGGTCCTGGGCGGCGCGGCCGGTGCCGTCGCCCTCAGCGGGGCGGGTGCCGTCGCGAGCGCCGCCGACCGGAACGCCGCCGGCGCCGGAACTCTCGACTCGGTGAAGTCGGCCGCCTCCGCGTCCAGCGCCTGCATGTCGCTGACCACGGAGCAGATCGAGGGCCCCTACTACATCGACTATGAACTCTTCCGGAGGAACGTGGTCGAGGACCGCACCGGAATCCCGCTCCTCCTCGTGCTGCGCGCGGTGGACAGCGCGACCTGCGAACCCATCCGTAACTCGGCCGTCGAGATCTGGCACTGCGACGCGTCCGGCGTCTACTCGGGCTACACCCAGACCGGCAACGGCGGCGGCGGTACGCCCCCCGGTCCGCCGCCCTCCGGTACGCCGACGGCACCTCCGGGCGGCACGGACGGTCCCGGCGGCCCCGGGGGCCCGGGCGGCGGGGGCGGCCACGCGGCCCCGACCGACGACCTCACCTGGCTGCGCGGCATCCAGATGACCGACCACCAGGGCTTCGTCACCTTCCGGACCGTCTTCCCCGGCTGGTACACCGGCCGCGCCGTCCACATCCACACCAAGGTGCACACCGGCGGCTCCCGGACCTCCGACGGCTACACCGGCGGACGCACCTGCCACACCGGGCAGTTCTACTTCTCCGAGGACGCGGTGAAGGCCACCGAAGACATCGCCCCCTACGCGGCGAACACCGTCTCACGCGTCACCCTCGACGCGGACTCGATCTACCCGAGAACCGGCACCCAGGGCGGTCTGCTCGAACTCGTCTACGACGAGAGGCACATCGAGCGCGGCGTCATCGGCTACATCACGATGGCGGTCGACCCCAGCGCCACGAACGACGGCGAGGGCGCACCCGGCGGCGGCCCCGCCCCCACCACCTCCCCGACACCCTCCGTCTGAGGGCGACGACGTCGGCACGCACGACAGCCAGAGCGGCCCGGACACCCGAACGGTGTCCGGGCCGCCGCCGCTCCCCGGCCCGCCACCGGGATCACCGACCCACTCGCCCCCCGGGAGAAGGGCACCGGGAAGCCGCTGCGGCGCACCCGCGGGGCGGCGGTGGGCCGGCGGGGCGAGCGGAGCGAATCGGGGGAACGCCGTGTCGACGTGCCCGGCCGCAGCCGGCCGGCCGGGTAGCCTCGCGCCGGGCACAACTCCCGCGGGACACACGGACGACCGGAAGCGGCCGATCTGCACAGGCCGACGACGGCGTCCGGCCCCAGCCGCGGGAGGGGTCCGCTGATCCGCCCAGGGCACTGAGGCGGGGGAGCAGCGAGGAGGTCTGTGATGCCCCGACCGGCCAGACGCGGCGCCGCCCCCGCGACCCCCGCCGACCGGCGGGCGAGCCCGGCGCGGTCCCGGGCGGCCCGGCCGGCATCCCGTCTGCTGCGCCATCCCGCCTGGGGGATGGCGGTCGGTGCCCTGTGCGTGTCCGCTTCGGCGGTGCTGCTGGGACTGGCCCGGACCGAGCCCGGGACGGCGTCGTTCTACCGTTGTGTTCTCGCGCTGCCCGCGCTGCTGGTGCTGGCGGTGCCGGAGCGTCGCCGGCAGGGGCCGCCGCCCCGGGGACAGTACGGCCTCGCGCTGCTCGCGGGCGCCGCGTTCGCCTGGGACATGCTGCTGTGGACCCAGGCGATCGCCGAGGTCGGCGCGGGCCTGTCCACCGTGCTGGTCAACGTGCAGGTCGTGCTGGTCCCCTTGCTGGCCCGGGCGATCGACCGGGAGCCGGTGCCGCGCTCCTTCCTGCTCTGGGTGCCGGTGATCCTCTTGGGCGTCGTCCTGACCGGAGGGGTGGTCGAGGGCGGCGCGTCCGGCAGTGATCCGCGGGCGGGCACGCTCCACGCGGTGCTGGCGGCCGTGTGCTATTCGGTGTTCCTGTTCCTGCTGCGGCGCGGCGGCCACGGAGGGCTCGTCCGGCAGCGCTACGTCGTGGTGATCGCCTGCGCCGCGGTGGTGTCGCTGCTGGCCGGCCGGTTGTCCTACGGGCTGGATCTCACTCCGGGCTGGCAGGTCATGGGCTGGCTGCTGGCGGTGGCGGTCTCCAGCCAGGTGGTGGGGTGGCTGCTGGTCGCCTCGGCCTCGCCGATGCTGAGCAGCCACGTCGGCGCCGTGCTCCTGCTGCTGACTCCGGTGGGAGCGGTCGCGCTGGGCGCGGTCGTACTGGGGGAGCGACCCACCCTGTTGCAACTGGCCGGCTGTGTCCTGATCCTGGTCAGCGCCTACTGCGCAGCCGTCCGCGAGATCCGCCCGCGCCGCCGGCCGGACCGCGGCGCGGACGGGAGCGCCTCGGGTCCGCAGGGGACGGCGGACTGAAGCGTGTGCGACCCGGCCGCGGGCCGGCCGTCCGCGGGTCTCACAGCACGGCGTCGGTGTGCAGCGGGCCGGCGGTGATGTGGATGGTGCGGATCGTTCCGCGGTCGTCGAGGCGGTACAGGTGCATGAACGGAGCCCGGACGGTGGTGTTCGGGTCGGTCTTCTTCGCCATGGTGGCCTCCCCGCGCAGGAACAGGACGCCGTCGGGGGCCTCCCAGCACTCCAGGACGGTGTGCTCGATGTGCAGCGGCTCGTCGATCTTGACGAAGAACGCCTTGATGGCCTCGGCGCCCACCACGTGGGCGGTGCCGAAGAACATCTCGGTGTCGTCGGTCGTCCGTGCGAAACCCTCGCCGAATTCGAGGGTGTCGATCTCGCGCATGAGCTGTCGGACCCATGTTGGTACGGGGGCGGGAGCGGCCTGCTGCGTCATCGTTCTTCTCCTTCCGGTCCTTCCCGCGATCCACTGCCGTCGCCGTCGGGTCAGGCAGCGGGACGGGCCGCGAGGAAGGCGTCGATCGCGGCGTTGACCTCGTCCGGGTTCTCCCGCGCGGCCAGGTGGCCGGTGCGCTGCAGCACGCGGAAGGTGCTGCCCTCGATGGCGTCGGCCATCCTCCGCACCGCGTGCACGGGAAACTGGCTGTCTTCTTCGCCTGCGACGATCAGCACGGGAATGCCGGCGGGAATGGTCGCGAGCAGCCGGTGCTCGTCCCTGCGCCCGATGAGAATCCCCCGGAGCGCCCACGCCACGGACTTGGGGTCGTTGTCCAGCACGACGTCGATGTACTTCAGGAACTCGGGGTTCTCGGCCTCGGCGGTCGGCCCGGCGAACGCCGCGCGCGCGGCCCTGGCGGCCAGTCGCGGCATGCGCGCGTGCACCGCGAGGCAGGCGGCCAGTCCGGTCGCCCAGACGCTCTCGAACGCGGTGGGCAGCGAGGCGGTGCAGTTGATGCCGACGGCAGCGGCGGTGCGCTCGGGGTGGTACGCCGGGAACACCCCGGCCAGCATGCCGCCCCAGCTGTTGCCGACCAGGACGCACCTGTCGAGGCCCAGCGCGTCCAGGACCTCGACCAGCGCGTCCGCGCACTCCTTGAGGTCGATGATCCGCCGCAGCGCGTCGGAGTGGCCGTGGCCGGGGCTGTCGACGAGGACCACGCGGTGCGTGGGGGCGAAGTGCTCGTACTGGAACCGCCACATGGTGCCGTCCATCATCAGGCTCGGCCAGAAGACCATGGCCGGGCCGTCGGTCCTACCGCCCACCCGTACGTTCATCAGACCGAGGGAGGTCGGTATCAGCTTCTCGGTGGTGTCGTCGAGCCAGTTCGTGCGTGACATGGTCACTCCTCACTCATGGATCGAGCAGAGCCGTTACTCGTAGCGTACTGCAAGTAGTAGCAAATGCTGACTACCTGTTTTCGGCCTCTTCCCCGGCCGCCTTGTCCGTGCTCGCCGCCTCCTCCGTCGGGAGCGGGTGCAGGTCGGCCGCCTCGATGGGCTGGTGACAGTGGCTGCAGGCGAGATAGGGCTCTGTCTCGTATCCGCAGGAGGTGTGCAGCAGGGCCCGCGCCGGTGCCGCCTCGCCGTCGGCGTGGCTCTCCGCCCAGCGGGTGACCGTCACGATGGCCGGCACCACCAACTCCCGTGCGCCCTCGGTCAGTCGGTACTCGTACCAGGGCTTGTCCTCCCGATACGCGTGCTTCTCCAGCAGGCCCAGCTCGGTGAGGTGATTCAGTCGCGCCGTGAGCATCGTCGCCGAGATGCCCAGCCCGCGCTTGAGCTCGCCGAACCGGTGGACCCCGAAGAAGACCTCGCGCAGGATCTGGTAGTTCCAGCGCTCGGAGACCGCCGCCAGGAACGCTTGCCCGTGCTGGAAGACGACCGGCCGTTCCTTGTCCGCCACAGGGACTCCTTATGGTAGGGAAGCGAAACTAGTATCGATACGATACCTATGACACCGCCGCCTCCGCGTCATTCGTGCCTCGGTCGTTCTCCGCTGCTCTCGGCTCCGCAGCTCTCGCCGCCACCCGGACTCCACAGCTCACGAGGACTCGTGCACCTGCATCGCGCGATTCGATCGCCTTAACGCTTGAATCACGCGCGATCATCCGGCATCGTGCTTGAAACAAGCGCGATGCCTGCGGTTGGCGCAGGCGGGAGAGGTGCTTCATGGACGAGATCGACCGGGCCATCCTGCGGGAGCTCCAGATCGACGGACGGATCCCGTACGCCGACCTGGGGCCGAAGGTCGGGTTGTCACCCTCTGCCGCGAGGCTCCGGTTGCAGCGGCTGATCGACACCAAGGCCGTCCAGGTCGTGGGAGTGACCGACCCGATGACCATGGGCCAGCAGGCGATGGCACTCCTCGGCCTGCGTGTCGACGGCGACCCCCGGGCGGTCGCCGACGAACTGTCCCGGCACGACGAAGTCGTGTACACGGTCCTGACGGCCGGCGGCTTCGACCTGTTCGTGGAGGTGGTGTGCGGCCGGCCCCGGGAGCTACTGGACTTCATCAACGACGTCGTGCGGCCCGTCGAAGGCGTCGAGTCGGTGGAGAACTTCCCCTACTTCGGGATCCACACGCACCGCTTCCTGTGGCACGTCGACTGAGGCATCCGAGCGCCTCCGCCCCTGTCTGCCCGCACCAGCCGAGGAACCCCGCATGCTGCCCGACGAGTACCGCACGATCGACTTCTTCGCCGAGGACGCCCTTCCCGCCCCCCGCGTGGCACCGGCCGAGGCGGAGCGCATCGCCGCCGAACACCTCGGCGTCACTGCTCGCGCCGAGGCGCTGGGCAGCCAGCAGGACGCCAACTTCCTGCTCCACGCCGACGACGGGACGCCCGCGGCGGTCCTGAAGATCGCCAACCCCGCCTTCGGCGTCACGGAGATCGACGCCCAGGACGCGGCGGCCGACCTGATCGCCTCCGCCCGTCCGGAACTGCGCATCGCCACCGTCCTGCGCCGCCCCGACGGCTCCCCGCGGCGCACGACGGTGAACACCGAGAACGGTCCGGCCGTCGCGCGGCTGCTGCGCTACCTGCCCGGCGGCACGCTCTCCGGACCCCGGCACCTGTCACCGACCATGGTGGCGGCCATGGGCACGATCGCCGGGGAGGTCAGCACCGCCCTGCGCGGCTTCCGGCACCCGGGACTCGACCGCGTGCTCCAGTGGGACCCGCAGCACGCCGACCGCGTCGTCGGCAGGCTCGCCGGGCACATCGACGAACCCGACCGGCGGGCCGCCGTCCAGGACGCGACCGCCGAGGCCTGGGCGCGCGTCCAGGAGGTCGCCGCCGCACTGCCGTCGCAGGCGGTGCATCTCGACCTCACCGACGACAATCTGATCCGTCGTCCCGACGCCCGTCCGCCCATGCCGGACGGGATCATCGACTTCGGTGACGTCACCCGGAGTTGGGCGGTCGGCGAACTCGCGGTGGCGCTGTCCTCGATGCTCCACCACGACGGGATCGAGCCTCACCACCTGCTGCCAGCCGTCCGCGCCTTCCACGCCGTTCGGCCGCTCTCCCGAGCGGAGACGGAGGCGTTGTGGCCGCTCGTGATCCTGCGCGCCGCCGTCCTGGTGGCCAGCGGGCGGCAGCAGGCCGCCGTCGACGAGGACAACGCCTACGCCAAGGCCGCACTCGACCGCGAGTGGCACATCTTCGAACAGGCCATCCGGCTGCCCCTGCCGGTGATGACCGGCCTCGTCAGGGATGCGACCAAAACGGCCGACGCGCCTGCCGCAACGGCGCACGCCGACACCCCGGTACGCACTCTCCTGCGAGGCGTTGCCGCCGACGACATCTCCCTCCTCGACCTGTCCATCGACGCCGACGACATGGACCACGGATCCTGGATGGACGCCGGCATCGAGGACCGGCTGGCGGCCTCCGCGCTCGCGCAGGGCGCGGCCGCGGTCGCCACCCGGTACGGCCGTGCGCGGCTCACTCGGACGCAGGTGCTGTCGGCGGTCTCGACGGCCACGGTGCCCACCGGAATCGACCTCTGGCTCGGCCGGGACGCCGTGGTCCAGGCGCCCGCCGCGGGCAGGGTCCGCACCGCGGCACCGGACCGTGTGGAACTCGCTTGCGGCGCGCAGGTGCTGTCGCTGTCGTTCGCCCGGCAGGGCCGGCCCGTCGTCGGCGCCGGTGCGACGGTGCGGGCGGGGGAGGACATCGCCCACCTCGCCTCCGGCGCCCTGGTCCACATCGCGCTGCGCGCCGCCGACGGTCCCGCCGTCCCGCGCCTGGTCCGGCCCGAGTACGCCGCCGGCTGGCTCGCGCTCACCGCCGACCCCGCCCCCCTCCTCGGCCTTCCGGCCGGCTCCGGCCGCCCGCGCGACAGGGACCTGCTCGACCGGCGCGACGCCGCGTTCGCCACCGTGCAGGGGCACTACTATGCCGACCCGCCCCGTATCGAGCGCGGTTGGCGCCATCACCTGCTGTCCACCGAGGGCCGCGCGTACCTGGACATCGTCAACAACGTCACCCCGCTGGGCCACGCCCACCCCCGGGTCGAGCAGGCGGTCTCCCGGCAGTTGCGGCGGCTCAACACCAACTCGCGATTCCACTACTCCGCCGTGGTGGAGTTCACCGAACGCCTCACCGAACTGCTTCCCGAGCCCCTGGACACGGTGTTCCTCGTCAACTCCGGCTCCGAGGCGGTGGACCTGGGCCTCCGGCTGGCCATCGGCGCCTCCGGCCGGCACGACGTCGTCGCGCTGCGCGAGGCGTACCACGGCTGGACATACGCCTCCGACGCCGTCTCCACCTCGCTCCAGGACAACCCGAACGCCCTGTCCACCCGCCCGAGTTGGGTCCACACCGTGGACTCCCCCAACTCCTACCGGGGCCGGCACCGCGGGCCGGACTCCGTACGCTACGGACCCGAGGCCGTCGCGGTGATCGACGAACTGGCCGCTTCCGGCCGCCCGGCAGGGGCGTTCATCGGCGAGACCTACTACGGCAACGCCGGAGGCGTCGCCCTCCCCGACGGCTACCTCGCCGAGGTGTACGCGGCGGTGCGCCGCCACGGCGGCCTCGCCGTCGCGGACGAGGTCCAGGTCGGCTACGGCCGCCTGGGGCACTGGTTCTGGGGCTTCGAGCAGCAAGGTGTCGTGCCCGACATCGTCTGCGTCGCCAAGGCCATGGGCAACGGCCACCCCCTCGGTGCCGTCATCACCTCGAAGGAGGTCGCCGATCGCTACCGCGAGCAGGGCTACTTCTTCTCCTCCACCGGCGGCAGCCCGGTCTCCAGCGTCGTCGGCCTCACCGTCCTGGACACCCTGCGCGACGAGGACCTCCAGGGCAACGCCGTCCGCGTCGGCAGCCATCTGAAACGCCGGCTCGAGGCACTGGCCGACCGCCACCGCGTCATCGGCGCCGTCCACGGCTCGGGCCTCTACCTCGGCCTCGAACTCGTCCGCGACCGCACCACGTTGGAGCCCGCCACCGAAGAGACCGCCGAACTCTGCGACCGCATGCTCGACCTCGGCGTGATCGTCCAGCCCACCGGCGACCATCTCAACATCCTGAAGATCAAGCCGCCGCTGTGCATCGACTCCGCCGCCGCGGACTTCTTCGCCGACACGCTCGACCTGGCCCTCGTCCAACTCCACGGCCACACCGGGTGACTGGTTCCGACGACCGACACACGGACCCGGCCGCGAGCTCCCGGGAGAAGAGAGAAGACGATGGACACGATCGTCGTCGGCGCGGGAATCGCCGGCATCACCGCAGCCCGACTGCTGCACGCCGCGGGACAACGCGTGGTCGTGCTGGAGGCGCGAGACCGCGTCGGTGGGCGGATCTGGACGGACCGCACGGCGGGCTTCCCGGTCGACCGCGGCGCCTCGTGGATCCACGGCCTCACCGGCAACCCGCTCACGGGAGTTGTCGCCGCGCTCGAGATGGAGACACACGAATTCACCGTGGGAAGCTTCCAGGCCGCCGGGCGGCCGATCGCCGACTACGACGAATCACGGCGCCTGCTCGACCATGAGGCGGCACGGCGGTGGGCCGGCGACGTCGACACGGCGGACGCCCTCCTCGAGCGGATCGTCGCGGCATCCGGCCCCGGCGAGAGTTACGCCACCGTGGCCGAGCGCGCCCTCGCCGCGACCGGATGGGAGCCCCGACGCGCCGATCGCGTCCGCGCGTTCTACCGGCATCGCACGGAGGAACAGTGCGGCGCGGAGGCCGAACAGGTAGCCGCTCACGCCCTCGACGAGGACGCCGTCGAGGGCGACGAAGTGATCTTTCCGGGTGGCTACGATGTGCTTCCCAGGGCCCTCGCGCAGGGCCTGGACGTGCGCCTGGGACGGACCGTGACCGCCGTCGGCAGGACGGCCGCAGGGGTGCGAGTCGACACGGAGGACGAGTCCTTCGAGGCGGCCCGGGCGATCGTCACCGTGCCGTTGGGCGTGCTCAAGGCAGGGGCGATCGAGTTCACGCCCGCGCTGCCCGGGGCCGTCGCGGGACCGATCGCCCGCCTCGGCATGGGCGTGTTCAACAAGGTCTTCCTTCAGTTTCCAGGCCGGTTCTGGCAGGACGCCGTCTACGCGATCCGCCGGCACGGCCGGGCCGGCTTCCCCTGGCACTCCTGGTACGACGTCTCCGCGGTGAGCGGCAAGCCGATGCTGCTGACCTTCGCGGGCGGTGCCTGGGGACGGGAGATCGAGCGGAAGACAGACGAAGAGGTCGTGTCCTCGGTCCTCGCTGCCCTCCGCGAGATCCACGGCGACTCCGTCCCCGAGCCCGTGGCGCACTGGATCACACGCTGGGGCAACGACCCCCATGCCCTCGGCTCGTACTCCTACGTCGCCGTCGGCTCCTCGCACGACGATCACGACGCGCTGGCAGAACCCGTCGACGGCGTTCTCCACTTCGCGGGAGAAGCGACCTGCGGTCGCGAGCCGGCCACCGTCCATGGCGCGCTCCAGTCGGGGCACCGCGCGGCCGAGCGGATCCTCGGCTCACGGCTCTGCCTGACCGAGCTCACACGGGGCGTGACCCCTGTGAGGTGACGTAGCCGGGCCTCGGATTCCACCTCGTACGGCTCCCGCCGCCCGCCTAACGCTGCTCCCACTGCTCCTTGGTGATCTCGTACCGTACGCCTCCGAGTTCGGAGCCCTCGACCATCTCCATGTCGGAGGGAGTGGGGATGGTGTCCGCGAGCGACATCTCGAGCTTCTGCATGACGTTGCGCGAGCCGCGGTTCACGGACATCGTCTCGGCCCAGACCATGCGCACGCCCAGCTCTGTGAAGGCCTTGGCCAGCAAGGCCCGAGAGCCCTCGGTGGCATAGCCCTTGCCCCAAGCCGCCCGCCGCAGCCGGTAGCCGAGTTCGACTTCGTCCAGCGGTCCCTGCGGCTCGGGACGCAGGATGAACCAGCCTATGAACGCGCCGCCGTCCTTCTCGTGCGCGGCGAACAGCCCGAGGTCGCCGCCCCACTTCTCGTAGCCGGAGAGGATGTTCGGCAGATGGCGCTCGCGGACGATGTCCGGCGGAGTGGGCATGCCACCGGTCAGATAGCGCATCACCGCCGGGTCGCTGTCCAGCTCGATCAGCAGGTCCGCGTCATCGGAGGTGAAGCGGCGCAGGGTGAGACGCTCGGTCTCCAGGTAGGTGTCCACGAGTCGATCATGCCTGGACCATGCCGGGGAGCCCAACGGTTTTTCTGCGACTCGGCGCCGCCGCCATGATGTCGCCCCGCCCGCACCCTCATGCCGGGGGACCGGCGCCGGCCGGTTTCGGCCGCTTGCTCCCCCAATGATGACGGAGTGAATATCGCCCGTTCAACTTATTGCGCGGGAGTTGCAAAACCAAGCGTTACAGCGCAACAGTCTTCGCCTCGGTACTGTTGGCCGGGAGCGCATTTCTGCCGGCCATGGCGGTTGCGGCTGATTCAGGTCTGGCGACGAGACCGAATTACCCAGCGGGCTCGATCACGCTCCTTCCGCAATACACCGACAATTTCACTGAGAGCCGGAACATCACTTTCAACGGCGGTGTCCCGGTCGGCGGTTGGTCGTCGCTGACCCTGCACTCGAACGGGTCGTACAGCTGGACCGGGCACATGCACAACTCCGGTGGCGTCGGCTACAACTACGGCGAGGCCTGTGTCATCCGCTTCGAGACGGGCGCGACCTACATCTTCGACGTCCGTGGAGGCATGGGCGGAGTGTTCGGCGGGTCGCGCGATTTCAACTGGCAGCGGGAGGGCCGCCTGGAGACTCTGCCCAGCGTGTGGGACGAGGCTTCGAGTTACGTGCCGAGCTGCTCGGCGAAAGCCGGCCTCGACATCGGCGGCACCATCGATGCGGCAAAAGGCGGTATTCCCTACGCCATGACGGTCCTCGCGATCATAGGTGCCTGAAGTCCGGAGAAGGGACGATTGGGCATGAGGCGTATTCGTGGGCGTACTCGTGTACGTCGGATATCGGTCGGTCTCGCCCTGCTGACGACCCTCTCCAGTGCCGGTTCGGTCGTGGGTGTCGCCCCGCCGGCGCAGGCGTTGATCAGTGTGAGTCCAGAAGTGACCTCGGCGTTCGACAAATGCATGAGGAACTACCGGGCCGAGGACGAGAGCGGCGACCCCCTGAACATCGTGCGCTACCTCGAGTTCTCTCCGCGCACGGTGCGGATCGTCCTCAACGATCGCACGCCGCAAGACCCTGGCGATTCCTCCACAGGCCCGCCAACGACGATTGGGCCAGCGCGCAGAACGGGTCGGGCACGGACAGCGTCATCGCCTGGAACAGCACGGACACTCGTCCGATGAGCGACGGCACTCCGAGGGATCCTTGCGCGCAGCTATATCACGAGATGGCCCACGCGCTGGACATGTCCCGCGGCACCCTCGACCTCCACTGGTGCCGCGGAGCTCCCCGCATACAGACCGATGAGGTGGTAGCCGTCTTCGCGGAGAACGCGTATCGCTCGTACCGGAACCTCCCTACGCGAACCGCGTACGGTACCGAGTCCGGTCCGGCGAAGCTGCCGGACTCCGTGGACGACTGCTAGGCAGCGTCCTCACCTGCCGCTTATGACGTCGACCGGATCGCCGAGATGTCGAACTGCAGCCGGACCTTCTCGCTCACCATGGTGCCGCCTGCCTTGAGGCGCTGGTTGTAGACCAGACCCCATTCGGTGCGGTCGATGGTGGTGGTGCCGTCGAAGCCGGCGCGCTCGTAGCCGAAGGGGTCCAGGACCGAGCCGAGATAGTCGAGTTGCAGATCGACAGGCCGGGTGACGTCGCGGATGGTCAGGTCCCCGGTCATGCGGAAGGTCTCTCCGCCCTCGTGGACGGTGGAGGTGCTGCGGAAGGTCATTTCCGGGTAGCGGCGCGCGTCGAAGAAGTCAGGGCCGATGATGTGCGCGTCTCTCTGTTCCACGCCCGTGTCGACGCTGGCGACCCGGATGACGAGTTCGGCCCGCGACTCCGAGGGCTGGGCCCCGTCGAAGTACAACGTGCTGTCGTAATCGGTGAAGGCCCCCCGGACTGTCGTGACCATGGCGTGCCGCACGGAGAATCCGATGCGGCTGTGCGGGCGGTCGATGGTCCATTGCCCGGTCAGTGCTCCCAGTGCCGGGTCGAGTGCGACTCCCCGGGACGTGGCCTCCGCGACGGAGGCGCCGGTGCCGAAAGCCGGGGCCGGCTCGCTGTCGGCGGTCTGGCGTCGGCCGAAGATACCCATGATCGTGAGCCCTTTCCCATCTGATTGCTCGGTCAGGAGTCCCCCCCGTGAGGGTCTACTGCGGTGGCGTGGGCGTGTCGTGGGTGCGGTACATCGCCTGTACGTCCAACTCCAGTTGGACGGTCGGTCCGACGACGGCGATGCCGCGGGCGAGCATGGAACGCCAGTTGAGGGTGAAGTCCTCCCGATGGAGTTCGGCCTTCGCCAGGGCCGCGCAGCGCAGTTCCTGTTCGTAGCCCCCGTTGATCGACCCCAGGTAGGTGGTGTCGAGGCCGACGGAACGGCTGGTGCCGTGCATGGTGAGCGTGCCGTGCAGGGTCCACTTGGAGCCGCCGCGGTGGGCGAACCGCGTGCTGGTGAAGTCGATGTACGGGTATCGCTCGACGTCCAGGAAGTCGGCGGAACGCAGGTGGTTGTCGCGGGTGTTGTTGCCCGTGGTGACGCTGGCGGCGTCGATGCGCACCGCCACCTGTGAGTCGGCCATGTTCGGAGCGACGCGGATGCTGCCCTGGAAGCGGGTGAACCGCCCGTGGACATGGGCCATGCCCACGTGCTTGGCGATGAACCGGATCGCGGTGTGCGGAGGGTCGAACAGCCAGGTCCCGGCCGTCGGCAGTTCCATCTGGCGGGCGGGCTGGAGCGCGATGCGCACGGGGGGCAGCGCCACACCGGCTGCGATGTCGAGGTTCTCCCGAGCGGGTGACAGGCCCTCGGCCACGACCATCACGCTGTAGGAACCCGGTGGCAGCGTCGCTATGAAGTAGCCGTGGGGGTCCGTGGTGCCACGTGTCGCGACCCGGTGGCTGTCCAGTGCGGTCACGGTGACCTCGGCTCCGCCCATGGGCTGCCCCATGGGATCGAGCACCTCGAAGCCGAACGCCCCGGCACCGGGCGGCAGGGGGACCGAGATGCTCGATCCGGCACCGGAGGCACCACGGGAACGCCGACGACGGAGCAGCCCGAGAGCCATGGAGTTCACCCTTCTTCCCCTGCGTCACGGACACGCGATCCGCGCAAAATTTTTACATTCGCGGTCGCCAAGAACCGTCGACGACAGGAGGACGGACGTAAAGCCAGTAGTTCGCCGACGATCATAAAGCTCACGACGCGCAGGACGTTCGCCCCGATGTCGAAGCTGCTCAACCCGCCTGCCGATGAATGCGAGGCCACATATCAGTACATCGGCCGACCATATCGCCACACCTCGGCTCCGTTGCTTTGCGGCAATGCTGTGGCGAAGGACACGGGAAAGGGCCGGGACATTCACAACCGGTCTGCGGTTTCCTCACGGACCTGACACAGAACGTGACGCGCCGCCTCGACGCGCAGGTCCGACTACGGCTCCGTCCCGGCGTGCGGGCTCGTCCTGCTCGACCCGCTGCGGCCCGGCGGCCGTATCAGGGGAGGGGCACGCCGCGCGCGGCGACCCACAGCGCGTACCACTCCTCGTGGGTGAGGTCCGGCTCGCGCAGGGCCGCGTCCCGGCAGGCGGCGATGCGTTCGGGCCGGGCCGTGCCGATGACCGGGGCGATGCCCGCCGGATGGCGTTGCAGCCACCACAGGAGGACGGTCTGCGGTGTGGTTCCCTTGCGCCCGGCGAGGTCCGTGACGAGTCGGCACACCGGCGAGTCGGGGTCGGCGGTGAGGCTGCCCCGGGTGAGCGGCCCCCAGGCCTGGAGCCGGATGCCCTGGGCCGCGCAGTGCTCCAGCGTGCCGGTCGCGAAGCCGTTGGCGGCGCCGGCCGGCGTGTCGAACAGGACGCCTGCCTCCACCCAGTCCCGCCGGGCCAGGCTCATCTCGAGTTGGTCGACGACCAGCGGAACGTCCAGATGGGCCTGGAGGAACGCGATCCGGGGCCCGCTCATGTTCGAGACGCCGAACTGCCGGACCAGACCTTGGGCGTGCAGGGACGTCAGGGCCTCGGCGATGTCCTCGGGGTCGGCGAGCGGGTCCGGCCGGTGCAGCAGGAGGACGTCCAGGACGTCCGTGCGCAACCGGACGAGACTCTCCTCGACCCGCCGCCGGATGCTCGCGCCCCGCAGGTCGTAGTGTCCGGGCCGCTCGCCGTCGGGCAGCCGGATGCCGCACTTTCCCTGGAGGACGATGCGCCGGCGCAGCCCGGGCGTCCGGGCGAGCACCTCGCCGAAGCCGGCCTCCGACTTGCCGTACCGGTAGATGTCGGCGTGGTCGAACGCCGTGATCCCGGCGGCCAGGGCCGCCTCGATCGCGGTCTCGGCGTGCCGGATGTCCTCGGACGTGTACGGCCGGCCGTCCCAGCCGCCGCCCAGGCCCATGCAGCCGTACACCAGCCGGTGCGCGCGTATGTCGGTCTGTGCTGCCATCAGAAGTCTCCGCGGAGGTGGGGTGGCGTGGGGCAGGCCGGTCAGGCGGAAAGGGCGTCGGCCAGCATCTCGGCGACGGCCAGGACCGGCAACTGGGTGTTGGCGGCGGGGACGGTCGGCAGGACGGAGGCGTCGGCGATCCGGAGGTTCGTCACACCGTGGACCGTTCCCTGCCCGTCGACCACCGCTCGCGGGTCGTCGGCCGGGCCCACGGCGCAGGTCCCCACGGGGTGCCAGTAGGTGCCCACCCGTCCGCGCAGGTCCGCGTCGGACAGGGCGTGGGCCGGTATCGCGTCCGTCGCAGCCGCCAGCGGCCGCAGCGTCTCGGCCAGGTCCGCCACCTTCCTGAGCCCCGAGCGCAGCACCGCCACGTCGCGGCCGTCGGGGTCCGTCAGGAACGCGGGGTCGATGACGGGGGGTTCGAGCGGATCGGCCGAGCGCAGCCGTACCTGCCCGCGGGAGACCGGCTTCATCAGGAAGGCGGAGATCCCGGCCTCGTACCGCCCCGGCGGCAGCTTGCCGAACAGCGGCGGGCCGGCCGTGGGCAGCATGGTCCGCGGGCACGTCGTTCGCGTACGAGTACATCCGCAAGGACGCCTCCGGCAGCGTCACCTGGGAGAGCGGGGCCACCGTTCCCGCCGGCGGCGAGGTCACGCTGAACGACACCTGGCGCAACTGACCGCCGTACCGCTCGCGTGACGACGGCCGCCGACGACGGACGGCGGCCGCCGTCCGGCAGGACCGCCCGGCCCGCATCCCGGTGCCGGGCGGTCGCGTGCCCCGCCGCGCGGCGGTGCCCCGTCCTCGCCCGTAACCGAGATCCCGAGGAGATGCGCCGACGTGGTCGGCAAGGGCACGCCGCCCGCGTCACCGGCACCCGAGGACGTGTTCCGCGCGCTCGTTTCCCCCGGATCGACCGGGCGCGGACGGTGGCGCAGACACTGCGGCGCACGGCCGGCGTGTGGGCAGGGGGCGGGCTGCTGCCCGGGCGACTGCCGGCGCCGCTCCGGGCGCTCGCCCTGCCTGCCCGGCAGCCGGCGCGAGAGGGCGGCGCACGGCATGGTCACTTGACGGAACCGCCGGTGATGCCGGCGGCGATGTACTTCTGGGCGAGTACGAGCAGGATCGCCGCGGGGATCGCGGCGAGGACGGAGGCGGCCATGACCGAGCCCCAGTCGCCGACGTGCGCGCCGATGTACTGGTAGATGCCGAGGGTGACCGGCTTGACGTGGTCGGTGGTGTTGAGGGTGAGCGCGAACATGAAGTCGCTCCAGGCGTACAGGAAGGAGAACAGCCCGGCGGTGATCAGCGAGTTGCGGCTCATCGGCAGTACGACCCGGACGAAGGTGCGCACCCGGCCGGCACCGTCCACCTCGGCGGCCTCGATGACCTCTCGCGGGATCGCCACCATGAAGGACCGCATCAGCACCACCGCGAAGGGGATGCCCAGGGAGGCGTCGGCCAGCATCAGCCCGAAGTAGGAGTTGACCAGGCCGAGGTCCACGTACGCGCTGTAGAGCGCGTTGGCGATGACGATCCCCGGGACCATCTGCGTGATCAGGGTGCCGAACACCACGGTCCTCGCGCCGCGAAGCCGGAACTGCGCGAGGCCGTAGGCGGCTGGCGCGGAGAACGCCAGGCAGATCACGACGGCGCCGACCGCGACCGCGAGCGAGGTCAGCAGATGACCACCCTGCTCGGTCAGGGCCGAGGAGAAGCCGGACAGGTCCAGTCCGTGCGGAACCGGGTCCACCTCCAGCAGACCGGAGTCGGGCTGCAGCGCGGTGTCGACCATCCAGTACAGCGGGAACAACATCACGCACAGGATGAGGAGGCCGACGGCCGTCGTGCCCCAGTGGCGCTTCGGCCTGCCGACGGCCGCGGTGGTGTCGGTGGTGGTCGCCATGCCCGTCACTTCCCTTCGGTGCGGTTGGCCCGCAGGTAGAACACCGCGAACACGGCGGAGATCAGGACGAGGACGTTGCCGACCACGGCGCCGGCCCCGAAGTCCAGTTGGACGAAGGAGTCCTGGTAGGTCAGCGTCCCCAAGGTCTGCGTGGAGTCGGCGGGGCCGCCGTCGGTGAGCGCCAGCACCAGGTCGAGGATCTTGACCGTGGACATGAAGCCCAGTACGAGCACGACGGTGATGACGGGCTTCAGCAGCGGCAGCGTGATCGAGCGGAAGGTGCGCCACGCGGAGGCGCCGTCGAGCGAGGCGGCCTCGTAGACCTCGCGCGGAAGTTCCTGGAGTCCGCCGTAGAGGATCACCATGTTGAACGGGATGCCGATCCAGACGTTCACCAGGATCACGGCGAGCAGTGCCACGTGCGTGCTGGTCAGCCATGGCGTGTGACCGATGCCGAACAGCCCGAGGAAGGAGTTCAGCACGCCGATGTCCTGGTCCAGGATGCGCCGCCAGACGATGCCGGAGACGACCATGGGCACCAGCCAGGGCAGCAGGATCAGCGCGCGCAGCACACCGCCCAGCGGGAACCTGCGGTTGAAGAACACCGCCAGGGCCAGGCCGATGCAGAACTGCCCGATCAGCGAGCCGATCGTGAAGAGGATCGTCTGCCACAGGGCCTTGCCGAACAGGCCGTCGCCGAAGACCTTGCGCCAGTTGTCCAGGCCGTTGAAGGGGGCCTTGCCGGTGAAGAAGGTCGACGGCGTGTAGTGCTGGAAGCTCATCACGATGTTGCGGACGAGCGGGTAGCCGAAGAACAGCAGCATGAACAGCACGGCGGGGGCGACGAAGCCCCACTGCGCGAGCGTGCGCCGGCGGCGGGCGCGGGCCGGGTCGGGGGTGGCTTCGGCGGAGCTGCCGATGGCCGCGGGGCCCGGAACAGTGGTGGTGGACACCGTGGTTGCCTCACTTCCCGCTCTCGACGCGCGCCTGCGCGTGCTTCAGTGCCGACGCGGAGGACTGGCCCGTGAGCGCCGACTGGAACGCGCTCTGCAGGGCGAGCGAGATCGACGTCCAGCCGGAGCCGACCTTGGCGGTGCGCGAGCGCGCCACCGCGACCTGGTCGGCCAGCGAGCTGAGCGAGGGCACCTTCTTGCGCCAGACGGCGGCGGCCTTCCGATTGGCCGGGATCATCCAGCTGTTGAGCGCGTAGGTCACTTCCTCCTGCTCGCTCGTCAGGCAGTTGACGATCTTCGCCGAGGTCTTCTCGCGCGTGGTGTCGCCGATGTCCGGGATGGTCAGCTCACCGCCGCCCAGCGGGCCAACGGAGTCGTCCCCGGCCCTCGGGACGGGAATCCGCGCGATGCCCCAGTGCAGGCTCTTCTTGGTGTTGAGGGTCTCCACCTGCCACGGGCCATTGATCATCATGGCGGCGTTCCCGGCCATGAACTGGTCGTTGACGTCGGCCTGGGTCCAGTTGATCGTGGACTTCGACAGCGACCCGTCGGAGAGCAGCGACTTCCAGTAGTCCAGCGCCTGGATCACCTGCCGGCCGGCGAGGTCGGTCTCGTCGCCGCCGTTGGACCACATGAACGGCGTGAACTGGTAGACACCGTCCTCCGCCCCACCCGCGCTCAGGGCGATGCCGTACCGGTGGCCCCGGGTGAGCTTGCGGGCCGCCTCGCGCATCTCCTCCCACGTGGTCGGCACCTTGACGCCGGCCTTGCCGAGGACGTCCTTGTTGTAGAACAGCGCGAGCGTGTTCACCGTGCGGGCCGCGCCGTAGTACGTGCCCTTGTAGGAGCCGTAGTCGAGGATGCCCTGCGGCACGTCGGTCGTGTCGACGCCCAGTCTCCGGAGGTCCATCAGACCGCCGGTCTCCGCGAAGGCCGGCATCTCGGAGCCGTCGAACTGGATGATGTCCGGCAGCGACTTGGAGGACGCCATCCGCAGCGACTTGGTCATGACCTGGTCGGCCGGGACGGACTGCTGCCGGACGGTGACGCCGAGCCGCTTGCCGCAGCGTTCGAGAGTCGCCGCGTCCCAACTGTGGTACGAGTCGTCCGTCGAGGAGTTCAGGACGGTGTACACGCCGGGGTCGCGGGACTGGCCGCAGCCGGTCAGCGCCGTGCTGCCGACGACCGCCGAGGCGACGGTGAGCGCGACGAGGGCGGGCCGGCGGACCCGCCGGCGCCCGGGCCATGGCCCGTTCGGTGGGTGTGCTCTCACGATGATGCCCTTGGGTGGGAGAGGCGCCGGATCCGGTGGACGCCGTGCCCGCCGGGGTGGCGGGGATCGGCGCGGGCCAGCGGCCCTGGACGCGGTTCCGGCGGACGCGTGTGGGTGGAGGTGGCTCAGCTCTGTGCCCGGCGCGGGTGGCGCGGAACACGGAACGGGTGATGCGGACAGCGCGGGCCACCGGTCGCCAGGCCAGGGAAGAGCCTGTTCACCGGGGCGGTGTTGAAGCGCTTCGACAGAATCGACATGTGCGGCCCTTGCTGTCGCGCAGTCCGGAGGCATTGCCGGACGGGTTTGTTGTGTGGGATGACTAATACGCCAAGAGGTCGCCCGGGCGCTAGCCCCCGTGCACTCGCTTCTTGCTTCGCGACTCGTCGTGCAGCAAGGTGTCGCCTGCACAATCCGGCCTCATCCGAGCCTTCGTGACGAGGTCCGCGTCCCGGCTCGACAGTCTCCGCACCCCCTGAGGGAGATCATGAAGTTCACCGACGGCTTCTGGCGTGTTCGCGATGGCGTACGCATCGAATACGCCATCGATGTGCGTGACGTCCAGACGGAGTCGAAGCGCATCACTGCCCATGCCGCAGTGCAGCGCGTGAGGCGGAGGGGCGACACGCTCAACGCGCCGCTCATCTCCGTCGACTGCTGGTCGCCCGCCGAGGGCGTCATCGGCATCCGCCTCACCCACCACTCCGGCAAGCGCCGGACCGGCCCCGACTTCACCGTCGGCGGCGACGAGGGCGGTGTCGGCGAGGTCCGCGCCGAAGGCGGCGTCACCGAGCTGACCAGCGGCCCGCTCACCCTGCGCCTGGACCGCTCCGCCCCCTTCGCGCTGAGCTTCCGCGACGCCGACGGCCGCGAACTGACCCGGGCGGGCACCAAGGGCGCCGCCTTCGCCGTCACCGACCGGGGCGAGCACCACATGGTGGCCAAGCTCGCGCTCGGCGTCGGCGAGCAGGTCTACGGCCTCGGCGAGCGCTTCACCCCGTTCGTCAAGAACGGCCAGGTCGTCGACATATGGCAGGCCGACGGCGGCACCAGCAGCGAGCAGGCGTACAAGAACATCCCGTTCTACCTCTCCTCCCGCGGCTACGGCGTCTTCGTCAACCACCCCGGCAAGGTCTCCTTCGAGGTCGGTTCGGAATCCGTCGGCCAGGTCCAGTTCAGCGTCGAGGACCAGTCCCTGGAGTACTACGTCGTCGCCGGTCCCACCCCCAAGGACGTCCTCACCCGCTACACGGGACTCACCGGGCGCCCGGCCCTGCCGCCGGCCTGGTCCTTCGGCCTGTGGCTGACCACCTCCTTCACCACCTCCTACGACGAGGCGACGGTGATGTCGTTCGTCGACGGCATGGCCGAGCGCGGCATCCCCTTGTCCGTGTTCCATTTCGACTGCTTCTGGATGCGCGAGTACCAGTGGTGCGACTTCCGGTGGGACCCGGACGTCTTCCCCGACCCCGAGGGCATGCTGGCCCGGCTGAAGGCCAAGGGCCTGAGGATCAGTGTCTGGATCAACCCGTACATCGCCCAGAAGTCCCCGCTGTTCGAGGAGGCCGCCGAACTGGGGCACCTGGTGCGCCGCGCCGACGGCGACGTGTGGCAGTGGGACCTGTGGCAGGCGGGCATGGGGCTGGTGGACTTCACCAGTCCCGAGGCCTGCGCCTGGTTCCAGTCGAAGCTCAAGCCACTGCTGGACCAGGGCGTCGACTGCTTCAAGACCGACTTCGGCGAGCGCGTCCCCACCGACGTCGTCTGGCACGACGGCTCGGACCCCGAGCGGATGCACAACTACTACACCGAGCTGTACAACAAGACCGTCTTCGATCTCCTGGAGAAGGAACGCGGGCAGGGCGAGGCGGTGCTGTTCGCCCGCTCCGCGACCGTCGGCGGCCAGCAGTACCCGGTGCACTGGGGCGGTGACTGCTGGTCCTCCTTCGAGGCCATGGCCGAGTCGCTGCGCGGCGGGCTGTCCCTGTCGCTGAGCGGCTTCGGCTTCTGGAGCCACGACATCGGCGGCTTCGAAGGGACCCCCGACGCCTCGGTGTTCAAGCGCTGGCTGGCCTTCGGCCTGCTCTCCTCGCACAGCCGTCTGCACGGCTCCTCCTCCTACCGCGTGCCGTGGGAGTTCGGCGACGAGGCCGTCGACGTCGCCCGCCGCTTCACCCTGCTCAAGCACCGTCTGATGCCGTACCTGTACGGTGTCGGCGTCGAGGCCCACCGCACGGGCGTGCCGTCGATGCGCCCGATGCTGCTGGAGTTCCCCGGCGACCCGGCCTGCCGCCCGCTGGACCGCCAGTACATGCTCGGCGCCGATCTGCTGGTCGCCCCGGTCTTCACCGAAGACGGCGAGGTCGAGGTCTACCTGCCCGAAGGTGCCTGGACGCACCTGCTCACCGGCGAGACGGTCACCGGCCCGGCCTGGCGCACCGAGCGCCACGGTTACGACAGCCTGCCGCTGTACGTCCGCGAGGGGGCCGTCCTGCCGCTGGCCGCCGACGGCCGGCGCCCCGACGACTGGCTGGACGGCCTCACCCTGCTGGTCCACCCGGCCGCCGAGGGCGGCGACGAACGAACCGTGACCGTCCCGGACCGGACCGGCGCCACCAGCGCCACGTTCCGCCTCCGGCGGGAAGGGGAGGCCCTGCACGTCACCGCGGAGGGCAGCGACAAGCCGTTCACCGTGCGGATCGTCGGCGGTCCGAGCGCCACCGGGACCGGCCGGGTCACGGTGACGACGGCCTGAGCAGTCATCCCGGTCTGACCCTTTTTCGAAGCGCTTCGACAGCGGTCGACGCCGTCATCCTCGCTGGTATATTGGGTAGAACTTTTCTTGTTCAGCCAAGTCTGATCGCGCACTGTCGAAGCGCTTCACATCCTGGAGAGCCGGTTGGTCACTCTCGCAGACGTCGCCCGGCACGCCGGAGTTTCGGCGAGCACGGTGAGCTATGTCCTCAGCGGCAAGCGGTCCATCTCCGCGGGGACCCGGGAGAGGGTCGAGCGGAGCATCCGGGCACTGGGCTACCACCCGAACGCGGGCGCCCGCGCCCTGGCCAGCAACCGGTCGAACATCATCGCCCTCATGATCCCCCTGCGCACGGACATGTACGTCCCCGTGATGATGGAGATCGCGGTCGCCGTGGCGACCACCGCCCGGACACACGGCTACGACGTCCTGCTGCTCACCGGTGAGGAGGGCCCCGACGCGGTGCGCCGGGTCACCGGCAGCGGTCTTGCCGACGCGATGATCCTCATGGACGTCGAACTGGAGGACGAGCGGCTGCCCTTGCTCCGGGCGACCGGCCAGCCCGCCGTGCTGATCGGTCTGCCCACCGACACCGCCGGTGTGACCTGCGTCGATCTCGACTGGAGCGCGACGGGCGCGCTCTGCGTGGAGCATCTGGCGAAGCTCGGCCACCGGGACGTCGCCGTCATCGGCGAGGCCCCCGCCGTCTACGAGCGGCACACCGGCTTCGCCGAGCGCACTCTCGACGGCCTCCGCTCCCGGGCACGCGAACTCGGACTGAGGGTCGTGCACCGCCCCTGGGAGGGCGGCTACGACGCGATGGCGGCGACCCTGTCCCGGATCTTCGACGAGCGTCCGAGCACCACGGGCTTCGTCGTGCAGAACGAATCCGCGGTGGAACCCCTGCTCGCCGTGCTGCGCCAGCAGGGGCGGGCCGTGCCCGAGGACGTGTCGGTGGTGGCCGTCTGCCCCGAACAGGTCGCCGTCCAGGCCTCGGTGCGGCTCACCTCGGTCGCCGTCCCTGCCCAGGAGATGGGCCGGACTGCGGTCGGGCTCCTGGTGGGCAAACTCGACGGGCGCGAGACGGACGACGTGGTGCTCATCGCACCGGAACTGACCGTCCGGGCCAGCTCGGGAACGGCACCGACGATTCCCTGACCCTTCCCGGCTCCGTCTCCCGTGGCCACCCGCCGCCGACGACCCGCACGACGAGCACGGGCAGCACGGGCGGGCGGCGCCTGCCGGGGGAGCGAGGCTCGGTGACGTACGGGAAGACGGAGGCGAGGGGACGATGACGGACGGCTTGGGGTGGATCGGCGAGCACTGGTACAGCGGGGCGATCGTCAAGGGCGGGATGCTCGGTGACATCTCCCTCACGGCGGTGCGGGGCGTGGACCCGGTGGACCTCGTGGTCCGCCTCGGTGCGGACCGCCGCAAGGCCGAACGGCCCGCTCTGTTCAAGGACTTCGACAGGCGAGGCGTGCCCCCGGGCGACAGCGTGGCGATGTTCGGCCGCAGCGGCGAGTGGACGTACGTCCTGGAGCCGGAGCGGTCCACCTGGCACCTCGTCCTCCTCGACCGGCTGGGCCGGGACACCCTGGTGCGACGGGGCGAGGAACTCGTCTGCCTGGATCGCTTCCTGCACGAAGCCCCGTGGGTGTGCTACGTCGACGCGGTCGGCGAGTCGAGTTCCGGCGAGCCCGGTGACAGCCTGCTGGAGACCGTGGTCCCGCCCAGGGACCGGCTCGGCGCGTTCGCCGCGCTGGACGCGGCCGTACGCCGGGCCGGGGCGGTGAGGGACACGTTCCCCGGCTGCGAGGACCCCGAGGACGAGGAAGAGGAGCTGGCCAGACGGCTGTTCGGGGCGGTGGGGGAGCATCTCGGGCTGTCGCTGCCGCGCCGGGAGATCGAGCAGGGGCTGCTGCCCGCGGTGCACCTGCCCTCGCCGGCGTGAGCCGGGGGCCGGGGCATCGCAGCCAGGGAACCGCTGTTGTCGCTCCCGGAGATCGCGGACCGCGCGCGGACAGGACCGGGCCGTGCCCTCGCTTTCAGGCGGGCTCGGTCGCGTAGCGGCTCATCGCGTCGGCGTTGGCCTGTGGCGTCAGTGGCCGGCCGCCGGCGAGTACGTCCTGGAGGTCCCGGAAGTACTGCACGTACAGGTCGGGGGTGAAGGTGCTGAGCATGACGGCGGGTTGGTCGGTCGGGTTGGCGAACGTGTGCGGGGCACCGGGCGGAACCATCACGAGCGTGCCCGCGGCGGCGTCGTGGTGCTCGTCCCCGACGGTGAACCGCACGGTGCCGGACAGCACGTAGAAACCCTCGTCGTGTCGCGCGTGGCGGTGCTGCGGCGGTCCCTGGGTGTGCGGGGCGAGGACGGACTCGGCGATCGCGAGGCGGTGCCCGGTGTGGCTGCCGTCCTCCAGAACCCGCATGCGCGTGGTACCCAGCACGATCAGCTCGCCGTCGCCGGGCCTCGTCACCGATACAGCGGGGTGGGTCTGCGGCTCGCTGGTCTTCGTTTCTTCGGTCATGCCCACGAGTTCACCGCCGGGCCCCCGGCACTGTCCAAGACCTGTCCCGCGGCGCCGATACCGCCTGGGTATCGTTGCAGCGTGGAGCTACGGATCCTGCGCTACTTCGTGGCCGTCGCCGAGGAACTCCACTTCGGCCGGGCCGCCACCCGGCTGCACATGAGCCAGCCGCCGCTGAGCCGGGCCATCAGGCAGTTGGAGGCCGATGTCGGGGCTCTGCTCTTCGCCCGCTCGCCCACGGGGGTCACGCTCACTCCGGTGGGCACCGTGCTGCTCGACGAGGCGCGGGCCCTGCTCGACCATGCCGACCGGGTCCGGATGCGCGTGCACGCGGCGGCCGGCCGCGCGACCCTCACCATCGGCATCCTGGGCGACGGCACCGACCCGGGAGTGTCCCGGCTGGCCGCCGCCTACCGTCGGAGCCATCCCGGCATCGACATCCGCATCCGTGACACCGATCTGACCGACCCCACCTGCGGGCTGCGCGCCGGACTGGTCGATGTCGCGCTCACTCGGGCGCCGTTCGACGCGACGGCCCTGACGGTGCGCGCGCTGCGGGCCGATCCGGTCGGTGTGGTCCTGCGCGCCGACGATCCGCTGGCCCGCCGTGACCGGCTGCGGCTGGCCGAACTGAGCGAGCGCCGCTGGTTCCGGTTCCCGCAGGGCACCGACCCCCTCTGGCAGTCGTACTGGGACGGTGGCAGGCCGCGCGAGGGCCCAGTGGTGCGCGCCGTCCAGGAATGCCTGCAGACCGTGCTGTGGAACGGCACGGTCGGCCTGGCCCCGCTCGGACACGAACTGCCCGCGGAGCTGGCCGTGGTGCCGCTGATCGACATGCCGCCGAGCAGAGTGGTGGCGGTGTGGAAGGAAGGCGACACCAACCCGTTGATCCGGTCCTTCATCGAGATCGCGACAACCGCGTACCGTCGCTGAGACCGCCAACCGGCGGTCCTGCGGTGCGGACAACGTGCCGAAGGGCCGCACCCGTCGAGGTGCGGCCCTTCAACGTGCCCCGGCTCGTCTCAGACAGGGCTCACCTCGCTCATGCCAGCGAGAACTTCTGGGCGGCGGAGCCGTTGCAGTCCCAGATCTGCAGGCGTGTGCCGTTCGCGGTGGCACCCGACGGCGAGTCGATGCACCGGCCGGTGGTCGGATTGGACATCGAACCGTCGGCGTTGGCGACCCAGTTCTGGTAGCCGCCGCCGTTGCAGTTGGCCAGCTGGAGCTTTGTGCCGGCCGCGTTCACACCGCCGGCGATGTCCAGGCACTTGCCCAGCGTACGCAGGGTCTGGCCGTTCCAGGTCCACTTCTGGTCGAGCGACGTGGCCTGCTGGCAGTCCCAGAGCTGGACCGCGGTGCCGTCGCCGCCGGTGTCGTCACCCGCCACGTCCACGCACTTGCCGCCCGGTCCGTAGATCGGGGTACCGATGGCGAACTGCTGGGCGGCGGAGCCGTTGCAGTCCCAGATCTGCAGGCGTGTGCCGTTCGCGGTGGCACCCGACGGCGAGTCGATGCACCGGCCGCTGGTCGGGTTCCGCAGCGAGCCGTCGGGTTGCCGCACCCATGACTGGTAGCCGCCGCTGTTGCAGGTGGCGAGCTGCAGCTTGGTACCGGCGGCGCTGTTGCCTCCGGCGATGTCCAGGCACTTGCCGAGGGTCTGCAGGGTCTGGCCGCTCCAGGTCCAGTGCTGGTCCTTGGCCGCCGACTGGCAGTCCCAGAGCTGTACGGCGGTGCCGTCGCCGCCGGTGTCGTCGCCCGCCACGTCCACGCACTTGCCGCCGGGGCCGGTGATCGTCTGGCCGCTCACCGAACCGCCGCCGCCACCGCCGCCCGAGGAGCCGGGCGCCTTGTTGTAGACGGCCACCGAGTCGATGACCAGCTTGCCGCCGGAGACCGTGGACGCGTTCGGGCCCCCGCCGAAGGCGTCCGGGAAGCCGCCGCCGATCGCCAGGTCGTAGATGATGAAGAAGGGGTGGTCGACCGCGTCCGACCAGGTCGTCGCGTCCACCTGGTTGGCGTTGATGGTGTAGAAGTTGTTCCCGTCGAGATAGAACCTGATCTGCTCCGGCGACATGGAGCGGTCGATCTCCACCGCGTAGTCGTGGAAGCCGGTCTGGCAGCCCGAACAGGCGCGTTCACCCGAGCCGATGCCGGTCGACTCGTTGCACGGACCGCCCGGGTTCACCCCGCAGTGCAGGGTGCTGAAGACGGAGCTGCGGCCGTTGATGTCCTCCATGACGTCGATCTCGCCGGACTTCGGCCAGGTCACACCGTCGCGCAGCGGCGCGCCGAGCATCCAGAACGCCGGCCAGTAACCGGCGCCGTTGGCGGTGGTGACGTTGGGCTGCTGGAGGACGGACTCCATGCGTACGACACCGCCCGCCGGGGCGCCGAAGCTCGCCGACTGGGTCTCCACGCGCCCGGAGGTCCATCCGCTGCGCGGGTCGGAGCCCGAGTGCAGGGCCTGGAGCACCAGATGACCCTGACCGTCGTAGTAGACGTTCGAGGTGCTGTTGGTCATCGTCTCGATCTCACCGGTGCCGAAGTTGCTGCCCGGCCCGGTGTCGTACTTCCACAGGCTCTGATCGATGCCTGTGCCGGACGCACCGTTGAAGTCGTCACTCCAAGTGAGCGTGAAGCCCGACGGTGTCGGGGGCACCGCTGCCTGGGCGTTCAGGGTCGTGGTGACGGTGGCCGCCACCGTCATCACGACGACGGGAAGCAGAGAGAGCGCTCTCTTCCACCTGCGGCGCGGTGCCCTTCCAGGGGGTGGTTGCATAGGTCTGGCCTCCGAAGAATCACATGATCGCTGCTGTTCGCTGTGCCACCTCTGGTGATCTCCGGTGAGCAGTGCACGCGCCTTTGCGGACCTGGATGACGACCGGCGGATGCATCACCAACTCTGGTGACAGGTGGCGGTGTTGAGCCATGTGGAGTTCTGTGCGAGGCAGACGGTATTGGCCCGGACCAACACCGTCAAGGCTGCGCAACCGACGGGGAACGGCTCGGGTGCCGAAGTCCGTCGCGCGGAAAGCGGAGGGCGTTCCGGCCGGGGTCATGGGTGTACCGGTCCCAGGAGCACCGCATGCCGTCGCGGCGCAGGGGACCCCGCCGTAGCCCTCGCCCACTTCGACCGAGTCCAGCCGGCGGACCGGCCCCTGAGGCCGAGGCCACGGCGGTCCGGGCCCGCGGCTCGCCGGGCACGCGCACGCGCCCCGACCGGCACTTGTCCCTCGGTCGCCATCGCCCCGGTCGGCAGCGGGTCGCGCAGCTACGAGCCCGGAGGCGCCTGGACGACGGCACCGTGTTCGTCCAGGGTGTGCGTCTGCCAGTAGCGGTCCCACTTGTCGTCCACGTGCTTCGGGGTCTTGTCCTTCGGGTAGCGGAAGGCGCCCTTCGGGACTTTGTGGCCGTTGTCGACGCAATCGCCGCCGGTCGCGCCGACGTACTGCACGGGGTACTGCCCGTTCCCGCAGATCGCGTCGGCGGTCGTGCAACCGGTGAGCAGAGCGGCGAGGGCGGCGATGGAGCAGGCGGTGAGGATCACGGTGGTTCCGGGAGCCCGCCGGGTGCGGTGCGTCGTCATGTTTCCTCTTGGACGGGATCGGTCGTTGACGGTTCGAGCCTCGGCCCGGGGGAGGCGTCGACGCATCGGCGCACGTACTCATTCACGGCGAACGCGGCCTGAGTACCTCTGCAGGGGAGCAGCGGCGGCGGGGGCGATCGCAGGATGTACCGCCGGCGTGCCTTGATACTTGCAGGCGCGGGCAGTTTCGGCGTGCGGACTTATTGGACCGCGGGTTCGTCGCGGTGTTCCCCTCGTGAGGCACCACCCCTGACGGAAACGCCCCCTGGAGAACGCCATGATCGCCGCTCGTCTGCATCGCTGGGACACCGCACCGGACGTGGAGGAGACCGAGTTTTCGGGGCCGCCGCGAGAGGGGGAGGTCATCGTGGAGGTCGAGGCCGCCGCCGTCACCCACCTGGACCTCATCGTCATGACCGGTACCTTCACGCACCGGCCCGCGCTGCCCTTCACCCCCGGCACCGCGGGCGTCGGCACCGTCGTGACAGGCGACGCCGCGCTGCTCGGACGCCGGGTGCTGGTGCGTGGCGGCGGCATCGGCCTGGAGCGGGACGGTACCTGGGCCGAGCGCGTCGGCGTCCCGGTCGACGCGATCCGTGTGGTCCCCCGGGAAGCCCCCGCCGCGCTCGCCGCCACCTGTTACTCACCGATGACCACCGCGTGGGCCGCCGTGGAGGAGGTGGGCCGGATCGGGAAGGGGGAGCGGGTACTGGTCACCGGCGCGGCCGGCGCCGTCGGCTCGCTCTGCGTGCAGTTGGCCGCGCGAGCCGGGGCGTACGTCGTCGCCGTGGTCCGGGGCGAGGACGCGGCCGGCGCCGTGCCCGACGCTGCTCACGAGGTCCTGGTCCGCCCGGACCCGCAAGAGGTCGCGATCAAGGGGGAGACCGACGTCCTGCTCGACACCGTCGGCGGGAACACCGTCCCGGACTTCCTGAGGGCCATGCGGCCCGGTGGGCGGGTGGTCCTGATCGGGTACGTGGCCGGCACCGCACTCCGTGTCGACCTTCCCGCGCTGATGTCCCGGGACGTCGCCCTGCTGCCGATGAACATGGTGCGCCGCCATGTCCCCGCCGAGGTGTTCGACCGGCTGCTGGGGGATCTGACGGACGGTCGGCTCACCCTCCGCACCACCGCCCTGCCCTTCGTGGGGATGACGGAGGCGGTCGAGACCCGCCGAAAGGGGGGAGTGCGGGGCACGATCGCCGTGCTGATGTGAGGTCGGCGGCCCGGGCAGGGCACCCCGACCACACCGCCCGGCCGCGGTTCTTGGCGGTCACCGCGGTGGCCGGTTCGGCACCAGGACTTTGAGCGATCGCTCAAACAGGTGTAGTTTCCCTGCCAGATGATTTGAGCACTCGCTCAAATGCCTAGGGGATGTGGGGGGAACACCATGGGTCTCTACATAGAGACACATATACGAGCCGATCTGGACGAACTCTGGGCGCGCACCCAGGATCCCGCCCAGCACCGGCGCTGGGACGTGCGGTTCTCGGAGATCGACCAGCTCCCACGCGCGGAGGGTGAGCCCCAGCGCTTCCGGTACGCCGTACGCGTCCTGCCCTTCCTCACGGTTTCCGGCACCGGGATCGCCGCCGGCGAGCGGGAACGCCCCGACGGCACCCGCACCTCCGCCCTGCGCTTCGTCTCCCCGCACCCGCTCTCCCTGCTCGCCCGCGGCAGCGGCTACTGGCGCTACGTGCCCGACGCGCACGGCGTGCGCTTCCTCACCGGCTACGACTACCAGCCCCGCTGGGGCGTGTTCGGCGCGCTCGCCGACCGGCTCGTGTTCCGCCCCCTGATGGGCTGGGCGACCGCCTGGTCCTTCGACCGGCTGCGGCTGTGGCTGGAGCGGGGCATCGGTCCCGAGCGGGCCCGGGCCAACTGGCTGGCCGAACTGGCGGTCCGGGCGCTGCTGTTCGCCGGGTGCCTGGCCGGTCTGGGACCGGAGTCCGCCCTCGGTCTCTTCGGACGGTCCGGGGCGGGCGCGGCCTGCCTCTGCCCGCTCCTGCTGATCGCCGTGATGTCGCTCGCTCTCTTCAAGGCCCCCCTCGCCTGCACCCCCGCCGCCCGCCGGTGCCTGCGCGCCCCGGCGGGTCCTACCCGGGCTCCCCGCGTCCTGCGCACCCTGGAGAAGCACGGATGACCGCGCCCGCCTCGATGTTCCGCACCGTGCTCGGCGACGGCTTCGGCCGCCTCCACCCCGAGCTGCGGCGCCGCTTCTCGGTGGGCCTGGCGAGCGGGGAGGCCTGTATCGGACGGGGCGTCATGCACCGGATCTGGCACGGCCCGGCGTACGTGAAGCCGTTCCTCGCCCTCGGCGCCACCCGTAACATCCTCGTCCCGCGGGCCGGCCGTGACGTCCCCTTCGTGATCGAGAATGTGCCGTACACCGACACCTTCGGCCGCGAGACGGTGAGCTTCGTGCGCACCTTCGACCTGCCCGGCCGCCCGCGCCGCTTCGACGCCCAGATGGTGCTCAGCCCCAAGGGCGACCGGATTCTCGACTACCTCGGCACCCACCAACACCTCGCCAGCGAACTGCACTTCGCGGCCGAGCCGGACGGCTCGCTGCTCATCCGCTCGGGCGAGCACCGTTTCCGGGAGGGCCCGGTGGACGTGCGCGTACCGGAACTCCTCGGCGCCACGGCCGAGGTGCGCGAGTCCTTCGACGACACCACCGGACGCTTCCGGATCCGGGTGAGAGTGGTGAACCGCCGCTTCGGCCCGCTCTTCGGCTACGAGGGCTCCTTCACGGCCTCGTACACGGACGCCGCCGCCCCTGGGACGCGGCCGGGACTTCGCCCGGTGCGGGAGGAGGCACGCGGGTGAGCCCGTCCGCGGCGAAGTCCCAGGAGACGAGGACCAAGCTCCTGGAAGGCGGCCTGCGCATGCTCATCGAACAGGGCGCCGCCAGGCGCGGGCCCGTACGGTCGCCACGGCGGCCGGCGTCGACCACGCCGCCGGGTGCCGCTGAACCGGCCGCCCTCGACGCGGCCCGGCTCCGAGACGACAGGGCGCCGCTCGAACGGCGACCGGTCGTCCGCCGCAAGCCGGCCCGCGCCGAAGCGGAGGCCCAGGCCCAGATCATGCTCACGGAGCACCTGATCGAGCCGGCCCGAAGGGACTCCGGTCGCCAGGGCGACCCGCGCAGGGCGAAGCGACTCGTAGACCGGGCCGTCCGCGGCCTTCCGGCGACGCCGCCATCCCTGTCTCGTTGGCCGTGTGGCTCGACGGGCGGGCTCGACCTCGTATGTGCGCGACTTCGCATGTGCGCTGAGGCGCCGGGCCCACCTTGCATCGCGGATCGTGGGCGGCGCCGATGGCCGCGGCGGCCAGGAGGCCCGGCGTGTCATGTAGGTTCGGGTCGGTGCCGCGTGCCGATCCGCGCACGGTGCTCTCCGGCCGCTGCGGTGCCGGTGTCCGGATGCGAGGGAGGTGCGGCGGTGGCCGAGCAGAAGCAGAACGGTGGCGGGACCGTCGGGGCCGCCGGCGAGCGGACCATCCGCGTACGCAATCCGCGCGGGCAGGGCGAACGGCTGCGTGAGGAGATCCTGCGGGCCGCCGGGGGGCTGCTGGAACAGGTGGGCAGCGAGGACGCGCTGTCGCTGCGCGCGGTGGCCCGGGAGGTGGGCATCGCCACCCCGAGCATCTACCGCCACTTCTCCGACAAGACGGAACTGGTGTGGGCGGTGCTGGCGGAGCACTACGAGCGGCTGGCCGAGATCATGGCCGAGGCCGACAACTCGGCACCCGCCGACGACCCGCAGGAACGGCTGCGGTCCCAGCTGACCGCGTACTGTCGATTCGCGATCGCGAACCCGGCGAAGTACCGCCTGATGTCCGAGACCTGGCAGACCCCGGTGGACGAGGAGCGCCTGCACGGCCATCCCGCGGGGCTGCTCCTGCGTGGCCTGAGTCGGGCGCTCACCGCGTGCGAGGAGGCCGGCTGGAGGGTGCGGGGCACCCGCGCGGACGCCCCGTACATGCTGTGGTGCGCGCTGCACGGCCGGATCACCCTGTGGCAGGTGATGCCGCGCCGCAAGGACCCCGCCCGGCTCGACCGGTTCGTCGACGAGCTGCTTGGCCTCCTGCTGGAGCGCTGACCCGCGCCACCCGCACGTCCCTGCCCGGCACGCCCCTGAGCAGCCGCGTCCTCTGAGCGGCCGCGTGCCCTGACCAGCGCAGCCGCGTCCCCTGACCGGTGCGTCCCTCACCTCGCGCGCACCTTTGAGCAGCGCTTCCCTGGTCGGCGCGTCCCCTGGCCGGTGCTTCCGTGGCGGGGCGGCCCTGGCGCGCCGTCCACCGGTCCGCCGGTTCTTCTTCACTTTTCCTTGCGCCCGGACCGCCGCACGCCCTAGAGATACAGATGTAAGCTAACAGCTGTTATCCAACGTGTTCTCCCCACCAAGGAGCGGCATGACCACCGCAGCACTCCCCGCGCTTCCCACCCAGCCGCCCTCCGGTTGCCCCTTCGACCCCCCGGCGGGGCTGGCCCGGCTGCGGATCGAGGAACCCCTGTCGAAGGTCGCCCTGGACGACGGCGGCTGGGCCTGGCTGGCCACCCGTTACGCGGACGTCCGGGCGATCCTCGGCGACACGCGTTTCAGCTCCGACACCTCCACCCCCGGCTATCCGATCAGCGGCATGACCGGCGGCGGACCGCGTCCCGGCGCCACCCGCGGCTTCATCCGCATGGACCCGCCGGAGCACACCAGGCTGCGCCGCTTGGTCACCCGCGACTTCATGGTCAAGCGGATCGAGGCACTGCGCCCGACCCTGCAGAAGCTCACCGACGAGCTGTGCGACGCCATGGAGCGCGTCGACCGCTCCGAGCACCCCGTCGACCTGGTCAAGGCCCTGGCGCTGCCGCTGCCCTCGCTCGCCATCAGCCTGCTGCTGGGTGTGCCCTACGAGGACCACGACACCTTCCAGCGGCTGACCGGCGCCCTGCTCTCCCGGGAGATCCCCGAGGAGGACCGCGGCGCGGCCCGCACCGAGCTCCTCACCTACATCGACAACCTGGTCGAGACGAAGAAGGCCGAGCCGGGGGACGACATCCTCAGCCGCCTGATCACCGAGCAGTACGACATCGGCGAGCTGACCCACGACGACCTCGTCGCTTTCGCCGTGCTGCTGCTGGTCGCCGGACACGAGACGACGGCCAACATGATCGGCCTGAGCGCGCTCACCCTGATGCTCGACCGGGAGACCGCCGACCTGCTGCGCGAGGACCCCTCCCTCATCCGCGGCGCCGTCGAGGAGCTGCTGCGCTTCCACAGCATCATCCGCAACGGTCCGCGCCGCGCTGCCCTGGAGGACGTGGAGGTCGGCGGCCGGCTCATCCGGAAGGGCGAGGGCGTCATCGTCGCCGTGCCGTCCGCCAACCGCGACGAGGACACCTTCCCCGACGCCGGCCGGCTCGACATCCGCCGCCCCAACGCCCAGCACCATGTGGCCTTCGGCTACGGCATCCACCAGTGTCTGGGCCAAGCCCTGGCCCGCGCCGAGCTTCAGGTGGTCATCACCACCCTGCTGCGCCGTTTCCCCGGGATGCGTCCCGCCGTGCCGGTCGAGGAGATCCCCTTCCGCACCGACATGGTCATCTACGGCTGCCACGCCCTGCCGGTCACCTGGTGACCGCACCCTCACAAAGCCCCCAGGTATCACACCCCCACAGAAGGAAACACTGAAGATCACCGTCGACGAGGCCAAGTGCTGCGGCGCCGGCCAGTGCGTGCTGGTCGCCCCCGAGGTCTTCGACCAGCGCGACGAGGACGGCATCGTCGTCCTGCTGAACGCCTCCCCGGACGCCGCGCAGCACGCCGCGGTCCGTGAGGCCGCCACCATCTGCCCGGCCGCGGCCATCCAGGTGCGGGAATGAGCTCCGCCCGCCCCCGCATAGCCGTAGTCGGCGCCGCCGCGGCCGGACTGGCCGCGGCGGAGGGGCTGCGGCGCCTGGGCTGGGACGGGGAGATCACCCTCGTCGGCGACGAGCCCCACCTGCCCTACGACCGGCCGCCGCTGTCCAAGCAGGTTCTCTCCGGCGACTGGGAGCCCGAGCGCACCGCGCTGCGGGACGCCACTCAGATCGCCGGCCTGGAACTCGATCTGAGGCTGGGCACCCGTGCCCGTGCCTACGACCCGGCGCGGCGCGCGCTCACCCTGGACGGCGACGGGCAGACCGTCCTGCAGTGTGCCGGCGTCATCGCCGCCACCGGTGTGACACCCCGTGGCCTGCCCGGCACCGCAGGGGTCCAGGGTGTGCACGTCCTGCGCACCCTCGACGACGCGCTCCGCCTGCGCCGGCGCCTGGCCGCGCCCGGCCGGCGGCTCGCCGTCGTCGGCAGCGGTGTGCTCGGCGCCGAGGCCGCCGCCGTGGCGCGCACGCTCGGCCACGACGTAACCCTCGTCGGCACCCGGGACACCCCCATGCAGCAGGTGCTGGGCGCCGAGGTCGGAGGGCTTCTCGCCGAGGCCCACCGCGCCCACGGTGTCGCCCTGCACACAGGACAGGCGGTCACGGGCATCACCGAGCGGTCCGGACGGGTGAGCGGCATCGTCCTTGCCGACGGCACCGTCGTGGAGGCCGACGACGTCCTCCTGGCCATCGGCTCCGTTCCCGCCGTCGACTGGCTGCGCGGGCCCGGTGCCGACGCGGCCGGACCGGACCTGTCCGACGGTCTCGTCTGCGACCAGTTCTGCGCAGCGGCTCCCGGGCTGTACGGCGCGGGCGACGTGGCCCGCTGGTACCACCCCGTGCTGCGACGACACCTGCGGATCGAGCACCGCATGAACGCCAGCGAGCAGGGCCTGGCCGCCGCCCGCAATCTGCTGGCCGAGCTGGATCCCGAGCGTTTCGGCGAACGCCGTCCGTTCGCTCCGGTGCCCTACTTCTGGTCCGACCAGTACAGCCTGAAGCTCCAGGCGTACGGCGTCCTGGCCGACGCGGAGCGGGTCCAAGTGCTGCGCCTCGACAAGGACCCGCTGCGGCTGGCCGCGCTGTACGGCACGTCGGGCCATGTCACAGGAGCCCTGGCCATCGGTCTGCCAGCCGCGCCAGGTCAGGTCCCTGCGGGCACTGGTCGCCACGCCGTCGGCTTGGCCGGAGGCCGCCGCACGGCTGGCCGAGGCAGTGGAGGGCTGAGCCGAAGACCGACCGGCCGGTCGCACTGCCCGCGGCCGGTCCGGCGGCTCCTTTCGTCGCCGCTGAGCACATCGGTGCTCATGCACATTTCGCATGGCGGTGGGGGCCCGGTGGACCGCCCCGCTCAATCGCTGGACGGCACCTGGACAGCTCGCCGACCTCGGGGTCGGGGCCGCGGAACCCGGAAGTCATCAGCGCGGACGGTCAGGGTATGCGGTAGTGGCCCAACCGTTCGCACGAAAGTGGTGCCCTGCCATGGCCGAGACACATGACGTCGTCGAGCTCATCCTGCAAGACCACCGGCGCATGGAAGATCTGTTCCGCCTCATGCGCAGCGTCGAAGCCGACCGGGCCGTGGCGCTCCAGGAGTTCGCGGGCCTGCTGATCGCTCACGCGCTGGCCGAGGAGGCCAAGGTCTATCCCGCCCTGAAGCGATACAAGGACATCGACGACGAAGAGGTCGAGCACGGCGAGCACGAGCACGACGAGGGCAACAAGGCACTGCTGGACCTCCTGGAGGTGAAGGAGGTCGGCTCCGAGGAGTGGGACTCCAAGCTGGAGGCACTGGTGGAAGCCGTCACCCACCACACCGACGAGGAGGAACGCACCATCCTCAACGGGGCGCGCGAGAACGTGGCGATGGAGCGGCGCGAGGAACTGGGAGTGGCGTTCACGGAGGAGCGCGAGCGCCGACTGAAGGCCGACTGCGGCTCGATCGACAACGTGCGCAGCATCGTCAATTCCTGACCACGCTCGGGCCCGGCCGCGCGGTGCGGAGCGCGAGGGCGACGGACAGCGCCAGACGCCACCTCCGGTGTGCTGCCGCCGCTCACCGCGCGTACGCCTGCCCGGCGTCCGCGCGACCGGGCCCGGAGCGGGTGCCGAGGCGTCGGTGACGATTGCGGTGGCGAGGCGCTACGGCCTCGCGCAGCGCGACGGCGAGGGCGACGCTGATCGCACCGCAGCGGCCGCCCGGGACGCCGCCGGGTCCTGCGGGAGACCACGGATCCATCCGGCCCCGACCGCCACGACGTGGTGCCCGGCGTGGTGACCGCCACCTGAATGGCCTCCAGGAGCACGAACAGCCGGTGCCGGAATGTTCCCGTGCCGCGCACCGCTCGTCCGCGGCCGGGCCGGACGGCGCCGCCCGGCCCGGCCCGGCGCACGCGTCAGGAGTTGAGGTGGACCCCGATCCGGACGAACGCCTGCACCAGCGGGACCGGCGGCACCGTAGGTGACATGACCTGCGAACCGAAGTGGACGACCACGAGGTCCAGGCCCGGCGACACGAACAGCCGCTGGCCGTGGATGCCGCTGGCCATGTAGGAACCGTAGGAGTCGTTCAGGATCCACCACAGGTCGTGGTAGGAGAGGGTGGCCGGTGAGGCGGGGGGCGCGGCCGGGAAGCGGACGTGGCGGGGGTAGCCGTCAGGCACGCCGCTGGCGATCGTGCGGGCCACTTCCTCCGGAACCACCTGCCTGCCCTCCACCGCCCCGCCGCAGCGCAGCATCTCACCGAGCCGGGCCACATCGCGTGCGGTGGCGCTGAAGCCTCCGCAGGCGGCTTCGACACCGTCGCTGTCCAGGATGTAGTAAGCGTCCTCCTGCGCGCCCATCCTGGCCCACAGTTGGTCGCTGAGCAGGGCGGACGTGGTCAGGCCCGTGACCCGGCGGAGGACTTCGGCCAGCGTCTCCACGTTGCCGTTCTCATAGCGGAACCCCTTCCCCGGGGCCCCGGTGGCGCGGGCCGTCAGGAGATGCTCGCGGATGGTCGTGGGACCGCTGTAGCCGAACGGCCGCAGCTGAGGGGCGATCACCGCGTGGTACCGCTGGGCCTCGGTCGCCTTGTCGAAGGGGCGGCCCGCATAGCTCACCTGGGTGCCCATGTGCAGCAAATCCTGCACCCGGGCGTCCCCGAAGGCGGTCCCGGCGAGTTCCGGTACGTAGGCGGAGGCCGTCGCCGTACGGTCCAGGACCCCCTGATGAGCGAGCGTCGCCGCGACGAGCCCGAGGTAGGACTTGGCCGCCGAGGCGTTGAAGTGAGGGGTGTGCGCCTCGGCGCCGTGCGGATAACGCTCGTAGAGGACCTGGCCTCGGTGCATCACGAGGAACGCGTCCGTCTGGGCCGCGGCGAACAGGTCCGGGAGCTTGAGCGTGCCGGCGTCGGTGGTCACCACGTCGAGGGCGTCGAGATCGGCCTCGGCGCGCGGCAGGGGGCGCGCGGGCCCCTGGCCCCGCCACACCCGTCGGCTGGGTGACAGTTCGCGCCCCTGGAGCATGAAGCGGCGGATCCAGGCGGGATCCGTGTAGCCGCGGGTCCACCGCAGATCGCTCAGCGGGGCTGTCTCGGGCATGGGTCACTCCTGGTGCAGATCAGGTTTTCCGAGTGCGGTGCTCTCGAGGCGTTGACCTCGCGGCTGTCCGGCGCCTAGGTTGCCAAAACAACTCGTCTGTTACAAGACAAGCTGTTCAGGAACGTACTTCTCTCTCGATGCTCCAGAGCCGCAGGAGTGCCCATGGCCAAGCAGCAGCCCCGACCCATCCCCCGCACGGATGCCGCCGGCCCTCCACCGGATCCGCGCACCGGTGGTCGACGCGCCTGGCTGATCACCGCGCTGATCGTGGCGTTCATGCTGGTCAACTACGCGGACAAGTCCGTCCTGGGCCTCGCGGCCGTGCCGATCATGGACGAGTTGCACATCAGCAACAGCACCTACGGACTTGTCTCCAGCTCCTTCGCCGTGCTGTTCAGCCTTTCCGGCCTGGTCGTCGGGTTCGTTTCCGCGCGGGTATCGAGCCGGGTGCTCCTGGTCGCCATGGCCGCCCTGTGGGCGGTGGCGCAGTTGCCCGTGCTCCTCGTGGCGACGGCGCCGGCGCTCGCGGCGGGACGCGTCCTGCTGGGCGCGGCCGAGGGGCCGGCCGCGCCCATGTCCATGCACGCGCTGTACAAGTGGTTCCCGGAGGGCCGGCGGGGCCTGCCGTCGGCGTTGCAGATCAGCGGCGCCGCGCTGGGCACGCTGATCGCCGCACCAGTCGTGACCTGGCTGATCATCGCGTTCGGCTGGCGCTCGGCCTTCGCCGCGCTCGCGGTGACGAGCGCGGTGTGGAGCCTGCTGTGGTGGCGGACCGGGCACGACGGGCCGTACGGCCACGAGCCCGCGCCCGGAGCCGCGTCCGGCTCCGGGTCCGCGCACCGGCTGCCGTACCGCAGGCTACTGCTGAACGGCACCGTGCTGGGGAGCGTCACCGGTGCCTTCGGCGCCTCCTGGGCCCTGTCCCTGAGTCAGGCGTGGCTGCCCACCTATCTGCGCACGCAGCTCGGCATGCCACCGGGCAGGGCGGCCGCACTCATCAGCGGTGTCTCGGCGTTCAGCTTCGTCCTGCTGCTGGCCGTGTCACCACTGGTCGACGCACTGAACCGGCATGGAGTTCGCAGCCGTTGGTCGTGCGGTGCGCCGCAGGGAATCGCCGTCGCCGTCGCCGCGCTGGCCATGGCGGCCCTCCCCTTCGCGGAGGCACGGCCGCTGCTCCTGGCACTGATCACGGTGGCGTTCGGCGCGCACTCCATCGCCTTTCCGTTGCACTACATGACGACAGCCGCTGTCGTGCCGCCCTCGCAGCGGGGTGCGGTGTTCGGCATCGTCGCCGCCACCGGAACCCTGCCCGGGCTGATCGCGCCGTACCTGACCGGACGCCTGCTGGACTCGGCGCCCTCGCAGGGCGCCGGATACACCCATGCTTTTCTGGTGTCGGCCGGGGTGATGACGGTCTGCGGTCTGGTAGCTCTGGCTGCGATCCGGCCCGAGCGGGACGCCCGCCGGTTGCTCCCGGCGGGCCGAACCGCCGGGGAACGTGCGGCTCAGGCCGGCGGCTCGAAGCCGCTGGCCCAGTAGCGGCCGTGCAACGCCAGGTCGAGCAGCATGCGGACGACCTCGGCGGCCGGCAACGACGGGGTGTCCTGCTCGACCCACCAACGCAGCACCGCGACCTGCTCCCCGACCCAGACCCGGGCCAGCAGTTCGGGGTCGATGCGCGGTCGTACGGCGTTGCGTTCAGCGCGGGCGCGGAACTCCTCGGTCGTGGCCCGGGCGCAGGCGTCCACGAACATCTGCAGTGGTTTGCCGTCACCCTCGCCGCGCAGCACGATCCGGTACAGATCGCGCTCCTCGTGTGCGTGCCGCAGCATCTCCAGGACCGGCTTGCCGGTGAACCCGATCGCGCTCTCGGCGACCGCGGGCGCCAGGCGCTCGGACAACTCGGACAGCAGGTCGGCGGTCACGCGCGCGAACAGGTCCTCCTTGTCGCGAAAGTGCGCGTAGAAGGTCGCGCGTGCCACGTCCGCACGCTCGGTGATGTCCTCCACGGTCAGCGCGGTGAAGCCCCGCTCCAGGACCAGCTCCACCAAGGCCGTCCCCAGAGCCCGGCGTGAGCGTCTGGTCCGCCTGTCCTCCGCCATGCACCTCTCCCTCTCGATCTCCACGCATGGCCGCGGTGGCGCACGCGGGGCCAGTCTAGAGACTCTTGACACGTCAGTCGTTTACTGAACAGAGTGTCTGCAATTGATCGGCATGTTTAGCAACGAACCCCCACTACCGAGTAGGCCCTCATGAATCTCGGCATCTACCTCTCACGCAGCGCTCGCTACTGGCCCCAGGCCCCCGCCCTCGTCTGCGGGGACCGCGTCTGGAGCTTCACCGACCTGGATCGGGCGGCCAACCGCCTGGCCTCCGCCCTGGCCGGCCGGGGGCTGCGCCCCGGCGACGCCGTGGCCTCCCTCGCGTGGAACCGCGGCGAACTGGTCGAGGTGGAATTCGCGCTGTACAAGGCCGGGTTGACGCGCGCACCGATCAACGCCCGGCTCGGCGCCGGCGAGATCGAGCACATCCTGCGCTACGCCCCCGTCCGCGCCCTCGTCTACGACGCCCCCCACCGTGAGGACGCCTTGGCGGCCGTCGCCGCGGCGGGTACCGGATGCGTGCCGATCTGCCTCGACGGCGCACAGCCCGGCGAGGTCTCCTACAGCGACCTGTCGGCCGAGGGCGGCGAGGCGCCCGTCCGCGTCGAGGTCCCGGAGGACGCTCCCTGCGTCCTGAACTTCACCTCCGGATCCACCGGCGCGCTCAAGGCCGCGGTGCAGACGGTCGGCAACCGCCTCGCCAACATGCGCAAGCAGTTGATGGCCGACGAGTCCCGCCCCCGTCCCGGTACCCGTTACCTCGCCTGCGGTCCCATCACCCACGCCACCGGCATGGGCCTGCTCGCCGGGGTGTTCGGCGGTTCGACCACCTACGTCCTGCCGAGCTGGAGCCCGCAGAGCTTCCTGGAGACGGTCGAGAAGGAACGCATCACCGCGACCTTCCTGGTGCCGGCCATGCTGAACACGGTGCTCGCCCATCCCGGCGCCGCCGACCACGACCTGCGCTCGCTGACGAGTGTGCGCATCGGCGGCGCGCCCATCTCACCGCAGCGCCTGCGGGACGCGGTGGGGTTCTTCGGTCCGGTCGTCGCCCAGGGCTACGGGCTGGGCGAGACCACCAGTGTCGTCGCGGGCCTGAGCAGCGAGGAGATCGCCCATGCCGTGAAGGAGGACCCGGAACTGCTCCAGTCGTGCGGCCGTGCGTCCTACGACACCGAGGTACGCGTCGTCGACGAGACGGGCCGGGAGCTCGGCCCTCGCGAGATCGGCGAGGTGATCGTGCGCGGACCGGACTGCGTGCGGGAGTACTGGCGGGAGCCGGAACTGTCGGCGCAGACCTTCCGCGACGGCTGGGTGCACACCGGGGACCTGGCCTGGATGCGGGAGGACGGTTACCTCTTCCTGGTGGACCGCAAGAAGGACATGATCATCTCGGGCGGCTTCAACATCTACTGCACCGAGGTCGAGGCCGCCCTGTACGAGCACCCCGCCGTACAGGAAGCCTGTGTGGTCGGCGTGCCCGACGAGCAGTGGGGCGAGGCCGTCAAAGCCGTCGTCGTCACCCACCCCGGCACGCGGGTCACCGCGGGGGAACTGATCACCTTCTGCGCCGACCGGCTGGACCGTTTCAAGAAACCACGCTCGGTCGACTTCGTGCCCGAACTTCCCCACAACCGCAACGGCAAGCTCGACCGCAAAGCCGTACGCGAACCCTTCTGGGCGCACGCCACCCGCCGCGTCAACTGACCGCATCCTGTTCGGAGCCCTGCCGTGACCTTCTCCCTCCGCCCCGCCTACGACGACCCGCGCACCGCCGAACTCGTCGACCGCCTGCGCGACTACCTCGACGGCGAACTCGCCGACCACGAAAACGCACGCGGCCTGACCCACGCCAGCCGCCTCACCCGCGCCGAGCTGGAACCGGTCTGGCGCCGCAGCCGCGAACTCGGCTTCTACGGCATCCACCTGCCCGTGGAGTACGGCGGCCAGAACCTCACCCACACCCAGCTCGCCGCCCTGAAGGAGGAGATCGGCGCCAGTGGGCGGGTCCTCGCCCACAGCGTGCTCGGTGACATGGGCGGCCCCCTTCGCGCGGGCGACATCCTCAAACACGCCACCGAGTACCAGCTGGAGACGTACCTGCTGCCGCTGATCCGCGGCGAGCGGGCTTGCTGCTTCTCCCTCACCGAGACCGACGCCGGCTCCGACGTCCGCTCCATGCGCACGGTCGCCGTACGCGACGCCGACGGTGACGGCTACCGGCTGACCGGGCACAAGGTCTTCTCCTCCGCCGGCCCCTTCGCCGACTTCGCGATCGTCGTCGCCCGCATGGCCGGCACCGGCGAGCGGGAGGGCGACAAACCACGGTTCTCCGCATTCCTCGTGGACCTGGACAGCCCCGGCTGCCGTGTCGAGGACGGGGCGACCCCCATGTCGGGCGAACACATCGAGAGCGACATCGTCCTGGACGACTGCCACGTCCCCGCCGCCAACCTCCTCGGGGAAGAAGGCAAGGGCATGCGCATCGCGCTCGGCCGGGTCACCACCAACCGCCTCCTGCACTGCCCCACCGTCCTCGGCGCCACTCGCCGCGCCCTCGCCCTGACCCTCGACCGCGCCCGGAACCACCACGTGGCGGGCGGCCGGCCCCTGCTGATGCTCCAGGCCATCCAGCACAAGCTCGCCGACATGGCCACGGAGTTCTACGCCGCCCGATCCATGACCTATGCCGCGCTGGCGGCCCTGGACGCAGGCCGTGACGCGCAGGCGGAAGCCTTCATGTGCAAACTGTTCGTCGCCGAGTCCGCCTTCCGCATCCTCGACGAGGCCGTGCAGATCCACGGCAAGGAAGGACTCACCCAGGGCAACGAGATCGAGTACCTCTTCCGCAAGATCCGCATGTTCCGCATCCTGACCGGCACGTCCGAGATCCAGCGCAACGGCATCGCCAAGCTCCTGGCCTTCGACCACCATTAGCGCCGAGGTGCCGCTCGCGTCCGCCTTCGTGGTGAAGCGGGTACATGCGGACGCCGGTGGAGACGACGACCGCCGGCCGGTGTCGGACCCGGCGCCGATCAACTGCTCCCACCAGGACGCGTCGGCCTCGAAGCCGACCGGTACGAGGTGCAGCCGGTCCGGGATGCCGTAACCGAGCTCGATCAAACGGCGGGCCCTGCATGCCTGCGGGCCGGGTTGATCGACCTCGAACATCTGCAGCCGGGAGGCGAGGCGGCGCGCGCCGCGCCGACCGCGGGGCGACTCACCCGACACGCCACGCCGCCGAGGTCGGCGCACGCGAACGCCCCGGACGGGGGAGCTGGTCGGGTCGGACCGGGCCGGGCCGGTCGTGGCCGTGACGATGTGGGCGGCCGGGCCACCGGTGCCGGCGGCCCCGGTCAGGCGACGAGGCCGAGCCGGGGACCGCCCCGGTCGTGCAGTCGTCGGAAGAAGGCCAGCACGCCCGCGGAGCCACCGGCCCAGGTGGCACTCGACCGGGTCAGACCGGTGTCCGGAAACACGGGACGGGACCAGGTGCCGCCACTGCGGCTCAGGATGAGGAGGGCGACGGTCTTGGCCGCATCCCAGAACTCCTCGGACGCGGACGCCTCCGCGACGTCCACCATCAGGTCGCCCACGCCGGCCAGTCCGCAGCACTGCGTGACGAGCGGCATCCGTGGCGCCAGCGTGGCGCAGGCACGCGCGGCCCGCTGGGCGAGGTGGAGGTACTCGGGCTCGCCGAGGCGTTCGGCGGCCCGGACGAGTACGGTGCCGATGCCGGCCAGGCCCCGGCACCACGAGCCGTAGCGGCGTGTCGCCCCCGGTTCGGTGGCCGCCGCGATGATGTCAGGTGTCACGGCGGCCAAGCGCGTGGCGGCCTGCTCGGAGCGGCTGACCGCGGCAGGGTCCCCGGTCGCGCCGCCGTATTCGAGCAGGAAGCAGACGATGCCTGCCTCGCCGTGCGCGAGGCCCTCGCGGAGTGCGGCGCCACCGGCCGTGTCCGAACCGGTCGGGCTCAGCCGGGCGGCGCCCGACGCCAGCATCCGGTCGCACTCGGCGGCGACGGCGAGGTGCCGGTCCGCGGCGTGTCGGCGACCGGAGCGCAGAGCGTGTCGGGCGAGCAGCAGCCGGCCCAGGCCGATTCCGGCGGCGCCCGCGATCAGGTCCGCCTCCGGCGGTCCGCCGTCCGGCGCGCGGTCCGGCAGGACGGGATGCCGGGCCCCCGTGTCCGCCTCCGACACGGTCTCCGACTCCGCCTGCGCCAGGAAGAGTTCCACGCCGGTGTGCCCCGTGTAGAGGCCGGGTGGGAGGTTCCTGGACTGCTGCGCCGTCCACCGTGCCAACTCGGTGACGGCCGAACGCACATGGGGCCGGTGCACATGGTGGAGGAGTTCCAGCCCGAGTCCCGAACTGCCGCCGTAGACGTCGATCGCGGTGGGGACGTTCAGCTGCGCGGCCCGTACCGGGTCCACGATCGCGTGCGCTTCGCCGACGCAGAACGCGGCCGTGTGCTCGATGAGTTCGTCCAGCAGGTCGCTGTCGAGCCGGGGGCGCGCGGGCCGGCGCGCGGGCCGGTGTGCGGCTCCGGCCGTGCCGGTGCGCAGGCGGTCGGCGGCGGTGGTCCGTACGGCGGGGTCGAAGCTCAGCAGGCCGGTGATCGACGACCGGATCTCCCGGTGGGCGCGTCCGGGCAATGCCCATGCCAGGCAGGCCAGGGTCCTGTCCCGGTTGACCTCGTGGTCGGTGTCGACGATCACCGGGTCCATGCCGGTGGCGGCGAAGAAGAGGGTCGCGCCGAGGGCGTAGTGGTCGTCGGCGGGAGCGGCCGGTCCGGTCGTGCGCAGAACCGGTTCGCTGTATCCGGGGGTCGACCCGCCCAGGCCGGCGCCGTCCAACTCGCTGATCCCGAAGTCGATCACGTGACAGTGGCCCGAGTCGTCGAGCACGACGTTGTCGGGCTTGAGATCGCGCACGACCACGTTCCGGCCGTGGATCGCGTCCAGGATGCGCAGGAGCCGGGAGGCGAGGGCGGACAGGGCGCGCGCCGGCCGGGTGTCGTCGTCCCGGTAGGGGCCGTTCCGCAGGACCTCCCTGCGCAGGTCCCGGTTGCCGCAGCTGCTCATCACCAGGTACTCGTCCGACTGGTGGGCGAAGTAGTCCCGGGCGCGGGGCACGCCCGTGACTCCGTCGAGCGCGGTGAGGACCCTGTGTTCGTTGCGCAGCCGGTGGCGGGCGTCCGTACCGGACTCGTCCTCGCCCACGAAGGCCCTCGCCTGTTTGACCACCACCGGCCGCCCGAGAGTGCGGTCGACCGCGCGGTAGACGTTGCCCTGGGGCGCACGCGCGATGCCGGCGGTGACCGTGTAGCGGCCGCCGCCGAAGCCGGGCGCGGACGGCTCGTCACCGTGTCCGCAACCACTCGCGAAGGGATCCTCGGCCCAGGGTGGGCACCGGTAGCGGCCGACGGCCAGGCCGTCGAAGACCTGGCCGTCCGGCCCGGTCATGACGGATTCGAGCCGTCCGGCTCGGCCGGTCCGGTAGTCGCCGGTGAAGGGGCCGTAGCGGTAGTAGACCGGGGCCCTAGGGTCGACCCGCCGGTCGCTGACGACCCGCGGGCCCTCCCGGTCACGCAGTACGGCGGCGAGTTCCCGGGCGACCTCGACCACGGTGCCTGCCAGGGGGTAGACGGTGATCGCCTTTCCGACGGCGCCGGCGCTCACCACCCCGGAGTTGAGGCGGCGCAGCGTCTCGGGGTCGCGGGCGAATTTCGCGTGGCAGACGTGTCGGGACAGCACGGGCAGGACGAGCCGGGTCACGGCGTCGAGGTTGCCGGGGCGCGCCGATACGTGCAGTTTCCAGCCGTGTTCCATCGCCGGCATCCGCGGATCGTTCAGGTACGACCACGTGTCGTCGGACCAACCGCTGCGGCCGGCGATGGAGACGGCCACCGCTACGAGTTCAGGTCACACGAGAAGCGGGTGGTGGCGGTCACCCAGGGGTCGGAGAGGCACGCCGTGTGCTCGCGGTCGGCGCGGTCGTCGTCCTCGAACACGATCGCCTCGTCGTCGATCTCCAGCGGACCCGCGTCGCGGAATCCGTCGGCTTCCAGCAGTTCCGGCACGGCTACGGGCATGTGAAGCCTCCATGGTTTGTCGTGCACTGAGGAGCGGGAAATGGCCGACGCGGGCCTGTGGACCCGCTGTGCCAAGGACTCGCCGCACAAACGTAGGCAACGGCGCACATCCTGACAAGGGGTCAGATCGCAATGCTCTCGCGAGTGCCGCGGAAGCACGACGGCACCACCATCACCAACGGCTCCGGGCACGGCCGGGGCCGCCCTGCCCGGACGGCCGCCTCGTGATCAGCGCGCAAGGTCAGCCGCCCGGGTCGGCGCGGAAGGCGATCAGGGCGATGTCGTCGCGGGCGTCGGAAAGTTCCTGCAGGTGGCGGAGCAGCTCGGGAAGGGGGGCGCCGCGGTGGCCACGATGTGGTCGGCCCGCACCCGCGGGGCGGGCGGCGCGCGCTGGCGCCGGCGGTGCCGGGCGGGCGGCTCACGGGTGCCGCAGGAGCAGGTGAGCGGGGGGGGGGCCGCGGTGCGGGGGGGGGGTGCCGGCGGGCCGCCCGGTGGGCGCGCCGGGGGGCGGGGGGCAGTGTGCAAGCGGAGCGGCCGGGAGGGCGGGTGGCGGGGGCGGGCGAGGCGGGGGGACGAGCGCCGGGGCGGGTGGGGCGCGGCGGGGGCCGGCCCCGGGGCGGCGAACGGGGCGGGACGCCCGCGCTGACGCTGGCCGGCGTGGCCAAGGTGTACGGGGAGGACGGCACCCGGGTCCGCGGGGTGGGCGGTGTGTCGGTCGGGATCCCCCGGGGCTGCGGCGCCGCGGTGATGGGCCCCTCGGGCTCGGGCAAGTCGACCTTCCTGCGGTGCATCAACCACCTGGAGAAGATCAACGCCGGCCGGCTGTACGTCGACGGCGAGCTGGTCGGATACCGCCAGCGGGGCGGCAGGCTGTACGAGCTCAAGGACAGCGAAGTCGCCATGAAGCGCCGGGACATCGGCATGGTCTTCCAGCGCTTCAACCTGTTCCCGCACATGACGGCGCTGGAGAACGTCATGGAGGCGCCGGTCCAGGTCAGGGGCGTCGCCAAGAGCGAGGCCAGGGAGCGGGCGGCGCAGCTCCTGGAGCGGGTGGGCCTGGCCGACAAGGCGGGCAACTACCCCTCGCAGCTCTCCGGCGGCCAGCAGCAGCGGGTGGCCATCGCCCGGGCGCTGGCGATGGACCCCAAGCTGATGCTCTTCGACGAGCCGACCTCGGCCCTGGACCCGGAGCTGGTCGGCGACGTCCTGGACGTCATGCGCGACCTGGCCGAGTCCGGCATGACCATGGTCGTCGTCACCCATGAGATGGGCTTCGCCCGGGAGGTGGGCGACAGCCTGGTCTTCATGGACGGCGGTGTGGTGGTCGAATCCGGCCATCCGCGGGACGTACTGACCGATCCGCAGCACGAGCGGACGCAGTCGTTCCTCTCGAAGGTGCTGTAGCCGGGCGTGGGGAGGGGGCGGTACGGGCGAGCCGTACCGCCCCCTCCCCACGGCTACTTGACGGCGAGCAGCAGCGTGTCGGACGGCGAGCACCACACCGGCCGGGCCTCGCCGAAGCCCTTCTCCCGCAGCACCCGCGCGTGCCAGGCGGCGGAGGGCATGTCGCCGTCCGCGTGCTCGCCGTAGATCTCGTAGCGGCGGGCGGTCGGCTCGGCGAGCACCGGGTCCTTCGCGGCCAGCTGCCACCAGTCGGCCCAGTCGAGGGCGCCGTCCGCCTTGGCCTGATCCATGCGGGCGTGCCGCTGGGCGCGTTCGGCCGCGTTGATCCGGGGCGTGCTCTCGTCGATCATGTGGTCCGCGTTCATGAACACACCGCCGTCGCGGACGAGCCGCGCGACCTGACCGTAGAGAGCCGCGAGGGGTTCGCTGTGCAGCCAGTGCAGGGCCGTCGCGGTCAGTACGGCGTCGTACGACTCGTACGGCAGCCGGGCGGTCCAGTCGGGGTCCTTGAGGTCGGCGGTCACGAAGGAGACCCGCCCGTCGCCCTCGAACGTGCCGCGCGCGATGGCGAGCAGGGCCGGGTCGAGGTCGACGCCGGTGCTGGTGGCCTCGGGGAACCGGGCCAGCAGCCGGGCGGTGATGCTGCCGGTGCCGCAGGCGAGATCGAGCACGCGCGGGGCCTTCCCCACGAGGGCCTCGACCATGTCGAGCATGATCCGGAAGCGCTCCTCCCGGTCCGGCATGTACCACTCCTGCTGCCGGTCCCAGCTCTCCTGCCAGGCCGCCCAGTCGGTTCCGGTACCCGTGGTCATGGAACCCGCCTTTCCCCTCGGTTGGGTAATACCCTGGAAGCGCGATCGGCTGTTACCCGACCGCAGGTACGACGATAGAGCGCCCCTCGTAAGGACTACAAGTGGAACTGGCCTATTACTCGGATTACGCCGTACGCCTCGTCAACAGCGAGGAGCCGGCCCGGGGCAAGGACTCCCTGACCTCGGTCGAGGCCGTGCGGGACCTCTTCGGCGCCAACGCGTCCGCGGCCCGGCGCGCCACCGACGCCGACGTCACCCGCTTCCGCTCGGTGCGGGCCCGGCTGCGTTCGGTCTTCGAGGCGGCCGACGGGGGCGACGAGACGCTCGCGGTGAACCAGCTGAACTCGCTCCTGCTGGAGTTCCCGGTGAGCCCCCAGATCTCCGGCCACGACCACCGGGACGAGGACGGCCGCCCGCTGTGGCACATGCACCTGGCCGACCACCCCTCCAACGCCACCGCCGGCTACGCGGCGATCGCGGCGATGGGCCTCGCCTTCCACCTCACCGAGTACGGCGTGGACCGCCTGGGCCTGTGCCAGGCGCTGCCCTGCCGCAACGCCTACCTGGACACCTCGACCAACCGCTCCCGGCGCTACTGCTCCGACCGCTGCGCGACCCGGGCCAACGTGGCCGCCTACCGCGCCCGCAAGCGCCTGGAGGCCGACCGGTCGGCGAGCAGCGGCCGCGCGGCCGAGAACGCCCAGCGCAGCAGCGCGAGCGGCGAACGCTGACCGGGCCGCAGCGGCCGGTAGCGCAGCACCGCCCGGCCCAGGATCAGCTCCTCGGGCACGACCCCGTAGTCGGTGCTGTCCCCGCCCGCGTACGGGTTGTCCCCGAGCACCCACCAGCCGCCCTCGCGCCGCTCCGCGGCCCGCTTGACGACCAGCAGGTCCTGCTGGAACGGATGCCGCAGCACCACGACGTCGCCCGGCTTGACCGCACCCCCGTACCGCACCAGCAGCTGATCGCCGTGCTGGAGGGTGGGGACCATGGACGGCCCCGTCACCTCGGCCAGCCCGAACGGCGCGGCGGACCTCCCCCGCTCGCTCTCCTGCGACAGCTCCGGCATTCCCGGCACCTCCCCGGTCCGTTCCTCCACCAGTCTCAGTCTGACCCTGGACTTTTGTCCTAAGCCCTAGGGGGCACTCAGGAAAACAGGTCTCTCAGGGAGTAATGTCGCACCTGAGAAGACGATCACGAGGAAGGAATGCTCCATGCTTTCCCGCCTGTTTGCCCCCAAGGTCAAGGTCAGCGCCCACTGCGACCTGCCCTGCGGCGTGTACGACCCGGCCCAGGCCCGCATCGAGGCGGAGTCGGTCAAGGCCGTCCAGGAGAAGATGGCCGGCAACGACGACCCCCACTACCAGGCGCGTGCCACCGTCATCAAGGAGCAGCGCGCGGAGCTCGCGAAGCACCACGTCTCCGTCCTCTGGAGCGACTACTTCAAGGCCCCGCACTTCGAGAAGTACCCCGAGCTGCACCAGCTGGTCAACGACACCCTGAAGGCCCTCTCGGCCGCCAAGGCGTCCACCGACCCGGCGACGGGCCAGAAGGCGCTCGACTACATCGCCCAGATCGACAAGATCTTCTGGGAGACCAAGAAGGCCTGACCTTCGGTCATGCCGTTTGACCTGCGATTTCCTTAGTCGTCTGGTCTACCTCCCGCACCCGGCCCGCAGGCCGCCGACGAGTTCGGCGGCCATGGCGGTCCGGGTGCGGTTTTTTGTTGGCCCCCGACTTCGCTTCGCTGCTCGACGGCGAGGAAACGCCCCCGCCCGGCGAGCGGTTGGTGAAACGCGGGCGGAGTCGCCGACGGGTGCGGCGTCCCGCGGCGTCGCCCGGGACGCCGGCCGGCGCGCCGCGCCCTCGGCACCGGGCCCCTGAGCCTCGGCCCCGCCCCTCGCCGGATCGCGCGTCACGGCGGCGCAGCTCGCGGTGCTGGAGCACGTCACCCCTCAGGCCATCGCCCAGAGCCTCGCCGTGCTGAAGGCGGCCGGACTCGTGCACAGCGCGCCGGATCGAGGACCCGGCCACCCAGGTCGACGAGCGGATCGCGCCGCAGGACGGCGACATCGTCGTGCGCAAGGTCCGCATCGGCGCGGCCTCCACCACCGACCTGTACGAGCGGCTGCGCGAGCGCGGCATCGACACCCTGGTCCTCTCCGGGATCAGCACCAGCGGTGTCGTCCTGTCCACCCTCACCGACGCCGCCGACCGCGACTTCCGCGTCGTCGTGCTGTCGGACGGCGTCGCCGACCACGACCAGGAGGTGCACCGGGTGCTGCTGGAGAAGGTGTTCCCGATGCGTGCCCACGTCATCGACACGGCCGCCCTGCGCGAGCTGCTGGGCTCCGCCTGACCGACGGGGACACCGGCCCCGGTGCCGCGGCGGAGGCCTCGGCCCCGACGGATGCGGCACCGGGACCGGTGTCACTCCTTCCCCGGCCGGGTGTCGGTGCCCTGTGCCAAGCTGTGGCCGTGACCCTGGAGGATCTGAGACGGCTGCGGCGCGTGCGCGACCGGATGGACCGCGAGTACGCGGAACCGCTCGACATGACCGAGCTGGCCCGCGACGCCCTGATGTCCCCCGGCCACTTCCAGCGCAGCTTCCGCAAGGCCTTCGGCGAGACGCCGTACAGCTATCTCATGACCCGCCGGATCGAGCGGGCCAAGGCGCTGCTGCGCCGGGGCGACCTCACCGTGACCGAGGTGTGCCTGGCCGTGGGCTGTACGTCGCTGGGCTCCTTCAGCTCCCGCTTCACCGAGCTGGTCGGCCGGACGCCGAGCGCCTACCGGGCGGACGCGCACGAACCGGCCGCGGTGATCCCGTCCTGTGTGGCGCGCACGTTCACCCGGCCCCGCCGCCGGCCCTGCTGATCCGACCGAGCCGCGCGCGGCGGCGGCCGCGGCGGCTTAGCGTGATGCCATGGATGTGAGACTCGCGCAGTGCTTCATCGCCGTGGACGACCACGACAAGGCCCTCGCCTTCTACCGTGACGTCCTCGGCCTGGAGGTCCGCAACGACGTGGGCTTCGAGGGGATGCGGTGGGTGACCGTCGGCTCGCCGCACCAGCCGGGCGTGGAGATCGTGCTGGAGCCGCCGGGCGCCAACCCGGACGCCTCCCCGGCCGACCGGCTGGCCCTGGCCGAACTGCTCGCCAAGGGCATGCTGCGCGGGGTCATCCTGGCCACCGACGACTGCGACGCGCTGTGGAAGCGGCTGCGCGAGTACGGCGCCGATGTGCTCCAGGAACCGACCGACCAGCCGTGGGGCGTGCGCGACTGCGCCTTCCGTGACCCGGCGGGCAATCTGCTGCGCTGCTTCCAGCAGCCGGCGGCCGCCTGAACTCCCTCAGTCCGAAGAGGAGTTCGCCGCCCAGGGCGTCACCTCCACCACGGCCGTGACCGGCAACGGGCCGTACAAGTGCGGGAATTCCTCGCCCCCGGGTTCGGCCGCCTCGTAGCGCAGCGGCGCGTCCAGCCGGTCCGGGTCCACCTCCAGGACCACCAGGTCCTCGGGGCCGTCGTCTCCGTACAGGAAGGCGGCGACGCGCGGGAGTTGGGCACGGCTGGAGAAGTGGATGAAGCCCTCTTCCCGGAGGGTGCGGCCGCGGGTCGACATCTCGTAGGTGCCGCGCTCGCGCGCCGTCTCCCACAGGGAGCGCTCGGTGAGGTGGAGGATGCGGGTCGGTTTCGGCATGGCCCCACGGTAGACGGCGGGCCCCGCACACTGTGGGGATGTGCGGAGCCCGCCCGGCCGGAGCCCCCGGGGCGCCGTGCGGGGTCAGGAGCCGCACGGGCCCGGGGACTCCGGGTCCTTCGGGCCGCCGGACGGGCCGGCGGCGATGGCGCTCAGCTGCTGCGCCGGGTCACGAACTCGGCGAGGGCCAGCAGCCCGCCCGCCGCCTCCGGGTCGGGGATCGCCCGGGCCAGCTCCTGCATCGCCCGGGCCATCCGGTCGGCCGCCTCCGCCTGCGCCCAGTCCCGGCCACCGGCCTGCTCCACGGCCAGCGCCGTCCGCGCGATGCCCTCGCTGTCCCCGGAGACGTACGGCTTGCCGTAGAGCACGGCGAGTTCGGCCGCCGCCGGGGTGCCGGAGGCGAGCGCCGCCACCACCGGCAGGGACTTCTTGCGGGCCGCCAGATCGGCGCCGGCCGGCTTGCCGGTGCGCAGCGGATCGCCCCATATACCGATGACGTCGTCGATCAGCTGGAAGGCCAGCCCCGCCTGGCGGCCGAAGCCGTCCAGCGCGGCCGCCTCCTCGGGCCCGGCGCCCGCGTACAGCGCGCCCAGGGCGCAGGCGCAGCCCAGCAGGGCCCCGGTCTTCGCCTCGGCCATGGCGAGCACCTCGTCCAGGGTGACCTCGTCCGGGGCGCGGCGCTCCATGTCGGTGTCGGTGTGCTGACCGGCGCACAGCTCCACCACGCAGTCGGCGAGCCGGGCGGCGGCCCGTCCGGCGGCCGGGTGCGGGTCCTCGGCCAGCAGCCGCAGCGCGAGCGCCTGGAGCGCGTCCCCGGCGAGGATCGCGTCGGTGTCCCCGAACACGGTCCAGGCCGTGGGCCGGTGCCTGCGGGTGGGGTCCCGGTCCATCACGTCGTCGTGCAGCAGGGTGAAGTTGTGGACCAGTTCCACCGCCGCCGCGGCCCGGACGGCCGCCGCCCGGGCCGCCGGGCCGCCGAGCGCGGCGGCCGCGGCGAGCACCAGGGCCGGCCTGATCGCCTTGCCGGCGTTGCCCTCGGCCGGGGTGCCGTCCGCGTGCTCCCAGCCGAAGTGGTAGCGCGCGATCCGGCGCATGGAGTCGGGCAGTGACTCGACGGCGGCGCGCAGCTCCGGGTCCACCAGGGCCCGGGTCCGCTCCAGCAGTGCCGCCGCCTCCTGCCCGTCGAGCGGGCCGGGGCCGGTGCCCCCGCTGTCCCGCCGGTCCCCCGGTGCGCCGCTGTGGGACACACCGGAGGATCGGTGTTCGGTCTCCGTCATGAAGTCGGCCATGCCTCCCCCTCGCCAGGTCCGCGGGCGCCGGCGACGCCGGCCCGGCCGGACGCGTACCCCGAGGGTGTACCCGCCCCGGCGGCCGGGGACACGGCCGCGACGTGCGGAAACGTCACCTCCAGCGGCCGATCTCGACGTTCTCCAGCACACCGAGCGCGTCCGGAACCAGGACGGCGGCCGAATAGTAGGCCGTGACCAGGTATTTGATGATCGCCTGCTCGTTGATGCCCATGAAGCGGACGGACAGGCTCGGCTCGATCTCGTCCGGGATGCCGGACTGCCGCAGGCCGATGACGCCCTGGTCCTCCTCGCCCGTACGCATCGCGATGATCGAGGTGGTCCGCGCCTCGCTGATCGGGATCTTGTTGCACGGGTACAGCGGCACACCGCGCCAGGTGGGGATGCGGTTGCCGCCGATGTCGATGGTCTCCGGCACCAGCCCGCGCTTGTTCAGCTCGCGTCCGAACGCGGCGATCGCGCGCGGGTGGGCGAGGAACAGCTTGGTCCCGCGGCGGCGGCTGAGCAGTTCGTCCATGTCGTCGGGGCTGGGCACGCCGGCGTGCGGCTGGATCCGCTGTTCGTACTCGCAGTTGCTGAGCAGGCCGAAGTCCGGGTTGTTGATCAGCTCGTGCTCCTGGCGCTCCTTCAGCGCCTCGACGGTGAGCCGCAGCTGCTGCTCGGTCTGGTTCATCGGCTGGTTGTAGAGGTCGGCCACCCGGGAGTGGATGCGCAGCACCGTCTGCGCGATGCTCAGCTCGTACTCGCGCGGCCGGGGTTCGTAGTCGACGAAGGTGTGCGGGATGTCCGGCTCGCCGGAGTGGCCGGCCGCCAGCTCGACCGCCTTCTCGCCGTACTTGTTGGTGCGCTGCTCCGGGATCGAGCGCACCTGCGCGAGGTGGTCGCGCAGCGAGGGCGAGCGTTCCGCGACCTCCTGGAAGTCCTGGCGGCTGAGGATCAGCACGGTGGTGGCGGTGCCCGCGCGGACCGTGTACTCCCAGATGGCCTCACCGTCCAGCAGCGCCTGGTCGCCGAAGTAGGCGCCGTCGGCGAGGACGCCGAGGACCGAGTCGTCGCCGTAGGGGCCGGTGGCGACCTTCTCGACCCGGCCGTGGGCGAGCAGGTAGACCCCGTCGTTGCGGTTGCCGAAGTCGGCGATGACCTCGCCGGGCGCGAAGGCCCGCTGGCGGCAGCGGCGGGCCAGTTCGGTCAGCACCTCCTCGTCCTCGTACGACCGCAGCACCGGCAGTTCGCCGAGCTCGGCGGGGATGACCTCCACCTGGTCCCCGGTCTTCACGAAGGTGATGCGGCCGTCTCCGACGGCGTAGGTCAGCCGCCGGTTCACCCGGTATGTGCCGCCCTGGATGTCCACCCAGGGAAGCGTGCGCAGCAGCCAGCGGGAGGTGATCTCCTGCATCTGCGGAACGGACTTGGTGGTGGTGGCCAGGTTCCGCGCTGCCGCCGTCCCGAGGGACTGCTGCGGCCTGCCCTGATCCGTGCGGACCTCATCGCCTACCGACATAGAGAAATGCCCTCCCATGTAACGCGCCGGTCGCAGTGCACCGGTCTCGCAACGAGAGTCCCATCACGCGCGGTGGTGACACCATTACCCGAAAGAGCGGGAATGGATCATCGGATTACTGGGCACAAAGGGGGTCTCGTCCACGGGAGCGCCGGTCGCGCCCTCCCCCGCGACAGGCCCCCCCGTGCACCCGACCGCCTCTGTGCCCAGCACTCCCATGATCCATCCGCGCCCCTCCGGCCAACCCTGTCCGCACCGCGCCGCCTCCTAC
>NZ_VOGW01000087.1:0-57610 GCF_007896895.1 Streptomyces misionensis | reverse complement strand
GGTTCGAGCGGCGGGGCCTGCGGCTGGTGCTCAAGCGGGACGACCTCGTCCATCCCGAGCTGATCGGGAACAAGTGGCGCAAGCTCGTGCCGAACATCGCGGCGGCACGCGGGCGCCCGCTCGTCACGTTCGGCGGCGCCTACTCCAACCACCTGCGGGCCACCGCCGCGGCCGGGCGGCTGCTCGGGCTGGACACCACCGGGGTGGTCCGCGGCCAGGAGCTGGCCGACCGGCCGCTGAACCCGTCGCTGGCCCGGTGCGCGGCGGACGGCATGCGGCTGCACTTCGTCGACCGGTCGGCCTACCGCCGCAAGACGGAGCCGGAGACCCTGGCGGCGATCCTGCGGGCGGCCGGGGCGCAGGGGGCCTACGTCGTCCCGGAGGGCGGCAGCAACGCCGAGGCCGTGCGCGGCTGCCGGGCCCTCGGGGAGGAACTGCGCGGGCACGCCGAGGTCGTCGCGGTCGCCTGCGGCACCGGTGGCACGCTCGCCGGGCTCGCCGCCGGGCTGGGGCGGGGGCAGCGGGCGCTCGGGGTGCCGGTGCTCAAGGGCGGCTTCCTGGAGGCCGAGGTGCGGGCGTTGCAGGAACGTGCCTTCGGCGGCCGTACCGGCGACTGGTCCCTGGACGACCGCTTCCACTTCGGCGGGTACGCGCGCACGACGCCCGAACTCGACGCGTTCGCCGAGGACTTCGAGCAACGGCACGGACTGCCCGTGGAACGTCTCTATGTCGCCAAGTTGCTCTACGGACTCGTCACCCTCGCCGAGGAGGGCGCCTGCCCCCGCGGGACGACCCTCGCCGCCGTCGTCACCGGCCGGCCGTTTTCCGGGACCGCCTGACGCGCTACGCCGTCTCCCGGTGGGCCGCCGCCTCCTCCAGGTCCAGGTGCCTGAGCAGGGCGCGCAGCATCTCGTCGTCGATGTGGCGGTCGTCGCGCAGCCGGACGAAGACCTCGCGCTCGGCGCTGATCATCTCGCGGGACAGCCGCCGGTAGGTGTCGTCCACGGACTCGCCGGTGAGCGGGTTGACCTGGCCGAGGCGCTCCCAGACGGCGTTGCGGCGGCGCTCCAGGACCTCGCGCAGGCGGTCGGCGAGCGGCGGCGGGAGGGCGTTGCGCTCGTCGGCGAGGAGTTCGGTCAGGAGGCGTTCGGCGGCCAGCGAGGCCTGCGCCTGGGCGTTGGCCTCGGCCAGCGTCTCGGCCTGCCGGTCGCGGCCGGGGAACCCCATCAGGCGGATCAGCGGCGCGAGGGTGAGGCCCTGCACGACCAGGGTGCCGATGACCGTGGTGAAGGTCAGGAACAGGATCATGTCGCGCTGCGGGAAGGGGGCGCCGCCGCGCACGGTCTGCGGGATGGAGAAGGCGATGGCCAGGGACACCACGCCGCGCATCGCGGCCCAGGAGACCACGACCGGCGCCCGCCAGGTGGGGTTCTCCTCGCGTTCCCGCACGCGCCGCGACAGCAGGCGCGGCAGGAAGGTCGCCGGGAACGTCCACACGAACCGGGCCGCGACGACGACCAGGAAGACGGCGACGGCGTACCAGACGGCATCGGCGCCGTGGTAGGCGCCGAGTCCCTGGAGGATGGGCGGCAGCTGGAGGCCGATCAGGGCGAACACGGCCGACTCCAGCAGGAAGGCGACCATCCGCCACACCGCCTCCTCCTGGAGCCGGGTGGCGAAGTCGACCTCCCAGGAGTGGTGTCCCAGGTAGACGGCGACCACGACGACGGCGAGCACACCGGAGGCGTGCACCTGCTCGGCGACCCCGTAGGCGACGAACGGGATCAGCAGGGAGAGGGTGTTCTGGAGCAGCGCCTCGGTCAGCCGGGTGCGCAGCCAGTGGATCGGCACCATGAGCACCAGGCCGACGGCGACGCCGCCGACCGCCGCGCGCAGGAACTCCTCGAAGCCGCCCGCCCAGGTGGAGCCCGCGCCGACGGCGGCGGCGACGGCCACCTTGTAGGCGGTGATCGCGGTGGCGTCGTTCAGCAGGGACTCGCCCTGGAGGATCGTGGTGATGCGGGACGGCAGCCCGACCCGGCGGGCGATCGCGGCGGCGGCGACCGCGTCCGTCGGTGCCACGACCGCGCCGAGCACCAGGGCGGCGGGCAGCGGCAGCCCCGGCACGACGAGGTAGGCGACCCATCCCACGAGGAAGGTCGCGAAGAGCACGTACCCGACGGACAGCAGCCCGACCGGCCGCTTCTGCGCCCTCAGGTCGAGGTAGGAGCTCTCGGTGCCCTCCTTGTAGAGGAGTGGGGGCAGCACCAGGGGCAGGACGACCTCGGGTTCGAGCCTGTAGTCGGGCATGCCGGGGACGTACGACACCGCCAGGCCCACCGCGACCAGCAGCAGCGGGGCCGGCACCGGGGTGCGCCGGGCCGCCCCCGCCACCGCGGCACTGCCCGCCACCAGCAACAGCAGCGGCATCACGTTCATGGTTCCCGCCCACCCTCTTCTTCCGCGCGGCCACCCGCACACCCGTCGTAATCTGGCAATCATGAAACAGTGCACGCACGCCGACGCGCTGCCGCACCCCGAACCCGAACCGCTGACCGCGACCTGTCCGCAGTGCCTGGCGGACGGGACGCACCCGGTGCAGCTGCGGCTCTGCCTGACCTGTGGGCACGTCGGCTGCTGCGACTCCTCGCAGGGCCGGCACGCCACCGGGCACCACGAGACGTCCGGTCACCCGGTGATGCGGACCTTCGAGCCGGGCGAGGACTGGCGGTGGTGCTTCGTCGACCACGTCCTGGTCTGAGCCGCGAACGGGCCGCCCGATTCTCACGATCGGCATCCGATCGCTGATCGTGTTCCCGTCCGGCCACCTTCTCGTGTGACACTGCATGCGGCGGCGGATGTACGACGGTTCGGGCGTCTGACGTCTGGGTACGTCAACCCGGCGCGCGCTCTTCCGATTTGGGGCCGCACACCCCCTAGACACGGAGCGTATCCACAGCTTTACTGTGAGTGACGCCAGGGGGTTGGGGCCCCGGGACGGGAACATTCGGCGCGCGATAGCGTCACCGCTTGAACCACCTACGCGTTAGCCCCGGGGGGCGACCCTCGGCCCCGTAAAGCTTGTACCACCATGGAGGTGAGGGTGTCCCAGATCGCAGGCGAACCCGCGGCGAACCAGGATTTCGTGGAGGTCCGGCTGCCGGCCGCGGGTGCCTACCTGTCGGTGCTGCGGACGGCCACGGCCGGGCTGGCGGCGCGCTTGGACTTCACCCTGGACGAGATCGAGGACCTGCGCATCGCCGTGGACGAGGCCTGCGCGATCCTGCTCCAGCAGGCCGTACCCGGCTCGGTGCTCAGCTGCGTCTTCCGGCTCGTGGACGACTCGCTGGAAGTCACCGTCTCGGCGCCGACCACGGACGGCCATGCCCCTTCACGGGACACCTTCGCCTGGACCGTGCTGTCGGCCCTCGCGGGGAAGGTCTCGTCAGCCGTCGACGACGACAAGACGGTGTCCATCAGCCTCTACAAACAGCGCGGCGCGGGTCCCGGGCCGGCGTGAGGGAGAACGGGGACGGTCCGGTGCGGGACGAAGAGCGCGGCACGCGGGAGCTGCCGACCGGGGACGGGGGTGCCCCCTGGTCGAGTGCGGCCGAGACGTCCGGGGACGGCCCCCGCGACGGTTCCCGGCTCACGGCGGACGGCATCGACGGCATCCCCGAGCAGGCCAGGCCCCACCCGGAGGACCACTCCGCGCGGCCCGGCGGTGCGGGCACCGGCCCCGGCACCCCGCCGAAGGCCCGCGGCGGAGCCGGTTCCGCCGACCGCGCGGGGGCGAGGGCTCGGGGAAGGGCTACGGGCGGGACGATGAGCGAGCACGAGCGATACGCGGACGACGACGCGCCGGGCGCGGAGGCCGTGCAGGCCGCGGCGCACGACCCGCACGACCGCAGCGGGGCCCGCGCGATGTTCGTCGAGCTGCGCGGGCTCGACGCGGGCAGCGCGGAGTACGCGGAGCTGCGCAACCAGCTGGTCCGTATGCATCTGCCGCTCGTGGAGCACCTGGCCCGCCGGTTCCGCAACCGCGGCGAGCCGCTGGACGACCTCACCCAGGTCGCCACCATCGGGCTGATCAAGTCCGTGGACCGGTTCGACCCGGAGCGGGGCGTGGAGTTCTCCACGTACGCCACCCCGACCGTCGTCGGCGAGATCAAGCGGCACTTCCGGGACAAGGGCTGGGCGGTACGCGTGCCGCGCCGGCTCCAGGAGCTGCGGCTCTCGCTGACCACGGCGACGGCGGAGCTGTCCCAGTTGCACGGCCGCTCCCCCACGGTGCACGAGCTGGCCGAGAAGCTGGCCATCTCCGAGGAGGAGGTCCTGGAGGGCCTGGAGTCCGCGAACGCGTACTCCACGCTGTCCCTGGACGTCCCCGACACCGACGACGAGTCCCCGGCGGTCGCCGACACGCTCGGCGCGGAGGACGAGGCGCTGGAGGGGGTCGAGTACCGGGAGTCCCTCAAGCCGCTGCTGGAGGACCTGCCGCCGCGGGAGAAGCGGATTCTGCTGCTGCGCTTCTTCGGGAACATGACCCAGTCGCAGATCGCGCAGGAGGTCGGGATCTCCCAGATGCACGTCTCCCGGCTGCTGGCCCGCACGCTGGCGCAGCTGCGGGAGAAGCTGCTGGTGGAGGAGTAGAGCGCCTGCCCTACTCGGCGCGGCCCGGTCCCTTGATGCCGAGGGCCTGGGTCGTCTCCCGGTTGACGAGGAGCACGAGCGCCGCCACGGCGACCGCCGCGAGCACGATTCCCGCGGGCACCGCCATGCTGTCGGCCTTGAGCAGGTTGTAGGCCACGGGGAGGGCGATGAGCTGCGTGATCACGGCGGGTCCCCGGCTCCAGCCGCGGCGCAGCAGCAGGCCCCGGGCGGCGAGCAGCGGCAGCAGCGCGAGCACGGCCAGGGTGATGCCCAGGGTCACCGCCTGCTGCCGGTCGTCCGGCGTGCCGGTGACGCCGAGCACGAGCACCCACAGTCCGCCGGCGAGCAGGGCGACGCCCTCCAGGGCGGCGAGGACGGCGGCGTACGTCAGCCGGCGGGGCCGGGTGCCGGCGCCCTCGGCGGTCTCCTGCGGGGAAGTCTGCTCACTGCTCACCCCAGCAGGGTAGCCGTCGGCGGGTCGCGGACGGGGACGGGGACACTCGCCGCCGCCGCGCCAAGAACCCGTCCCGCAACCGCGCCGCGCACGGCTCCCCCTCGCCCCTCGCGGCGCCCGGTACGTGTCCAGGGTCACGCCCCCGCCTCTTACCCGTTCCACACCTCGGGCTGGGTCGAGTACCACCCAGTAGGTACGCTGCCTTGCATGCGTGCTCTTCTCGTGGTCAATCCGGCGGCTACCACCACAAGCGCACGCAGGCGTGATGTGCTGATCCACGCGCTCGCCAGCGAGATGAAGCTGGAGGCGGTGACCACCGAGTACCGGGGGCACGCCCGGGACCTGGGGCGGCAGGCCGCGGAGAGCGACGACATCGACATGGTCGTGGCGCTCGGCGGCGACGGCACCGTCAACGAGGTGGTCAACGGGCTGCTGCACGCCGGCCCGGACCCCGACCGGCTGCCCGGACTGGCCGTGGTGCCCGGCGGCTCCACCAATGTCTTCGCCCGCGCGCTCGGGCTGCCCAACGATCCCGTCGAGGCCACCGGCGCCCTGCTGGACGCCCTGCGCGAGGGCCGGGAGCGGCTGGTGGGCCTCGGCCTGACCTCGGGACCGCCCGGCACCGAGGACGAGGGCGTGCCGAGCCGCTGGTTCACCTTCAACGCGGGGCTGGGCTTCGACGCGGGCGTGGTCGGCCGGGTCGAGCAGCAGCGCGAGCGGGGCAAGAAGTCGACGCACGCCCTGTACGTCCGCCAGGTGCTCCGGCAGTTCCTCGGCGAGGCCAACCGCCGCCGGGGCACGATCACCCTGGAGCGGCCCGGCGAGGACCCGATCGAGGACCTGGTTGTCGCCATAGTCTCGAACACGTCCCCTTGGACGTATCTCGGCAATCGCCCGATGTACACGTCACCTAAGGCCTCGTTCGACACGGGCATCGACGTGCTCGGCCTGAGCCGCCTGTCGACGGCCGCGGTTGCCCGGTATGGCACCCAGTTGCTCACTTCGTCCCCCGAGCGCGGACCCCATGGCAGGCATGCCGTCTCACTCCATGATCTGGACCGCTTCACCTTGCATTCGAAGGCGCCCCTGCCCCTCCAGATGGACGGTGACCACCTGGGGCTGCGCCGAAGCGTGACGTTCACAGGCGTACGCCGCGCACTGCGTGTGATTGTGTGAGTGGAAGAGGCGAAAGTCCTTTCACTCGAACGTTTAGGCCAGGGTCCACCCCATGGAAGTACGGCTGTGACCCAGTCGACACCGAGGAATCAAAAAAAACTTTCCGGAAGGGGTTGTATCCGCCGCTGAGGTTTGCGAGTCTCTACGTGGCGATCGGGACGGCCCGCAAGACCGGCCTCCACTGATCACCGGAACCCCTCTTCATACCAAGGACCACGCCGGGGAAGACCCGGCGGTCGGCCCTTCACTTGTCGAGGGATTCGTGAAAGCGTTCACATTCACAAGCAACTTGCACGTAATACCAAGGAGAGGTAGCAGCCATGGACTGGCGTCACAACGCCGTTTGCCGCGAGGAAGACCCCGAGCTCTTCTTCCCCATCGGCAACACCGGTCCCGCGCTGCTGCAGATCGAGGAAGCCAAGGCCGTCTGCCGCCGCTGCCCGGTGATCGAGCAGTGTCTGCAGTGGGCGCTTGAGTCCGGCCAGGACTCCGGCGTCTGGGGTGGCCTCAGCGAGGACGAGCGTCGCGCGATGAAGCGCCGTGCCGCCCGCAACCGGGCCCGTCAGGCCTCCGCCTGACACACCCACCCCAGGTGACAGCCTGAGCTTGGCGGCGCGTGCATCGCGTACGCATCTCCCGCCCCCGAGCAGCAGCGCGCAGTATCCCCCGATGCCGCCAGCGAACAGCAGCGCAGCAACGAGCACAAGCCTCGGACCAACGACGGTCCGGGGCTTTTTGCTGTGCTCACCCAGGCGCTTCCCCGGCGCCCCCGCGCCGTGCGGCCGTCGGCTGCCCGCCGGCTCCAACGGCCTTCCGGACCGGGCCCGTTGGCCGGGCCCATCGGCTGCTTCCCGCCGCTTCGCCGCTACTTCTCGGCGCGCACCGGGATGTCCAGCAGCACCCTGGTCCCCCGCCGCGGGGCCGGGACCATGTCGAAGCTGCCACCCAGTTCGCCCTCGACCAGGGTCCGTACGATCTGCAGGCCCAGGTTGCCCGAGCGGTGCGGGTCGAAGCCCTCGGGCAGGCCGACGCCGTCGTCCTGGACCGTGACCAGCAGGCGGGCCTCCTTGGTCGTGCCGCCGCGCACCGCCGCGACCTCCACCGTGCCGGTCTCGCCCTCGCCGAAGCCGTGCTCCAGGGCGTTCTGCAGCACCTCGGTGAGGACCATGGACAGCGGGGTGGCCACCTCGGCGTCGAGTATCCCGAACCGCCCGCTGCGCCGGCCGGTCACCTTGCCCGGCGAGATCTCGGCGACCATCGCGAGCACCCGGTCGGCGATGTCGTCGAACTCCACCCGCTCGTCCAGGTTCTGGGACAGCGTCTCGTGCACGATGGCGATGGAGCCGACCCGACGCACCGCCTCCTCCAGGGCCGCGCGACCGCTCTCCGAGTCGATGCGCCGGGCCTGGAGCCGCAGCAGGGCGGCCACCGTCTGGAGGTTGTTCTTCACCCGGTGGTGGATCTCCCGGATGGTCGCGTCCTTGGTGATCAACTCGCGCTCGCGCCGCCGCAGTTCGGTGACGTCCCGGCACAGCACCAGCGCCCCGATCCGGGTGCCCTTGGGCTTGAGCGGGATGGACCGGAACTGGATCACCCCGTCCGCCGACTCGATCTCGAACTCGCGCGGCGCCCAGCCGCTGGCCACCTTCGCCAGCGCCTCGTCCACCGGGCCCCGGGTGGGGGCCAGCTCGGCGGTGGTCTGCCCGAGGTGGTGCCCGACCAGGTCGGCGGCGAGGCCGAGGCGGTGGTAGGCGGACAGGGCGTTCGGGGAGGCGTACTGGACGATGCCGTCGGCGTCGAGCCGGATCAGGCCGTCGCCGACGCGCGGGGAGGCGTCCATGTCGACCTGCTGCCCGGGGAAGGGGAAGGAGCCGGCCGCGATCATCTGGGCGAGGTCGGAGGCGCTCTGGAGGTAGGTCAGCTCCAGCCGGCTCGGGGTGCGGACGGTGAGCAGGTTGGTGTTGCGCGCGATCACCCCGAGGACCCGGCCCTCGCGCCGCACGGGGATGGACTCCACCCGTACGGGGACCTCTTCGCGCCACTCCGGGTCGCCCTCGCGCACGATCCGGCCCTCGTCCAGGGCCGCGTCCAGCATGGGCCGCCGGCCGCGCGGGACCAGGTGGCCGACCATGTCGTCCTGGTAGGAGGTGGGGCCGGTGTTGGGGCGCATCTGGGCGACCGAGACGTACCGGGTGCCGTCCCGGGTGGGGACCCAGAGCACCAGGTCGGCGAAGGAGAGGTCGGACAGCAGCTGCCACTCCGAGACCAGCAGGTGCAGCCACTCCAGATCGGAGTCGTCGAGGGCGGTGTGCTGGCGGACCAGCTCGTTCATGGAGGGCACCCTGCGAGCGTACCGGGGCCGTTGAGCCGGCCGGAAAACACCCGCGGGCCGCGGCGCCTGGAAGGGACCCTCAACCCTCCCGGCACCGCAGCCCGGAGCATCATCGGCCGCGGGGTGTGCGGTCCCGGCCGGCCGAAGGCCGAGGAGCCGGGGCAGTCAGGGCAGAGAGCGCCGGTTCCTCGATCCGCCTTCCTGTGCGGGGAAGACGGAGGCTTGTTTGTTCTCTTCGAACTCCGAACCTCTTCGAACGGTTCGAACAGTTCTCTTCGATTGTGGACTGGACCATGAGGCATGTCCATGCCCTTGCGGGCACGCACGGCGCCGTCGAGCGGCCGTCCGCGCCCCTGGCACTCGATGCCACGCGCAGCCTAGCCCGCCCCGGCCGGCCATGGGGACACACGGCGACGGCAATTTCCGCGACCCCGGCCGCGAGCCATCGGCAGCGGGGGCCCGTTCTGTTAGATTGGTCTAAACCACATAGACGCACAGAGCCCTCTCCAGAACGGCAGGCCCAGCGTGGAAGTTGTCATCGTTCCGGACGCCGCGGCGGGTGGCGAGCTGATCGCCGAGGCCATGGCGCAGCTGCTGCGACGCAAGCCCGACGCCCTGCTCGGCGTCGCCACCGGCTCCACCCCGCTGCCCGTCTACCAGGCGCTCGCCGCCAAGGTGCGCGCCGGCGCCGTGGACACCTCGCGGGCCCGCATAGCCCAGCTCGACGAGTACGTGGGGCTGCCCGCCGACCACCCCGAGTCCTACCGCTCGGTGCTGCGCCGGGAGGTGCTGGAGCCGCTCGGCATCGGCATGGACGCCTTCCTCGGCCCCGACGGCACGGCCGAGGACATCCAGGCGGCGTGCGAGGCGTACGACCGCACGCTCGCGGCGGCCGGCGGGGTGGACCTCCAGCTCCTCGGGATCGGCACCGACGGGCACATCGGGTTCAACGAGCCCTGCTCCTCGCTGGCCTCCCGCACCCGGATCAAGACCCTGACCGAGCAGACCCGCGTCGACAACGCGCGCTTCTTCGACGGCGACATCGAGCAGGTCCCGCACCACGTCGTCACCCAGGGGATCGGCACCATCCTGGAGGCCCGCCACCTGGTGCTGCTGGCGACCGGCGAGAACAAGGCGGACGCGGTCGCGGCGACCGTCGAGGGCCCGGTCGCCGCCGTCTGCCCGGCCTCCGCGCTCCAGCTGCACCCGCACGCCACGGTGGTGGTGGACGAGGCGGCCGCCGGCAAGCTGAAGCTGGCCGACTACTTCCGGCACACCTACGCCAACAAGCCGGAGTGGCAGGGAATCTAGTGCTGCGGCAGGGGCGGCGACCGCACCCGCCGCCCCTGCTGGACTAGACCAACCAGGGCCGCAACGGTATATAGAGGAGATCACGGAGCGTGCGGGTGGAGTCCTGACACAGCGAGCCGTGCCACGATGTGAGCCGTGGCCGATGGGATGTCGGTCGCTTTCGGCATCCGGAGCCGGGAAGGCAGAGCATGAGCACCGATGTCAGCAGCGCGGAGACCGAGGCCGGCACGACCGTCCGCACCGCGCGCGTGCCGAAGTACTACCGTTTGAAGAAGCACCTGCTCGACATGACGGAGACGCAGGCACCGGGCACGCCGGTCCCGCCGGAGCGCACGCTGGCCGCGGAGTTCGACACCTCCCGCACCACGGTCCGCCAGGCACTGCAGGAGCTGGTCGTCGAGGGCCGGCTGGAGCGCATCCAGGGCAAGGGCACCTTCGTCGCCAAGCCCAAGGTCTCCCAGGCGCTCCAGCTCACCTCCTACACCGAGGACATGCGCGCCCAGGGCCTGGAACCGACCTCCCAGCTGCTGGACATCGGCTACATCACCGCCGACGACCGGCTCGCCGGGCTGCTGGACATCACCGCCGGGGGACGCGTGCTGCGCATCGAGCGGCTGCGCATGGCCAACGGCGAGCCCATGGCGATAGAGACCACGCACCTGTCCGCCAAGCGCTTCCCGGCGCTGCGCCGCTCGCTGGTCAAGTACACCTCCCTTTACACCGCGCTCGCCGAGGTCTACGACGTCCATCTCGCCGAGGCCGAGGAGACCATCGAGACCTCCCTGGCCACCCCGCGCGAGGCGAGCCTGCTGGGCACCGACGTGGGTCTGCCGATGCTGATGCTGTCCCGGCACTCCGTGGACCGCGCCGGCCAGCCGGTGGAGTGGGTGCGCTCGGTCTACCGGGGCGACCGGTACAAGTTCGTCGCCCGCCTCAAGCGCCCCCTGGACTAGGGCCGGGCCGCGCCTTCGCCGAATCGATATACCGACCTGCGGACAGGGTCTTCCCTGCCACGACACCGTCACCTAGATTGCCTGCGCATTACAGGTGATCAGCGAGGGACGGAGCCGTGACATGTCCGAAACACCTGAAGTGAGACCACCGGTCGTGACACCGGTGAGGGTGATCATCGGCCTGTGTCTCGTCGCGCCTTTCGTGGCGATGCTGTGGGTCGGCTCGTACGCGAAGACGGACCCCGCCTTCATCGGGATCCCGTTCTTCTACTGGTACCAGATGGTCTGGGTGCTGATCTCCACCGCGCTCACCATGATCGCGTACAAGCTGTGGCAGCACGACCAGCGCTCCCGCAAGGACGCTCAGGGGGGTGCGGCGCGGTGAAGGACGGCGTCAACGGCGTCGCGCTCGGCGTCTTCATCTTCTTCTTCCTGGCCGTCACGGTCATGGGCTTCCTCGCCGCACGCTGGCGGCGGGCCGAGAACGAGCACTCGCTGGACGAATGGGGCCTGGGCGGACGGTCGTTCGGCACCTGGATCACATGGTTCCTGCTCGGCGGCGACCTGTACACGGCGTACACCTTCGTCGCCGTGCCGGCGGCGATCTACGCGGCGGGCGCGTCCGGCTTCTTCGCGGTGCCGTACACGATCCTGGTGTACCCGCTGATCTTCACGTTCCTGCCGCGCCTGTGGTCGGTCTCGCACCGCCACGGGTACGTCACCACCTCCGACTTCGTGCGCGGCCGGTTCGGTTCGAAGGGGCTGTCGCTCGCGGTGGCGCTGACCGGCATCCTCGCGACGATGCCGTACATCGCGCTGCAACTCGTCGGCATCCAGGCGGTGCTGGACGTGATGGGCGTCGGCGGCGGCGACAACACCAACGAGTTCGTGAAGGACCTGCCGCTGCTGATCGCCTTCGCGGTGCTGGCGGCGTACACGTACTCCTCGGGCCTGCGGGCGCCCGCGCTGATCGCCTTCGTCAAGGACGCGCTGATCTACATCGTGATCCTGGTGGCGATCATCTACATCCCGATCAAGCTGGGCGGGTTCGACGACATCTTCGCCAAGGCGGGCCACGCCTTCAGCCAGATCAGCCCGAAGACCGGCAAGCCGCGCGGGGCGCTCGCGCCACCGGCGGCGGGCCAGTGGTCGTACGCCACCCTGGCGCTGGGCTCGGCGCTCGCGCTGTTCATGTACCCGCACTCGATCACCGCGACGCTCTCCTCCCGCAGCCGTGAGGTGATCCGGCGCAACACCACGATCCTGCCGCTGTACTCCCTGATGCTCGGCCTGCTGGCGCTGCTGGGCTTCATGGCGATCGCGGCCGGGGTCAAGGTGGACAACGGGCAGCTGGCGATCCCGCAGCTGTTCGAGGACATGTTCCCGGACTGGTTCACGGGTGTGGCCTTCGCGGCCATCGGCATCGGCGCGCTGGTTCCGGCGGCGATCATGTCCATCGCGGCGGCGAACCTCTTCACCCGCAACATCTACAAGGACTTCATCAAGCCGGACGCCACGCCGAAGCAGGAGGCCCAGGTCTCCAAGTTCGTGTCGCTGCTGGTGAAGGTGGGCGCGCTGGTCTTCGTGCTCGGCATGGACAAGACGGTCGCGATCAACTTCCAGCTGCTGGGCGGCATCTGGATCCTCCAGACGTTCCCGGCGCTGGTCGGCGGCCTGTTCACCCGCTGGTTCCACCGCTGGGCGCTGCTCGCCGGCTGGGCGGTCGGCATGGTCTACGGCACCCTCGCCGCGTACGGCGTCGCCTCGCCGACCCAGAAGCACTTCGGCGGCTCGGCCGACGAGATCCCGGGCATCGGCCAGATCGGCTACATCGGCATGACGGCGTTCGTGCTGAACGTCGTGGTGACCGTCGTCCTCACCGTCGTCCTGAAGGCCGTGAAGGCGCCCGAGGGCGTGGACGAGACGAGCCCCGGGGACTACACGGCGGACGTGGGCGACCCGGGCGTCGAGGCGGAACTGCCGCCCGCCACGGCGGGGAGCACCCACTAGGGTCTTTCGTTCGCACGGGCCGCCGGAGAGCACATGCTCCGGCGGCCCGTCGTCGTGCGCGCTCTGCCCGCGCGGCGCCCACCGGCTCCGCGAACGGCCGGGTTCCGTCCGCACGCCCGACCGGGACGGGAATCGCCCGCCGGAGCCGGACGACGTCACTCTCCCCGCTGACGAGCTGACGCTCTGATACCACGGCGACACAACATCTGGGGGTGACACGGCAGCCCGGCACTAGATGTATGCTCATGCTCGCTGTCGCCGCAGGGGAATCCGGTGCGAATCCGGAACTGTCCCGCAACGGTGTACTTGCGCGTATCCGCGCACAGGAGTCAGTCCGAGGACCTGCCGACAGCGCACCCGGCCGTCCGGTCCGGGTGCCCTGAGACGTCCGGGCCTCGTGGAGTGGGCCGGTGGACGCGACGCCGTGTGCGCTCGTGGCTGCCCCCTGCCCTCCGCCAGGCCCCCGTGCCGAGCGAGGGAGAGCCCCACGTGACCATCGCGCCAGCCGACCCGGCATCAATTCCGGGTCTGGAGAACGACGGTCCCGGTGCCGCGCTGCTGCGGACCCTGACCGAGCTGACCGCAGACCTCCCCGACGCCGACCCCGGCCGGGTCGCCGCCGCCACGCTGCGCGGCCGGTCGGCCCACGCCGACGAGGCGGAGCTGCGCGAGCTCGCGACCGAGGCCGCGGCCGGCCTGATCTCCGAGGACCCCGCGTACTCGCGGCTCGCCGCCCGGCTGCTGACCGTCTCCATCCGGGCCGAGGCCGCCTCGCAGGGCGTGACCTCGTTCACCGAGTCGGTCGCCGTCGGACACCGCGAAGGCCTCATCGCCGACCGCACCGCCGAGTTCGCGCGGATCCACGCCGCCCGGCTGGACGCGCTGGTGGACACGGGCGCCGACGACCGCTTCGGCTACTTCGGCCTGCGCACCCTGTACAGCCGCTACCTGCTGCGCCACCCGATCACCCGCAAGGTCGTCGAGACGCCCCAGCACTTCATGCTGCGGGTCGCCGCGGGGCTGGCCGAGGACGACTCCGTCCGCTCGGTGGACGAGGTCGCCGCGCTCTACGGGCTCATGAGCCGGCTCGACTACCTGCCCTCCTCCCCCACGCTGTTCAACTCCGGCACCCGGCACCCCCAGATGTCGTCCTGCTACCTCCTCGACTCCCCGCTGGACGAGCTGGACTCCATCTACGACCGCTACCACCAGGTCGCCCGGCTCTCCAAGCACGCGGGCGGCATCGGGCTGTCGTACTCCCGCATCCGGGCCCGCGGTTCGCTGATCCGGGGCACCAACGGGCACTCCAACGGCATCGTGCCGTTCCTGAAGACCCTGGACGCCTCGGTGGCCGCGGTGAACCAGGGCGGCCGGCGCAAGGGCGCGGCCGCGGTGTACCTGGAGACCTGGCACTCCGACATCGAGGAGTTCCTGGAGCTGCGGGACAACACCGGTGAGGACGCCCGCCGCACGCACAACCTGAACCTCGCGCACTGGGTGCCGGACGAGTTCATGCGCCGGGTGGACGCCGACGAGCAATGGTCGCTGTTCTCCCCGTCGGACGTGCCGGAGCTGGTGGACCTGTGGGGCGACGCGTTCGACGCCGCCTACCGCGCGGCGGAGCGCAAGGGGCTGGCGAAGAAGACCATGCCCGCCCGTGAGCTGTACGGCCGGATGATGCGCACCCTCGCGCAGACCGGCCAGGGCTGGATGACCTTCAAGGACGCCGCCAACCGCACCGCCAACCAGACCGCCGAGCCGGGCCAGGTCATCCACTCCTCCAACCTCTGCACGGAGATCCTGGAGGTCACCGACGACGGCGAGACGGCGGTCTGCAACCTGGGCTCCGTCAACCTGGGCGCGTTCGTCGACACGGCGGCGCAGGACATCGACTGGGAGCGGCTCGACGAGACCGTCCGCACGGCCGTCACCTTCCTCGACCGCGTCGTGGACATCAACTTCTACCCGACCGAGCAGGCCGGCCGCTCCAACGCCAAGTGGCGTCCGGTGGGCCTCGGCGCGATGGGTCTCCAGGACGTCTTCTTCAAGCTGCGGCTGCCCTTCGACTCCCCCGAGGCGAAGGCACTGTCCACCCGGATCGCCGAGCGGATCATGCTCGCCGCGTACGAGGCGTCCGCCGACCTCGCCGAGCGCAACGGCCCGCTGCCGGCCTGGGAGCGGACCCGTACCGCGCGCGGGGTGCTGCACCCCGACCACTACGGCGTCCAGGAGACCTGGCCCGAGCGCTGGGCGGCGCTGCGCACGCGGATCGCCGCGGTCGGCCTGCGCAACTCGCTGCTGCTGGCGATCGCGCCGACGGCCACCATCGCCTCCATCGCGGGCGTGTACGAGTGCATCGAGCCGCAGGTGTCCAACCTGTTCAAGCGCGAGACGCTGTCCGGGGAGTTCCTCCAGGTCAACTCCTACCTGGTGCAGGACCTGAAGGAGCTGGGCGTCTGGGACGCGCGCACCCGGGAGGCGCTGCGCGAGTCCAACGGCTCGGTGCAGGGCTTCGCGTGGATCCCCGAGGAGGTGCGGGCGCTGTACCGCACGGCCTGGGAGATCCCGCAGCGCGGTCTGATCGACATGGCGGCGGCGCGCACCCCCTTCCTCGACCAGGCGCAGTCCCTGAACCTGTTCATGGAGACGCCGACCATCGGCAAGCTCTCCTCGATGTACGCGTACGCCTGGAAGTCCGGGCTGAAGACGACGTACTACCTGCGCTCGCGCCCGGCGACCCGGATCGCCCGTGCCGCCCGGGCGCAGCAGACCATCCCCGTCCAGCAGGTCGCCGACCCCGACGCCGTCGCCTGCTCCCTGGAAAACCCCGAGTCCTGCGAGGCCTGCCAGTGAAGACCGAACGACACACCAACCTGCTCGACCCGGGCTTCGAACTGACCCTGCGCCCCATGCGCTACCCCGACTTCTACGAGCGCTACCGGGACGCCATCAAGAACACCTGGACCGTGGAGGAGGTCGACCTCCACTCGGACGTCGCCGACCTCGCGAAGCTCAGCCCGGCCGAGCAGCATCTGATCGGCCGCCTGGTCGCGTTCTTCGCGACGGGTGACTCGATCGTCGCCAACAACCTGGTGCTCACGCTGTACAAGCACATCAACTCCCCCGAGGCGCGGCTCTACCTGAGCCGCCAGCTGTTCGAGGAGGCCGTGCACGTCCAGTTCTATCTGACGCTCCTGGACACCTACCTGCCCGACCCGGACGACCGGACGGCGGCGTTCGCGGCCGTCGAGAACATCCCCTCGATCCGCGAGAAGGCCGAGTTCTGCTTCAAGTGGATCGACTCGGTGGACAAGATCGACCGCCTGGAGACGCAGGCGGACCGCCGGCGCTTCCTGCTCAACCTGATCTGCTTCGCCGCGTGCATCGAGGGCCTGTTCTTCTACGGCGCCTTCGCGTACGTCTACTGGTTCCGCAGCCGGGGCCTGCTGCACGGCCTGGCGACCGGCACCAACTGGGTGTTCCGCGACGAGACGATGCACATGTCCTTCGCCTTCGACGTGGTCGACACCGTCCGCAAGGAGGAGCCGGAGCTGTTCGACGACCGGCTCCGGCAGGAGGTCACCGACATGCTGCGGGAGGCCGTCGAGGCCGAGCTGCAGTTCGCGCGCGACCTGTGCGGTGACGGCCTCCCGGGCATGAACACCGAGTCGATGCGGCAGTACCTGGAGTGCGTGGCCGACCAGCGGCTGACCCGGCTGGGCTTCGCGCCGGTCTACGGCTCCGAGAACCCCTTCTCCTTCATGGAGCTCCAGGGCGTTCAGGAGCTGACCAACTTCTTCGAGCGCCGCCCGTCGGCGTACCAGGTGGCGGTGGAGGGCACCGTCGATCTGGACGAGGACTTCTGAGCCTCCTGCTCCCGGTGGGCCTCCTGGGCCTTCCTGATCTGCCGGTCGATGCGCCTGTCGCGCAGGATGCCGAGCACGGAGGGGAGGACCAGGAGGACCAGGATGCCGAGAGTGGCGGTCATTCCGATCAGGCCTTGGATCTGGTTTCCAGTCATGCCACTACTGTCCTGCCGGACACTGCTGACCGGGAGTGGCAGGACTGCCGTACACCCTCGAATTACTGCCAGTGCTGCGGCACACTGGGGTCATGCTGAAGAACGTGGCCGCCGTGCTGCTGAACGGAGTGCACCCCTTCGAGCTGGGCGTCGTCTGCGAGGTGTTCGGCATCGACCGCAGCGACGAGGGACTGCCGGTGTACGACTTCGCCGTGGTCTCGGCCGAGGGCCCCGACCTCGCCACCCACTGCGGGTTCACCGTCTCCACCCCGCACGGCCTGGAGCGGCTGGAGGAGGCCGATCTGATCGCCGTGCCCGCCGGCGAGAGCTATGTGGAGCGGGACTATCCGCCGGAGCTCCTGGACGCGCTGCGCCGGGCGGTCGAGCGCGGCTGCCGGGTGCTGAGCGTCTGCTCGGGGGTGTTCGTGCTGGCCGCCGCGGGGCTGCTGGACGGACGGCGGTGCGCGGTGCACTGGCACCATGCCGAGCAGCTGGCCCGGCGCTATCCCCGGCTCGCCGTGGAACCGGACGTGCTGTACGTGGACGAGGACCCGGTGATCACCTCCGCCGGCACCGCGGCCGGCATCGACGCCTGTCTGCACCTGGTGCGCAAGGAGCAGGGCCCGGAGGTCGCCAACAAGATCGCCCGGCGGATGGTGGTACCCCCGCACCGGGACGGCGGCCAGGCCCAGTACATCGAGCGGCCGCTGCCCAAAGCCCCCTGCGACACCGTCGGCGAGGTGCTGGTGTGGATGGGGGAGCACCTGGACACGGAGGTGACCGTGGAGCAGCTCGCCGCCCGCGCCCACATGGCCCCGCGCACCTTCGCCCGCCGCTTCCAGCAGGAGACCGGGACCACCCCCTACCGCTGGATTCTGCGCCAACGGGTGCTGTGCGCCCAGGAGTTGCTGGAGGGCACGGACGAGACCGTGGACGCGATCGCCGCCCGCACCGGGTTCGGCACGGCGGCCGCGCTGCGCCATCAGTTCGTCCGGGCGCTCGGCACCACCCCGAACGCCTACCGGCGCGCGTTCCGGGGCCCGCAGGCCGCCTGAACGCGCGCCGGCAGGCGACGCCCCGGCCCTACTACCAGGGCAGCGGCCGCAGCCGCAGGTTGTCCGGGCGCAGGGTGATGCCCACACGGACCGTGTCTCGAGAATCGGCGGCCGGTTCGAAGCGGTACCTGGCCGTGACCGCCGCGGTGATCAGGCTCAGCTGGGCCATCGAGAAGTGGTCGCTGGGGCACTTGCGGTTGCCGACGCTGAAGGGGCTCATGGCGTACTTCGGCACCTCCTTGGCCCGCTCCGGCAGCCACCGGTCCGGGTCGAAGTCGAGGTGGCGGTCGTACGAGCGGGGGTCGCGCTGAATGGCGTACGGGCTGTAGATGATGTCCGCCCCGGCCGGAATGCGATAGTCGCCGAGCGCGGTGTCGGCGGTCGCCCGGCGCGTCAGAATCCATACGGCGGGACGCAGCCGGATGGCCTCCAGGATGAGATTGTTGGTGTGCCTGAGGGAGCGGACGTGCTCGAATCCCACAGGCCGGCCGCCGGTCACGGATTCGACCTCGGCGCGCACCTTCTCCGCGTGCTCCGGGTGTTCCGCGAGCGCCTGGAGCAGCCACATGATCGTGGACGCGATCGTTTCGGCACCGGGGGTGATTATCGCCACGACCTGATCGTGGATCTCCTGTTCCCCGATGGGCTCACCATTGTCGTCCTTCGCCTCCAGCAATGCCGTCAGCAAATCGTCCGGCTTTTGACCGGATGCCCTCCGCTCGGCGACGATCTCGTCCACCAGCAGATGCAAATCGGCCAGGGCGCGGTTGAATTCGCGGTTGGCCGGAAACGGCAGCCGGTACAGCGGCCCCAGCGGGACCACCATCCGCCGGTACATACCACGGAAAACGGTGGCCAGGTCGGTGCTCAGCCGCTCCGCGCGCTCGTCCATGAAGGCGCCGCGCAGCAGACAGCGGGCGGCCATGCGGACGGCCACCCGGAAGGACTCCGAGGTGCAGTCGACGGTCTCGCCGGGGCGCCAGCGCTCGGTCAGGGCGTGCGCCTCCTCCTCCATGATCGGACCGTAGGCCGGGATCGCGTCCATCCGGAACGCCGGCTGGATGGTGCGCCGCTGGCGCCGGTGCACGGGGCCGTTGGCGGTGGCCACGCCCTCCTTGCCGAGCAGGCCCACCAGGGACTCCCAGACCGGGCCGTCGATCTTGAAGTCGGGGCTGAGGGCGAGCGCGCCGGTGAGCTCGGGGGTGGTGACCGCGTACACGGTCTTGGGGCCGAGCCTGAGGCGCACGATGTCGCCGTGGTCGCGCAGCCGGGACATGAAGTCCAGCGGGTCGCGGACCAGTTGCAGACCGTGCCCGAACACGGGGACGGCGCCCCCGGCCAGGGGTGGTTCGCGCAACTGCGCCGGGGTGCCGGAGGTCTGGGGCTGCACAGACTCGACGGTCATGACTCACCTGCCGCTTCGTTCGTGACGTACGGGGGCGTGGAGCGGTCGTCCCAGCTGTCCACCATGTACCGGCCGGACTCGTGGTGGAACCAGTAGACGGAGCTGAACCAGTTGCGCATATTGCCGACGCAGGAGCGGACGGCGGTGCTCAATTCCTTCCCGCGGACCGTGCCGTCGGCAAGTGCGTCCGCGAATTCAAGGGCCTCGCGCTCGGCGTCGAGGAATTCGTGAACGCACACCTCGACGCGCCGCCTGAGATCGTCCACCGCCTCTTTCAGAGTCAGCCCCTCATGGGTGATGAGACTGATTCCGAGATTGTGGACCTCGTCGCCCGCTATTTCCTTGGGAAGGGAACAGAGGTCGTTGTACCAGGCGGCGAATTCCTGACTGAGCAGGGCGGCACGGCGATAGGCCGGGTGCCTGCGGACGACGTCCGGGAGTTCGCATCCGGCGCTGGGTTCCAGCAGGTCCGTCCAGATCCAGTGCGCGAAGGTCAGCCGGCGCAGTGCCAGGTATTCCCGGACACCGGGTATGTACCCCCGGAGGCGATTGCGGAATTCACGGTCGTAGGCCTCGATGACCGCGTGGAAGTGCCGGGCGAACCGCTGGTTCCAGGTGCCCGGCAGGAACCCGTTCAGTCGCAGCACGCTGTCGGCGAAGCCCGCGACCAGCGGGTCCGGATGGTGCAGGTGGTGCCGGGGAGCATCGAGTGCCGCGTGCAGCCGGTGCCGCAGCCGCCGCCAGTCGCCCACCCGGCCGTGCACGATGTCGCGGTCGTGACGGTCGTCCCAGACGAAGAACCAGGCGCTGTAGTCCGCAATGGCCTGGAGCACGTCGTCGGCGGCGTCCGTGTAGTAGCCCGCCATCAGGTCGGTGTAGCGCAGATCGTCCGCGTACTCGCGTACCTTCTCCGCCGGCATCAGCCGTTTTTCCATCAGCCACCGCCGGGTCTTCTCCTGGAGCCGGGGCCAATACGGGTGCAGTCGCCGGGGAAAACGTGACTCGATCACCGAGAGTGCCAGTGAGGGTGGTACCACGACCGCCGTCGGTGACTCTGTGGTGCTGCGTGGGAAAGCTTGCACAGAACAAACCCCTCTCAGCCGCCGGATACGCACGCCCCGGGTGGTGCCGGGCGTGCGCCGTTGCCTGTCCCCACTCCCCATTCAGCACCACAACTGACCACTATGGGAACGGATTTGCTTCACTCACTACCCCATGGTGCCGAGAAGCCCCTCTTGTGTGACCGAGAGATGATCATCGGCAACCAAGGAAGCGACCAGTTGTACGGCGCAGTGATGAGCGAAAGAGGAGAAGCGGAGGGCAAGAAGAAGGGCGCCCGGCCGGGGTGATCCCGGCCGGGCGCCCAACCACCCGATGAAGGCTAGTCGTTGGCGACCACGGGGTAGCGCGGCTCGTTCTCGGCCATCTGCCGCAGCGCGTCCTTGCGGTCCCGCTTGGACAGCCGGTCGATGTAGAGGTAGCCGTAGAGGTGGTCGGTCTCGTGCTGCAAACACCGTGCGAAGTACCCGGTGCCGCGGACCTTGATCGGGTTGCCCTGCTCGTCCTGGCCGGTCACCTCGGCGTAGTCGGGACGCGCGAGCGCGGCGTAGGCGCCGGGCACGGACAGGCAGCCCTCGTTGTTGTCGTCCAGCCGGCGCTTGTCCGCGGGCAGCTCGACGAGCTTCGGGTTGCACACCACGCCGACGTGCCGGACGCCCTCGTCGTCCTGGCAGTCGTAGACGAAGACCTTCCGATCGACGCCGATCTGGTTGGCGGCCAGCCCCACGCCCTCGGCGGTGCGCTGGCTGGCGAACATGTCGGCGACCAGCTGCCGCAGCTCCTCGCCGAACTCGGTGACGTCCCTGCACTCCTTGTGCAGCACCGGGTTGCCGACGACCGTGATCGGGCGCGAGGTCCCGCTCTCCCGCCAGGCCTTCTCGCGCCCCTCGCAGTCCTCCGTGTCCACGACATAGCCCTCGTCGTCGACGGGGAGCACGCCCGCGTGCTGCTGATCGGTGTCCTGCTGCGCCATGACCGACGTACGCCTTCCTGCAAGCCTAGAAAATTCTGCGTGTACAGCCTAAAGGTGGCCGGTCACCGGCTGCTCAGCAAACCTCTTCCAAGTCCCGCCAGTCCCTCGAATCGGGGCTGTCGGCCACCCAGCCGTCCAGCAGCCCCCGCACCAGCGAGGGCGGCGCGGCCACCCCGCACTCGCGCTCGGGGACCCACAGCTGGCCGTCGGTGCGATGACCCAGCGGGCCCGGATGACCGGGTTCGCTGTGGTCGTGCGGGTCGAGGTGCACCCCGTCGCCCTCGTCCGACGGCATCCGGGACTCGCTGCACATCCGGCACAGCAGCCGCACCGAGGACGACCAGTCCTCCGCCGCGAACCCGGCGTCGGCGGCCAGCTGCTCCAGCGCGTCCCGGTCCGCCTCGGTGGCCGCCTCCAGCAGCACCACCCAGGTGGGCACGGGCGAGGGCGCCCACAGCTCGATCTCGTCGAAGACCGGGTAGCTGTGCCCGGCGGAGGTGGTGCGCTCACCGTGCGGGACGCCGTCGTGCAGCACGACCTCGCCCCAGCGCCGACCGGAAGACGGCAGCGGGATGGAGAGCACCTCGATCCGCGCGGGGTCCAGGCGGCGGCCCCACACCACTTCGGCCTCACCCTCCGGGGAGAGCCGTACGGCGGCGCTGCCCAGCTCCATGCCGAGCGGTTCCCCGGCGGCCGCGACGCCCCCGGGCACCTTGAGCCCGTACGCCTGCCAGGCGCGGCGGGCCAGCGGCCAGTCCTGGAGGGCGGTGGCGGCGATGCCCACGTTCCACCAGTCGGGCGCGCCGGACTCCCGCTCGAGCAGGGCGACGGCGCGCAGCCCGGCGGCGCGGGCCTGCTCCCAGTCGTGCCGGAACTTGTGCAGCAGGGCCAGGTTGAACCAGGACTCGGACAGCCAGGGTTCCAGGTCGGCGGCGCGGGTCAGCAGTTCGCCCGCGTCCTCGTACCGGCCGTCGCCGATGAGCGTGAACGCGCGGTCGGTGGCCTGCCGCCAGGAGGCGGAGGGCCGGTGCCGTCCCTTGCCGAAGATCCTCACGATTCCCGCCTGCCGGTTCCAGTTCCGCACCGTGGGCTGGCTGTGCCCCCGGGCGCCCTCTCCCTCGCATCCAACCACGTGCGGCGGGGACGGCGCTCATTACCCATGGGTTACCCAGACGCGGACGGGATCAGACAGTGCCGTACGTCTCGCCGGCCGGATGTTCCGGGAGCCGGCGCGTGCGGGCGGGGGCGGGAACCGGGTCCGGCTCAGCCGTCCTGGGCGGTCGTGATGTCGTGGTCGGGCGCGGGCTGGCCGGAGCGGAGCAGGTCGAGCCGCCCCATCACCTTGGCCCGCAGGTCGGCGGGCACGTCGTCATGGCCGCAGCACCGCTTGACCAGCTTCTTCACGGCCTGCTCCAGGCCGTACTTCTCCAGGCAGGGCGAGCACTCCTCGAAGTGGTGCCGGAACTTGTCGCGATCGACGTCCGGCATCTCGCTGTCGAGGAACTCGTACAGATGGTCCAGGACCTCACCGCAGTCCGTCTCGTGCGGCTCTCCGCAGCTCATGAGCCCGAGCCTTTCGCTTCGTTCGACTCTCCGGCGCCCGCCGGGACCAGCCCGCGCTCACGGGCGTAGTCCTCCAGCATGCCGCGCAGCTGACGGCGGCCCCGGTGCAGCCGGGACATCACCGTACCGATGGGTGTCCCCATGATGTCCGCGATCTCCTTGTAGGCAAACCCCTCGACATCGGCGAGATACACGGCGATGCGGAACTCCTCGGGGATCGCCTGGAGCGCTTCCTTCACGTCCGAGTCGGGCAGGTGGTCGAGCGCCTGCGACTCGGCGGAGCGCAGGCCCGTCGACATGTGCGACTCGGCGCGGGCGAGCTGCCAGTCCTCGATCTCCTCCGCCGCCGAACGCTGCGGCTCGCGCTGCTTCTTGCGGTAGGAGTTGATGAACGTGTTGGTGAGGATCCGGTACAGCCACGCCTTGAGGTTGGTGCCCTCGCGGAACTGGTGGAAGGACGCGTACGCCTTGGCGTACGTCTCCTGCACGAGGTCCTCGGCGTCGGCCGGGTTGCGCGTCATGCGCAGGGCGGCCGAGTACATCTGGTCGAGGAATTCGAGTGCGTCCCGCTCGAAGCGCGCGCTGCGCTCAGCGGTCGACTCGGAGAACGTCTCCGCGCTCGTGCCCCGGCCCTCGGGCTGCTCCGCCTGGCCGCCGTTGTCGGTCCCCGCGTCGGTCCCAGTGACCGGACCCACCTCCTCAAGATCCCGGGTGGCACCGAAACCGGTCCCACTCGTTTCGGAGGATAGAACACGACCCTCGCCCGCCGCCCCTCGAATAGGACCGGCCTTGGGCGCGTGGAACACCGTCCAGTCCAGGTCGGTACTGGACTGCCGGGCCGGGCAGATGGTCGAACCCATGCGGCGGACTTCCTTTCCACGAGGTCGGTGCCGAGGCCTCAGCACTTCTGTCCGCCTCAACAGCGCCGCCCCGCGCGGCATTCCCGGCCGTCACCCGAGTGACGCGGTCCACTCGGCGACCCCCTCGGTGAGGATCTCAAGGGCCCGTTCCTGGGTGATGTCCGCGCGCTTGGGCACCGCGAAGCCGTGATCGCCGTACGGCACCTCGACCATCCGGAAGTCGCCCTTCGGGAACTCGGCGGGCCTGCCGAAGGGGTCGCCTCCGCCCTGGACGACGAGGGTGGGCCGGCCGGTGCCCAGCAGCTCGTCCGCCCGGGACTTCTCCGGCTTGCCCGGCGGGTGCAGCGGGAAGCTCAGCGCGAGCACCGCGCGGGCGCCCAGCTCCGTGGCCGTGCGGCAGGCGACGCGGGCGCCGGCGCTGCGGCCCCCGGAGATCACCGGCAGCTCCATCCCGGACAGCGAGGGCCAGATCCCCCGCCACCCGGCGTCCAGCGTCTTCGGGGCGGGCGCCACCTTCTTGCCCGCCACCCGCCAGGGCTGTTCCACGAGGGCGACGGTCACGCCGCGCGCGGGCAGGGCACCCGCGAGGGCCTGGAGGTCGCGGGCCTCGATGCCGCCGCCGGCGCCGTGGCTCAGCGCGAGGACGGCCCTGGGGTCCGTCGCCCGGTGCCAGGTGATGCGGGCGGTTCCGGTGTCGGTCTCGACAATCTCGATCACGCTAGAAGAGTGTGCCCTCTTCCGGGCCCTCCAGCTCCTTCAGCAGCTCCGGTCCGTTGTTGCGGACGTTGCTGACGGCGGTGGCGACCGGGTAGGCGCGCATCAGTCCCGGCGGGGGCGGGGCGAGCAGGGCGCGCAGCTCCTCCGGGTCGGTGCGGGAGGGGTCCAGCCAGGCGTCCCAGCGGTCCGGGGTGAGCATCAGCGGCATCCGGGGGTGGATGTCCGCGAGCGAGCGGGGGCCCTCGGCCGGGGCGACGGCCAGCGGGGTCCGCTCGGCCTCCGTGGTGATCACCGAGCAGGTGACCCACCAGGCCTGGGGGTGGTCGTCGGGCAGCGTGCGGTCGCGCCAGAACTCGTAGAGGCCGGCCATCGCGAACACCGAGCCGTCGGCGGGCAGCACGAAGTACGGCTGTTTGCGGGGCCGCTTCTTCTTCCCCTCGACCTCCAGGTCCCGCTCCTGCTGCCCGGTCACCCATTCGTAGTAACCGTCGGCGGGCAGGATGCACCGGCGGGCGGCGAAGGCGCGGCGGTAGGCGGGCTTCTCGTGCACGGTCTCCGCGCGGGCGTTGATCATCCGGGCGCCGCCCTCGGGGGTCTTGGCCCAGGACGGCACGAGCCCCCACCGCAGCCGGCGCAGCTGGCGAACCGGGCGCGGCGAGTCGGCGTCTTTCAGAGGGCGGTCGAGCACGGCGTGGACCTCCTTGGTGGGGGCCACGTTGTAGTCCGGCTCCAGGGCCTCCTCGGGCTCCCACTTCTCGATCCCGAACGCTCCGGCGAGGTCCTCGGGCCTACGACTGGCTGCATACCGTCCGCACATACGTGCCACACTGCCAGACTCCGCACCGACCCAGGGAGCCACTCCGAGACATGAACGACCTCGCCGCCACCGCGCTCCCCGGCCTCTGGGACCGGCTCACCGGCACCCAGCCCGACCCCGCCCTGTGGGTGGTGCTCGCCACCCTGGCCGCCGCGCTGGTGGTGATCGCCCCGCGCGCGCTGTGGCTGATATCGCGCAACGCGATCACCATCGCGCACGAGGGCGGCCACGGGCTGATCGCCCTGCTCACCGGCCGGCAGCTCACCGGCATCCGGCTGCACTCGGACACCAGCGGGCTCACGGTGAGCCGCGGCAAGCCGTACGGGCTCGGCATGATCCTCACCGCGGCGGCGGGCTACACCGCTCCCTCGCTGCTGGGCCTCGGCGGCGCCGCGCTACTGGCCACGGGCCGCATCACGCTGCTGCTGTGGGTGGCCACGGCGCTGCTCGCGCTGATGCTGGTGATGATCCGCAACGCGTACGGCGTACTGACCGTGGTGCTCGCGGGCGGTGCGTTCCTGCTGGTGTCCTGGCTCACGGGGCCGCAGGTGCAGGCGGCGTTCGCGTACGCCGTGGTGTGGTTCCTGCTGCTCGGGGGCGTACGGCCGCCGTTCGAGCTCCAGCGCAAGCGCGGACGCGGCGAGGCCGGGGACTCGGACGCGGACCAGCTGGCGCGGCTGACGCACGTTCCGGCGGGCCTGTGGCTCTTCCTGTTCCACGCGGTGTCGCTGTGCTCGCTGATCGGCGGGGGCCGCTGGCTGCTGGAGGTCTGAGACCGCCCGGCGCGGACGACCGGCGGCCCTTCCTATAAAGCCTTATAAAGTGGGCCCATGGCCCCGAACACCGCCTCCTCCGCCCTCTGGCCCGCCCCGCACGCGAGCGGAGCCGTCGACGCCACGGTCCACGTGCCGGGGTCCAAGTCGGTCACCAACCGCGCCCTGGTGCTGGCCGCCCTCGCCTCCGAGCCCGGCTGGCTGCGCCGCCCGCTGCGCTCCCGCGACACCCTGCTGATGGCGGACGCGCTGCGGGCCATGGGCGTGGAGATCGAGGAGACGGTGTCGTCCAGCTCCTCCGTCGCGGCCGGCTCCGACGCCGCCGGCGAGGCCTGGCGGGTGCTGCCGACCGGGCTGCACGGCCCGGCCAGGGTGGACGTCGGCAACGCCGGCACCGTGATGCGCTTCCTGCCCCCGGTGGCCGCGCTGGCCGACGGCCCGGTCCGGTTCGACGGCGACCCGCGGTCGTACGAGCGTCCCCTGCACGGCGTGATCGACGCGCTGCGCGCGCTGGGCGCCCGGATCGACGACGACGGCCGGGGCGCGCTGCCGCTGACCGTGCACGGCGGCGGGGCGCTGGACGGCGGCCCGGTCTCCATCGACGCGTCCTCCTCCTCGCAGTTCGTCTCCGCGCTGCTGCTGTCCGCCCCGCGCTTCAACCAGGGCGTGGAGGTCCGGCACACGGGCGCGACGCTGCCGTCCATGCCGCACATCCGGATGACGGTGGACATGCTGCGCGCGGTCGGCGCCCAGGTGGACACCCCGGAGTCGGGCGGCGAGCCGAACGTGTGGCGGGTGACGCCGGGCGCGCTGCTCGGCCGGGACCTGACGATCGAGCCGGACCTCTCCAACGCGCAGCCGTTCCTGGCGGCGGCGCTGGTGACGGGCGGCAAGGTGCTGATCCCGGACTGGCCGGAGCGCACCACGCAGCCGGGCGACCGGTTGCGCGAGATCTTCACCGAGATGGGCGGCTCCTGCGAACTGACCGAGTACGGGCTGGTGTTCACGGGTTCCGGGGCGGTCCACGGCATCGACGTCGACCTCGGTGACGTGGGCGAGCTGACCCCGGGCATCGCGGCCGTCGCCGCGCTCGCCGACTCCCCCTCGACCCTGCGCAACGTGGCCCATCTGCGGCTGCACGAGACGGACCGGCTGGCCGCGCTCACCAAGGAGATCAACGAGCTCGGCGGCGACGTCACGGAGACGGCCGACGGTCTGCACATCCGCCCGCGCCCGTTGCACGGCGGCACCTTCCACACCTACGAGGACCACCGCATGGCCACCGCAGGCGCGATCATCGGCCTGGCGGTCGAGGGCGTTCGGATCGAGAACATCGCGACGACGGCGAAGACCCTGCCGGACTTCCCCGAGCTGTGGACCGGGATGCTCGGGCAGTAGGGACACGTCATGCGCCGCTACGGCAAGCACACCGACGAGGACGACATCCGCACGCGCCCCAACCGCAAGGGCAACCGGCCGCGGACCAACATCCGGCCCAAGCACGAGGACGCGGCCGAGGGACTGGTCCTCACCGTGGACCGCGGGCGGCTGACCTGCCTGGTCGAGGACCGGGTCGTGATGGCGATGAAGGCGCGGGAGCTGGGCCGCAAGGCCGCGGTGGTCGGCGACCGGGTGGCGCTGGTCGGCGATCTGTCCGGCAGGAAGGACACGCTCGCGCGGATCGTGCGGATCGAGGCGCGCGCCTCGGTGCTGCGGCGCACGGCGGACGACGACGACCCGTTCGAGCGCGTGGTGGTCGCCAACGCCGACCAGCTGGCGATCGTCACCGCCCTCGCGGACCCCGAGCCCCGGCCCCGGCTGATCGACCGCTGTCTGGTCGCGGCCTACGACGGCGGACTCGAACCGCTGCTGGTGCTGACCAAGTCGGACCTGGCCCCGCCGGACAAACTCCTGGAGCTGTACGGCGATCTGGACATCCCCTACGTGGTCACCAGCCGCGACGAACTGGAGAACGGGGACGCGGCGGACCGGGTGCGCGAGCATCTGGGGGGCCGGATCACCGCGTTCGTGGGCCACTCCGGCGTGGGCAAGACGACGCTGGTGAACGCGCTGGTGCCCGAGGAGCGGCGGCGTACGACGGGACACGTCAACGCGGTGACGGGGCGCGGCCGGCACACCACCACGTCGGCGCTGGCGCTGCCGCTGGCGGAGGCGGACGGCTGGGTGATCGACACCCCGGGGGTGCGGTCCTTCGGCCTGGCGCACATCGATCCGTCCCGGGTCATCCACGCCTTCCCGGACCTGGAGCCGGGCACCGCGGACTGCCCGCGCGCGTGCAGCCACGACGAGCCGGACTGCGCGCTGGACGCGTGGGTCCAGGCGGGGCACGCGGACCCGGCGCGGCTGTACTCGCTGCGGCGGCTGCTGGCGACGCGGGAGCGCACGGAAGGCGACTGACCTTCGCGTTGTTCGCCCGGTCGGGGGTGTCGCGCGTGCATAATCACACCGGGTCGGAGATCCGGAGCAACGGGAGGACAGCGCATGGCGTGGCTGCTGGTCATCGTGGCCGGAATGCTGGAGACCGGCTTCGCCGTGTGCCTCAAGCTCTCCCACGGCTTCACCCGGCTGTGGCCGACGATCGCCTTCGCGTCCTTCGCCCTCGGCAGCTTCGGTCTGCTGACCCTCTCCCTGCGCAAGCTCGACGTCGGCCCGGCCTACGCGGTGTGGACCGGCATCGGCGCGACCGGTACCGCGATCTACGGCATGGTCTTCCTCGGCGACGTGGTCTCCACCCTGAAGCTCGTCTCCATCGGCTTCGTGATCGTGGGCATCGTCGGCCTCCAGTTGTCGGGCTCGGCGCACTAAGGTTTTCCGTTCGGATCAGGCCGGATCAGGGAGCGGGGTCCGGTGCGTGCGGATGCGAGGCGGAGGAGGGAGTCGACGCGATGGGGGTGCCCCCGCGCGAGCGAAGCCGAGCGTGGGGGAGTCGGCGACCGACGACAACGCGGCAGGTGCGCGTGCCGGGCCCCGCGAGTCCGGCCTGATCCGAACGAGAGGCCCTGATTCGGCGCGCCGGGTCCGCGGGCGCCGGTTCGGCGGTGAGCGTCGGCCCGGGCCGACCGCCGTTCCGCCGCGGGGGGTGGCGGGCCCGGGTCAGCGCGGGGAGCGGGGCGCCACGGCCCGGACCAGTTCGGCGACCCCGCCCTCGGCCGGTGGTGCCGCCACGCAGGAGAGGGCGAGGCGCACGACGAGTTCGCAGGAACGGGCGAGTTCGGCGGTGGCGGCGCGGCCGGTGCCGGGTGCGGCGAGCGCGGTGACGGCGCGGTCGCGGACCATCCGGACCAGTTCCGGGGGCGTGGGCAGCGGCCGCTCCGCCCGGCGCGGCGCCGGGACCCGGGGGGCGTCGGGCCGCGGTCTCGGCAGCCGCTCGTTCCAGCAGCCGGTGAGCAACGCCCGGACCAGCGCGTTGCCCTGGGCCGCCGTGGTCGTCCACTCGGCGGTCGCGGTGAGCCGCTCCCAGGTGCCGCCGGTGCCGGCGAGGGCCCGCTCCACCCCGGCGAGATACCCGTCGGCCGCCCGGCGCACCAGCGCCCGCGCGAGGCCGTCCTTGCCGCCGAACTCGTTGTAGAGCGTCTGCCGGGACACGCCCGCCGCGGCGGCCACCTCCACCATCCGCACCGTCGGCCAGGGCCGGCGGTCGAGCGCCGTGAGAGCGGCGTCCAGCAGGGACTCCCGGGCAGCAGCCATCCTCGCCTCCCTGGACCGAAGGGCGTTCCGGCCAGATTTGACGGGCTTTCGGGAGGTGTCAAGGGGGGCGGGAGGGGCCACCGCGTGCCCGCTCGCGCGGTTTCGCGGGCCCCTGGCGGTCGCGATGCCGTCGGCCGCGGCCGCGAACCGCCCGGAAAGCCCCCTCGCTGGCCCCGCGCCGACCCCGACCGATAGCGTGACGTACATGCCGGACTACCTCGACGACCTCCGTCTCGCCCATGTCCTCGCCGACGCGGCCGACGCCACCACGATGGACCGCTTCAAGGCCCTCGACCTCAAGGTGGAGACGAAGCCGGACATGACCCCGGTGAGCGAGGCGGACAAGGCGGCCGAAGAACTCATCCGCGGCCAGCTCCAGCGCGCCCGGCCCAGAGACGCGATCCTCGGCGAGGAGTTCGGCATCGAGGGCTCCGGCCCCCGCCGCTGGGTGATCGACCCGATCGACGGCACCAAGAACTACGTGCGCGGCGTCCCCGTCTGGGCCACCCTGATCTCGCTGATGGAGGCCGGTGAGGGCGGTTACCAGCCCGTCGTCGGTCTCGTCTCCGCCCCCGCCCTCGGCCGCCGCTGGTGGGCCGCGAAGGGGCACGGCGCCTTCACCGGCCGCAACCTGACCTCCGCCACCCGCATCCACGTCTCCGGCGTCAACACCCTCGCGGACGCCTCCTTCGCCTACTCGTCCCTGTCGGGCTGGGAGGAGCAGGACCGGCTCGACGGCTTCCTCGACCTGACCCGCCAGGTCTGGCGCACCCGGGGGTACGGGGACTTCTGGCCGTACATGATGGTCGCCGAGGGCTCCGTGGACCTCTGCGCGGAGCCGGAGCTGTCGCTGTGGGACATGGCCGCCAACGCCATCGTCGTCACGGAGGCCGGCGGCACCTTCACCGGGCTCGACGGCCGCCCGGGCCCGCACAGCGGCAACGCGGCGGCCTCCAACGGCCTGCTGCACGACGAGATGCTGGGGTACCTCAACCGGCGCCAGTGAGACGAACGGGGCGCTTGCGCACGCCCCCCGGCGGTCCGCGTGCGCCCTCTTGTTGGCCTGGCCTTGACCTGAGACTCTGAGACCACCCCCACTTGTGAATTTGTGAATTCGGGGACAAGGTTCCCGGTTCCCCCCAGGAGGTGGCCCCACCCATGCTGGTCCGCGACGCCATGAGCACGGTGATCCTCACCCTCGGCCCCGCCCACACCCTCCGTGAAGCAGCCACGTTGATGTCCGCCCGGCGCATCGGTGCCGCCGTCGTCCTCGATCCGGACGCCGGCGGCATCGGCATCCTCACCGAGCGCGACGTCCTCGACTCCGTCGGCCTCGGCCAGAACCCCGACACCGAGCGCGTCCACGCGCACACCACCACCGACGTCGTCTTCGCCGCGCCGACCTGGACGCTGGAGGAGGCCGCCAGGGCCATGGCCCACGGAGGCTTCCGGCATCTGATCGTCCTGGACCACGGCGAGGTCGCCGGAATCGTCTCGGTCCGGGACATCATCCGCTGCTGGATGCCGGACCGGGAGCCCGCCGGACTGGCCCGGACCCGCTTCTGAGGCCCGGCTCCGCCTCCGCGGCCCGGCTCCGGGGCCGCACCCGGCCGAGGTCCGGCTCCCGGGGTCGTCCGGCCGCGGCCCGGCTCCGACGAGCCGGCCGCGATCCCGCGCACGCGAAGCGGGCCGGACCCCGAGCACCTGGGGATCCGGCCCGCCCGGCAGACGGGTGTGTGCCGCCGGCTCAGCCGCGCAGCGCGCGCACCGCCGCCTCCAGCCGCTTGCCGAAGTCGGCGTCCGCGGCCGCGAAGTTGCCGATCGCGCGCTCCGCGATGTCCTCGCGGGAGACCTGGGAGATCGCCCCGGCCAGGTTGCCGATCAGGCGCTCCTTCTCCTCCTCCGTCATCAGCCGGTAGAGGTTGCCGGCCTGCACGAAGTCGTCGTCCTCGGCGTGCCGCGGAGTCGGGTGGTCACCGGTGCCGGCGGTGAAACCGTCGTACGACGCCCACAGCGCCCGCCCGGTCTGCTGCGGCCCGCCGAAGCTGTTGGGCTCGTAGTTCTTGGCGCCGCCGTGCCGGCCGTCGTAGAGGTGGCCGTCGCGGGAGTGGGTGCGCGCCTCGGTGGCGTGCGGACGGTTGACCGGCAGGTGGTCGGCGTTGATGCCGACGCGGTAGCGGTGCGCGTCGCCGTAGGCGAAGAGCCGGCCCTGGAGCATCTTGTCCGGCGAGGGGCCGATGCCCGGCACGAAGTGCGAGGGGCTGAAGATCGACTGCTCGACCTCGGCGAAGACGTTCTGCGGGTTGCGGTTCAGCTCCAGCTTGCCGATCTCGATGACCGGGTAGTCCGCGTGCGGCCACACCTTGGTCAGGTCGAAGGGGTTGAAGCGGTAGGTCGCCGCGTCCGCCGCCGGCATGATCTGCACACCCACGGTCCAGCTCGGGAACTCGCCCCGCTCGATCGCCTCCCGCAGGTCGCGCTGGTGCGAGTCGGGGTCCCGGCCGGCGAGGACGGCCGCCTCCTCGGCGGTGAGGTTCTTGATCCCCTGGTCGGTCTTGAAGTGGTACTTGACCCAGAAGACCTCGCCGGCCTCGTTGTTCCACTGGAAGGTGTGCGAGCCGAAGCCGTCCATGTGCCGGTACGACGCCGGGATGCCGCGGTCGCCGAACAGCCAGGTCACCTGGTGCGTCGACTCGGGCGACAGGCTCCAGAAGTCCCAGACGTTGTCGGCCTCCGTGCTGCCGGTGTAGGGGTCGCGCTTCTGGGTGTGGATGAAGTCGGGGAACTTGATCGCGTCCCGGATGAAGAAGACCGGGGTGTTGTTGCCGACGAGGTCGTAGTTGCCCTCCTCGGTGTAGAACTTCAGCGCGAAACCGCGCGGGTCGCGCACGGCGTCCGCCGCGCCCAGGTTCCCGGCCACGGTGGAGAAGCGCAGGAAGACCTCGGTCTCCTTGCCGATCTCCGAGAGGAAGGCGGCGCGGGTGTACGGCGTCACGTCGGCGGTCACGGTGAAGGTGCCGTAGGCCCCGGCGCCGCGCGCGTGCACGACCCGCTCCGGGATGCGCTCGCGGTTGAAGTGCGCCAACTTCTCCAGCAGCAGCTGGTCCTGGACCAGGACGGGGCCGCCGACGCCCGCCGTCTCGCTGTTCTGGTTGTCGGCCACCGGAGCACCGGCCTCCGTGGTGAGCGGTCCCTGCGTCACGTGCGCCTCCTGCGTCATCGCCGGCCAATCCTGTCCCTTGGCCAAAGCCGAGTCCGATCCTACATTGGACTCAGTCCAAGTCAAATAGGATTCCAAACTCACACCTATTCCCGTCCTGGTCCACCTTGCTGTTAGGCTGGTAGCCATGAGCGACCTTCTGGAACGACTGCGTGGACGCGGATGGCGGATGACCGCGCAGCGACGCGTGGTGGCCGAGGTCCTCGACGGCGAGCACGTCCATCTGACAGCCGACGAGGTCCATGCGCGGGCTGTCGCGAAGCTCCCGGAGATCTCCCGGGCGACCGTCTACAACACCCTCGGTGAGCTGGTCACCCTCGGCGAGGTGCTGGAAGTCACGACGGACAAGCGCGCCAAGCGGTACGACCCGAACGCGCACCGGCCGCACCACCACCTGGTCTGCGCCCACTGCGGCGCGATCCGGGACGTCCACCCGACGGGCAATCCGCTCGCCGACCTCCCCGACACCGAGCGCTTCGGCTTCACGGTGTCGGACGTCGAGGTGACGTACCGGGGGCTGTGCCCGGAGTGCGCCGGCGCATGACGCAAGCACTCGGGGAGTGATCGAGGGGGCCGCGAGCCCCCTCTTTTTTTTGCGCCCGCGCAGGGCCGCACCCGTTTTGGCGCCCGCCCAGGGCCGCACCCGCGGACGGCCGCCCGCTCAAGGCCGCCTGCGGCTGCCCGCATACGACTGAGGGCCGGAACCCATTTCTGGATTCCGGCCCTCAGCCTTCAGTAGCGGGGACAGGATTTGAACCTGCGACCTCTGGGTTATGAGCCCAGCGAGCTACCGAGCTGCTCCACCCCGCGTCGATGAACTCGACATTACGCGAGGGAAGCCGACGGAAGCAAATCCATTCGGGGGCGAGTGACCAGGGCCACTCACGCCGACAGTTCCTCCCGCAGCGCGTCCCGCAGCCGCCCCGCCCGCTCCGTGACCTCCGCCGGGCCCAGCTCCGCCGCCCGGGCCGCCCAGCGCTGCCCCTCCGCCAGCTCGCCCCGGCGCGCGCAGACGAGCGCGAGCCGCAGCGCCGCGCGCCCGTGCCCGTCGTCCGCCGCCCGCGTCCACCACACCACGGCCTCCGGCTCGCTCCCCTCCCGCGCCAGCAGCAGCCCGAGGTTGAAGGCGCCGTTGCGCGACCCGGCCTCGGCCGCCGCCCGGTACCAGCGCGCCGCCTCCACCACGTCGCCCCGCGCGGAGGCGAGCATGCCGACCCGCACCTGGGCACGCCGGTGCCCCTGCTGCGCGGCCCGCTCGTACCACTCCTCGCACTCGGCCTTCTCGTGCGCGCTCTCCCCCAGCTCGTGCGCGGGCCGCGGCGGCCGGCGGGCGTCCAGCAGGGCGGCCAGCCGGTATGCCGCCTCCGCGCTGCCGCCCCCCGCGGCGCAGCGCAGATGCCGTTCCGCCGCCCGCTCGTCGCCCTCGCGCAGCCGGGCCATGCCGACCTGGAGCGCGGCCTCGGTGTGCCCGGCGGCGGCCGCCCGCTCGTACCAGCGCAGCGCCATCGCCTCCTCGCCGCGCCCGGCGTACAGGATGCCGAGGTTGAAGGCCGCGTCCACGCTGCCGGCCTCGGCCGCCTTGGAGAACCAGGGCTCGGCGCCGGAGGTGTCGCCGACCTGGAGCAGCAGGATGGCCAGCGCGTTGGCGGCCTCCCGGTGCCCGGCGTAGGCGGCGCGCCGGTACCACTGCTCGGCCTGCGCGGTGCGCCCCTGCTCGACGCAGAGCAGGGCGAGGTTGTAGGCGCCGTTGTCGTCGCCCGCGTCCAGCGCGGCCCGGTACCAGCGCTCGGCGGTCTGCGTCTCGCCGCGCTCGGCGTGCAGCGCGCCGAGCGCGTTGGCCGCGTTGCCGTCGCCCTCCTGGGCCGCGCGCAGCCACCACACGGCCGCGCTCTCGGTGTCCCCGGCGTCCCGCAGCAGGAAGCCGAGGGCGCAGGCGGCACGCGGCTCGCCGTCCTTGGCGGCGGTCAGGTACCAGCGCCCGGCCTCCTTCAGCTCGCCGCGCTGCTCCAGGATCGCCCCGAGCTGCAGGGCGGCCCGCCGGTGACCGCGCGCGGCGGCCTGCCGGTACCACTGCTCGGCCTCCTCGGCCTCCTCCGCGGCCTCGTCGCTCCCGCTCCCGTCCCGGCGCCCGGTCTCGTGCTCGTCGGCGAAGCGTCCGGTCCCGCGGTCGAGGGCGCGCGCCACCCGGTAGGCGGCCTCCCGGTGCCCGCGCTCGGCGGCGAGCCGCATCCAGCGCCCGGCGGTGGCGTCCCCGCGGTGCTCCAGCAGGTCGGCGAGGGCGTAGATGCCGAGGACGTGGCCCTGCTCGGCGGACTGGCGCAGCCAGTACTCGGCGGCGGGCTCGTCGCCGCGTTCGCGGTGGTAGCGGCCGAGCGCGTGCCCGGCGGCGGCGGAACCGGCGACGGCGGCGATGCGCCACCAGCCGGCGGCCTCGTCGGGGTAGCCGCGCTGGTGCAGCAGGACGCCCAGGTTGTTGGCGGCGGCCCGGTCACCGGCCGCGGTGGCGGCCCGCAGATGGGGTTCGGCTCCTTCGAGGTCGCCGCGGCGCAGCAGCATGGCGCCGAGGACGCTGGCGGCCTCCGCGTCACCGCCGCGTGCGGCGAGCGCGAGGCGCACCTCGTCGGCGGCGTCGGCCATGTCACCCACCTCGTCGCGGGCCGGCCCCTCACCGAAATTCTGTACAAATCGCCCTGACTCGAACAGAGTTGCCTTGTCCCCCATAACGTCCATCGTCGCACCACCCGCAACCTGGGTACACCCGGTATACCCCACCCCGTGAGGTCACTTCAGCGTTTTGTCGACATGCCCACAGGACGACAAGTCAAACACACACCGCCCAACTCCTCACGGCGGCGCGGCCGTAACGCCTTCCCCGATCCCGCCCCGATACGTGTCCGCACACCACGAAGGCCCGGATCCCTTGAGGATCCGGGCCTTCGATTGCAGTAGCGGGGACAGGATTTGAACCTGCGACCTCTGGGTTATGAGCCCAGCGAGCTACCGAGCTGCTCCACCCCGCGTCGTTGTTCCTCAACCGTATCACGACGCGAGGCGGCCTCGATCAGCCCTTCTTCCCGCCCTTCGTGCCCGCGGCCTCGTGCTCCGCCTTCTCGGCGCGCTCCAGCGCGGACTTGAGGTCCTTCTGCGCCTTGGCGTAGGCGCCCCAGTCCGGGCCGTCCGGCTGCTTCAGCGCCTTCTGTCCCGCGTCGAAGGCCTTCTGGGCGTCGGCCAGAGCCTGCTGGACCGTCGGGTCGGCGGACGCGGGCGGGGCGGCGGCGCCGGTGTCCGGCGGCGCGGTCGTGTCGCCCTGCTTGCCGAAGATCTTGTCCAGTGCCTCGCCGAGCGTGTTCTCGAACGCGGGGGGCTTGCCCGCGTAGGTCACCAACACCTTGCGCTGCAACGGGAGTTTGAGTCCACCGCCGCGTACGTAGACCGGCTCCACATAGAGCAGTCCGCCGTCCAGCGGCACGGTCAGCAGATTGCCGTACTCCACCTCCGAGTCGCCGCCCTTGAGGAGTTTGATGGCGGCGGCGATGTCCTGTTCGGAGTTGAACTGGCTCTGCACCTGCTTGGGTCCGTCGACCGTCTGGCTGGTGGGCAGCTTCAGGATTCTGATCTTGCCGTAATCGCCGCTGTCCGCCTCGGAGTCGACCGACATGAAGGCGCTGAGGCTGTACCGGCCGGCCGGCGTGAACGTGGTCGACAGCGAGAACGCCTGGCCGCTCTGGCCGGGCATCTTCATGCTCAGGTAGTACGGCGGCACCGCGTCGCCCGACTTGTTGGTCGGGTCGGCCGGCACCTGCCACACCTCGCTGCCGGTGAGGAAGGTCTGCGCGTCCGTCACGTGGTAGCGGGTGAGCAGTTCGCGCTGGACCTTGAACAGGTCCTGCGGGTACCGCAGATGGGACAGCAGCTCCGGCGAGATGGCGCTCTTCGGCTGCACCGTGCCGGGGAACGCCTTCATCCAGGTCTTCAGCACCGGGTCCTGGGTGTCCCACTGGTAGAGCTTGACCTCGCCGGTGTACGCGTCGACGGTCGCCTTCACCGAGTTGCGGATGTAGTTGACCCGGTTCTGCTGGGCGACCACGCTGCGGTCGTCCCTGCCGGTGGTCAGCGAGTCGGCCGTGGTGTCGCCGAGGGTGGTACGGGAGGAGTACGGGTAGGCGTTCGACGTCGTGTAGGCGTCGACGATCCACTGTATGCGGCCGTCGACGACGGCCGGGTAGGTGTCGCCGTCGATGGTCAGCCAGGGGGCGACCGCCTCGACGCGCTCCTTGGGCGTGCGGTTGTACAGGATCCGCGAGCCCTTGCCGATCGCGCCCGAGTAGAGGATCTGCGGCTCGTTGAACGCCACCGCGTACGCGGCCCGGTTGACCGGGTTGTCGAGGTTGACGCCGCTCTTGCCGGTGTAACTGGTGGTCTTCTCGCCGTGGTCGTCGGTGGAGTAGTCGATCTCCTTCTGGGGACCGCCGACGATGGAGTAGGTGGTGGTCTTCTCTCCGTAGTAGACCCGCGGCTGGTAGGTGCCCAGATCGCCCTCGGGCGGCAGGTTGTACTCGGTGAAGACGGGTTCGCCGTCGTCGGCCTCGGTGCCCTTGGCGGCGACCACGCCGTACCCGTGCGTGTAGCGGAAGTGGTCGTTGATCCAGTTGTGCTTGATCCCCTTGCCCTTGAGGTTCAGCTCGCGCACGCCTATGACGGTGTCCTGGAGCTTGCCGTCCTTGGTGGGGTACCGGTCGACGTCCAGGTTGGCCGGGAACCCGTAGTAGTCCTTCACCTGCTGCGCCTGCTGGAACGTCGGCGAGACGATGTTCGGGTCCATGATCCGGATGCTCGCCGCGTCGTCCGCGTCCGCGCGCAGCTTGGCGTCGTCCTCGGTGGCGGGCTTGCCCTCGTACTTGACGACCTGGGTGTCGTCGATGCCGTACGCCTTGCGGGTCGCCGCGATGTTCTTCTGGACGTACGGGGCTTCCTTGGCCTGCTCGTTGGGCTGGACCTGGAACTTCTGCACGATCGCCGGGTACAGCCCGCCGATCAGGATCGCCGACAGCACCATCAGGCCGAAGCCGATGACGGACAGCTGCCAGGTGCGCCGCCACAGGGTCGCGAAGAACAGCAGCGCGCAGATGACGGCGATGCAGAACAGGATCGTCTTGGCCGGCAGATAGGCGTTGGCGTCGACATAGCGCAGACCGGTCCAGTCGCCGGACCTGAAGCCGCTGGACTTCACCGCGAGGCCGTACCGGTCGAGCCAGTAGGCGACCGCCTTCAGCGCGACGAAGAGACCGAGGAGCACCGAGAGGTGCCCGGTCGCGGCGGCCGTGGCGCGCGCGCCGGGGCTGGTGACGCGCAGCCCGCCGTACAGGTAGTGGGTGAAGGCGGCGGCGATCAGGCCGAGGATCACGGCGGCGAAGCCGAAGGCCAGCAGGAACCGGTACCAGGGCAGCTCGAAGGCGTAGAAGGAGATGTCGAGGTGGAACTGGGGGTCCTTCTGGTGGAAGGGGACGCCGTTCACCCACATCAGCCACGTACGCCACTGGCCGGCGGCCGAGGCGCCCGCGATCAGCCCGACCAGGGCGCTGATCGCGACCAGCAGCCAGGTCTTGTACGGCGCGAGGCCCATCCGGTAGCGGTCCAGGTTCTGCTGCTCCATGGACATGGCGCTCAGCGGGGGCCGCAGCCGGTGCGCGAGCCAGATGTTCAGGCCGACCGTGAACGCGGTGAGCAGACCGAAGACGAAGAACAGGCCGATCTTGGTCCACAGCGTGGTGGTGAACACGGACGAGTAGTGCACCGACCGGTACCACAGCCAGTCCGTCCAGAAGCCGGCGAACATGCTGAACGCCATGCCGAGGACGGCGAGCACACCGAGCGTCAGGATGAGGGCCCTGACCCGCCGGGACGGACGGCCCGTCCCGGTCCGTGGGCCCCTGGGACCCTGGCCGCGGTCCGGCATCTGGAAAGCCAAGGTGCGCCCCTCGAAGTTCGCTCTCGATCCATCAGGTCCCCGTGGTCGCGGACCCCTGGTGGCCCCCCGTGATCGCGGGCCGACATCTATGCAACTTACCCAGACCCTGCTCGGTTCCCGATTCCGGTGGGGAACCAGGCAGGATTGTGCCCATGTCCAACACTCCCATGGCAGCGAGCCCGCTCACCCGGGCCGTACTCGAGATCGACGAGTACGTCTCCGGCCTCGGCTGGGACCAGCCCGCTCGCCTCTTCGCCCTCGTCGACACCGCCCGGCTGCGCAGCCAGGAACCCGCGCTCGCGGCCCAGCTGGGCCTCGAGGACGAGTCCGAGACCACCGGTCTCACCCCGATCGAGCAGGACGAGATCCCCTCCGGCAAGCCGCTCGACGAGTTCCTCGCCACCATCGCCTGGCCGGACGCGGTGGTCGGCTGCGCGCTCGCGGTGGAGCGGCTGATGCTGCCGCCGTCCGCCGAGGCACAGGTCCCGCAGAACCTCAGCGAGGCCAAGCTGGCCAAGTGGGTGGCCGACCACCCCGAGCGCCAGGAGGTCCGGATGACGGTGGCGGTGCTGCGCGACGGCGCCCGCGAGTCCGCGCTGCGGCTGCGCGAGAAGGACTCCGCCACGGAGGTCCTGACCGGCCCGGACCTGGTGCCGGGCCTCGCGGAGGCGCTGGCGGCGACGTTCGCCGACTGATCCGGTTCCGCGGTACGGCGGTGGGGGCGCCCCGGTCGGACGGGCGCCCCCAGCCGTGCCGGGGGCCGTGCGGCCGTGCCCCGCGAATCAGCCCTTGGCGCCGCACAGGGGCAGCGCCGCGGTGTCCCCGCTGCGGATGTCCTTGAGCGCGCCCAGCGCGTCCTTGATCGTCTTCACCTTGACCAGGGTGAGCCCGCTCGGCTTGTCCGCGGCGGCCTCCGCGCAGTTGTCGGCCGGCGTCAGGAAGTACTGGGCGCCCTGGCCGCGCGCGCCAAGGGTCTTCATGTCGACGCCGCCGATCGGGCCGACCGTGCCGCTGTCGTCGATGGTGCCGGTGCCGGCCACGAACTTGCCGCCGGTCAGGCTGCCCGGGGTGAGCTTGTCGTAGATGCCGAGCGCGAACATCAGACCGGCGCTCGGACCGCCGACGTCGGCGAGCTTGATGTCGATGCTGAACGGGAAGGTGTGGTCGGTCCCGGCCGAGATCCCGACGATGGCCCGCTTGGGGCCGCTGTCGTCGGAGGCGGCCGTGGTGATCGTCACGTCCTGCGTGGTCGTGGCCGTCTTGTGGGCCTTCTCGGCGGCGGCCTGCTCCTTGGCGGGCACGACGGTGAAGACGACCTTCTGCCCCGGCTTGTGCTTGGTGACCAGCTTGGCCACGTCGGAGGGCTGCTTGACCTCGGCGCCGTCGACGGCCTTGATCACATCACCGGCGTGCAGCCTGCCCTGGGCCGGGGAGTCCTTGACCACGGTGGAGACGATCACCCAGGACTTCACGGGGACGTTCAGCTGCTTGAGCGCGGCGACCTTGGCGCTCTCCTGGGACTGGCTGAACTCCTCCGCGTTCTGCTGGGAGGACTGCTCCTCCGTCGTCCCCTTCGGGTAGAGCGTGTCGTGCGGCACCACCTTGCTGTCGCGCGACAGCCAGCCGTAGACGGCCTCCACCAGGTTCATCCGGAAGTCCACGCCGGTCACCCGCACGGTGGTCATGTTCAGATGGCCGTCCGTCGGATACGTCCTGCGCCCGGAGATCTGCAGCACCGGCTCGCCCTGGTGCTCCCCGAGCGTGTTCACCGTCGGTCCGGGAGACATCTCCGAGTACGGCGCGGGAATGAGCATCCCGGCGCACAGGAGCGCGATCAGCATCAGGGTCGAGGCGAGCATCGTCGCGGTGCGGCGTGGCATGCCTCGACAGTACGTGACGCCCCTGTCGGCGCACCGTCAGGGCACCCTCCTCAGGCGCCGCCCGCGCCCGAGTGGGACTTCTCCATCGCCGCCCGGAACCGGGCGTACCCGTCGAGCTCGGGGCCGTCACTGCGCACCTTGCGCGTCCGGTTGGCCCAACTGCCCCACAGCCCGCCGCCGACCGCGGCCACCAGCGGAATCAACAGCCAGACAAGCGCGCCCATGCCGACCTCCCAACCCTGAGCGTCCGCAACTGACTGATCAGCAGATTAACCGTCCGCACCGACAACGCTCACGTGCGGGGGCCGGTTACGCAACCGGAAAGAGCAGTGGGCCGGGAGTGACGGGCCCGCTCGGTGAGCCGAACGGGTGGGGCGTCAGCAGGCCCCCACCCATTCCTCGGTCCCGTCCGAGAACTTCTGGTGCTTCCAGATGGGCACTTCGTGCTTGAGGTCGTCGATCAGCTTGCGGCAGGCGTCGAAGGCCTCCGCCCGGTGCGGACAGGCCACGGCGACGACCACCGCGAGGTCCCCGACCGCCAGCTCCCCGACCCGGTGCACGGCGGCCAGGGCCCGCACCGGGTAGTCGGCGGCGACCTTCTCGGCGATCCGCCGCATCTCGGACTCGGCACTGGGGTGGCAGGAGTACCCGAGCGCGTCCACGTCGGCGCCGCCGTCGTGATTGCGCACCGTGCCCACGAACAGCGCTATCCCGCCGGCCGCCGCGTCCCCGACCGCGCCGAACACCTCGTCCACCGAGAGCGCGGTCTCCCGCACCGCGATCAGCCTGATGGGATCCGCCGCCGCCGACTCCCCACGATGCCCACTCGTCTCAGCCATGCCCCCATCGTGCCGCACGGGTGTGACAGCGAGGAATACGAGGTTCGCCCGGCACGGGCGCGGCCCGCTTTGGACGCTCCTACAGCGGTCCGGCCGCCACCGCCGTCAGCGCCGCCGGGCCTTGCGGGCCCGGCGCACCACGGCCGCGGCGCCCAGCAGCGCCACCGTCGCGCCCGCGGCCCCCGCCGCCGTCGCGTCCTTGCGCCCCAGCCGCCGGCCGGCCACCGTGTGCCGCCCGGCCACCTCCTCCAGCAGCTCGGCGAGCACCTGCTCGTTGGTCCACCGCGGCCGCCACCCGGCATCGTGCAGCCGGCTGCCGCTGACCACCCACGGGTACATCGTGTACGCCAGGTCCCCGGCCGGAGACGGGGTGAGCCCGATCCGGTGCAGCCGGGCCGCCGCGCCGAGCGCGACCGCCGAGGGCAGCTCCATCCGCCGGATGCCGCTGAGCTCCTCGACCTCCTCCTGCTCCAGCCAGCCGTCGCAGCCGACGGCCAGTTCCCCGTCGACCTTCTCCAGCACGGCGTACTCCAGGGCGGCGCACAGGTCCTCGACGTGGCAGAACTGCCACGCGGGCCGCGATCCGGCCACGACCAGCAGCCGCGGCGACTCGAAGTACCGGGTCAGCGCGGTGTCCGTGCCGCCGACGAGCAGGGCGGGCCGCACCACGGTGACGTTCAGGCCGGGGTGCGCCCGGGGCGCGCGCCGCGCCAGGCGCTCGATCTCCAGCAGATCGCCGACGCCGGTGGCCTCGGCGGTCGCCCGCAGCTCGGCGTCCTCCGACAGGGGCAGCTCGTTGTCCGGCAGCGCGCCGTAGACCATGGCGGAGGTGCACAGCACCACCCGGTGCACCCCGGCCGCCGCGGCGGCGGTCAGCACGGTCTGCGTCCCCCGGACGTTGTAAGCGGTCCGCGCGGCCGCGTCGCTGCCCAGGTCCAGGTCGAGGGCGAGGTGGACGACCACGTCGGCGCCGCGCAGCCGGTCCGCGATGGCCGGATCGCGGACGTCCAGGACATGCCACTGTGCCTCGGCGCACTCCCCGCGCCGCTCGTCGATCGCGATGACCCGCCTGACCTCCTTGGACGCGGCGAGCCGCGCGGTGAGCAGGGCGCCCACGCCGGTCGCGGCGCCCGTGACCGCGACGACGGGCCCGCGCACGGCGGGAGTGTGCCCGGCGGACGGGGCTGACTGGTTTCGCGCTGCGCGAACCTGCGGATCTGGGGAACTCACCCGGCATCTCCAGCGGTTGTCTTCTGTACGGGCGTGAGTGACGCGCGCGTACGAGGTGCATCCATCCTGCCGCAGGCCTTCCGCGGGCGAAGCACCGAGGCCCGATCGGGTCCGGGTGTCTACGCTGGGTGGTGTTGTCGGGCAGCCGCGCCGCCGGAGAAGACCGGTGGCCTTACCAGCCGAGGAATCCCGTGAGTGACACCCCATTCGGTTTCGGCCTTCCGCCGGAGGAGCCGGAGGACGGCGACGAGGGCAAGAAGAAGGACCAGCAGAGCGGTGGTGGGCAGGGACCGGCCAACCCGTTCGGTTTCGGCGGTATGCCCGGAGCCGGTGGCTTTGGCGGCCCCGGCGCCGACAATCCGCTCGCAGCCATGTTCGGCTCGCTGAACCCCACCGATCTCGGTGCCGCGTTCCAGCAGCTGGGCCAGATGCTCTCCTACGAGGGCGGCCCGGTGAACTGGGACATGGCCAAGCAGATCGCCCGCCAGACGGTCGCCCAGGGCACCGCGGACGGCACCAAGGACGCCAGCGTGGGCCCCAGCGAGCGCAAGGCGGTCGAGGACGCCGTGCGCCTCGCGGACCTGTGGCTGGACGACGTGACGTCCCTGCCGTCCGGCTCCGCCTCCGCGGTCGCCTGGTCGCGCGCGGAGTGGGTCGAGGCGACCCTGCCCGCCTGGCAGGAGCTGGTCGACCCGGTCGCCGAGCGGGTCGGCGCGGCCATGGGCGATGTGCTGCCCGAGGAGATGCAGGCCATGGCGGGCCCGCTGATCGGCATGATGCGCTCCATGGGCGGCGCCATGTTCGGCACGCAGATCGGGCAGGCCGTCGGCGTGCTCGCGGGCGAGGTCGTCGGCTCCACCGACATCGGCCTGCCGCTCGGCCCGGCCCGCAAGGCCGCGCTGCTGCCGGCCAATGTGGAGGCGTTCGGCAAGGACCTGAGCGTGCCCCTGGAGGAGGTACGGCTCTACCTGGCCCTGCGCGAGGCCGCCCACCAGCGCCTGTTCGCGCACGTGCCGTGGCTGCGCTCGCACCTGTTCGGCGCGGTCGACGGCTACGCCCGCGGCATCAAGGTCGACACCGCGAAGCTGGAGGACGTGGTCGGCCAGTTCGACCCGCAGAACCCCGAGCAGTTGCAGGACGCGCTCCAGCAGGGCATGTTCCAGCCCGAGGACACGCCCGAGCAGAAGGCCGCCCTGGCCCGCCTGGAGACCGCTCTGGCGCTCGTGGAGGGCTGGGTGGACGCGGTGGTCCACGCGGCCGCGAAACCGCGTCTGTCGTCCGCCGACGCGCTGCGTGAGACCCTGCGCCGCCGCCGTGCGACCGGCGGCCCGGCGGAGCAGACGTTCGCCACGCTGATCGGCCTGGAGCTGCGCCCGCGCCGGCTGCGCGACGCCTCGCGCCTGTGGGCCTCGCTCGCGGACGCGCGCGGCACCGACGGCCGGGACGCCCTGTGGCACCACCCGGACATGCTGCCGACGGCGACCGACCTGGACGACCCGGACGGCTTCGTCCACCGCGAGCAGCTGGACTTCTCCGAGCTGGACAAGATCCTCGGCGAGGCGGCGGACAAGCCCGACCTGCGCAAGAAGGACGACGGCGAGCCCGGCGAGGCCAAGGGCGACGACGCCGAGTGAGCCTGTACGACGACGCGGTCCTCGTCCTCAAGGGGCACGAGGGCCAGGACGAGCTGCGCCAGTCCTACCTGGACCATCTGGCGGCCCACCCGGACGGCATCTGGAAGGCCTGCCACTCGGGCCATGTGACGGCGAGCGCCCTGGTGATCGACCCGGAGCGCAGCCGGGTGCTGCTCACCCTGCACCGGAAGCTGCGGATGTGGCTGCAGATGGGCGGCCACTGCGAGCCGGGCGACGCCACCCTGGCGGCGGCCGCGCTGCGCGAGGCGACCGAGGAGTCGGGCATGGCGGGGCTGACCCTGCTGCCCGGCGGCCCGGTGCGCCTGGACCGGCACCCCATCCCGCCGCCGTGCCACACGCACTACGACGTCCAGTACGCGGCGCTGGCCCCGCCCGGCGCCGTCGAGGCGATCAGCGACGAGTCCCTGGACCTGCGCTGGTTCTCCTACGAGGAGGTCGCGGGCGTGGCCGACGGCTCGGTCCGCCAACTGCTGGAAGCGACCCGCGCACGGCTGTGACCGGGTGAAGGCGAGGAGGGGCGGCCGCCGGGCGGTCGCCCCCTCACCCGTTCACCCGGTCAGCTCCAGACGTTGCCGCGGTTCTGGCCCCGCGCGCCCTGCTGGCCCATCCCCCACTGGCCGGCGATGCCCTGGATCTGCGCGTTCTGCGGCGGCAGCAGCTCGCTGGGCTGCACCAGGGCGAACCCGGAGCCCATGAAGCTCAGCTCCCAGCCCTCCCCGGTGTTGCCGCGCCGGCGCCACACCCCGGAGGAGTGCGTCTGGGCCTGCATCTGCACCCGCAGCCCGGTCGACCAGGCGACGATCGCGTCGGCGTCGCAGTTGACGTACCGGTCCGGGGTGACCTGCATCAGCAGCGGCGCGCCCGAGGTCATCAGGGCGACCCGGCCGCGCCCGGTGATGTTCAGCTGGTACTTCCCGGAGCCGGAGATGCCGTAGAGGCTGTCGACGGCGACGACCTCGTGGTGCAGCGAGGAGTCCATGGCGAGGACGTAGGAGCTGTCGACGGTCAGCCCCTCCGGCTCGACGTCCATGAGGTGCACGTGCTGGGCGAGGTTGGCCAGGTAGACCGTGCCCTGTCCGTGACAGCGCATCAGGTCCAGGCCCTCGCCGGTGTACGCACGCGCGCGCTGCTGGTTGCCGCTGCGGTACTCGGCGTCGAACTCGACCAGGCCCTGGTAGGCGACCATGGTGCCCTTGCGGGCCAGGATGTCGTCGTTGCCCTCCAGGACGACCCGGAGCAGCTGCGAGTTCTGGAGGCTCCAGCGCTCCTGCGTCTGGTTGTCGTTGTAGGCGAAGATCGGGCTCTGCATGGCGTGTTCTGACTCCCCCTCAGCCCCGGAACCGCAGGCGGTCGGTGCTGTCCTCACTGGGCTGGACGACGACGATGCCCTGTCCGGAGAAGGCCATCTGGTAGGCCTCGCCGCTGCCCCGGCCGATCAGCGACTGCGCCTTGAAGCTGCGCTTGCCCTTGACCTTCAGGTTCGGCGACCAGGCGACGAGCGCGTCCGGGTCGACGTAGGTCTCGTCCTCGCCGCCGCAGTCGACGACGATCGGCGTGCCCCGGGAGGTCAGCGCGACCCAGCCCTGCCCGGTGATCCGCGTGTTCCACAGGCCCTGCCCGGCGAACTTGGCCAGCCCCTTGACCCGCTCCACGCCCCAGCTGAGGTGGGCGTCGAAGGCGAGCAGATTGGTGGCGTTGACGGAGATGCCGTCGCCGTTGAGGTTGATCACGACGACGTTGGCGCCGTAGTCGGCGAGGTAGAGCAGTCCGTCCCCGGAGCACTTCATCAGCGGAGCGCCCTCACCGGTGATCCAGTCGCGGGCGATCTGGCGCACGGCCGGCGGGTTGGGCTCGTACTGGACGAAGCCCTCGTAGGCGACCATCGACCCGACCCGCGCGAAGAGGTCGTTGCCGGTCTGCATGGCGACCTTGAGCATGTGGTCGCCGTGGTTCTCCATGCGGGCGGTGACGGGCGCGGGAGCGAAGCCCGCGAGCGGCTGGTTCATGACGGGCTCCCTCAGACCTCGTACGGCTGGACGACGATGAAGTTGCCGGGCGCGCCCCGGAACTGCAGGTTGACGCTTTCGCCGGTGTCACCCAGGTAGGCGTTGCGGCGCATGCGGACCTGGCTGGAGACGATCACCTGGGAGGCCGCCGACCAGGCCACCACCGCGTTGCAGTCGGCGAAGGTGGTCGGGGTGACCGGCAGCACCACGGGCTTGCCGTGCGTCTTGACGACGATGGTGCCGGTGCCCTGGAACTGCATGGTGAACAGCGCGCCGCCCGGGATGCCGTGGCCCTCGATGCGGCGGACCTCGTACTGGAGGCCCTCGTCGAAGGCGAGCACGTTCTCCGCGGAGACACAGATCGCGTCGCCCTGCAGTTCGACGGGGTGCAGGTCGGTGGCGTTCTCGGCGAGGAACACCTGGCCCTGGCCGCTGCAGCGCATCAGCTGCATCTCCTGGCCGGTGGCGTTGCCGACGATCCGTCCGGCGAAACCGGCGCCCTTGTAACCGAAGTCGACCTTGCCCTGGTAGAGCACCATGCTGCCCTGCTTGGCCAGCACCGGCTGGCCGCCGACGCCGAGGTCGACCCGCATGAGCTTCTTGTTCTGCGGGGTCCAGCGCTGCCCGGTGGGCGTCTCCTTGAACTTCTGCAGCGCGGCCCCCACTCCGGCGCCGCCCTGCGGGGCGGCGGGCGCCTCCTCCTGCTCCTCCAGCACCTCGCCGCCGAAGTTCCTCAGCAGCGCCTCCAGACCGCCGTCGAATCCCTGTCCGACCGCGGCGAACCGCCAGCCGTCCTTGTAGTAGAAGTCACCGAGCATGACGGCACGCTCGGTGGAGAACTCCGCACCGTCGAAGGAGTAGCGGGCGACCTCCTCGCCGCCCGCGACGATCCGCAGATAGCCGGGGCCGATCTGCGACATCTGCCCGGCGCCGTCGACGGTCGCCGTGAAGGACAGCTTGCGGATGTGCGGGGGGATCCGGTCGAGCGTGACCCGGAACGACTCCGTGTCGCCCGCCTGGGCGCCGAGCAGTTGGAGGGACTCCTCCGGCGACTTCGGCTGGTTGAAGAAGATGAAATACCGGTCGTCCGAAAGCCGTTCGTCGGCGTCCAGCCCGAAGCAGCTGATGTCGAAGGTCAGTCCGGGGCCGGCGATCTGCACGCCTACGTACAGATCGGTGCCCGCGGTGAGGTCACTGATCCTGGCCTTGTGGCCGCGTTGGAAGTCCCTGGCCATGCGATACGACCGTCCCCCATCCCGAATATGAGTGCGTCGCGCCAGGCTAACGGCTGTGACCGACAACCGCCCCCGCCGGTCCACGTCGGTACAGACCCGGTACACAACCGGAGCCCGCCGCTCGCACGGAAGGGCCTCGGGAGGCGGTCACACACCCGCGGACCCCGTCACTCGCCCCGCGCGCCGGGGACGTGCGGCAGCCGTTCGGCGGCGACCACCCCTTCCAGGTAGCCCCGGGCTCGCTCGGTGCGCGGATAGGCCTCCAGCAGCCGCCAGAAGTCGGCCCCGTGACCGGGTACCAGAAGGTGCGCCAGTTCGTGGCAGAGCACGTAGTCGATGACGTACTCGGGCATGCCCTGGAGCCGGTGCGAGAGGCGGATGCTGCCCTCGGCGGGGGTGCACGAACCCCAGCGGGTGTTCTGGTTGGTGACCCAGCGCACGGAGGCCGGGCGGGCGCGGCCGTCGAAGAACTGGGCCGACAGCCGCTCGGCGCGCTCGGTCAGCGCGCTGTCGCCGAGCACCCGCCGGCTCTCCTGGGCGGCGAGTTTGTCGAGCATGACGGTCACCCAGCGTTGTTCCTCCGCCTTCGACATCCGGGCGGGGATCAGCACGACAGTGCGATCGCCCTCGCGGTACGCGGAGACCGTCCGGCGGCGCCGGGCGCTCCTGCGGACCTCGATCGCGCTCGTCGTGCCGCGCTGTGTCTGTCCGGCGCGGTGCAGTGGGTCGGCGGGCACGCCCCGACGTTACCCGCTGGGCCCGGGCAAAGTCCCGGCTCCAGGACGGTTCGGTGCGGATCCCCCACCGCGGGTTTGATTTGCACGACGACCCAAGTATCCGATTTGCACCTTTTACACAGCTTTGCTCCCATCATCTCCGCTTCCGCTCCCGCCACTTGCCGTCGCTCCCGCCGTCACCCCTGCCGGTTCATATGAAGAATTCCCTCGCCTGTGGATAACTTTTCGCGCCTCGTCGGTCGGGCGGGCATGCTGGCAGATGTCGGCGGAACACGACCGATTCCGCCGGAGTCTCGGCCAATGCCCAGAAACACGGACACAGACACGGATACGGGGGCCGTCATGCATCCGATGGTGAAGCCCGCGCTGCGGCGCGGCTGGCGGGATCTCGGCACGGTGCAGTTCGGGATGACCCCCGCGCACGCGCTGACCCTGGGTCCGATGGACGCCGCCACCGGCGGCCTCCTCGACCTGCTCAACGGCACCCGGGGGCTGCCGCTGCTGCGCGCGGAGGCCCGCCGCCTCGACCTTCCGGACGGCCGGGTCGACGCCCTGGTGGACCGGCTGGCCCGCGCGGGCCTCGTCGACGACGCGCGCGGCGGCGGGCAGGCCGCGGACGCGCTGCGCGGGAAGACGGAGGTGCTGCGGCGGCTGCGCCCCGATCTGGCCTCGCTCTCCTTGACCACCACCGAGCCGGGCGGCGCGCTCGCCCGGCTCGCCGCCCGGCGCGCGCTGCGGGTCCGGGTGCGCGGCGCGGGCCGGGTCGGGGCGGTGCTGGCGGCGGTGCTCGCGGGCGCGGGCGTCGGCGAGGTGGAGGTGCTCGACGAGGGGCGGGTGCGGCCGGAGGACGTGGCGCCCGGCGGGCTGCCCGCCGAATCGGTCGGCGAGCCCCGCCGGACGGCCGCGGCGGCCGCCGTCCGCCGGGCCGCCCCGGACCGCCCGCCCCGCCGCGCCCACTCCCCCGGGTCCGGTGCCGCGGAGCCCGGGCTCTCCCTGGTGATCCTCGCGCCGCGGGACGAGGTGGCCGTGCACGCCCCGGACCCGCGCGCCGCCGAGCCGCTGCTGGCCTCGGGCACCCCGCATCTGTACGCCGGTGTGGTGGAGGGCACGGGCGTGGTCGGCCCGCTGGTGCTGCCCGGCGAGACGGCCTGCGCCGGCTGTCTGCACGAGAACCGCACGGACCGGGACCCGGCCTGGCCCCGGCTGCTCGCCCAGTGGCGCTCCGGCGGCCCCCGCCACGCCGGGGCCTGTGACCTGGCTCTCGCCACGGCGGTCGCCGGGCTGGCCGCGGCCCACGCCCTGGCCTTTCTCGACGGCGCGTCGCCGTCCGGCACTGGCGCCCGCTGGGAGGCGTCCCTGCCCGGCCTGACCTGGCACGCCCGCCCTCTGTGGCCGCATCCGGCCTGCCGCTGCGGCGCCGCGGAGCGGGCCGGTAAGAAAGCAGAGGCGGAACACACACCGACCCGCGGGCTCTCACGCGCGACAATGGCGGTGCAACGGCCGTCGACGGAGCGGGCACGCGAAGCGGGCGCGGCACGGCCGACAGGGACTTGGAGGGCGCATGTCTGATCTTCCCCGCAAGGCGGTCACCCGTACCGCCAAGCTCGCCGCGCTCCCGCTCGGCTTCGCCGGCCGGGCGACCTGGGGCCTGGGCAAGCGGATCGTGGGCGAGTCCGCGGAGATCGTCGGCCGGGAGCTGCAACAGCGCACGGCGGAGCAGCTCTTCAAGGTGCTCGGGGAGCTGAAGGGCGGGGCCATGAAGTTCGGGCAGGCCCTGTCCGTCTTCGAGTCCGCGCTGCCCGAGGAGGTCGCGGGCCCCTACCGGGCGGCCCTGACCAAGCTCCAGGAGGCGGCACCGCCGATGCCGACCCGCACCGTGCACGCGGTGCTGGAGGAGCAGCTGGGCGCGGACTGGCGCGAGCTGTTCGAGGAGTTCGAGGACAAGCCGGCGGCCGCGGCCTCGATCGGCCAGGTGCACCGGGCGGTGTGGCACGACGGCCGTGAGGTGGCGGTCAAGGTGCAGTACCCGGGCGCCGGCGAGGCCCTGCTGTCCGACCTCGGCCAACTGGGCAGGTTCGCCCGGTTGCTGGGGCCGCTCATCCCGGGCATGGACATAAAGCCGCTGATCGCCGAGTTGCGGGACCGGGTCTCCGAGGAGCTGGACTACGGGCTGGAGGCCGCGGCCCAGACGGCCCACGCGGAGGAGTTCGCGGGCGACCCGGACGTGGTGGTCCCGGCGGTGGTGCACCAGTGCGATCAGGTGCTGGTGACGGAGTGGATGGACGGCGTCCCGCTGTCCGAGGTCATCGCCGACGGCACCCCGGAGCAGCGGGACCGGGCCGGCCAGCTGCTCGCCCGCTTCCTGTTCTCGGGCCCCGCCCGCACCGGGCTGCTGCACGCGGACCCGCATCCGGGCAACTTCCGGCTGCTGCCCGGCGGCCCGGACGGCGAGGACGACTGGCGCCTCGGGGTTCTGGACTTCGGCACCGTCGACCGGCTCCCCGGGGGGCTGCCGGCCCCGATCGGGATCTCCCTGCGGCTGACGCTGGACGGCGACGCCGAGACGGTCTACGAGCTGCTCTGCGAGGAGGGCTTCGTCAAGGAGTCGATAGAGCTGGACCCGGACGCGGTCCTCGACTACCTGCTGCCGATCATCGAGCCGGCCCGTGTCGACGCGTTCACCTTCACCCGCTCCTGGATGCGCAGCCAGGCCGCCCGTATCGCCGACCCCCGCTCACCCGCCTACCAGCTGGGCAAGCAGCTCAACCTGCCCCCGGCGTACCTTCTGATCCACCGGGTGACCCTGAGCACGATCGGCGTCCTGTGTCAGCTGGGCGCCACGGTCCGCCTGCGCGACGAGCTCGAATCCTGGCTCCCGGGCTTCGCCCTCGACGACCTGCCGGAGGACGACCCGGCCGAGGAGGAGCCGGCGGAGGCCTGACCCGGGGCCGCCCCGGAGCGGCCGGGGCACCTTGGGGGGACGGCCGTCACCACCACGCCGAGTCCAGCCGTCCCTCGATGGAGCGGAGGTTCTCGCGGGAGCAGGTGTCGCAGAAGTGGACCGGGGTGCCGTTCTCCACGGAGCAGGTCCAGGTGACCGGGTGGGGGCCGGGGGCGGGGATGCCGCAGCGGGCGCACAGCAGGGGTGCCGGGTGCTCCGGGGAGTCGCCCTGATCGCTTCCTGGGGGAAGACTCGTCACCCGGTGACGATAACTCCATGAGCGGCCGGCGGCGCGCAGAACGCACCGCGGGGGCCGGTCCGTTCGGCCGGACCGGCCCCCGCGGGGAGCATTCGCCTCCCGGTCCGCGCCGGGAGGCCACCGCTGTTCGGGTGCGGCTCTTACTGCATGACCGCCATGGCGAGCGCCCGGCGGGCGCGCAGCGAGGCGCGCTCCGCGCGGCGCTGCATCCGCTGGGCGACCGCCAGGCGCGTGGCCTGGCGTTCCCGGCGGGCGTCATGCAGGCGGTCGTGCATATGCGCACGTGCCAAGGCTTCTTGCATGAGTTGCATCTCTCGGGTCCTGTTCTGGCGCGCTTCGGTGGCGCCGGTGGTGCGGGAGTCTGGGGTCGCGGAGCCTGCGGGCTCGCTGGTGGACGGCTTCATCGGGGCCTGCTTCTTGGGGTCGTGCGTGAGGGGACGGTCGATTGTTCCTGCGGTGTTCATGCCGTGACCGGGTTCTTCCGCGGGCGGCCACGCGGCCGCTTCCGGGCGACGACGACACCCTGCACGAACAGCTCGCCACCCCAGACGCCCCAGGGCTCGCGCCGCTCCTTGGCCCCGGCGAGGCAGGCCTCGATCAGCGGGCAGGTGCGGCACAGGGACTTGGCGTACTCCACGTCCGCGGGCGACTCGGCGAAGAAGACCTCCGGGTCGTAGGAGCGGCACGGGACGGGTACGCCCAGGTTCTCGATGGCGTCGTCGAGCGCGGTGAGCGTGGTGAGCGGGATCAAGGTGGGGTCCTCCGTGAGACCGGGCGGGGGGATCGTTTGCGAAGGCGGTACGGACGGGGCGTGCGCTTCGAGTTGCACGGTTGGTCTTCCTCGTCTGGTCGTTCCGGCCGGTTGACCGGGTGGCGGCTGGTACCGGGTTCTTTTCTTGTCCCGAGGCCCCTTCGCGGTGTCCTCCCCGTTCGGGAAAAACTGAAGGGCCGCGGATCCCGGATGGGGTTCCGCGGCCCTGAAGGCGCCGGCCTGATCAGGTCAGGCTGGATAGCTCCAGGGTTTTGGCCCACGGAAGGCCCACATCTGGTGGTGCTGCGTCGTCTGCTTCCGGAATCCGGCACCGGCCGCCGCAAAGGCATAGGCGTCTGCCTGTGCCACTACCGCTTCCAGTGCCTTGGTCGGTCGCTCATTGCGCTCATCGCGGGCAGGGAGGCCCGCGGGAGCCAGGACGGAGGCCGGACGGACGGCACGAATGCCGGACAGACCGGTGCCCTGGTGGGAGGCGCCGAGCATGCACAGGGAGACGGTCGAGCGATCGGTCAGTTTGGCCGTGCTGGTGGTGCTGAAGTTGATGCTGATCACTGGACTCGCCTCCTCTCGGCGTCTCAGGGACTGGTGAACCAGTCCGTTTCGTATGTGCAAGTACATCACGGAGGCCGGGCCTTGGAGAAGGCCGCTGCTTCCGTGCCTAGAACCTATGGGGATTCGCGGCGCGTGCGCAAACTATTTTTTCGACGAGTTCGCATCAGCCGCCCGTGCCCTCGCCCCCAAGCTCTTGACCTGCGCAGATGGCCAGCACATCGGCTCCGTAGCTGCGCAGCTTGCGACTGAGGACGCCGGGGATGCGGGAGAGTTCGGCGGCGCTGTCCGGCCGGGCCTCCGCGATGGCCATCAGGGTGCGGTCGGTGAAGACGCAGAAGTCCGGCTGCCCGCTGTGCGCGGCCTGCGCCGCCCGCCACTCGCGCAGCCGCTCGTAGAGCCCCTCGTCCATGTCGGAGGGGCAGTCCTCGCAGCGCATCAGCTTCATCTCGCCGGCGTCGGTGAGGGTGCGGCCGCAGACCCGGCAGCGGGCCGGGGTGCGCTGGGTGCGCCGGGGCACCGCGGCCGCGGCCCCGGGCAGGACGCCGCGCTCGACACCGCCGGCGGCTCCTCCCGCGGCGGCGCGGCCCACGGTGGGGGTGGTGCCGGGGCGCAGCCCGTCGAGGAAGCGGCTGGGCCTGCGGGTGGCGCGGCCGCCGGGCGAGCGGGAGAGGGACCAGGAGAGGTGGAGGCGTTCACGCGCGCGGGTGACGCCGACGTAGAGCAGACGGCGCTCCTCCTCGATCTGCTCGTCCGTCTTCGCGTAGGTGATGGGCAGCATGCCCTCGGCGACGCCCACCAGGAAGACGGCGTCCCATTCCAGGCCCTTGGCGGCGTGCAGGGAGGCGAGGGTGACGCCCTGGACGGTGGGGGCGTGCTGGGCGTTCGCCCGCTCGTCCAGTTCCGCCACGAAGTCGCCGAGGGTGGCGCCGGGGCGGGCCACGGCGAGGTCCTGGGCGAGGTTGACCAGCGCGGCGAGGGACTCCCAGCGTTCCCTGACGGCGCCGGAGCCGGCCGGGGGCACGGGGGTCCAGCCGCCCTCGCCGGACAGCACGGCGCGGACCTGGGAGGGCAGGTCCACGGCGCCGTCCAGCAGGGAGTCGTTGCCGCCGAAGCGGGCGGCGCCGCGCAGGGCGATGCCGGCCTTGCGCACCTCGGGCCGGTCGAAGAAGCGCTCGGCGCCGCGCAGCTGGTACGGGACGCCGGCGTCGGCGAGGGCCTGCTCGTAGGTCTCGGACTGGGAGTTGGTGCGGAACAGGACGGCGATCTCGGCGGCCGGCACACCGGCGTCGATCAGCTCGCGGATGCGGCGGGCCGCGCCCTCGGCCTCGGCCGGCTCGTCGGTGTACTCGGTGTAGACGGGTTCGGGTCCGGAGGGGCGCTGGGAGACGAGTTCCAGCCGGTGGTCGGCGGCGCGGCCGTGGGCCTGGGCGAGCAGGCCGTTGGCCAGGCGGACGACCTGGGGGGTGGAGCGGTAGTCGCGCACGAGCTTGACGACGGTGGCACCGGGATGGCGGACGCGGAAGTCGAGGAGGTGGTCGGGCGTTGCTCCGGTGAACGAGTAGATGGTCTGGCTGGCGTCGCCGACGACGCACAGGTCGTCGCGCTCGCCCAGCCACAGGTCCAGCAGCCGCTGCTGGAGGGGGCTGACGTCCTGGTACTCGTCCACCACGAAGTGCTGGTACTGGGCGCGGATCTGTTCGGCGATGTCGTGCCGGTCCTGGAGGATGGCGACGGTGAGCAGCAGCACGTCCTCGAAGTCGATCACCGCGCGGTCGCGTTTGAGGTCCTCGTAGGCCGCGTAGAGGTGGGAGATCTCGGTGGGGTCGCGGGGCGACTCGCGGCCGGCCTTCGCTGCCGCGTACGGGTAGTCGGCGGGGATGGTCTGGGTGACCTTGCACCACTCGATCTCGCTGGTGACGTCGCGCAGCTCGCCGCGGTCGAGCCGGGTGCCGAGGCCGACGGCCGCGTCGGCGACGAGCTGGATCTTGCGGTCGACCAGCCGGGGCATGGCGCCGCCGATGGCTTTCGGCCAGAAGTACTGGAGCTGGCGCAGCGCCGCGGAGTGGAAGGTGCGGGCCTGGACGCCCTGGGCGCCGAGCTGGCGCAGCCGGCCGCGCATCTCTCCGGCGGCCCGGTTGGTGAAGGTGACGGCGAGGACGGTGGTGGGCTGGAGGATTCCGGCGCGCACCCCGTAGGCGATGCGGTGGGTGATCGCCCGGGTCTTGCCGGTGCCCGCGCCGGCCAGCACACACACCGGGCCGCGCAGGGCGGTGGCCACCTCGCGCTGCTCGGGGTCGAGCCCTTCGAGCACCGCGTCGGCGGAATCCGGGACGTCCGGTACCTGCGGGAAGAGAGGGGAGTGCGTTGCTGCTGTCACACCAGCCATGCTGCCAGGTCGCCCGGGACGGCCGCGCCGGTTGTCCACAGGCGGGGTCGGATGGTCGTACCGGTGCGGTGAGTGTCACAGCGGAGGCGGCCGGTCCCGGCGGCATACCCCCCGCGGGAATGGCGGCCCGGTCGCCCGCGTTCACTTCACGGACGACGTTTTCCCGACCTGCCTGAGGAGCGCGAGAGATGCAGGGCACTGTGACGATGTACAGCACGACTTGGTGCGGCTACTGCCGGCGGCTGAAGAGCCAGATGGACCGGGAGGGCATCGCCTACACCGAGATCAACATCGAGCAGGACCCCGAGTCCGCGGCCTTCGTGGAGAAGGCGAACGGCGGCAACCAGACGGTCCCGACCGTGCTCTTCGCGGACGGCACCACGATGACGAACCCGTCGCTGGCCCAGGTCAAGCAGAAGCTCGCCGCGTAACGGCCCGAGCTGCGCGAACGGCGGTTCCCGAGTCCGAAGCGGCTCAGGGGCCGCCGTTTCGTGTGTCGTACGACACCGGTTTGTCCCACACCAGCACGTACCGCCACAGCAGCCGGCGCCGGAAGCGGCAGCCCGGCAGCAGACGGCGGGCGGCCGCGCGGACCTCGCCCCAGGACAGGGAGGCGTCCCGCACCGGCATGCCGGCCGGGCCGCGCTTGCCGCCGCGCAGACAGGCGTACAGCCGGCTCGCGGGCACGCCGCATCCGCTGATCACCCGGTCCAGCGGGGTGTGGTTGCGGGCCAGGCCGACGATCACCAGCCGGCCGCCGGGCGCCACCAGCCGGGTCAGGCCGGCGATGGCCTGCTCGAAGCGGGCGTGGTGGACGACGGCGACCGCGCTCACGAAGTCGTGGGCGCCCAGCGGGGTGCCGTCGAGGTAGTCGGCCTCCAGGTAGGTGACGTTCCCGGGCGGGCGGGCGGCGCGGGCCTGCCGGATCATCTCCGGCGCGCGGTCCACACCCGTGACCTCGGCCGCGCGGCCGGCGAGCTTGCGGGTGAGGAGGCCGTCGCCGCAGCCGACGTCCAGGGCCGTGCGGCAGCCGCGGGGGACGGCGGCCAGCACGGCCCGGTGGTAATGGACGTTGTGGTTCCAGTACGGGTCCCGGGCCACCGGGAGTGCCTCAGAAGGAGGCCCGGGTCGGGAGGGGCTTGCCGTACCACATCTCGATCAGGCGGGCCGCGATGGAGATGCCGTAGGGCGGCAGCACCTGGCCGGACTCGAAGGCCTCGTGCAGTTCCTGGCGGGAGAACCAGCGGGCCTCGGAGATCTCGTCGCCGTCGACCTGGATGTCGGTGGAGGTGGCACGGGCCATGAAGCCGAGCATCAGGCTGGACGGGAAGGGCCAGGGCTGGCTCGCCACGTACTCGACGCCGCCGATGGTGACCCCGACCTCCTCGGCGACCTCGCGGCGCACCGCCTGCTCGATGGACTCGCCGGGCTCCACGAAGCCGGCCAGCGTGGAGAAGCGGCCCTCGGGCCAGTGCACCTGGCGGCCGAGCAGGATGCGGTCCTCCGCGTCGGTGACGGCCATGATCACCGCCGGGTCGGTGCGCGGGTAGTGCTCCGCGCCGCAGGCCTGGCAGCGGCGGATGTGACCGGCGGCGGCGATCACCGTGCGCTCGCCGCAGCGGGAGCAGAAGCGGTGGGTGCGCTGCCAGTTCTCCAGGCCGACCGCGTGCACCATGAGCGCGGTGTCGCGCGCCGACAGCAGCAGGCCCGCCTCGCGCAGGCCCGCCGGGCGCGCGGACTGGTCGATGCGGCCGGGCAGCGCGTCCTTCTGGAGCGCGAAGTAGGCCACGCCCTCCTCGTCGATGCCGAGGAAGTAGCGGTGCGCCTCGGTGAGCGGGGCCTCGAAGGAGGGGGTCATGACGAGTTCGGTCCGGCCGTCGGGCGTCTCGTCGATGAGGACCTGGCCGCCGGAGACCACGAAACAGCGGGTCGTGGGGTGGCTCCACGCCGCCGCGAGCCAGGCCTCGTCCAGCCGGTGGTGGGCGGCGCGGTCGATGCCGCCGGGGGCGGTCAGCGAGATGGGTCGGTCGGCTGTGTCGTCGGTCCAGGTGGTCACGGGTGCTTCCAACTCCCCCAGTGCGGCGGTTCGG
>NZ_VOGW01000086.1 GCF_007896895.1 Streptomyces misionensis | reverse complement strand
GGGCGGGGGCGGTCCTTCCAGTGTGCCCCTCGCCCCGGCGCCTCCGTGCCGGCCCGGTGCGGGCCGGTCAGGGCGTGGGCCGCCAGTTCTCGGCCAGGTCGGCCCACAGGTAGGCGCTGGTCTCGACGCCCTTGAGGAGGAGATCCAGCTCGACCTTCTCGTTGGGCGCGTGCCAGCCGTCGGAGGGGACGGAGATCCCCAGGAAGAGCACGGGACTGCCGAGGACTTCCTGGAGGTCCGCGGCGGGACCGGAGCCGCCCTCGCGGGTGAAGCGGACCGGGCCCTCGAAGGCGCGGCCCATCGCCCGGGCCACCGAGCGCAGCGCCGGGTGGTCGAGCGGGGTCAGACAGGGGCGGGTGGCCGAGCCGAAGTCGATCTCGGCCCGGATTCCGGCGGGCACCTGCTCGGCGGCCCAGGCGCGGACCGCCTTCTCGACGTGGTCGGGGTCCTGCCCGGCGACCAGCCGGAAGGACAGCTTCACCATGGCCGAGGCCGGGATGATGGTCTTGCTTCCGGGGCCCTGGTAGCCGCCGCCGATGCCGTTGACCTCGGCGGTCGGGCGGGCCCAGATGCGCTCCAGGGTGGTGAGCCCGGCCTCGCCGTGGGTGGCGCGGGACTTGGCGGTGCGCAGCCAGCGCTCCTCGTCGAAGGGCAGCTCGGCGAACAGTTCGCGCTCGCGCTCGGTCAGCTCCACGACGCCGTCGTAGAAGCCGGGGACGGCCACCCGGCCCCGCTCGTCGTGCAGGGCGGCGACCAGGCGGGCGACGGCGGTGGCCGGGTTGGGCACGGCGCCGCCGAAGGAACCGGAGTGGATGTCCTGGTCGGGGCCGTACAGCCGGATCTCGCACTCGGCCAGGCCGCGCATCCCGGTGCAGACGGTCGGGGTGTCCTCGGCCCACATGCCGGTGTCGGAGACGATCACGGCGTCGGCCGTGAGGCGCTGCGCGCGCTCCTCGACCAGGGCCCGGAAGTGCGGGGAGCCGGACTCCTCCTCGCCCTCGATCAGCAGCTTCAGGCCGACCCCGGGGGCGGTGCGGCCGGTGGCGGCGAGGTGGGCGCGCACGCCGAGGGTGTGGAAGAACACCTGGCCCTTGTCGTCGGCCGCGCCGCGCGCGTAGAGCCGGTCGCCGCGCACGACCGGCTCGAAGGGCTCGCTGTCCCAGCCGTCCTCGCGGGCGGCGGGCTGCACGTCGTGGTGGCCGTAGACCAGCACGGTGGGCGCCTCGGGGTCGCCGGAGGGCCACTCGGCGAAGACGGCGGGGGCGCCGTCGGTGGGCCACACCTCGACGGTCGGGAAACCGGTCTCCCGCAGCTTGGCGGCGAGCCAGTCGGCGCTGCGCCGCACGTCGGGCGCGTGGTCGGGCTGGGCCGACACGGAGGGGATGCGCAGCCATGCGGCGAGGTCGTCGAGGAAGGCGGCGCGGTGCTGCTCGATGTACGCGCGGACGGCGCTGTCCGGGGTCTGGCTCATGCTCACGAGCCTATCGGCCCGCACGGGCATCCTCGGCGGGCGGTTCGTCACACTCGCGGTGGGCGCCATGTCACGTCCGGTGCCGGCCCCGCTCCGCCGGGTGCCGGGTCCGGGTCGCCGCCGAGCAGCCGCTCCAGTGCGGGCCGGTCCGGCAACTTTGCGGGGCGTACGACCTCGCCGGTGCGCACGTACAGGAACGCGGCGGTGACCGAGTCGAGCGGGACGCCCTGCTGCTCGGCCCAGGCCAGCCGGTACACGGCGAGCTGGAGGGGGTCGGCGGTGTGCTCCCGGCCGGTCTTCCAGTCCACGATCTCGTACGTCGCCGCCGCGCCCTCACCTGTCCGGTAGACGGCGTCGATCCGGCCGCGTACGACCCGCCCGGCGAGGGTGAGCTGGGCCGGCGCCTCGACCCGGTACGGCGTGCGCCGGGCGTACTCGGTGCGCTCGAAGGCCTCCTTCAGCGCCTCCAGGTCCTCCTCGTCGGCGATCTCGGCGTCGCCGCCGGGCAGCTCGTCGGGCTCCAGCAGGGGCAGCGCCAGTTCCTCGTAGCGGGACTCCACCCAGGCGTGGAACCGGGTGCCGCGGCGCGCGGCCCGCTGCGGGGGGCGCGGCATGGGGCGCGCGAGCTCCTGCGCGAGCGCGTCCGGGTCCTCGGCCAGCAGCAGCAGCTGGGTCGCGGTGAGCGTCACGGGCAGGGGGACGTCCGTGACGGTGCGGCGGGCCAGCAGCAGCTCCCGGGCGAGCGCGTCGAGGTCGCGGTCCCAGGAGGCGATCAGACGGGTCTCCTCGGGGGTG
>NZ_VOGW01000085.1:25146-39245 GCF_007896895.1 Streptomyces misionensis | reverse complement strand
GGGCCGTACGGCTCGTCGTCGTACGGATCGCCGTCGTAGGGCCCCCCGTCGTAGGGATCGTCGTCGTACGGAGGCTCGTCCTCGTGGGGCGGTTCGTCCTCGCGGGGCGGCTCGTCCTCGCGGGGCGGCTCGTCCTCGCGGGGCGGCTCGTCGTACGGCGGCTCCTCGTCGTACGGCGGTTCCTCCGGCGGGGCCGGCCAGTGCGGGTCACCGGAGGCGTCGGGAACGACGGGATGGCCGGGGTTCCGGGCCGCCAGGTGGGCGAGGACGGTCTCGGCGGCCGCCCGGCGGCGGGCGAGGGCCTCCGGGTCCAGGGGCAGCGGCCAGGCCTGCTCGGTGTCCGGCGCCCGCAGGGCCGGGTTCTCCTCGTCGTCGCCGGGTTCGTCCGCCCAGGCCTCGATCTCGCCGTACCCGGCGGCGCAGTGGTCGTGGAGCGCCTGGAGGAAGCCGGAGGGGCCGCGTTTCCTCTTCTGGCTGGGGCCCCACCAGTGGCCGGAACCGAGCAGCAGGGAGCGGGGGCGGGTGAAGGTGACGTAGCCGAGGCGGAGTTCCTCGGTGTGCTGGTGGTCCTTCATGGCCTCGTGGAAGGCCTTCATGCCGCGCGCGTCCCAGCCGTCGACGTCGGGCAGGGTGTCGGCGTCGCCGCGCAGGGCGTGCGGCAGCACCTTGGCCTGGGCGGTCCACTTGTCGCGGCCCTGGGTGCTGGGGAAGGTGCCGGTGACGAGGCCGGGCACGGCCACGACGTCCCACTCCAGGCCCTTGGACTTGTGGGCGGTGAGCACCTTGACGGTGTTCTCGCCGCCGGGCAGGGCGTTGTCGAGGCCCTTCTCGTACTGGGCGGCGGTGCGCAGGAAGCCGAGGAAGGCGAGCAGGGTGGCCTCGCCGTCGTCCGCGGCGAAGGAGGCGGCGACGTCGAGGAAGTTGGCGAGGGTCTCGCGACGGCGGGCGGCCAGCGCGTGCGGGGACGCCGACAGCTCCACCTCCAGGCCGGTGACGGCGAGGACGCGGTGCAGGACGTCCATCAGCGGGTCGGACAGCGCGCGGCGCAGCTCGCGCAGTTCGGCGGCGAGGCGGGCGAAGCGCACCCGGGCGTCCGGGGAGAACGGCAGCTCGTCCTCGTCGTCGCCGGACGTGTCCAGGAAGGTGTCCAGGGCGTCGGCGAGCGATATCACCTCGGCCGGGTCGGTGCCCTCCACCGCGGCGGCCAGCCGGCGGTCCGGGTCGTCGGCGTCATCCGCGCGGGCGTGGGCGACCAGCAGGCGGGCGCGGCGGCCGAGCAGAGCGAGGTCGCGGGGGCCGATGCGCCAGCGGGGCCCGGTGAGCAGCCGTACCAGGGCGGCGTTGGCGCCGGGGTCCTGGAGGACCTCGCAGACGGCGACCAGGTCGGCGACCTCGGGCAGGTGCAGCAGCCCGGACAGGCCGACCACCTCGACGGGGACGTCCCGCGCGACGAGCGCGCCCTGGATCGCGGCGAAGTCGCCCGCCGTACGGCACAGCACGGCGATCTCGCCGGGGGCGGTGCCGGTGTGCACGAGGTGCGCGATGGAGTCGCCGAGCCAGTCCAGCTCCTCGGCGTGGGTGGGCAGCAGAGCGCAGCGGACCCGGCCGTCGAGTTCGGCGCCGGGGGCGGGGCGGAGGGCCTCGACGCCCGCGTGCATGGCGCGCAGCGGGGCGGCGAGGCCGTTGGCGAGGTCGAGGAGGCGGCCGCCGCTGCGGCGGTTCTCGCTGAGCGCCTGGCGGGTGGCGGGGCGGCCGTCGGCGTGGCGGAAGTGCTCGGGGAAGTCGTCCAGGTTGGCGACGGAGGCGCCGCGCCAGCCGTAGATGGCCTGGCAGGGGTCGCCGACGGCGGTGACCGGGTGGCCGGTGCCGCCGCCGAACAGGCCCGCGAGCAGGACGCGCTGGGCGACGGAGGTGTCCTGGTACTCGTCCAGGAGGACCACCCGGAACTCCTCGCGCAGCAGGCGGCCCACCTCGGGCAGGCCGGCGAGGCGGGCGGAGAGGGCGATCTGGTCGCCGAAGTCGAGCAGGTCGCGTTCGCGTTTGGCGGTCCGGTAGCGCTGGACCAGGTCGGTGAGTTCGCGGCGGGCGGCGGCGGCCTCGGGGACCTTGCGCAGCTCGGCGTTGCTGAGCCTGGCGCCTTCGAGGGTGGCCAGCAGCTCCGTGTCCCAGGCACGCAGCCGGCCGGGTTCCACGAGGTGTTCGGCGAGTTCGGAGTCGAGGGCGAGCAGATCGCTGACGAGGTCGGCGAAGGAGCGGGTGAGCGCCGGGTAGGGGCCGGGGGCCTCGCGCAGCACGCGGGCGGCGAGCTGGTAGCGGGTGGCGTCGGCGAGGAGGCGGGAGGCGGGCTCCAGGCCGATGCGCAGGCCGTGGTCGGTGAGGAGGCGGCCGGCGAACGAGTGGTACGTGGAGATCACCGGCTCGCCCGGGGGGTTGTCCGGGTCGATGGCGTCCGGGTCGGTGACGCCCGCCTTGACCAGGGCCTTGCGGACCCGTTCGGCCAGTTCGCCCGCCGCCTTGTTGGTGAAGGTGAGGCCGAGGACCTGCTCGGGGGCGACCTGTCCGGTGCCGGCCAGCCAGACCACCCGGGCCGCCATCACGGTGGTCTTGCCCGACCCGGCTCCGGCCACGATCACCTGCGGGGCGGGCGGCGCGGTGATGCAGGCCGTCTGCTCCGGGGTGAAGGGGATGCCGAGGAGCTCCTTGAGCTGCTCGGGATCGGTGAGATGGGCGGGCATGTCGGAAAAGGCTAGCGGGGGCCACTGACAGCGCCGTGCGCGCCGCTCTTCCCGGACCGGACAAGCGCAGGTCACGAGGGTGGGTGCGATACGTCACTCCACCACGTGCCGCCCCTCGGGGCGGGCGCTGCACGAGGCGCGGAAGGCGCAGTGGGCGCAGTGCTGGCCGGCGCTCGGCGAGAACCGCTCGTCCAGGACCTTCCCGGCGGCGGTGGCCAGCAGCTCGCCGACCCACTCCCCCGCGAGCGGTTCCTGGCTCTGCACCTTGGGCAGCGTCTCGCCGCCGTCGCGCTGGGCGGCGCCCTGTCGCAGGTGCACCAGTTCGGCGCCGCCGGGCTCGGGGCGGGTGCCGTCGAAGGCGGTGTCGGCGGCGCCCTCGCGGACGGCGAGCTGGTAGACGGCGAGCTGGGGGTGGCGTGCCACCTCGCGGGCGGTGGGGGCCTGTTTGCCGGTCTTGAAGTCGACCACGTAGGCGCGGCCCTCGGCGTCCGTCTCGACGCGGTCCATCTGGCCACGGATGCGGACCTGGTAGTCGCCCGCCTCCAGGGTGACGTCGAAGTCCTGTTCGCTGGCGACGGGGGTGCGGCCGGCCCGGTCCAGGACGTGCCAGTTCAGGAAGCGTTCGAGCGCGGCGCGGGCGTTGTCCTTCTCCTGGCGGGACTTCCAGGGGGCGTCGAAGGCGAGCGCGTTCCACACCGAGTCCAGGCGCTCCATCAGGACGTCGAGGTCGGCGGGGGTGCGGCCGGAGGCGACCTCGTCGGCGAGGACGTGGACGACGTTGCCGAAGCCCTGGGCCGTGGTGGCGGGCGCGTCGGCCTTCACCTCGCGGCCCAGGAACCATTGCAGGGCACAGGTGTGGGCGAGCTGGTCGAGGGCGCTGCCGGACAGCACCACGGGCTGGTCGCGGTGGCGCAGCGGCACCGTGCTCTCGGTCGGCTCGAACATGCCCCACCAGCGGTAGGGGTGCGCGGCCGGTACGAGGGGGCGGCCGTCCTCGTCGGTGAGCGCGGCGAGCCGGGCCAGCCGGCGGGCGGCGGCCTCGCGCAGGGCGGCGGAGGCGCGCGGGTCGACGGTGGTGGCGCGCAGCTCGGCGACGAGCGCGGCCACAGAAAGCGGGCGCCGGGGGCGGCCGGTGACGTCCTTGGGCTCGACGCCCAGCTCGGTCAGGAACCGGGAGGGCTGGTCGCCGTCCTCGGCGGGCGCCTTCACCGCGGTGACGACCAGGCGGTCGCGGGCGCGGGTGGCGGCGGCGTAGAACAGGCGGCGCTCCTCCGCGAGCAGGGCGCCCTGGGTGAGCGGTTCGGCGAGTCCGTCCCGGCCGATCCGGTCGGCCTCCAGCAGCGATCCGCGGCGCCTGAGGTCGGGCCACAGGCCCTCCTGGACGCCCGCGACGACGACCAGGGGCCACTCCAGGCCCTTGGCGCGGTGGGCGGTCATCAGGCGTACGGCGTCGGGGCGTACCGCGCGGCGGGTGAGGGTGTCGGCGGCGATGTCCTCGGCCTCGATCTCGGCCAGGAAGTTCAGGGCGCCACGGCCCCCGGTGCGCTCCTCGGCGCGGGCGGCGGTGGCGAACAGGGCGCAGACGGCGTCCAGGTCCCGGTCGGCGTTGCGGCCGGCCGCGCCCCCGCGCAGGGCGGCCCGCGCCAGGCGGCCGGGCCAGGGGGTGCCGGACCACAGGTCCCACAGGGCCTCCTCGGCCGTACCGCCGTTCGCGAGGCGCTCGCGGGCCGTGCGCAGCAGCGCGCCGAGGCGCTGGGCGCCCCGGGCGTACGCCGGGTCGTGCACGGCCAGCCGCTCGGGTTCGGCGAGCGCCCGCGTGAGCAGCTCGTCCGAGGGCGGCGGCAACGGGTTCCCGCCGGCCCGCTCCTCCTCCCGCAGCGCCCGCCCCAGCCGGCGCAGATCGGCGGCGTCCATGCCGGCGAGCGGGGAGGCGAGCAGGGTGAGCGCGGTCTCGGTGTCCAGCCAGGGGGTTTCCCGCCGCACCCCGGCGGGAAACCCCCTGGCCTGTTCCGCTTCCGGCCGCTCGCCCGGCGCCTCCGCCCTGACCAGTTCCGCTTCCGGCCGCTCGCCCGGCGCCTCCCCCTCCCGCTCGCGTGCCTCCGCGACCGCGACCGCCCGCAGGGCCGCCAGGAGCGGGGCCACCGCCGGTTCGTGGCGCAGGGGGAGGTCGTCGCCGTCGATGTCCAGGGGGACGCCGGCCGCGGTGAGGGTGCGGCGCAGGGTGGGCAGCGAGCGGGCGCCGGCGCGGACCAGGACGGCCATGTCGCGCCAGGGGACGCCGTCCTCCAGGTGGGCGCGGCGCAGGATGTCGGCGATGTTGTCCAGCTCCGTGCCCGGGGTCGGGTACGTGTAGACCTCGACCCGGCCGCCGTCCCGGACCGCGGCCTGCTCCCGGTGGGCGCGCACCGTGTCGGCGGGCAGCCGGGGCAGCGGCATGCGCCGGGTGATCAGCCGGGTGGCGGCCAGCAGGGCGCCGCCCGAGCGGCGGTTGGTGCGCAGCACCTGGACGGGGGCCGGGCGCCCGTCGGCGCGGGGGAAGGCCTCCGGGAAGTCGAGGATGCCGTTCACGTCGGCGCCCCGGAAGGTGTAGATCGACTGGTCGGGGTCGCCGAACGCGACCAGGGTGCGGCCGCCGCCGGCCAGGGCGCGCAGCAGCCGCACCTGGGCCGGGTCGGTGTCCTGGTACTCGTCGACGTACACGGCGTCGTACCCCGCGGCCAGGCGCGCGGCCACCTCCGGGCGGCCGGCCAGCAGCACCGCGCGGTGCACCAGCTCGGCGTAGTCGATCACGCCCTGGAGGTCCAGCACGTCCAGGTACTCGGCGAGGAAGGCGGCGGCGGCGCGCCAGTCGGGGCGGCCGATGCGGCGGGCGAAGGCGTCCAGGGCGTCCGGGCCGAGGCCCAGCTCGCGGCTGCGGGCGAGCACGGCGCGGACCTCGTCGGCGAAACCGCGGGTGGTCAGGCAGGCGCGCAGCTCGTCCGGCCAGCGCACATGGGTCAGCCCGAGCCGCTCCAGCTCGGGCTGCCCGGCCAGCAGCTCGCGCACGGCGACGTCCTGCTCGGGGCCGGACAGCAGGCGCAGCGGCTCGGCGAACAGTTCGCCGTCCTGATGGGCGCGGACCAGGGCGTAGCCGTACGAGTGAAAGGTGGTCGCCCGGGGCGCGCGGGCCGCGCCGATGCGCTGGGCCATGCGGTCGCGCAGGTCGAGGGCGGCGCGGCGGCTGAACGTCAGCACCAGGATGCGCTCCGGGTCGCCGCCCCGGGCGATCCGCGCGGCCACGGACTCGACCAGGGTGGTGGTCTTGCCGGTGCCGGGGCCGGCGAGGACGAGCAGGGGCCCGGCGCGGTGGTCAACCACCGCGCGCTGGGCGGCGTCCAGAACAGGGGAGGCCGGTCGCGGCGGCGGGGTGCGCACCAGTCGGTAGGCGCCACGGCTCCCCCGTCGCGCCTCGGGGTGCGGCGGGCGTCCGGTGACGGAAGAGGAGCTCACGTGGTTGGCCGGTCCTGGTGGTCGTACTGCTTGCTGGTGGTGCGGGCGGGCGGGCGGTCACACGCGCGGGGCGGTGCCCTCCGGCTGGGGGGCACACGGGCCGCCGGCGCGACACCGCCGACTCTCGAACGTACGGCATGCCACGGGCGTCCCCGGTGTCACCCGGACGGAGCAGGGGTTGCCGCCGGGGCCCCCCGATGGCGGAAGCTGTCAGGTGTGAGCCTCGTCGCCCGTACCGCCGTCCCACCGGGCCCGCCGCATGTCGAGTCGCGGCAGGTGCCCCTCGGCGTTCCTGCCCGCCTCCTTCAGCGGTGTGCCCTCGGCGCGGTAGTGCGCGAGCGCGCGCAGCTCGTGCCCGGGCAGCAGCACCCCGTCGGCGCGGACGATCCGCCACCACGGGACGGCGCCGCCGTAGAGGGCCATCACCCGGCCCACCTGGCGCGGGCCGCCCTCCTCCAGCCACTCGGCGACGTCGCCGTACGTCATGACCCGTCCCGGCGGGACCAGCTCGGCGACCTGGAGGACCCGCTCGGCGTACTCGGGGAGCTCCTGCGGACGCGTGTCCAGGATGTCCTCACCGGGGCTCTGCTCGCTCATTCGCCCCATCCTGCCGCACCCCGCCGACATCGTGGCGCGGAGCGGACCGGACGTTCCCCTCGCCCCCGGGCGGCGCTTCCGGCAGACTGTGCGACCGCACATCCGCACCCTGACGCCCGCGTGTGTCGGTGGGGCATGCCACCATCGTGCGGGCGGTGACCGGTGATACGAGACCAAGAAGAGATCATGAAGCAGCAGGGCGTGCACCCCGAGGACGGGCCGGGCACCCCTGACGCCGGCGCGCGCCCAGGGACCGGCCGTACGGCGGGCGGGGGCGGCGGCGAGGACGACAAGGACGCGCGCCGGGAACCACGGCAGGCGGCCACCGAACGCACCGCAGCGGAACGCACCGAGGGGGCGCACATCCCGCAGAACCCGCCGGCAGACCGCAGACCGGGAGGCGACGACGCCCCGCCCGCGGACCAGGAGCCGCAGGCGAAGGACCCGCGAAAGGCCGAGGACCCGCGGCCGGGTCCCGAGCCGCACGCGGAACACCCGGACCACGTGGAGGGCGACGAGCCGCTGCTCCCCGCCCGTGTGCACCGGCCCTCCGACCTGATGCGGCTCCTGGTGGGCCTGCTCGCCATCGTGGTGCTGCTCGCCGTCGCCGCGTTCGCGCACGGCACCACCTCGGGCCTCGAACAGGACATCAACAAGGGCACCGGACAGGCCCCCGACCTGCTGATCCGGTTCGCGGGGCTGGCCTCCAGCATCGCGATCCTGCTGGTCCCGGTCGCCTTCGCGATCGAGCGGCTGATCAAACGGGACGGGCTGCGCATCGCCGACGGCGTCCTCGCCGCGGTCCTCGCCCACGGGGTGACGCTCGCCACCGACCTGTGGGTCGCGCGGGCCGCCCCGGGCTCGATCCAGGACGCCCTGACCCAGCCCTCCCCGGGCGACATCCACGCGCTGACCGACCCGGTGCACGGCTATCTGGCACCCGTCATCGCCTACATGACGGCCGTCGGCATGTCCCGCAGGCCCCGCTGGCGCGCGGTGCTGTGGATCGTGCTGCTGCTGGACGCGTTCTCGATGCTGGTCACCGGCTACACGACCGCCTTCTCCATCGTCCTGACGGTGCTCATCGGCTGGTCCGTCGCCTACGGCACCCTGTACGCGGTCGGCTCCCCGAACATCCGCCCCACCGGCCAGACCCTGATGGCGGGCCTGCGGCACGTCGGTTTCCGCCCGGTCGGCGCGGTCCGCGAGGAGGCCGTGGAGAGCGAGAACGGCGACCGCGGCCGGCGCTACTTCGTCACCCTGGAGGACGGCCCGCCGCTGGACGTCACGGTCGTGGACCGGGAGCAGCAGGCGCAGGGCTTCTTCTACCGGGCGTGGCGCAATCTGACCCTGCGCGGCTTCGCCACCCGCTCCAGCCTCCAGTCGCTGCGCCAGGCGCTGGAGCAGGAGGCGCTGCTGGCGTACGCGGCGATCGCGGCGGGCGCCAACGCGCCGAAGCTGATCGCCACCTCGGAGCTGGGCCCGGACGCGGTGATGCTGGTCTACGAGCACACCGGCGCACGCACCCTGGATTCGCTGGCCGACGAGGAGATCACCGACGAGCTGCTGCGCAGCGCCTGGCGGCAGGTGCGCGCGTTGCAGTCGCGACGCATCGCGCACCGCAGGCTGGCCGGCGACGCGATCCTGGTGGATCGTTCCGGCGAGGTGATCCTCACCGAGCTGCGCGGCGGTGAGATCGCGGCCGGTGAGCTGCTGCTGCGCATGGACGTGGCCCAGCTGCTGACGACGCTCGGCCTGCGGGTCGGCGCCGAGCGCGCGGTGGCCTCGGCGGTCGAGGTGCTCGGTCCGGACGCGGTGGCCGACTGCCTGCCGATGCTCCAGCCGATCGCGCTCACCCGCTCCACCCGCGCCACGCTGCGCCGGCTGGGCCGCGAGCGCGCCGAGCGGGAGCGGGAGGCGGTCCTGGAGGCGTCCCGGCAGGCCAAGCTGGCCCGGCTCCAGGAGGCCGCCGACGCGAACGGCACCACCCTCGAAGAGGCCGACAAGCCGGACAAGAAGGCCGCTCGGGCGGAGCAGCGGGCCGAGCGACGGGCGATCGACGACGCCATAGAGGAGGCCCGCGAGGAGGATCTGCTCACCCAGATCCGCCACCAGGTGCTGCGGATCAGGCCCCAGGCCCCGGTGCAGCCGGCCCGCCTGGAGCGGGTGCGGCCGCGCACGCTGATCAGCTTCATCGCCGGTGCGATCGGCGCGTACTTCCTGCTGACGCAGCTCACCCACATCCAGTTCGGCACGCTGTTCGCGCAGGCCCAGTGGGGCTGGGTGGTCGCGGCCGTGCTGTTCTCGGCGCTGAGCTATGTGGCGGCGGCGATGGCGCTGCTGGGCTTCGTGCCGGAGCGGGTGCCGTTCCCGCGGACGGTGGCGGCCCAGGTCGCCGGGTCGTTCGTGAAGATCGTGGCACCGGCGGCGGTCGGCGGTGTGGCGCTGAACACGCGCTTCCTCCAGCGCGCGGGCGTGCGCCCGGGGCTCGCGGTGGCGAGTGTCGGCGCCTCGCAGCTGTTCGGGCTGGGGTGCCACATCCTGATGCTGCTGTCCTTCGGCTATCTGACCGGCACCGAGAAGACCCCGTCGCTGTCGCCGTCCCGCACCGTGATCGCGGGTCTGCTGACCGTCGCGGTGCTGGTGCTGGTGGTGACCTCGGTGCCGTTCCTGCGGAAGTTCGTCGTCACGCGGGTGCGGTCGCTGTTCGCCGGTGTCGTGCCGCGCATGCTCGACGTGCTCCAGCGGCCGCAGAAGCTGATCACCGGAATCGGCGGCATGCTGCTGCTGACCGCCTGCTTCGTGATGTGTCTGGACGCCTCCGTGCGGGCCTTCGGCGACGGCTCGGCCTCGCTGAGCATCGCCAGCGTCGCGGTCGTCTTCCTCGCGGGCAACGCGCTCGGCTCCGCGGCGCCCACCCCCGGCGGTGTGGGCGCGGTCGAGGCCAGCCTCACCCTCGGTCTGATCGCCTTCGGACTGCCCAAGGAGGTCGCGGCCCCGGCTGTGCTGCTGTTCCGGCTGCTGACCCTGTGGCTGCCGGTGCTGCCGGGCTGGCTGGCCTTCAACCAGCTGACCCGCAAGGGAGCTTTGTAAGGAACCCGGGCCCGCGCGGAGCCCGGTGAGGGGCCGGCGGTGCGCGCCGGCGCGATGCCTCCCGGGCTCGTACCTCGTACGGACCGTGCCCCGCGCGGCCCGGCGTGCGGGCCCGCAGGATGGGGACATGGCCCCTGACTCCCGGCTGTGTGCCGTTGTTCCCCGCCGGCCGCGCACCACCGCCCTGGCATCGGCCGCCGCGCTGCTGGCCGCCCTGCTGACCGGATGCGGCGACGGCGACCTCCGCGCCACCGGCACGAGTGCGCGGTTCACGGCCCAGACGCTGGACTGGAAGGCCTGCCCGGCCCCGTCCGAGGCCGAGGGCGGCGGGAGCGCCCCCTCCCCGCTGCCGAACGGCGCCACCTGGGAGTGCGCCACCATGAAGGCGCCGCTGGACTGGAGCAGACCCCAGGGCCCGACCATCGGCATCGCCCTGATCCGGGCCAGGGCCAGCGGCCCGGCGAGCCGGCGGATCGGCTCCCTGGTGTTCAACTTCGGCGGCCCCGGCGGCAGCGGCGTCACCGCGCTGCCCGCGTTCGCGCAGGACTACGCGACCCTGCGCACCCGTTACGACCTGGTCAGCTTCGATCCGCGCGGGGTCGGCCGCAGCGCGCCGGTGAAGTGCCTCGACGACGCCCAGCTCGACACGTTCTTCCAGCAGGACTCGACACCGAACGACAGCACCGCGCGCGCCCAGCTGCTCGCGCGCACCCGGAAGTTCAACGCAGCCTGTGACGCGAACTCCGGGAAACTGCTGCCGAACGTGCGCACCACCGACGCGGCCCGCGACATGGACCTGATGCGGCGTCTCCTGGGCGACGCCAGGCTGCACTACTTCGGCATCTCCTACGGCACCGAACTCGGCGGCGTCTACGCCCACTTGTTCCCCCAGCACGTGGGCAGGGCGGTGTTCGACGGCGTGGTGGACCCCACCCAGACCCCCGAACAGAGCGCGCTCGGCCAGGCCAAGGGCTTCCAGCTCGCACTGGACAACTTCGCCGAGGACTGCGTCGCCAAGCCCGAGGGCTGCCCGATCGGGGACACCCCGCAGGACGTCAAGGACCGCATCGCCCAACTCCTGCACGACCTCGACAAGAAGCCGATCCCGGGGATCGCCCCGCGCCGGCTCACCGAGACGGCCGCGACCAACGGCATCGCGCAGTCCCTGTACTCCAAGGACTTCTGGGAGTACCTCACCGAGGGCCTGGAGCAGGCGTACGCCGGTGACGGCAGGGTCCTGATGGTGCTGTCCGACGCGATGAACGGCCGCAACCCGAACGGCGGTTACAGCAACATCACCGCGGCGAACGTGGCGATCAGCTGCGCCGACCAGAAGCCCCGGTACACCGTCGCCGACGTCCAGCGGGCCCTGCCCCGGTTCCGCGCCGCCTCCCCCCTGTTCGGGGACTTCCTCGCCTGGGGAATGATCAGCTGCACCGACTGGGCCGTGCCCGGCGCCGCCCACCACCCCGACGTCAGCGCCCCCGGCTCGGCCCCCATCCTCGTCGTCGGCAACACCGGCGACCCGGCCACCCCCTACGCGGGCGCGCGCCGGATGGCGCAGGCCCTCGGCAAGGGCGTCGCGGTGGAGCTGACGTACAAGGGCCAGGGGCACGGCGCGTACGACAGCAAGAACGAGTGCGTCCAGAACACGGTGAACGCCTACCTGCTGAACGGGACGGTCCCCAGGAGCGGCGGGGTCTGCACCTGAACCCCCGCCCCGAGGCTGCTCAGGCCGGCTCGGACAGGGCGTCCAGCAGCTGGGGCAGCAGGCGGGCCGGCTCGTCGGCGCCGTGGACGACCTCCCGGGCCGTGAGCCCCTCGAACGCGGCGACGAGCAGCCGGGCCAGGTCCTCCGGGGCGACGGCGGAGCGGTACCCCTCCTGGGCGAGCGCCCCGGAGACGACCTCGGCGAGTCCCCGGGTCAGCCGGTTCTCGTGCCCGGCGAGGGCGCGGGCGATCTCGGGGTGGCGGGCGGCGTGCAGCGTGAACTCCATGGAGGCCATGAACCACTGCCGCTCCTCGGGGGTGCGGCCGGTGATGCGCTCGTGCAGCCGGACGAGGGGGTGGGTGCCGGCCTCGGCGCGGTGGGCGAACGCCTCGCGCAGCTCGGTCAGCAGCCGGTCGGTGTGGGCGTCGTAGAGGGCGAGGAAGAGTTCTTCCTTGTCGCGGTAGTTGGAGTAGAAGGCTCCGCGGGTCAGGCCGGCGCGCTCGACGATGTCGCTGATCGACGTGGCATGGAAGCCCTTCTCCAGGAACAGCTCCAGGGCGCTGTCGGTCAGGGCCGCACGGGTGATCGGGCGGCGTTTGGTCGGTGACTTCGGCAACGGCGGAGCCTTTCTGCGGCGCGGTGGGGGCGAGGGCCGCAGCCAGGCTATGCGACCGGCCGCCCCCGGCCGTGCTCAGTCCCGCGCGCGGTAGTCGTCGTAGAAGCCGCGCCCGGTCTTCACCCCGAGATGCCCGGCCTCGACATAGCGCCGCAGCAGTTCGCGCGGGCCGGCCGGGAGGGCGGGGTTCTCCTCGGCGTAGTGGTTCTCGATGTCCAGGACGACGTCCAGGCCGACCTTGTCCATCTGCCGGAACGGCCCGCTCGGCAGGCCGGTGTTGATCTGCCACATCCGGTCGACGTCCTGCGGGGTGGAGACGCCCTCCGCGACCACGGCCAGCGACTCGCGCTTGATGGCCGCCCAGATGCGGTTGAAGATGAACCCGGTGCTCTCCCGGCGGGCCTCGAACGGCTGGACGCCGTAGCGGGGCAGTTCCCTCAGCAGGAGGTCAAGCACCGCGCGGTCGGTGTGGCCGCTCGACATCAGATCGACGGCGGACTGCCGCGGCGGCATGTAGAAGTGCATGTTCAGCAGGCGCTCGGGCCGGGCGACGGCGTCCGCGAAGCGGCCGGTCGGGTACGACGAGGAGTTGCTGGCCAGGATCGCGTCCGCCGGGGCCGTCCGGTCCAGTTCGGCGAAGATCTCCCGCTTCAGCTCCAGGCGCTCGGGCACCGCCTCCACCACCAGCCAGGCACCGGCCACGGCCGCGGCGGCCTCTGTGGTGGCCGTCACCGTGCCGGGCGTCCCGCCGACCCGCTCGGCGGTCTCCGGCAGGTGCCGTGCGACGAAGTCGACCGCCTCCTCGCCCGCCTGCCGTACGGGGTCGTAGATCCGCACGTCACCACGGGTGGCGAACATCAGCGCGATGCGCCGCCCCAGGGTCCCGGCGCCGATGACGGCCACCGGGCGAAAGGAGAGGTCGGAGGGGAGAGTGAAAGGCATGGCTGTCTTCTTCCGTGCACGGGGCGGTGTCGCCGGCCCGCCGGGAGCGGGCCCGGTTCGCGACCACCATGTATCGGATACAGTGTGTATCCGATACATGGTGTATGCAAATGGCGGATCAGCCGCCACGGAAGGAGAGCCACCATGCGCGCCGAAGAACTTCGCCGTCACGCCGGTACGCCGCTGAGGACGCCGGTGTACCCGCCGCGCGCCACCCGGTTCACGGACCGGGAGTACCTGAACGTCGTCTACCGCACCGATCCCGGCGCCCTGCGCGACGCGGTCCCCGAGCCGCTGGAGATCGACGAGCCGCTGGTGCGGTTCGAGGTGATGAAGATGGGCGACGTGGAGGGGTTCGGGCCCTATCTGGAGTGCGGCCAGGTCATCCCGGTCCGCTACGGGGCGGAGCACGGCGAGTACCTGCACGCCATGCACCTCGACAACTTCGCGGCGACCGCGGCGGGCCGCGAGCTCAGCGCCTACCCGAAGACGACCGGCCGCCCCGCCCTCTTCGCCGAGGACGGCGCCCTGGTCGGCACGCTGGACTACGGCTCCCAGCGGGTCGCCACGGCCACCATGGCGTACAAGTGGGCGCCCCTCGACCTGGACGCGGCCCGCGCCCAGATCACCGTGCCCGCCTACGCCGTCAAGATCGTCCCCGGGTACGCGGGCGACCAGCGGGTGTGCGACCTGGTGCGCACGGAGATCACCGATGTGACCGTCAAGGCCGCCTGGACCGGCCCCGCCCGGCTCCAGCTCCTGGCCCATGTGATGGCGCCCCTGGCCGACCTGCCCGTCCTGGAGATCGTCTCCGCCAGCCACATCCTCACCGACCTCACCCTGTCCCCGGCCGGCCCGGTGCACGACTACCTGACCGGCCGTGCGTACGAAGGGCGGTACGGCGCCTGAGCGGGGG
>NZ_VOGW01000085.1:22863-24877 GCF_007896895.1 Streptomyces misionensis | reverse complement strand
TGGAAAACGGCGGGAGCCCACGGCGCCCGACCGAGGTCGGGTGCCGTGGGCTCCTGTGGATCGCGCAGGGCCCGCGCCGGTCAGTAGACCGGCTTGTCGGGTTCGATCTGGTTGACCCAGCCGATGACGCCGCCGCCGACGTGGACGGCGTCGGAGAAGCCGGCGGACTTCAGGACCGCGAGAACTTCCGCACTGCGGACACCCGTCTTGCAGTGCAAGACGATCTTCTTGTCCTGGGGCAGCGTCTCCAGCGCGGTTCCCATGAGGAACTCGTTCTTGGGGATCAGCTTGGCGCCCGGGATGGAGACGATCTCGTACTCGTTGGGCTCGCGGACGTCGATGATCTCGATGTTCTCGCCGTCGTCGATCCACTCCTTGAGCTGCTTGGGAGTGATCGTGGAGTCCATCGCCGCCGCCTGCGCCTCCTCGGAGACGACGCCGCAGAAGGCCTCGTAGTCGATGAGCTCGGTGACGGTCGGGTTCTCGCCGCAGACCGCGCAGTCGGGGTCCTTGCGGACCTTGACCTGCCGGTACTGCATCTCCAGGGCGTCGTAGATCATCAGCCGGCCGACCAGCGGGTCGCCGATGCCCGCGATGAGCTTGATGGCCTCGTTGACCTGGATGGAGCCGATGGACGCGCACAGCACGCCGAGCACGCCGCCCTCGGCGCAGGAGGGGACCATGCCCGGGGGCGGGGGCTCCGGGTAGAGGCAGCGGTAGCAGGGACCGTGCTCGGACCAGAACACGGACGCCTGGCCGTCGAAGCGGTAGATGGAACCCCAGATGTACGGCTTGTTCAGCAGCACACAGGCGTCGTTGACCAGGTAGCGGGTGGCGAAGTTGTCCGTGCCGTCCACGATCAGGTCGTACTGGCTGAAGATGTCCATCACGTTGTCGGCCTCGAGCCGCTCCTCGTGAAGGATCACGTTCACGTACGGGTTGATGCCCTGGACGGTGTCACGCGCGGACTCGGCCTTGGAGCGGCCGATGTCGGACTGGCTGTGGATGATCTGACGCTGCAGGTTCGACTCGTCGACCTCGTCGAACTCCACGATGCCGAGCGTGCCGACGCCCGCCGCGGCCAGGTACATCAGCGCGGGCGAGCCCAGGCCGCCGGCGCCCACACAGAGCACCTTGGCGTTCTTCAGCCGCTTCTGCCCGTCCATCCCCACATCGGGGATGATCAGGTGGCGGGAGTACCTGCGGACCTCGTCTACGGTGAGCTCGGAAGCCGGCTCGACCAGGGGTGGCAGCGACACGGGGACTCCGTTGGTCGGTCAATCACTACGTTTGTTCTCCCGTCAACACTGCCACGCCCTTCTTCATTCCGAGACACCCGTTCCGAGGCGCGAGACGATTTCGTCCCAGTAGCCGGGCATGGCCTCCCAGGGGTCCCCCTGGCCCCGGCCGCCGGTGCGGTCCGTGAAGTAGATCGTCGCCGCGCCCTGCCAGCGGGCGATGCGCAGCGCCTCCTCCAGGTGGCCGCGGGGCACGCTGTGCACGAAGTGGCAGAACCGGTCGGGCGGGTAGTCCGCCGTCCACTCCGCGACCTGCGACCAGCGGTAGTCGGACCAGGGCCCCGCGAAGGTCACCAGCTGGTCGGCGCACTCCGCGTAGCCGGGGTGCGGGTGGGTGCCGTGGCCGAGGACGAGATGGGTGGTGCCGGTGTCCGCCCGCAGGCCGGAGACGAAACGGCGGATGGCGGGGAGTTCGGCCCCGCCGGTGGGACAGCGGTCCAGCAGGAAGCCGTCGACCCGGTACCAGTCGAGGTAGCGGTGGGCGTCGTGACGCAGTTCGGTGTGGGCGCGGGCGCCCCGGGCGAGGTCCAGGCGGCCGAGGACGCGGACGCCGCCGTTCCGCAGCCGGCCCGCGGCCTCCAGGCAGTGCGGGTCGGGGCGGGCGCCCGGGCCCGCGGCGGGGGTGTGGGGACCAGGAGCACCTCCAGCCCGGCCGCCCGCACCCGGCGCAGCGCCGCCACGGCACCCGGCAGCGGCCGCCAGGACACGGTGAGCAC
>NZ_VOGW01000085.1:20385-22588 GCF_007896895.1 Streptomyces misionensis | reverse complement strand
GGTGCTGGTCAGATGCGGCATGCCGCCTCCATCCAGATGTCGGCCAGGGACTCCTCCAGGTTGATCCGGGGCCGCCAGCCGAGCCGGTCGCGCGCGGTGCGGACATCGGCCTGCTGCCAGCTGCCGCAGCCGTCCGGGTACGGGAACGCCGCCGGGGCGGTGGGCTCGGCCTCGCCCCGCGGATGGCCGAGGGCGCCGCGCAGCGGGCCGGGCGGCCCGTCGAGTTCGTGCAGGGCGCCGCCGTAGCCGGCCACGCGGGCGAGGAGGCCGGCGGCGTCCCGCAGCCGCACGGCCCGCCCGGAACCGATGTTGATCACGCCCTGGGCGGCGGAGAGGGAGGCGGCGTGCACGGCGCGTGCGACGTCGCGCACGTCCACGAAGTCGCGCTGGATGCCGAGGCCCGCGAGCTTCAGCTCGCCGTCACCGGCCTGCATGGCGCGGCGCATCGCCTCGGCGAGCCGGCCCAGCGGGGAGCCGGCCGGGGTGCCGGGGCCCGCGGGTGAGAAGACCCGCAGCACGACGGCGTCGAGGCCGGAGCCGAGGACGAGTTCGGTGGCGGCGAGCTTGCTCACGCCGTACGGGCCGCCGGGGCGCGGTACGGCGTCCTCGGCGGTGGAGGAGCCGGGCTGGCTGGGCCCGTACTCGGCCCCGCAGCCGATCTGCACCAGCCGGGCCCCGCAGCCGCTGCGGCGCAGGGCCTCGCAGACGGTGGCCACGGCGACGGTGTTGTGCCGGGTCAGTTCCCGCGCCCCGCCGCGGGTGGCGCCCGCGCAGTTGATCACGACGCCCGGGTGGACCGCGTCCAGGAACCGGGTCAGCGCCCCGGGGCTGCCGGTCGCGAGGTCGAACCGGACGTCCGCGTCGTCCCCCCGCCCGAGCGCGGTGAGCTGGACGGCGGGGTCGGCGAGCAGCCGCTCGGCGACGAACCGGCCGAGGTATCCGTTGGCACCGATCAGCAGGACCCTCATCGGGCGGCTCCGGGGGTGCCGGCGGGTGCGGTGGGTTCGGGGACTTTCCGGTGGGAGGTGAGCATGTCGGGTTCTCCTTCGACGGGGTCTTGCCAGTGGCTTGTGGGGGCGCTCACTCGGGGTCCGCGACGGGTGCGTGGGCCGAGGCCCGGGTGAGGGTGCGGCCGACGTGGAGCAGCAGGGTCAGTGCCGCGATGCCGCAGGCGAGGGCCGGTACGGCGGCCTCGCCCCAGGTGTCCACGAGCATCCGGACGGGTGTCGCCAGGAAGCCGCAGTGGGGCAGCCGGCCGGCCAGGGGCAGCGCCAGGGCCGCCGCCTCGGTGACCGCCGCGGCGGCCTGCACGAGGGCGGGGGCGCGCCGGTGGCGGTGCACGGTGAGCAGGCGCGCGAGCAGGAGCAGGGCGCCGAGGGTGAGCGCCTGCGGGCGGGCCGCGGGTTCGCCGAGGACCGCGCCGCACAGTGCGAGCAGTGCGGCGAGCGCGCCGAGGAACAGGGTGAACGTGCCGTACAGCAGGGGTCGTACCGCCGCCGTGAAGTCCTCCAGGCCCCGGCTGCCGGCCAGCCTGCGGCGGGCGCCCGCGGCGAGCAGGTGCGCGCACCAGGCCGCCGGGGCGACGGCCAGGGCGAGGGCGAGCGCGGGCGCGAGGGCCGTGGGCCAGCCGCCGTCCGGGGTGCCGTCGGGCAGGGTGTCGGGGCCGCCGGTCAGCACGTTGTGCAGCAGGCCGTCGCCGAACAGCGCGTAGCCGAGCAGCCAGAGGGTCCAGGCGCGGGGACCTGGCGGACCGGCGAGGGGCCCGGTGCGCAGTGCGGCGCGGACGGCGAGGGCCACGGCGAGGAGACCGGCGACGGCCACCAGGAGGCGGGGGTGGCCCTGGGTGAGGCGCAGGGCGGCGATGGTGGCCGCGGCGACGGCGCCGGGCAGCGGGGCCGACAGGGCCCAGCGGGCGCGGATCCGGGGCACGGGCAGCGGCGGCTCGGGCTCCGGGCGTGACGCGCCGGTGCGCGGCACGCGCGCGTACAGCTCTTCGGCCAGCGAGAACACGTCGCGGTGCCGGAAGCGGGCGGCGGTGCGGTCGGTGATCCCCTCCGCCTCCAGCCCGGCCGCGATCTCCAGCGGATCCACGGCCCGCTCGCACAGGTCCCGGTGCCGGTGCAGCAGCGCCTTGACGGGATCGACGACGCCCGGCCCGGGGGCCGGTGCGCGACCGCCGTCGGCTCCACGCGCCACCGGCTCG
>NZ_VOGW01000085.1:0-20105 GCF_007896895.1 Streptomyces misionensis | reverse complement strand
GGGGTGTGCGTACCCGAGGCCGTCTCGGGAACGCCCGGCCGGCGCGCGGAGACGTCGGGCGTGCGCGGGGCCGCGCCGGGCGGGTCGTCCGCCGTCGGGGTCGTGAAGGTCCCCGTGCCTGTCCCCGTGCCCCACGGTTCCGCGCCCCTCGGCGTTCCCGGTGTGTCGGTCATCGGGTGGCCTCCGTGGTGGCCCAGGCCGGGGCGTGGGGCTTGGACCAGTGGGCGGGGACGTGGGACTCGGCGGGCGCGGCGAAGGGGAGGGGCGCGCCGGCCGCGTCGAGGACGTCCCGGCGGACCGGGCAGTGCGAGACGATCTCCAGGTAGATGCCGTGGAACGCGGCGATGTTCTGCTCCACGGTGAACAGTTCGAGCGCCCGGGCGCGCGCGGCGGCGCCGAGCCGCGCGCGGCGCTCGGGGTCGCGCAGCAGCGCCACGCAGGCATCGGCGAGCGCCCGCGGATTGCGCGGGGGTACGACGAGTCCCGTACCGCCGATCACCTCCACCACCGCGCCGACGTCCGTCGACACGGTGGCCCGGCCGCAGAACATGGCCTCGATGAGCCCGGTCGGGAAGCCCTCCACCACGCTGGACAGCACGACGATCGCGCCGGCCGCGTACGCGTCGGGCAGCGTGGGGGCCTCGGGGCCGCCGATCTCCTCGAAGGAGACGGGGTTGGAGCCCACGGCGTGGGCGCCGTCCGCCTCGTCCGGGAAGAGCTGGGCCGCCAGCGCCCGGCACTGGCCCAGATAGGCCGCGCCGTCGGGGCCGTTCGGCGCGCCGACGACGCGCAGCCGGGCCCGCGGCTCCTCCTTGCGGACCTCGGCGAAGGCGTGCAGCAGCGCGACCAGGTCCTTGTCGGGTTCGACGCGCCCGACCCAGAGCAGGGTGTCCGGGGCCGCGCGGTCCGGGGACTCGCCGACCTCGGCGAAGCGGGCCGCCTCCATGCCGGGGTACACCGTGCGGATCCTGGCCCGGTCGGCGCCGCACCGCTGCTGCCAGCGGCGGGCGTGCGCGTTGCCGGGGGTGAGGAGTTCGGCGCGGCGGTAGACCTCCGTGGCCAGCCGGCCGTGGAAGGCGGCGAGCAGGGCGCGTACGGCGGGGGCGGCGGCGTCGGGGCCGAGGGTCAGGTAGTGGGAGCGCAGCCGGACGTCGTACTCGGTGACCAGCAGGGGCACTCCGGAGAAGTGCCGGGCGAGCAGCCCGGGGAGGGCGGCCGGCCCGCCGGAGGTGGCGTGGCAGAGGTCGGCGGCGCCGAGGGCGTCGTCGCCGTACCAGTCGAGGGAGAGGGGGCGCAGGGCGCGTTCGAGGTGTGCGGTGACGGTGAGCAGATCGGCCACGCGGGCCCCGCGCGCCGTGCGCGGCGCACCGGAGGCGCGGCAGGCGCGCTCCAGGGTGCGCACGGCGATGTCGGAGCGCAGGGCGGCGCCGAGTCCGCCGTGTTCGCGGGCGAGGCCCGCCAGGCCGTACAGCGCGTTGGCGAAACGGTCCGCCACCGCGTCACCCACGGAGGTGTCCGGCGTGGCGCACAGCGCGCCGGCCAGCTCGCCGTAGTGCTCGGCGAAGCGCCCGCGTGCGCGCCGTCCGTACGCGACCGCCCGGCCGTCGTCCTGCGCCGTCCACAGCGGTGCCGTACGGACCCGGGTCACCTGGGGCGGCAGGGGGAGCAGTCCCCGTTCCTCCTGGCGCCGGCTGCGGCTGAGCGCGTAGAGGTCGAACTCGTGCCGGTCCAGCCCACGCACCAGCCGGTCGCACCAGAGGCCGGCGTCACCGTCCACATACGGATAACCACCCTCCGTAAGCAGTGCTGCGCGCACGTGTGCACCCCCGATCTTCCTTCCGGTCGGCCACCGTCGGCCCGGCGGCTCGCAGCGGGACGAACGTAAGCGGACAAGCGGGTGGCGCGACGGACGGTTGTCCATCGCGCCACCAAAAGGGGTGAACGGTCGTAACTTTCCCGTGCGGAGGGCGTTTCGTCGCGCTAGGCGCTCACGCGGGCACGGGACGCCATGTCCGCTCCGGTGCGCGCCGTCACGCCGCCGCGGGTTCGCCGCGCGCGGCGCGGCGCCGGGCCGCCAGCTCCGGGTCGAGGGCGGGCACCGCGGCCAGCAGCCGCCGGGTGTACTCCTCGCGCGGGCTGTCGTACACCTCGTCGGCCGGGCCGTACTCCACCACCCGGCCCCCGTGCATCACCGCGAGCCGGTCGCTGACCTGGCGGACGACGGCGAGGTCGTGCGCGATGAAGACCAGCGCGAGACCGAGTTCCCGCTGCAACTCGCCGAGCAGCTCGACCACTTGGGCCTGGGTGGTGACGTCGAGCGCGGAGACGGGCTCGTCGCAGACGAGGACGCGCGGGTCGGCGGCGAGCGCGCGGGCGATGCCGATGCGCTGGCGCTGACCGCCGCTGAACTCGTGCGGGTAGCGGTCGTGGTGCGCCCCTTCGAGGCCCACGCGCTCCAGCAGTTCCGTCACCCGCCCGCGGATCCGCTCCTCGTCCTTCTCGCCCCGCGCGCGCAGCGGATCGGCGATGGACTCGCCCACGCTGCGGCGGGGGTTGAGGGAGGAGACCGGGTCCTGGAAGACCATCTGGACGGCCGGGTTCACGCCGGTGTGCGCGGCGCCCGCGTACCGGATCGTGCCCGCGGTCGGGGCCAGCAGCCCGACCAGCATCCGGCCGAGGGTGGTCTTGCCGCTGCCGCTCTCGCCGACGACGCCGACGGTCTCGCCGCGCCGCACGGTGAGCGAGACGTCGTCCACGGCGGCGAACGCCCGCTTGCCGCGCCCGAATTCGCGCCGCAGCCCGGTGGCCTCCAGCACGATCTCGTCGGTTGCGGGCGAACCGGTGCGGCGCGTGTCCACGCGCGGCACGGCGTCGAGGAGTTCGCGGGTGTAGGCCGCGCGGGGCGCCGCCAGGACCGTGCCGACCGGGCCGTGCTCGACGGCCCTGCCGTGCCGCATGACCAGCACCTCCTCAACGCTCTCCGCGGCCACGCCCACGTCGTGGGTGACCAGCAGCAGGCCCATGCCGGTCTCCGTGCGCAGGGTGTGCAGCAGGTCGAGGATCTGGGCCTGGACGGTGACGTCGAGCGCGGTGGTCGGCTCGTCGGCGATCAGCAGATCGGGGGCGCAGGCGAGCGCCATGGCGATCAGGGCGCGCTGGCGCATGCCGCCGCTGAACTCGTGCGGGCGGGACCGGGCCCGCCGGGCGGCGTCCGGGATCCCGACCCGGTCCAGGACCTCCACGGCACGCGCGCGGGCGGCGCGGCGCGAGGCCCGGGTGTGCACCCGGTACACCTCGGCGATCTGGTCGCCGATGGCGTAGTAGGGGTCGAGGGAGGACAGCGGGTCCTGGAAGACCATGGCGGCCCTGGCACCGCGCAACCGCCGCAGTTCCCGCTCCGTGGCCGCCTGGACGTCGGTGCCGGCGACCCGCACGGAGCCGCCGGTCCGGGCGCCGGTGCCGTGGTGCAGGCCCAGCAGGGCGCCCGCGACGGTGGACTTGCCGGAGCCGGACTCGCCGACCAGGGCCAGCGCGCCGCCCTCGGCGAGGCTGAAGGACAGTCCGTCCACGGCCCGCAGGGTGCCGAACTCCACGGTCAGGTCCGTGACTTCCACCAGGCTCATGCGAGCACCACCCGTCGGTCGGCCACCGCGTACAGCACGTCCGCGACGGCGTTGGCGAGCACCACGAAGAACGAGATGACGAGGACCATGCCGACGACCACCGGCAGGTCGACCACCGCGACCGCGTGGACGAGTTCCTGGCCGATGCCGGGCAGGCCGAACAGGGTCTCGGCGAGAACGGCGCCGCCGATGGCGGAGCCGACGTTGTTGGCGTTGAGGGCGATGACCGGGGCGAACGCGCCGCGCAGCGCGTGCCGTACGACGATGGCCCGCTCCCCCACGCCGTACGCCCGGAAGGTGCGCACATGGTCCTCGGCGAGGGTCTCCAGCATGGCGCTGCGGGTCAGCCGGGCGAAGGTCGCCGCCTCGATCAGGGCCAGCGACAGCCAGGGCAGCAGCAGGTTCCAGGCCCACTGTTCGGGGTCGTCGGTGAAGTTCACGTACTGCGGGAAGGGCAGCAGCTGGAGTTCGCCGCAGACGACGATCATCAGCACCAGGCCGATGACGAACACCGGGGTGGCCGTGCCCGCGAGGGTGACCGCGGTCAGCGCCCGCTCGGAGATCCGGCCCCGCCGCCAGGCGGACAGCACCCCGGTGCCGACGCCGAGCAGGAGCCAGAGCACCATCGCGCCGACGACCAGCGAGAGGCTGACGGGCAGCTTGCCCAGGATGATGTCCAGGACCTGCCGGCCGGTCTGGTACGACTCCCCGAGGCAGGGCGCCGCGCAGTGCTCCACGGAGGTGCCGGTGGAGAAGTCCTGGCCGACGAACAGGCCCTGGAGGAAGTGCCAGTAGCGCACGGAGAGGGGGTCGTCCAGCCGCAGCCGCTCGGCGACCTGGTGCACCTGTTCCGGCGAGCAGCGCGGGCCGCAGGTGATCTGGGCGACGTTGCCGGGGGTGGCGTAGAAGACGACGTAGACGATCACCGAGACGGCGAGCAGGGTGATCACCGTGCCCACGGCCCGGCGCAGCAGGAATCCGCCGAAGCCGCTCATGCGCTCGCCTCCTTCTTCTTCGTGACGTCCGCGCTCCCGGCCGTCTGCCCGACGTCCGCGCGCGCGTTCGCCGCCGGGTCCTTGCGCCCGGTGCCGACGCGCAGCCGGGAGGCGGCGCGCGGATCGAGGGCGGTGCGCACGCCGTCGCCGAGCACGGTGAGGGAGAGGACGGTGACGAACAGGGCGCCGGCCGGCAGCAGCAGGTACTGGGGCGCGGCCTGGTACCAGACGTCGGCGGCGGTGAGCATCTGTCCCCAGGAGGGCGTGGGCGGCTTCACGCCGACGCCGAGGAAGGACAGCGCGGACTCGACCGAGATGTTCATGGGCACCAGGAGCGCCGCGTAGGTGATGACGGGCGCGGCGAGCCCGGGCAGCAGTTCGCGGCGGGCGATCTGCCAGGTCCGCCAGCCGCTGAGGCGGGCGGCCGAGACGTAGTCGAGCCCCTTCGTGGACAGGGTCTGGGCGCGCACGATCTTCGCGATGCTGCCCCAGGCGACCAGGCCGATGACGAGGGTGACCAGGACGGGCCGCGGGAAGCTCGCCGGCACGATCGCCAGCAGCGCCAACGACATGATCATCAAGGGCATGGCGACGATGACGTCGGTGATCCGGCTCAACAGTTGATCGACCCATTGACTGCCGAGCGCGGCGGCCACGCCGACGACGACCCCGACGACGACCTGGATGACCGTGGCGGCCAGGGCCACGCCGAGCGAGACCCGGGCGCCGTAGACCAGGCGCGCGAACAGGTCGCGGCCGGTCTGGGGCTCGACCCCCAGCCAGTGGTCGGCGCCGATGCCGCCGAAGGAGCCGACGGGCACGCCGCCGCGCGCGGAGTCGATCAGGGACGGGTGGTAGGTGGTGGGGTCCTGGCCCTCGACCGCGGTGAGCAGCGGCGCGGCGAGCGCGATCAGGACGAGCAGCGCGACGACCGCCGCGGCGACGAGGGCGGCGCGCTGCGCCCGCAGCCGCCAGAACAGACGGGCCCCCGAGGCCGCCGGGACGGTGCTGCCCGTCCCGGCGGCCTCGACGGTGACAAGTGCCTCGCTCACGGCGTCACTTCACCGCGACCTGGGAGATGTCCAGCACGCCGGTCCAGTCGCTGATGACGACGTTCCGGACGTCCTTGCCGACCAGGCGCTTGTAGACCGGGTGGAACAGCGGCACCACGAGGGCCCGCCCACCGATCTTCTTGTCCAGCGCGCCCCAGCGCTTGGCGGCCGCGTCGAGGTCGGTCAACTTGTTGATCGCGTCAATCTCGTTGTTGACCGACTTGTCGTCGAGCCGGCTCGCGTTGAAGTTGGCGCCGTCCTTGACGATCTGCCGGCCGTCGAAGATCGGGGCGAGGAACGGGCCTCCGGAGGGCCAGTCGGCACCCCAGCCGGCCAGGAAGAAGCCGGGCTCGGTCTTCACGCTGTGCACGGTGTCCCGGTAGTCGTTGTCCTCCAGGCCCTGGAGCCTGACCGTGATGCCGGCCTTCTTGAGCGCGTCCTGGAGGGCGGTGGCGATCTCCGGGCTGGTCGCGAAGTCCTTGGCGTTGGAGTGGGTCAGCGTGACGGTGAGCCCGTTCTTGTAGCCGGCCTGCGCCAGCAGTTCCCTGGCCTTGGCCGGGTTGCCCGACGGGCCGGCCGGGAACGGGTCGTAGGGCGTGTAGCCGAAGGACTTCTGGTTCGGCAGGAAGGTGGTGGCGGGCTCGGCGAGCGCGCTGCCGCCGGCCGCGTTGACCACCGAGGAGCGGTCGACGGCGTAGGCGATGGCCTCGCGCACCTTGGGGTTGTCGAACGGCTTCACGGTCGGGTTGAACGCGATGTAGTTCGTGTAGCCGAAGTGGCCGGTGCCCACGCGCGCGGCGAGGTCCTTGTCGCCGGTGACCTTGGCGAGTTCGGCCGGGCCGAGGTTGGTGTCCGTGGTGACGGCGGCGGCGTCCGCGCCCTGGGACGCGGACAGCCGCTGGTCGATCACCGAGGAGTCGAGCCCGGAGCGGACGTCGATGGTGTCCGGGTAGGCCTTGCGCTGGTCGTCGGTGGCCTCGGACCAGTGCGGGTTGCGCTTGAGCAGCACGTGCTCGCCGTCGTTCTCGTTCTTGACGACCTCGTAGGGGCCGGACGAGACCGGGTGCTCCTCGTACTTGGTGCCCGTGTCCTTGCTCCTGGGCACCGGCGCGAACTGCGTCTGGGTGGCCAGGAACGGGAACTCGCCCTCGGGCTTGTTCAGGTGGAAGACGATGGTCCGGTCGTCGGGCGTCTCGATCGCCGACAGGCCCTTCTTGTCCTTGTACGGCCCCTGGTAGTCGGCCGCGCCGGTCAGCCAGTCCCGCAGGTAGGGCGCGCCGCCGGAGAGTTCGGGGGCGAAGGAGCGCTCGATGCCGTACTTGATGTCGGCCGAGGTGATCGGGGTGCCGTCCTCGTACGTGAGGCCCTTCTTCAGGGTGTACGTCCACACGGTCGCGTTCTTGCTGGGCCGCCCGGTGTCGGTGGCCAGGTCCGGCACGACCTTGGCGCCGGCCGCGCCGTCGGCGCGGTTGCGGGTGGTGAGGGTGCGGAAGACCAGCGAGGGGACGTTTCCGCCGCCCGAGGTGTACAGGCGCGCGGGGTCGAAGTCGGTCTGCGGCTGGGAGTTCAGGACCGTGAGCGTGCCGCCCTTGTGAGGCGTGGAGTCGCCACCGGAACCCTTGGCATCGTTGTCCTTCGGACCGCAGGCGGCGGCGCCCGCTGCCACGACCAGGCTGACGGATGCCGCTGCCACGCGGCGCGCTATGACGGACGGTTGACGCATCGGAATGACGACCTCTCGGGGCTGTGCCGAGGACCTCGAAGGGCGAGATCTCTCGGATGGTGAGACATACGGACGAGGAGTGAGACGTCCTTGGACAGACGTCGCCCCGGCGCCGGGTCGTCGGAAGGTCCGTGACCGGGGTCACGGACGGCAGAGCGGAGAAAGGTCGCGACGCGTACGCCAGGGGGGCGGCGTCAGCGACAGTCGATGTCGGCCACGCAGAGTGCGGTCACACCGATCAGCGCCAGCTCGATGGCGGCGCTGTCGGAGACGGCATGGCGGGACCACATGCGCAGAAATATGAACGAACTCGCAGCTCATGTCAATGTGACATAAGCGCGTGATGTCAACTCCTGGGATAGGGCCAGGCGTTGGGCAGGCAGTGGATTCCGTCGTGGTCGAGGAACTTGGTCTGCTGCTGCATGACCGGCGCGAGTTCGCCGTTCTTCTCGCAGGTGACGTGGTTGTGGCCGAGCCGGTGGCCGACCTCGTGATTGATCAGCATTTGCCGGTACATATGGATCTTGTCGCCATATGTCTTGCTTCCCTGGGCCCACCGGTACGCGTTGATCATCACGCGCTGGGTGGCGGCCGAGTCGCAGGAGACGTTGTCCTCGGTGGTGTCCAGGCCGGACTTGGCGCACCAGGTGGCCGTGGTGCCGGGGCTGGCCAGGGTGATCACGAAGTCGGGCTTGCCGGAGGAGATCCGCTCGAAGGTGCGGGCGCCGCCGTGCGCCCAACTCCGGTCGTCGTTCAGCGTCTTCTGGACGGCCTGCGCGAACAGCGCGCCGTCCAGGCCCATCCCCTGCTCGATGTCGACCCGGTAGCGGTACTTCTGACCCGCGCCGGGCGCCTTGTCGAACCCGGGGACGGTGTCGAACTTCCCGGCCCCCTTCAGGGTGGCGCTCAGCGGGTACGTCCGGTCCATCTTCTGCTCGTACGTCAGCGGCGTGGCGTTCGCCGGCGCGGAGGGACGGCCGCTCGCGTCGCCCTGCTCGGGCGCGGACCGGCCCGGCGCGGCGGCGTCGTCCCGCCCCTCGGTCACCTGCCCGGCGACGACCACCGCGAGCACGGTGGTGACCGCGGCGGCGGCGATACCGGTGAAGGCGCGCCCCTTGCCGCCGCGCTGGGCGGGCGCCGCCTTCTCCTTCTGCTCCTCGACCGCGCCCGGGGCGGCCGTCTCGCGGTGCCCGGCCGGCTCCTCCTGCGTGCGCGTGCCCCCGGGCCCGCCGCGGCCCCGGTCGCCGCCGCCGTCGCCGTCGCCGTCGAAGGCGTCCAGGTAGTCCTGCCGAGGGCCGCGCCCGGCCGGCCCGCCCGGGCCCGCCTGCCGCTGCCGGGGCAGCACCACACCGTGCGCACCGGTGCCGGTCCGCCCTGCGAAATCGCCCCAGCCGCCCCCGGGTTCACGCTGCTCGGGGTGGCCACCACGGGCCGCCCCGGCATCGGGGACGCCGGGCACGCCATGGGCCGGGGCGCCATCGGGCAGCCGCGGCACACCACGGGCCGCAGCCCCCTCCGGCGAGCGCGGGACACCACGGGCCGGAGTGCCCTCCGGCAGCCGCGGCACCCCGTGGGCGGGCGTCGGATCGGGCCCTCTCCCCGGGCCCGCCGGGCCCTGCGCTCCCCGCACACCGGCCCGGGCACCGGCGCCCGTTCCCGGCGCCGCGCGCTCCGCGCCCCGTTCGCTCCTGGCCGCTATGTCCGGACCGCTGTCCTCGGCGCCCGGCTGGGCCGGTCCTCGGCGGCTGTGGCGTCCCACGGTGTGCTTCAGCTCCCCGCTTCCGTACCGTCGGCGGCCCCGCGGCCGCCCGTGTCCGTACTCTGGCCCCCGTCGTCGTCAACGACGTCGCCCCGCCCGGCGTTTCCCTCGTCCGCCCCCTGCTGTGCCAGGAGTTCCCGGAACGCCCGCGCCACCACGTCCGGATACTCCATCATCGCCACGTGCCCGGCGTCCGGCAGGGTCAGCAGCCGTGAGTCGCGGAAGGCGCGGGCGGCCTTGGCGGACATGCGGTAGCCGACGAGCTGGTCCCGGCCGCCGTAGACGAGCAGCGTCGGCGCGAGCACGCGCTCGGCCTGCCGCCACAGCCCGTGCTGACCGCCGAGCGTGTACGCGTTGACGATGCCGCGCGCCGAGCGGGCCATCGCGTCCCAGAAGTACGGCAGCCGCAGCCGCCGCTCCAGCTCCTCGACGGCGTACCGGAAGGCCTCCGGCGTCACCCGGCCCGGATCGCCGTAGCAGAGCCCCATGACCCCGCGCACCCGCTGCTCGGCCGTCCACTCCTTGGTGAACCGGGTGAACAGGGCCGCGATGCCGGGTATGCCGAGCAGTCCGGTCGGCACCGCGGTGCGCTGGATGCGCAGCTCCGGCAGGGCGGGCGAGATCAGCGTGAGGGTGCGCACCAGATCGGGGCGCACGGCGGCCACGCGGGTGGCGACGGCGCCGCCGAGCGAGTTGCCGAAGAGGTGGACGGGGCCCTGGCCGGCCGCGTCCAGATAGCGGATCACCGCGCGCGCGTGCCCGGTGACCGAGTAGTCGCCGTCGTCCGGGGGCGGCGAGTCGCCGAAGCCCGGCAGGTCGACGGCCTCGCTGTGCACGACGCCGTCCAGGTGGGCCATCAGCTCCGACCAGTTCTGCGAGGAACCGCCGAGCCCGTGCACGTACAGGGCGCGCGGCAGTCCCTCACGCGCCGGTGGGCGGCAACGCACCGACAGGGTGACCCCCGGCAGACCCACCGACCGCAGCCGCTCCCCCTCGCCGACCCGGACGGGCGCCACCCTGGGGAGCACACTGGCGGCCGGTACGGAAGGCGACTCGGTCGAAGACATGCGGCAATGTTACGAGGTGATCACACCGGGGTTCGTGTGTTCGCCGTCACAGCATCCGCCACCGTCCCGGGGACACCCGGTGAGCGAACGGGCGCGTACGGCATGGCGTCCGCAACGGCCGCATCCTAGGCTCGTACAGAGGGCACCCGCATGTGGCCCCTGCTGGTTCCAGGGACGTTCGTAGGAAGGGAGCCCGACCATGGCGCACGACCCCACCGAGCCCGACACGATCGAGGAGCTGGACGACGAGACGGCCCCCGAGCTGGGTGTGGAGGACCCGGACGTGGACGCCGTCGAGCAGCAGGCCGACATCCTGCCGGAGCGCGACGACACGTTGACCGAAGTGGACAAGGACCGGGCGAACGAGGCCGATCTGCTCGAACAGGCACGCGTGGTCTCGCTGGACGAGGACGACTACCGCTGATCCCGGAGGACGCCCGCGGCTTTCGCCGCCGTCCGGTACGTGAAATTCTGCGTTCGCACCGCGCACGCCACGGTTACCGAAAAGTACGATGGCCGCGCGGTCGACACCGCATGTGGACGACTTTGGGAGGCGGCGTGACAGCCATCGAGCAGACTGAGGCAGCACGCCCGCGCGGCACCCGGCTGCCGCGCCGAGCCCGGCGGAACCAGTTGCTGGGCGCGGCCCAGGAGGTCTTCGTCGCACAGGGCTACCACGCGGCGGCGATGGACGACATCGCCGAGCGGGCCGGCGTCAGCAAGCCGGTGCTCTACCAGCACTTCCCCGGCAAGCTCGACCTCTACCTCGCCCTGCTGGACCAGCACTGCGAGGCGCTGATCCAGTCCGTGCGCAGCGCGCTGGCGTCGACGACCGACAACAAGCAGCGCGTCCGGGCGACCATGGACGCCTACTTCGCCTATGTGGAGGACGACGGCGGCGCCTTCCGGCTGGTCTTCGAGTCGGACCTGACCAACGAGCCGGCGGTGCGCGAGCGCGTCGACAAGGTGACGAACGAGTGCGCCGAGGCGATCTGCGACGTCATCGCCGAGGACACCGGCCTCTCGCGCGCGGAGTCCATGCTGCTCGCCTCCGGCCTCGGCGGGCTCGCCCAGGTGGTGGCCCGCTCCTGGCTGCACAGCGACCGCAGCGTGCCGCGCGACCACGCGGTGCAGCTGCTGGCCTCGCTCGCGTGGCGGGGCATCGCCGGTTTCCCGCTGCACGGCAACGAGCAGCACTGAGGTCATTCCCGCGCGGTGTTCGCTGATGGCGTTCCGGCCGGAAGCGTGGACGTCCCCTCACCGGGCTAATGTGTGCAGGTACGGCGCGGAAGATCGCGCACATCACTGACCGTCGGAGGGACATAGCCGTGGAGGTCAAGATCGGCGTGCAGCACGCGCCCCGCGAGATCGTTCTGGAGAGCGGTCAGAGCGTCGAGGAGGTCGAGCGCCTGGTGTCCGACGCGCTGGCCGGGAAGACGCAGCTGCTGACCCTTGAGGACGAGAAGGGCCGCAAGGTCATGGTGCCGACGGACAAGCTGGCGTACGTGGAGCTCGGCGCGCCGACCGTGCGCAAGGTGGGCTTCGGCGCGCTGTAGGGCGAGGCCATGCACAGGGGCCCGGCGGCACTCGGCCGCCGGGCCCTCGCGCTGTCCCGGCCACGCACAGGGGGGACACAACTCCTCCACAGCGGAGGATTGCGCTCCGCAGGTCACGGGTAAGACGGGCTACGACCGATCAAGCAGACCGGCCGTGGGAGGGACCCCTCGTCATGATCCTGGAAACGCTCGGCGCCGCCGTGCTCGGTCTCCTGCTCGCCTGGGCCGCGGCGGGCCTCCTGGCCCACCGTCTCCCGGCCCGCCCCCTGATTTACTCGACCGCGGTCGCGGGCGCCCTGCTGGGCGACTTCGTCACGCGCAGCGCGCTCGACCCCGGCCCGACCCTCGTCCCCCTTCTGGGTGCCCTGGTCATCTCGGCGGCGTCGCTGTCCCTGCTGCTGCGCCCGTCACGGGTCCGCCGCTCGGCGACGGCGTAGCGGCTCTTGGCCGGGGAGCGCGGGGACGCGGCGGCAAGCCGTCCGGCGTCCGCTGGTCGCGCACTCCCCGAAAACCGCCCCTCACGGGGCGTGCGTCCCTCAGGCCGCGAGGCCGAGCGCGGCCATCCGCTTGGTGTGCGCCTCGGTGATCCGGGTGAACATCCGGCCCACCTCCGCCAGGTCGAAACCGTCGGCCACCCCGCCCACGAGCATCGTGGACAGCGCGTCCCGGTCCGCCACGACCCGCTGGGACTGCGACAGCGCCTCCCCCATCAGCCGCCGCGCCCACAGCGCGAGGCGCCCGCCGACCCGCGGATCGGCGTCGATGGCGGCGCGCACCTTCTCCACCGCGAACTCGGCGTGCCCGGTGTCGTCCAGCACCGCGAGCACCAGCTCACGCGTGTCGGAGTCGAGCCGCGCGGCGACCTCCCGGTAGAAGTCGCTCGCGATGGAGTCGCCGACGTACGCCTTGACCAGGCCCTCCAGCCAGTCCGACGGCGCGGTCTGCCGGTGGAAGCCGTCGAGCGCGGCGACGAACGGGTCCATCGCCGCCGTCGGCTCCTCTCCGATCTCGGTCAGCCGGTCGCGCAGCCGCTCGAAGTGGTGGAACTCGGCCGAGGCCATCTTCGCCAGCTCGGCCTTGTCCGCGAGGGTCGGCGCCAGCTTGGCGTCCTCCGCGAGCCGCTCGAACGCCGCGAGCTCGCCGTACGCGAGCGCGCCGAGCAGGTCCACGACGGCGGCGCGGTAGTGCGGCTCGGCGGCGGCCTGCGCCCAGTCCTGGGCGGCGACACCGGTCGGCACGGGGGCGGCGGACGCGTTCTCAGCCTTGTCAGAGCTAGTCATGAGGCGCACAATAGCCCGCTCGGCGCCCCCCTCAAGCCCCTGGCCGACCACTGTGACGACGACTACGTGACCGAATCGGCCATCGCGTGTGCGCCAATCCGGGGTATGGTGGTATTGCGCATGCTGAGTGCGTCGACGGTGTTCGACGTGCCCTGACAGGGCGCACGCATGAGGATGCCCGGTCGGTGGCCCGATCGGCTCCGACCCGACAGCCCTCCGTGGCCGTACGGCTCAGTACGTACGACGACCGGAGGGACACCCTCAGCGGTACGAGCGCTAGAGCGTCGGCAGAGGTCCCGTGTCATACGGCTTGCCTTGACTGGTTCGCCCGTACGGCAGCCGACGTCCCCGGCACGGTCAGCCACGACCCCCGCGCTCGCCTCGCACCGCGCCACACAGAAGAGGCAGCACCCTGACTACGACGTTTCGAGACCTTGGGATTCTCCCCGAGACCGCCGAGGCCCTGGAGGCCGTCGGCATCATCAACCCCTTCCCCATCCAGGAGATGACGCTCCCCGTCGCCCTTTCCGGCACGGACGTCATCGGCCAGGCCAAGACCGGCACCGGCAAGACGCTGGGCTTCGGCCTCCCGCTCCTCGAGCGCGTGACCGTCCCCGCCGACGTGGAGGCCGGACGCGCCGCCCCCGAAGCCCTCACCGACGCGCCGCAGGCGCTCGTCGTCGTCCCCACCCGCGAACTGTGCACGCAGGTCACCAACGACCTCCAGACGGCCGGCAAGGTCCGTAACGTGCGCGTGGTGGCCATCTACGGCGGCCGGGCCTACGAGCCCCAGGTAGAGGCCCTGAAGAAGGGCGTCGACGTGGTCGTCGGCACCCCGGGCCGGCTCCTCGACCTCGCGGGCCAGAAGAAGCTGGACCTGAAGCACGTCAGGTGCCTCGTCCTCGACGAGGCCGACGAGATGCTCGACCTGGGCTTCCTGCCCGACGTCGAGAAGATCATCGACATGCTGCCGGCCAAGCGCCAGACCATGCTGTTCTCGGCGACCATGCCGGGCGCGGTCATCGGCCTCGCGCGCCGCTACATGTCCCGGCCCACGCACATCCGCGCCACCGCGCCGGACGACGAGGGCGCGACGGTCGCGAACATCAAGCAGTTCGTCTACCGCGCGCACAACATGGACAAGCCGGAGATGGTCGCCCGCATCCTCCAGGCCGAGGGCCGCGGACTGGCGATGATCTTCTGCCGGACCAAGCGCACGGCCGCGGACATCGCCGAGCAGTTGCAGCGCCGCGGGTTCGCCTCCGGCGCGGTCCACGGCGACCTCGGCCAGGGCGCCCGCGAGCAGGCGCTGCGCGCCTTCCGCAACGGCAAGGTCGACGTGCTGGTCTGCACCGACGTGGCCGCGCGCGGCATCGACGTCGAGGGCGTCACGCACGTCATCAACTACCAGTCCCCCGAGGACGAGAAGACGTACCTCCACCGCATCGGCCGCACCGGCCGCGCGGGCGCCAAGGGTACGGCGATCACGTTCGTGGACTGGGACGACATCCCGCGCTGGCAGCTGATCAACAAGGCGCTGGAGCTGGACTTCAACGACCCGGTGGAGACGTACTCGTCGTCCCCGCACCTGTTCTCCGACCTCGGCATCCCCGAGGGCACCAAGGGCATCCTGCCGCGCTCGGAGCGGACCCGTGCCGGTCTGGACGCGGAGGAGCTGGAGGACCTGGGCGAGACCGGCGGACGGGGCGCGCGCGGCCGTGGCCGCGGCGGCCGTCACGACCGCTCGGACGCCCCGGCCCCCGAGCGCGAGCGTCCGGCCCGTACCCCGCGCCGTCGCCGCCGCACCCGTGGCGGTGCCCCGGTGGACCCGTCCGCCGCGGCCCCGGCCACCGAGTCCCCGGCGTCCGTGGAGGAGCCGGCGGCCCCGCGCACCCCGCGCCGTCGCCGCCGCACCCGTGGCGGCGCCCAGGCCCCGGTCGCGGTGACGGCCGAGGCGACGCAGGCGACCACCGAGACGCCGGAGGCGGCCCCCGTCGTGGAGTCGCCCGTGGCGGCCCCCGCCGTGGAGGCCCCCGAGGCGGAGAAGCCGCGCCGCCGCCGTACCCGCAAGACCGCGGAGCGCCCGGAGACGGCCGCGGCCGAGGCGCCGGCCCCGGAGGCCGTGGCCGCCGAGACCGTCGCCGTCGAGGCCCCGGCCGCGGAGACGCAGCCGGAGCCGGAGACCAAGCCGCGCCGCCGCACCCGCAAGACGGCGGAGGCAGTGGTGGACACGGCCGAGGCCGAGGTCAAGCCCCGCCGCACCCGCAAGACCGCGGCCGCCAAGGCGGAGACCGAGGCGGAGGCCCCCGAGGCCGAGGCCAAGCCGCGCCGCACCCGCAAGACGGCCGCCGCCAAGGCCGACGCGGAGGCCCCCGAGGCCGAGGTCAAGCCCCGCCGCACCCGCAAGACGGCCGCCGCCAAGGCGGAGACCGAGGCGGAGGCCCCCGAGGCCGAGGCCAAGCCCCGCCGCACTCGCAAGACGGCCGCCGCCAAGGCGGAGACCGAGGCGGAGGCCCCCGAGGCCGAGGCCAAGCCGCGCCGCACCCGCAAGACCGCGGCCGCCAAGGCGGAGACCGACGCGGAGGCCCCCGAGGCCGAAGTCAAGCCCCGCCGCACCCGCAAGGCGACCGCCACCGAGGCGGACGCGCCGGAGGCCGAGGCCAAGCCGCGCCGCACCCGCAAGACGGCTGCCGCCAAGCCGGAGACCGACGCGGAGGCCAAGCCCCGCCGCACCCGCAAGACCGCGGCGAGCGCCGAGGCCACCGAGGCCGAGGTCGCGGAGGCCAAGCCGCGTCGGACCCGCAAGACCGCGGTCGCGGCCGTAGACGGGGCCGACGGTGCCGAGCCGGCCGCTCCGAAGGCACGGCGGACCCGTAAGGCCACGGCCACGGCGGAGATCCCGGCGCAGGCCAGCGACGAGCCGGAGACCAAGCCGCGCCGGACGCGGAAGACCGCGGCCCCCGCGGCCACGGCCGAGGAGGCCGCCCCGGCGGCCAAGCCGCGCCGCACCCGCAAGGCGACGGCGGCCGCGGAGGCCCCGGAGGCCTGATCCACGCGGTAGCCCGATGACGGCCCGGTCCACTTCTGTGGGCCGGGCCGTCGCCGTTCCCGGACGCCCCCCACCGCACGGCCGGGCACCCGGCGCTCCCGATAGCCTCTGTTCATGAGCACGCCCGACACCTTCGTCCCGCCCCCCGGCGCCCAGGCGTACCGGCTGCGCACCGCGCGGGGGGAGTTCGCCGTGGTGGACGCCCCCGTGGCGGCGGGGGTGGAGCCGAGGGGTGTCGTGCTGTTGGTGCCGGGGTTCACCGGCAGCAAGGAGGACTTCAACCCGCTGCACGTGCCGCTCGGCGAGCGCGGCTACCGGACCGTCGCCGTGGACGGGCGGGGGCAGTTCGAGTCGGACGGCCCGCAGCACGACGAATCCGCTTATGCGCAAGGCGAGTTGGCGCGGGACGTGCTGGCGCAGGCCGAGGCGCTCGGTGGGCCGGTGCATCTGCTGGGACACTCGTTCGGCGGTCACATCTCCCGTGCGGCCGTGCTGCTGGACCACACCCCGTTCCGGTCGCTGACGCTGATGGCGTCGGGCCCGGCGCGGATCTCCCCGTCCCAGCAGGAGCGGGTGAAGCTGCTGCGGGACGCGCTCGCCGTGCTGACGATGGCCGAGGTGTGGGAGGCGATGCGGGCGATGGAGACGCCCGAGGAGGCGAAGACGCCCGCGCCGCAGGACGCCCCGGCCGTCGAGGAGGACATGCGGCGCCGCTGGCTGAGCACGAAGCCCGCCCAGCTCCTCGCCGCAGGACGCCAGTTGTGCGCGGAGCCGGACCGGGTCGCGGAACTGGCCGCCCTGCCGCTGCCGTTCCATGTGCTGTCGGGCGTCCGGGACGACACCTGGCCCGTGCCCCTGCTGGACGACATGGCGATACGTCTGGGGGCGCGGCGGACGGTCGTCGACGGCACCGGGCACTCCCCCAACACCGAGCGCCCCCGCGAAACGGCGCGCGTGCTCGCCGACTTCTGGGACGCGGCGGCTGCGAGGGGCCCGGCGCGGGCGACGGGCGCGAGCCGCTAGTACTGCGCCTGGAGGTGGTCCCAGAAACCGTCCCGCAGCGCGCGGCGCAGATCCGCCTGGCCGCGCAGGGAGTACTGGAGCAGGCCCTCGGCCTCGACCAGGAGGTCCTGGTCCACGGAGCCGGGCAGGTACGGGTGGCCGGGCAGCAGCTCGACCAGGGCGTCGCGGCCCCGGGAGGCCAGCCATTTGGCGGCGATCTGGGCGCCGACGAAGCGGACGTCCTCGCGGGTGGGCCGGGTCCCGGCGCCGCCCTCGTAGGCGGCGGCCGTGCGTCTGGAGACGTAGGGCTTGAAGAACTCCAGGTCGAGGGTGCGCTGGCTGTCGACCTCCCACAGCAGCGGCTCGGCCTGGTTGCGGCCCTCGGGCGCCTCGATGCCCCACAGGTGGACGCGGGCGCCGTAGCCCTGGGCCGCCTCGACCGCGGAGACCAGGTCCTCGTCGCCGCCGAGCAGGGCCGCGTCGCTGATGGCGCGGTGCCGGGCGAGTGACTCCAGGTCCGTGCGGATCAGTGAATCGACGCCCTTCTGCTGGTTGTTGGCGTTGAGGTTGCCGAGGCGGACCTTGACGTCGGGGAGTTCGGCGATGATCTGCTGCTCGGCGGTGTGGATGCGGCGCCGGGCGCCGTCGTACCAGTAGACGCGCAGCAGCCGGCTGTCCGCGAAGACGGTGCGGGCGCGGTCGATCAGCGCGTCGATGAGGCCCTCGGCGTCGACGTCGAAGGCCCGGCGGTCCTCGGTCCCGGCGACCAGCCGGCCCGCCGCCGCGTACAGATACCCCGCGTCCACGAAGATCGCGTGTGTCGAGGGCGTCTTCGCCACCTCGGCGAGCATGCGTTCGAGAAGCTCGTTCGTACGGTCGATACGCGCGGCGAGAGGCGCCAGGTCGTCGTTCATCACCTCCATTCTCCTCGTCGTCACAGTGTGAACACAACCGGTCCCGATCTGTCCTGAACGATACTTATCAGTCAGTAATTAGATGCGCGAAAAATTTCCTTAGCGTAGGGAATGTTTGCCACGAGCAGCACGTTGTCTCATACGACACCGGATACACATCCGGTGCCATCGAGTAGTTCTCCGCAGGAGGATGACCAGACGAAGGGAGAAGCCTGTGCGCTTCGAAATCATGCGACTCGACGAGGTCGACGGCACCACCGTGGACAGCACCGTCGTGGACGCCGCCTCCGTCAATCGGATCGTTCAGCAGGCCGCCGCAGTGGGGCAGCGCCTGTGGATCCGCCCGGCCGAGACCCCGGCCTCGTAACGGGGTTCCCGCTCACGCCTTCCGGGGGAACCGAGCCGCGGACGACGGCCCGGTCCCCCCGGATCACCTGAGCGTCAGCTCCCCCGGATCACCTGGGTGATCCCGTTGATGATCTGCTGCACCGCGATCGCGGAGAGCATCATGCCCGCGAGCCGCGTCACCAGGACCACACCGCCGTCCTTGATGACCCGGATGATCAGCAGCGAGTAGCGCATCACCAGCCACAGCACCACGTGGATCGCGAGGATCGCGATCCACACCGATATCTGGGTGTCCACGCTGTGGGCCTTCTGCACGGCCAGGATGACCGAGACGATCGCGCCCGGCCCCGCCAGCAGCGGCATGCCCAGCGGCACGAGGGCCACGTTGACGTCCTTGGTGGCCTTCGGCTCGTCGTTCTTGCCGGTGAGCAGGTCGAGCGCGATCAGCAGGAGCAGCAGACCGCCCGCGATCATCAGGGCGGGCACGGAGACGTGCAGATAGTTCAGGATCTGGTGGCCCAGGACGCCGAAGACGGCGATGACCCCGAACGCCACGCAGACGGCCTGGAACGCCATCCGCTTCTGCGTCTTCGCCGGCCGGCCCGCGGTCAGGGCGAGGAAGATCGGGGTGATCCCAGGGGGATCCATGATGACAAAAAGGGTCAGGAACAGAGAGCCGAAGACGGCGATGTCGAACATGGGGGAAGTACTGGCCTTGCCGAAAGAAGAAGAACTGAGGGTGTGAGTGCGCGTGAGCCGGCCAAGAGCGGGCGGCCTCAGGCTCCGCCGGCCCCCGGGACCGGGAACGCGCCGGTCGCCCGGCGGGTGATCTCCCCGTACACCTCGGGGTCGGTCGTGTACGCGCCGAGCGTCACGGTCTTGCGCGTGCCGTGGTAGTCCGAGGAGCCCGTGACCAGCAGGCCGAGGTCCTTCGCGAGGCCCCGCAGGCGCTCTCGGGTCTCGGCGTCGTGGTCCATGTGGTCGACCTCGATGCCGTCCAGACCGGCCGCCGCCAGCTCGGCGATGGCGGACTCGGGGACCGTGCGGCCGCGCTTGGCGGCGGCCGGGTGCGCGAACACGCAGACGCCGCCCGCGGCCTTGACCAGCCGGATCGCCTCGAAGGGGTCCGTCTCGTGCTTCTCCACGCAGGCCCGGCCGCCGTCGGCGAGCCACTCCTCGGTGAACGCGTCGCTCACCGTCTCCACCACGCCCAGCTCGACCAGCGCGGAGGCGACGTGCGGGCGCCCCACGGAACCGCCGGCGGCGATCCGCTCGACCTGCTCCCAGGTGACCGGCACACCCAGCGCGTTCAGCTTGGCGACCATGCCCTTGGCCCGCGGCACCCGGTCGTCCCGGACCAGCTCGCGCTCGGCGAGCAGGGCGGTCTCCTCGGGGTCGAAGAGGTAGGCCAGCATGTGCATCGAGACACCGTCGAGGCGGCAGGACAGCTCGGCGCCGGGGACCAGGGTCAGCCCGGCGGGCAGCGCGGCGATCGCCTCGGCGTGGCCGCGGGTGGTGTCGTGGTCGGTCAGCGCGACGACGTCCAGTCCGGCCGCGGCGGCCTTGCGCACCAGCTCGGCGGGGGTGTCCGTACCGTCGGACGCGGTGGAGTGACAGTGCAGGTCGATGCGCACGGTGACTCCAGACGGGACCAGGACGGAAGTGGACACCTCAGGATAACCGCCCCGCGCACCCCCTTTTGTCACAGCCGCCGTCCAGGTGCGCCCCCTACACGCC
>NZ_VOGW01000084.1:57149-80972 GCF_007896895.1 Streptomyces misionensis | reverse complement strand
GCACCAGGTCCAGTTCGGCGCCCGCGTCGCGCAGATCGGTCAGCACCAGCTCGTCGTACAGGAGCAGGCCCGCCTGTTCGGGCCAGATCACCGCCCACAGCCACATGCCGAGCGCCTCGCCGGCGAAGACGGCGCGGTCGTCGGGGGTGCGGTAGACGTGCCAGAGCGGGGTGGGGCGGCCGGCCGCGAGCACCTTGGTCTGGGGCGGCTTCTCGACGTTCATGTACGGCCCCGGGTCCGGTCCGTCGATGCCCGCGTAACGCGCGCCGAGGCCGACGCCCATCTCCTCGGCGACCAGGATCAGCTCGCCCGGGCCGCCGAGCGGGCCCGGCCCGGAGCAGGCGACGGCGGTCGCACGGCCGCCACTGCGGTCGTCACCGGCGTAGGCCACCCCCGTGAAGAGCCAGCCGACCGGCAGCGGCCACGGCATCCACAGCGGCGCGTGCGTGCGGTGCACCACGGCACCGAGGGCCTCGACACTGGGCGGGATCACGGGCTGCAGCGGAAACACCGCGCCGTGCGCATCGCACTGCCACGTATCGGCGAAGAGACCGGGAGCCCGGACCCGGCCACCACACCGCGGGCAACTGGGTTCGCCCCTCATAGGGCCCCACGGTCCTACCCCGGCCCGCCCACGTCAAGGACGATCACCCGTCCGGAGGGAACCCCCGCGGGAACACCCCGGACACGCCCGCCACCAGGGAATTAGGTGCATCTTGCATTAATTAGCCGAGCTAACTTACTATGTGTATAAGCCAACTATCTGCACTGCGTGCCACACGCGGATGGGAGAAGCACATGGACCCCCTCGACGCGGGAGCCGGCGGCATCCTGCGGCAGCCCAAGGCGGTCTGGGCCACGGCCGGCGCCTCCGTCGTCGCCTTCATGGGCATCGGCCTGGTGGACCCGATCCTGCCGTCGATCGCGCAGGGCCTGCACGCCACCCCCAGCCAGGTGTCCCTGCTCTTCACCTCGTACTTCCTGATCACCGCCGTCGCGATGCTGCTGACCGGCTTCGTCTCCAGCCGCATCGGCGGCAAGAAGACGCTGCTGCTCGGTCTCGCCTTCGTGGTGGTCTTCGCCGGTCTCGCCGGCACCTCCGGCACCGTCGGCCAGCTGGTCGGCTTCCGGGCGGGCTGGGGCCTCGGCAACGCGCTGTTCGTCTCCACCGCCCTCGCGGTGATCGTCGGCGCGGCGGCCGGCGGCAGCGCCGCGGCGATCCTGCTCTACGAGTCCGCGCTCGGCCTCGGCATGGCCTGCGGCCCGCTGCTCGGCGCGGTCCTGGGCAACGTCAGCTGGCGCTACCCGTTCTTCGGCACCGCCACCCTGATGGCGATCGGCTTCCTGTGCATCACGGCGTTCCTGAAGGAGCAGCCGAAGCCGGCCCGCAAGACCTCGATCCTCGACCCGCTCAAGGCGCTCGGCCACGGCGGCCTGGCCTCGGCGGCCATCTCGGCGTTCTTCTACAACTACACGTTCTTCACCGTGCTGGCGTTCACGCCGTTCGTGCTGAACATGACCCCGTACCGCTCCGGCGCGGTGTTCTTCGCCTGGGGCGTGCTGCTGGCGGTGTTCTCGGTGCTCGTCGCCCCGCGCATGCAGAAGCGGTTCGGCTCGCTGAAGGTGCTCGGCGGCTCGCTGGTGCTGCTCGCGGCCGACGTCCTGGTGCTCGGCTACGGCGACCACACCGCCGCGATCGTCTGCACCATCCTGTCCGGCGCCTTCATCGGCGTGAACAACACCGTCTACACCGAGCTGGCCCTCGGCGTCTCGGACGCCCCGCGCCCGGTGGCCAGCGCGGGCTACAACTTCGTCCGCTGGTTCGCGGCCGCGGCGGCGCCCTACTTCGCGCCGAAGATCGAGGAGTGGACCGACATCCACGTCCCGTTCGCGGTCGCGGCGGTCACCGCGCTGCTGGGCGCGGTCGTGGTCGGTGTCCGGCGCCGGGCCCTCACCCACGAGGCCGAGGAGCTGGCCCCCCGGCACGCCACCGAGGACGGCGTCACCGTCTTCGCCGACTGAGCGGCGACGCGGTGAGCTTGCTCACTCCAGCGGCACGGACCTGCGGACCGGATCCCGCAGGTCCGTGCCGTGCGTGAGCCAGCGCTCCTGGAGCGCCTGGGCGCCGTGCACCCGCTTCCAGGCGGCCTCGTTCGGCGTCATGGGCAGCAGCGGCAGGAACCGCACGGGCTCCAGCGGGGCGTCCAGCTCCAGATCCTCGACCAGCCCGCCGCCCTCGCCCACCAGGACCGAGGTGAAGGGGGCGCCGGGCCACAGCGGCTCGCCCACGTCCAGGGAGCTGCCGGGGGCCACGACCAGCCCCTCGACCTGCGGGGACGCGGCGAGCACGGCGAGCGGGCGGAGCACCTTGTCGGTGTCGGCGACACCCGCGCGGACCGACAGCACCAGTTCGGCGCGCGGGCCCTTGACGGGGTCGGCGACCAGCGCGGTGGGGTCGGTCATGGGGTGCGCGGACATCCCGAGGGTCGCGTACCGGACGACGTCCCCCTCGGTGAAGCGGAGCACCTCGACGCGGTCCGTGCCGAGGAAGGTGACGGCCGCCCGGGCGTCCGCCGCGCCCAGCGCGGTGGTCAACCGTGCCTCGACCAGAGGAAGAACATCAACCATGCGGTGAGCATAGAACTCGTCAGCAGCGGGCAAAGCGGCACCTTGACAGCGAGGGCGGCTGGTACTCTGAGCCGGTGGTTCGGGACGGCACGCGAAGCGTCGCTATCGGGTCCCGGTACCGAGAGGACTCCCTTACGAGGGACCGGCCGGAGGAGGTGGGGCTGTCATGGATCGAAGTCGACCTGGTAGTACCACTCGTTCTTCCGCCCGCTGATGTAGTCACCGGCTCGTAGCCACTGGCTGATTCCCTGTCTGGCCGGCTGCCACCTTCCCGTGCACGTCACTGTCCGGAAGAGCACTTCGTTTCGCTTTGCCTGATCTGCGTCAGTTCTGCATCAGCAGCGAAGTCGCCACCGCAACGGTGCGGTGCTCCCCGCTTTGTGGACGAGCCAAACATCCTTCCCCTGCCTCACGGGAGGGGAGAGTCCTGAAGGACGTCCTCATTCCGGGTAGTTCCACCCGTCACCGGCGGTCTTTCGTTGCCTGCCGCGAAGGAGCCTGCCCATGTCGATGATCCGCGACCTGCGCGCCGTGGTCCGTCCCTCCCGCGTCGCGCCCCGCAAGGCCACGAGCGCGCCGTCGGCGCCGTACGACACCACGCGCGACCCCGCCACGCCCTCGGCCGTGGTCGACTGCGCCGTCTACCGCGACGGCCGGCGCCTGCCGAGCGCGAAGCCGCTGAGCCCGCAGGAGGCGATGCGGCTGGTGCGGCGCGACGGGGGCTTCGTGTGGATCGGTCTGCACGAGCCGACCGAGGCCGAATTCGCCGGCATCGCCGGTGAGTTCGGGCTGCACCCGCTGGCCGTCGAGGACGCGGTGCAGGCGCACCAGCGGCCCAAGCTGGAGCGCTACGACGACTCCCTCTTCACCGTCTTCAAGACCATCCACTACGTCGAGCACGACCGGCTGACCGCCAACAGCGAGGTCGTGGAGACCGGCGAGGTGATGTGCTTCACCGGCCGGGACTTCTTCATCACCGTCCGGCACGGCGGCCAGGGCTCGCTGCGGGCCCTGCGGCACCGGCTCCAGGACGACCCGGAGCTGCTGGCCAAGGGCCCCTCGGCGGTGCTGCACGCCATCGCGGACCATGTGGTGGACGGCTACATCGCGGTCGCCGCCGCGGTGCAGGACGACATCGACGAGGTGGAGACCGAGGTCTTCTCGCCGGGCCGGGGCGGGGTCTCGCGCGGTGTGGACTCCGCGCGGATCTACCAACTCAAGCGCGAGGTCATGGAGTTCAAGCGGGCGGTGGCGCCGCTGCTGCGGCCGATGCAGCTGCTCAGCGAGCGGCCGATGCGGCTGATCGACCCGGACATCCAGAAGTACTTCCGGGACGTCGCCGACCACCTCGCCCGGGTCCAGGAGCAGGTGCTGGGCTTCGACGAACTGCTCAACTCCATCCTCCAGGCCAACCTCGCGCAGGCGTCCGTCGCGCAGAACGAGGACATGCGGAAGATCACCGCCTGGGCCGCGATCATCGCCGTACCGACGATGGTGTGCGGGGTGTACGGCATGAACTTCAAGTACATGCCCGAGCTGCACTGGAAGTACGGCTACCCGGTGATCATGGGCATCACGGTGGCGCTGTGTCTGGGCATCCACCGGACGCTCAAGCGCAACGGCTGGCTGTGAGCGGCGCGGATAGGGTGAGCGCATGACAAGCGAGCTGCTCGACCGGGCTCTCATCGAGGAGGCCGCCAAGAAGTCCGGCCTCGTCTGGGTCGCCGGCGCCGGTGCCGGTGCCGCGCGTGCGCTGTGGCACGTGTGGCACGAGGGAGCGGTGTGCCTGGTCGGCGACGGGCCCGGGGAGCAGCCGCTGACCGGTCTCGCCGACGGCGGGTCCGCCGAGGTGACCGTGCGCAGCAAGGACAAGGGCGGCCGGCTCGTGTCCTTCCCGGCGACCGTGACCGAGCCGGCCCCGGGCACCCCGGAGTGGGAGGCGACGGTCCGCGAGCTCAAGGGCAAGCGGCTGAACGCCCCCGACGCCGAGCGGATGCCGGACCGCTGGGCCCGTGAGTGCCGGGTGCTCCGCCTGGTGCCGGCGGGACCGGTGGCACCGCTGCCCGCGGGGGACCTGGCACAGAGACCGGTTTCGACCCCGGCGACGACGCGCCGGCCGGTCCCGGCGGGTCTGCCGAGGCTGCTGGCCAAGCGCCGCAGGGGCCGGTAGCGCCGGGGCCGGGCCGAGGCCCGCACCGCGGGTCACCGCCCCGCGTTCACGACGCCGGCAGCTGCTGCCCGTAATCCACCGTCTCCGAGTCCGCGGGCTCGGCGAGCGGGAAGTTCTTGCCCCAGTCGGAGAAGCGGAGCGTGCCCGCGTTGCCCGCGCGGGTGAGGGCGAGGGGATAGGGGGTGCCCTGGAGGGAGACGTCCAGGGTGCCGCCCGAGCCGTGGTCGCCGGTGATGCGGATGGTGCGGGTACCCGCCTGGGCGTGGTGCCCGTCCGTGGCCAGCGTGCCGTGCAGTGTCAGCAGACCAGCCAGGAGGACGTCCTTGTCCGTGAAGCCGCTGAACTTCTTGTACGCGGGGTCCCCCTGCGGCACCTTCACGTACTTGCCGTCGAGCTTGGCCGCGGCCCCGTCGCCCTGGGAGCCGCCGCTCTTGCCGTCGGCCTGCTGCCAGAAGTCCGCGTCGGCCTTCAGATACAGCTGGCTGCCCACCCGCAGCAGCCGGAACGTGGCGCCCTGGGAGGTCACCGAGCCGGTCCCGCCGCCGTCCTTCAGCCGCATGTCCAGCCGGTACGTGCGGCCGCTGGTGACCACGGTCCCGGCCAGCCGGACCGCCGGCGCCGCGTCGGCCGCCGCCCGCGTCCTGGCCTGGATCTTCCCGGCGGGCAGCTTGCCCACCCCGTTCGTCCCCGCGTCCGGATCGTCGCCGCCGCACCCGGTGAGCACCGCCGCGCCCGTCACGGCCAGCGCGCACATCGCGGTCACCAGACGGGTACGGCCGGGGGGAATCGCAGTCACAGGTGAGGTCGCCTTTCCGACGGTTCCTTCAGCGGCGTACCGCAGCGTACCGGTGCCCCGGCCCCCGGCGGAGCCGGTCCGTCCGGACCCCCCACCAGGGCGTATCCAAGCGGTACGGGCTAGCCTGAAGCGCACCCGTGCGGGCAAATCCGAGCAATTCCGCAAGGACCCGCCGACAAAGCGGACAACCCGAAACGCAGAGCGATTCCCAGGCCACGGGCGTGCCCCGGGCCGCGGCAGCAGAGGAAGCAGAACCATGGCAGCCGGCGCTCCCCGGATCTTCGTCTCGCACCTCGCCGGGGTCCCCGTCTTCGACCCGAACGGCGACCAGGTGGGCCGCGTGCGCGACCTCGTCGTGATGCTGCGCGTGGGCCGCAGGCCGCCGCGCGTGCTCGGGCTGGTCGTCGAACTCGCCACCCGGCGTCGCATCTTCCTGCCCATGACCCGGGTCACCGGCATCGATTCCGGGCAGGTCATCATCACCGGCGTCATGAACGTCCGCCGTTTCGAGCAACGGCCCACCGAGCGGCTGGTCTTCGGCGAGCTGCTGGACCGGCGGGTCACCCTGGTGGAGACCGGCGAGGAGGCCACCGTCCTCGACCTGTCCGTGCAGCAGCTGCCCGCGCGCCGGGACTGGGAGGTCGACCGCGTCTTCGTCCGCAAGGGACGCAAGGGCGGCGCCTTCCGGCGGGTCAAGGGCGAGACGCTGACCGTGGAGTGGGCGGCCGTCTCCGGGTTCTCCCTGGAGGAGCACGGACAGGGCGCCGAGAACCTGCTCGCCACCTTCGAACAACTGCGCCCCGCCGACCTGGCCAACGTGCTCCACCACCTCTCCGCCAAGCGGCGCGCGGAGGTCGCCGCCGCCCTGGACGACGACCGGCTCGCCGACGTCCTGGAGGAGCTGCCGGAGGACGACCAGATCGAGATCCTCGGCAAGCTGAAGGAGGAGCGCGCGGCGGACGTCCTGGAGGCCATGGACCCGGACGACGCGGCCGACCTGCTGGGCGAGCTGCCGGAGGAGGACAAGGAGCGGCTGCTGAGCCTGATGAAGCCCGCCGACGCGGCCGACATGCGCCGGCTGATGTCGTACGAGGAGCACACGGCCGGCGGCCTGATGACTACCGAGCCGATCGTGCTGCGCCCGGACGCCACCGTGGCCGACGCGCTCGCCTGCGTCCGCAACCCCGACCTCTCCCCCGCGCTCGCCGCCCAGGTCTACGTCTGCCGCCCGCCGGACGAGACCCCGACCGGCAAGTACCTGGGCACCGCCCACTTCCAGCGGCTGCTGCGCGAGCCCCCGTACACCCTGGTCAGCTCCCTCGTGGACGACGATCTGCAACCGCTGTCGCCGGACGACACGCTGCCGGTCATCGCCGGGTTCTTCGCCACCTACGACATGGTGGCCGCGCCCGTGGTGGACGAGGCCGGGTCGCTGCTGGGGGCGGTGACCGTGGACGACGTACTCGACCACATGCTGCCCGACGACTGGCGCGAGACCGAGTTCCACCTGGAGGAGAGCCCCGAGGGGGACGAGGGGGGCACGCGCCATGACGCCTGAGCGCGACGGCAGCCGCGAACACGGCCGGGAGCGCGCCCTCTCGGGCGCCACGGCCGCCACGCGCCCGCGCACGCCCCGGCTCGACCAGCCGCGCGCGCCCCGCCGCCGGTTCCTGCCCGAGTGGGACCCGGACGCCTTCGGCCGGCTCTCCGAACGGATCGCCCGGTTCCTCGGCACGGGACGCTTCATCGTCTGGATGACGGTGGTCATCATCGTCTGGGTGGTGTGGAACGTGGCCGCGCCCGTGCAACTGCGGTTCGACCAGTACCCGTTCATCTTCCTGACCCTGGCGCTGTCCCTCCAGGCGTCCTACGCGGCCCCGCTGATCCTGCTCGCGCAGAACCGGCAGGACGACCGCGACCGGGTCAACCTGGAGCAGGACCGCAAGCAGAACGAGCGGTCCATCGCCGACACCGAGTATCTGACCCGGGAGATCGCCGCGTTGCGCATGGGCCTCGGCGAGGTCGCCACCCGCGACTGGATCCGCACCGAGCTCCAGGACATGCTCAAGGAGATGGAGGAGCGCCGCGGCCACGGAGGGCAGGTCGTATTCCCGGCGGAACGGACGGAACGCCCGCCGGGACGTGACGCAGACGACCGCTGAGGTGCTACCCCCAGGGGCCTCGGGGCGCCGTACCATCGTCCTTATGGCTACGGAAGACGCGGTGCGCGAGGCACTGGCGACGGTGAACGACCCCGAGATCAACCGCCCCATCACCGAGCTGGGGATGGTCAAATCGGTGGAGATCGGGGAGGACGGCGCGGTCGCGGTCACCGTGTACCTGACGGTCTCCGGCTGCCCCATGCGCGACACCATCACCCAGCGTGTCACCGAGGCCGTCTCGCGGGTCGAGGGCGTCACCCGTGTCGACGTGACGCTCGACGTGATGAGCGACGAGCAGCGCCGGGAGCTGGCCGAGGCGCTGCGCGGCGGTCAGGCGGAGCGCGAGGTGCCGTTCGCCAAGCCGGGCAACCTGACCCGGGTCTACGCGGTCGCCTCCGGCAAGGGCGGCGTCGGCAAGTCCTCCGTCACGGTGAACCTCGCGGCGGCGATGGCGGCCGACGGCCTCAAGGTGGGCGTCGTGGACGCCGACATCTACGGCCACTCGGTGCCGCGCATGCTGGGCGCGGACGGCCGTCCCACCCAGGTCGAGAACATGATCATGCCGCCGTCGGCGAACGGCGTGAAGGTCATCTCCATCGGCATGTTCACCCCGGGCAACGCCCCGGTGGTCTGGCGCGGCCCCATGCTGCACCGGGCCCTCCAGCAGTTCCTGGCGGACGTCTACTGGGGCGACCTGGACGTCCTGCTGCTCGACCTGCCGCCGGGCACCGGTGACATCGCGATCTCCGTGGCCCAGCTGGTCCCGAACGCCGAGATCCTGGTCGTCACGACCCCGCAGCAGGCGGCGGCCGAGGTGGCCGAGCGCGCCGGTTCCATCGCGGTGCAGACCCACCAGAAGATCGTCGGCGTGGTCGAGAACATGTCCGGCCTGCCCTGTCCGCACTGCGGCGAGATGGTCGACGTCTTCGGCACGGGCGGCGGCCAGCTGGTCGCCGACGGCCTGACCCGCACCACGGGCACCTCGGTCCCGGTCCTCGGCTCCATCCCCATCGACGTCCGCCTGCGCGAGGGCGGCGACGAGGGCAAGCCGGTCGTGCTGACCGACCCGGGCTCCCCGGCGGGCGCCGCCCTGCGCTCGATCGCGGGCAAGCTGGGCGGGCGGCAGCGCGGTCTGTCGGGCATGTCCCTGGGGCTGACCCCGAAGAACAAGTTCTGAGCCGTCGGCGGGCAGCGCCTCGATCCGCCGCACCCGCTCGGCGATCGGCGGATGCGAGTCGTACGCGTCCTCCGTCTCCTCGGGCAGCTCCGTGCGCCGCCGCCCCCGCTCCCGCTCACGCGCGGCCCCCACCCCGCCGCCGCGCGCGGTCGGCGGGGTGGGGGCCGTGTGTGTGAAGAACTCAGGGGCTTGCAGGGACAAGGAGGGTCTCCGGTCGGGTCAGGCGCGTGCTACCGGCGTGGGCCGGGCAGGGCTGGTCGGCTGGTGGTGCTCCAGCGCGGGACGCTGGCCGGGGGTAGCGCAGCCGGACGGCGGGAGAAGACGGACCGCTGCACGTCGAGCGGAGTGGGAGCCGGCGGGCCGGGCGGACGGACCGGAGTGAGCTGGGCCATCCCCTTGATGTAGCTGGAGGTCGCCTCGCGCCACCGGGGCAGGGGCGCCGGGTCGGCGACGCACTCGGTGACGGCGGTGAGCAGGGCGACCGGGGTGTCGGTGCTGGCCGTGGCGTACCAGACGGGCCGGTCGATGGACGTGCCCGCCCACAGCTGCCAGCGTGCCTCCCGCGTAGTCAGCTCGGCTTCCGGATCGAGGTCCCCGGTGGTGAACTCCATGCCGGCATGCCCGTCCGGGGCCTGGACGGCGAAGACGCCCCAACGCGGACGGTCGATCTCCCAGCCCTGCTTCAGCAAGGGCACGACCGCGAGGAAGGGGTCGTGCCCGTCGGTCCCGGAGACCGGCCGGGCGAGGTAGGCGTCCGGTCCCTGCTCGTACGCGGTCGCGAGGACGGTGGTGAACGCGGTCACGAACTCGGTGGGGACGCGGTCGTTGAAGCAGACGCCCCACGCGGGCGGTCCGAAGGAGTCCTTGTAGGCGTTGATGCGCCACAGTCCGTCGTCCTCGCCTTCGGGCAGGTAGCCCAGGCGCACGCGCCGGTCGGGAGCGCTCACGAACACGTTGGCGTCGTCGTCGTACCGCAGGTCCCAGCCGAGGGCGAGCAGCGGGGCGAGGGCGGGGTCACCGGTTCCGGTGGTGGAGGCGAGGTGGCGCGGCCAGACGTAGACGTCGCCGTCGATCTCCTGGTGCGGGTCGGTCCGTGACGTCATCGGTCCGCCCTCGTGGTGACCGTGATCTCGTCCGCGGCAAGGTCGAGGCGTTCGGTGACCTCGGAGGTGGTGCGGCCGGTGACGATGTAGAACCCGGCCCTGGCAGTGAACAGGTCGCCGCCGGGCGGCAGGACGAGCTGGTCGCCGATCTCGCGGATCCACTGCACCTGCCGCAGCCAGGGGGTGTGGGCGGCGAACGGCTCGTTGACGTGACGGGCGGTGAGGGTGCCGGAGGCGTCCGGGTAGAGCATGCGGATGCCCGCGGCTGCGCTGCGGGTCGGGGTGAGGTCCGGTGCTCGGCCGCAGGCGAGGTCGGCGGCGGCCCTGGGCAGGTCGATGCCGGTGGTGAGGCGGACGAGGTGGCCGATCATGTCGCCGCCGATCCTGGCGTTGACCTCGATCAGCCGGGGCCGGCCGTCCACGAGGCGCAGCTCGACGTGCTGCACGCCGTCGGTGATCCCCAGGGCCTTGACCGCGGCTGCGGCGACCGGGGCGACCTGGGGCAGGAGCGGGTCGGCGGCATCGACGGTGTGGCCGGTCTCGTCGAAGTACGGGGCGGGGCCCAGGTGCTTTCGGGTCACGGCGACCGCGGTGGTCACGCCGCGGTGGGTGACGCATTCGACGGAGACTTCCGGGCCGTCGAGGTACTCCTCGACCAGGACCCCGGTGTCCTCGCGGCTGCGGCTCGCTCCGGCCGAGGCGAACGCGAACGCGGCGGGCAGTTCTTCGGGCTCATCGACGCGGATCACGCCGATGCTGCCGGCGACCGCCGCGGGCTTGACGACGGCCGGGAGGCCGAGGGTCATCGTCGCAAGACCGGCCTCCAGCAGGGTCCGCGCCCTCATCGAGGCGGCAGAGGGCACGCCGTGGCGGGCGAACAGGGTGCGGGCGGTGGCCTTGTTGCGGCAGGCCCGCATCACCTCGACGGACGGCGAGGGCAGGCCGAGCGCGCGGGCGAGACGGGCGGTGGGGACGAGGTGCCACTCGTCCCAGGTGACCACGCCGGCCAGGTCGTGGCGCTCGGCCAGCGCCCGGCCGCCGGCGAGCAGCGCTGCGGGATCGCTCAGATCGACCACGGCGTGGTCGACAATAAACGGCTTCTCCCACGACGGCTCGGTGCCGGTGAGAAGGACGACGTCGTACGCGGCGGCCACCTGCTCCAGGCAGTAGCCCCGGTAGGTCTCGTCACCGGGAGAAACGACGAGGACGAGGGGACGAGCGGACAAGAAGGGGTTCTCCGTATCGGTGGACGGCAGGGTGAGAAGAGGAAGGGTGTCTCAGGCGGCACGGCGGCGGCACGGCGGCGGCGCAGCTCGAACACCGGAGCCCAGTGGGGGTGTTCGTTGAGCAGGCGGCGGGCGTAGAGGGCGGTGTAGTTGTTGTTCAGCCCGTCGACGTCGTCGGGGAGTTGGCGGCGCAGGTCCTCGAACAGGTCCTTCAAGCTGACCCGGGTGGTGCCGGCGGCCAGGCGTTCCAAGGCCCTGTAGACGTGCGGGTGGTGGGCGTCGAAGGCGTGGAACTGCTCGGTGATGGTGCGACCGGTCGCGCGGTGCGATCCGAGAGCGGCGATGGACATGGAGGTCTCCACAGGCGGGGAGTGCAGCGGGTTCAGGTGCGCAGGGCGGGATCGGTGCGCAGGCGCGTGAATACGAGGGCGAGTCCGAGGGCTTGCAGGGCGGCGCATGCGGTGATGACGTGGCCCAGTGCGTCGGGCGGGGTGAGTGCGGTGAGCGCGCCGGCGGCGGGGAAGGGCAGCAGGAGGATGAGGATGGTCGCCGACAGGGTGCTGCCGAACTTCTGCGGTGGGATCAGGCGGGAGCGCAGGGTGCGCAGGACGACCGTCATGCCGCCGTCGCCCGCCATGAGGGCCGCGACCAATACGAGGTAGGACGGGTAGTCGGGGGCCTGGGCGGCGGCGAGACAGCCGAGCGAGGCGAGGGCGGCGCAGGCGGCGCCGACCGGCCACAGTCCGAGGCGGTCGAGCGCGAAGCGGCAGAGCGTGACGGCCAGGAGCGTGGCTGCGGCAGCGGCGGACCAGACGAGGCCGACGGCGGTGGTGGGCTGCCCGAAGTGCTGGACGACGATCACGGGGCCTGCCGCTTGGAGGAGGCCGGTGGCCAGGTTGGACAGGGTCAGCCCGGTCACGAGCCAGCCGAGCGCGGGCAGTGAGCGGATGGTGCGCCATCCGGTGAGCAGGCTGGCGCCGGCCTGCCGCTTCGGCGCCTGGGCCGCCTGCACGGGCGAGGGTGGGGTGCGCAGGGCGAGCAGCGCGGCAAGCAGCGAGAGCACGGTGATCACCGTGAGCATCGATGACGGCCCGGCGAGCAGAAGCACGCTGGCGAGCGCCGGACCGGCGAGGGTCGCGGTCTGGTCGATGCCGAGCAGGACGGCCTGGACACGGTGGGCCCGGGATCCGGCTCGGCGGCCGGCGGCGGCTCCGGCGGTCTCGGTCGCGATGTAGCTGAACTGTGTGAGCACGCCGGTCGCCGCCGCCAGCACCATCACGGTCGCGCTCGCCAGGGTGCCGGACGGGTGGAGGTGAAGCAGGACCGCGCCGGCGGCGAGGGCCAGCGCTCGCCCCAAGGAGGCGAGGTGGAAGACCACAGCAGCACCGCGCCGGTCGACCACCGAGCCAGCCCACCCGAACGCAGCCAGCCGCGGGATCCACTCCAGGGCGAACGCGGCGCCCGTCAGCACGGCGGAGCGCGTCGTGGTCAGAACGAGCAGCGGGATGCCGTAGGTGGACATCGCGAACGCCAACGCGTCCGCCGTGCGCGGCAGATAGATGCTGCTCATCAGCCCGCCGGTGTGGCGTGCGTGCGGGGGTGTGACCGAACCGTTCACGCGGCCAGCTCGGGCTCGGGCACCCTGGCCACCCGGAGGTTGCCGGCCAGCCACTGGATCAGGAGCGTGCGGAGACGGGACAGGTCCGCCTCGGCGCCGTCGGCGCGCTCGGTGGTGAGCGATGGCGCCACGAGGTCGAGGACGTACTGGATACGGCCGCTGAACTCACAGACGGGGGCCGGGAGGGCATGACGCCGGGCCCAGCGCGCCATCGCGTCGTACAAGTCCGCCAACTCCGTCCCTACCGACGTCAGTTCCAGGGCAGCGCCGGGGGCGCTCTTCAGGAGGCCGTGGGCGCGGGCCGTGTCGCATGCGCTGCGCAGTTGATGCGCGGACAGGTCGGGCAGGGTACCGGCGAGCCGTCGCGGCGGTATGGCGCCGTTGTCGTCGATCTCGGTGATCAGGCGGACCAGGGGTCGTGAGGCGAGCACTTCGATAGCACGCTGCGCTTCGGCAGAGGTGAAGGCAGTGTTCATCGGCGCGGGCCTCCCGCCGGGATGGCGGCCTTCGGGCGCGCGGTCGTGGCGTGCGAGAAGAGGTCTTTGTTGCGCCAGGCCGGAGAGGGTTGGGCCGCCCGAGTGGTTGGGGGTGCCGTGGGGGCCGGCCTCGACTGGCTGCTGGTCCACGGCCTCGGCACGGGCTTGGCCTGCGGGTGCCCCCAGACCGGGTGCTGGGTGGCCTGCTCGACGGGCTGCCCGGCGGACCAGGCGGACACCGCGCCGAGCACGGGGCCCAGGGCGTCGCCGGCGGCGGACAGCCGGTAGGGCTGGCCGTTGCCCGCGGTGTCGACCAGACCATCGGCGACGAGCTGCCGCAACGGCGGATAAATGTTCGTCCAGTCGCTGCTGGGCATCACGATCCGGGCCAGAACCCGGCCGCTGACCTCCTTACGCGACTTGAGCACCCACAGGATGGCGGCGGCGTGGCGCCGCGTGAGCAGGGTGAGGCTGTCCTCGATCTGCTCGATCGCGGCCAGCGGGCGCTCCGCCTTCTCCAGATGCTCCTCGGCCCACGTGACGATCATCGGCAGGATGGGCAGCAGGGCAGTGGCTCGCTCGGTGTGGCCGTAGGTCACGTGCCGTGCGCTGTGCTCCGTGCGTTCGACGAGACCGGCGTCGCACAGTGACTTGAGCTTCGGGTGGAGCTGGCCGTTCTGCAGCCAGGACACCTTGGCCGCCAGCTCGCTGTAGCGCAGCGGCGGCCCGGAGAGGGCCAGAAGGATCCTCACGTTCCAGCGCGGGGTGATCATGGCAAGGGCCTCGGTCACCCGCGCGATGTCGGCGTCGGCATCCGGGGGCAGAGCGGTGATGGCCAAGGGAAGAACTCCTGGGAGAAAGAAGAGTGGGATCGCCTGCGAGTCAGCGGCTGTGCGCAGGACTTGGCGCCACAAGAGGCGGAGCCGCAGCTGGCGGCGAGGGAGCCGGCGGAGTCGACGTCGGGGCCGGGACGCGGGCCAGGCTTTGCAGGACGGCGGCGACCGATTTGGCCTGGGCCTCGCGGACGGCGACGGCTTCGGCGAGGCGGCGAGTCGCGTCGAGGAGGTGGGAGACCTCGTGCGGGCCAATCTGCCGCCCGGGGTGGATGAGCCGGGCGAGGTGGTCGCGGTGGAAGGCGATGCTGCGCTCGGCGAGGGCCAGGTCGTCGTGCATACCGAGCAGGGCGGAGAGCATGCCGGGCGGCTGGTCCTGGGCGTAGGCTTCCAGGTCGGCGAGCGGAGCGCCGTACAGGTCCTCGATCCGTCCGGCTATGTCGGTGGACGTGAGGTGGGGCAATCGGGGGCTTTCACGGTCGGCGGGCCCGGGCCGCCCCGGCACTCGGAGGTGCCGGGGCGACAGGCGGGGGCAGGGTTGCGGTGGCCCTGAGCTGCGCCGTGCGGACAGGCCGGCCCTGCCGGGCCGGTGGGGGCATGGTGCGAAGGAGTTCACCGAGGGCGGCGCGGTAGCCGTCGCGGGCCTCCAGCGCTGCCTGCAGCCACTGCGCGTCGAAGCGGAGCTTGTCCGCCGACAGTTCACCCATGTCGCGGTCCGGATCCATGTCGGCATGGACACGGTCACGGACGCGGGCGACCTGCTCCTCCGCGAGCGCCAGGAAGGAGCGCAGCTCCAGGGCACGGGTGAGCGCGGGCGAGGCATCTGGGCCGGCAGCCGCCTCGTACAGCTCGGAGACCGGCTTGCCGAAGACCTTGTGCAGGTCGTCGTCCACGGTGCTGGCCTTGTCCCGGCTCATCGGACGGCCCCTGCGGATCGCCACGCCGTCGCCGGTGCGGCTGTGCCGGCAGGCCGGTTGGGGGCGCTGGTCTGCACGGCCGGGCCGGTGCGGGGCGGCCGGAGGCGGGCGAGGCGCTCTGCCGCGAGGTCCTTCTTCCCCGGAGCGTCCGGGTCGAGGAGCCAACGCACGACCATCGCCCTGCCGTCGCGGGCGGTGACGGCCGCGTTCACCCGGTGTGCGAGACGCATCGTCGGGTCGTCGACCTCGCTGGGCTGGCTTTGCAGTGCGGCGAGGAGGTCGTCCTCCGCTCGCTCCAGCACGGACTGGGCTTCGACGAGAAGGCCGTGCCACTTGACGATGCCGGTGGCGTCAGGATTCGCGGTCGGCGCGGCGGCGACCGCGGCCTTCATCTGGTCCATGGCCATGCCGAAGCGCGCTTCGACCTGTTCGGTGAGCACGCCCACGACATCCGCAGACTCATCGGGTATGCCGTCGGACAAAAGGGGTCTCCTGTTCTGAAAGGCCGATGCCTGGCGGGACGTGCTGAATTCCGATCAGTCCGTGCACATGCGGACGTCGCGGTAGACGTACGTGCCGGAGACCCAGCCCTTGACGCCGGTGGTCTTGTCCGTGATGTAAAGCCAGTTGCCGCTCTTCTTGGCGACGCTGAACTTGTGGCCCCGGTAGAGCACGCCGAGCGCGGTGGACTTCGTGGTGGCCTTGGAGCGGATGGTCACGGCCTTGGTGTGCACCTCGTACGGCAGCGGCGGCTGGGAGGAGCAGCTGCTCGTGAGGGCGGCGGGAGCGGGGGACGCGCTGGCGGTGGTGGCGGACAGCACCGGCAGAGCGAGCGCGCCGAGCATGGCTGCGGATACGGCAATTCGAGTGGAGCGCATGCGGAAGAAACCTCCGTGAAGGTGTGGGTGTGGGGGGGAAGGGGCCGCGGGATTGTCCCGGCGGCTGTATAAGAGTCCGGAGAATCGCCGGTTTGGCTAACCGGCGATCGTCGGCTATGTTGCGCCGCTCGCGTCGGGCTGAGCGCTCACCGCGAACGGCCGGGCGGGCGCGGGACAGGGGCCTTCGGCAAGCTGGCCGGCCGGCTGGCTGCGGCTGCCGGGCGGACCGGCGGAAGAGGACCGGCCTCGCCCGCGAGGCGGTCCTCGCACCACCGCAGGGCTTCACCCACCGTGTCGAAGCCGCCCTCGCGCAGGGTGTGCGTCCACGTCTCGGTGTCGACCTCTTCGACCAGGACGCGGAACGGTGAGGGAGCTTCCTCGTCCAGGGCACGCAGGGCCACGACGGTGACCATGTCGTCCGGGTCGTCGCTGGTGTAGCAGTAGCCCATGGCGTAGTGGTCGCCGTCGCCGGTGAGGCGCCGCTCCAGTGTGCGCGTGGCCTCGTCGGCCGGCGGTGGGCCCAGCTCAGGGTCGAGGGCGAGGGAATCGGACGGACAGCCGCGGTGGATGAGCCAGGACTGCGCCATCGCGGGCAGCGGCAGAGGAGCTTTCTCGAAGCTGAACGTCTGCCTTTCGTGGTCCCTTTGCAGATATACGGCGAGCACCTGCGACAGGCCGGGATGCCCGCAGGTGGCGCTGCGGTCGAACAGGACGTAGTAGCTGTTCGGGCCGTCGTGGTGTTCGGCGAGTGGGACGAGCATGTCCTCGTGGACGGCGACCTTGCGGTAGAAATCGAGGTGTTTCTCCTCGTCGGCGTCGAGGCCGTCCAGATCGAAGTCGACGTGGGGGATGGACTTCCGGTCCGGCGCCGGTTCGGTGGGAGACAAAAGAGCCTTTCGGTGGAGTCAGCGCCGCGGCGCCGGGTTGGACGGCGATGCGCCGGGGCGAGCCGGGACCTTCGGCACCTGCGTCGTGGCAGACTGGCGGGCAGCGGACAGCGCGGCCCGTCCGGTGTCGGTGAGCGCGACCGGCTGGCCCGCGTGCACGGGGTGGCCGGTGTCCCGGACGACCAGGCCGGCATCCTCCAACTGCTGCAGCTTGGCGTGAGGGATGCGCGTACCGGAGGCGGTTGTGACGGACATCCGGCCGGTCAGCAGGTGTTCGTAGAGCTTGGCGCCGCTGGCGATGGCGAGCAGCGCGGCCTGGTCGTCCGGCGAGAGCTGCCGGGCTTGGGGCGCGGAAGCCGCCCCTGCGGCTTCGATGGGCTCCAGGGCGGCGAGCACCGCCCGGGCGGCGGCGTCCCGCGTGGCGGCGGCCTCTTGCAGCTGGTCCACGGTGCGGTCGATGCGCGTGAACAGGGCGCTGTCGACGTCGAACTCGCCGCTGGACAGACGGCTGAGGAGCTGGAGGTAGAAGGTGACGCTGGTCTTGGCCTTGGCCAGTTCTCGGTGCCGGTCGACCACTTGGGCGTGCTGGTCGTCGAGGACGCCGCGGTCGCGGTAGGTCCACAGGGTGTCGATGTCGTGGCCCGTGACCGCTTCGATGCGATGGTCGAGCTGCGTGAGCACACGCCGGGCGGGTGTCGGTGCGGGTTGAGGGGGCATGGGCGGCGCTCCGTGCGTTCAGCGGGTGGGATGGTGCGCGGGGTTGAGTGCAGGACGGGGCAGACCAGGCAGCGCAGCAGGCGGCGGGCCGGGCCGGGGCACGGGAGTGCGGGTGGTCAGCTGCGGGGAACGCGAGCGGGCCGCGTGGGTGCGGGCGCTCAGCGGCCGTCGGGTCATCCCCAGGCGGCGGCCGACCTCGTCGTAGACGTCGTTGCCCGCGCGCGGCCGGATGGCGACGACGTGGATCTCCTTGGGATGCGCGGACTCCGCGGGTGCCGGGCGGACGCCGTAGACGACGCGCCAGTCCCTGCGCGAGTCCACGAACAGCTTCCGGAATCCCTCCAGATCACCGTCGAGGCGCAGTCCGAAGCGCTGTGCGTTCACGACTTCCTGCAGGTAGGCGAGGGCGAGGTCGCGGATATCGCTGGGGGCCTGGAGGAGATCGGTCAGCGCGCGAGGGTCGAAGCTCAGCGCGAAGGCGGGCTGTCCCACTCCCTGGGTCACGACGCCGGCTCGTCCGGCTCGGCGGCTTCCGCCGTGGCCGCCGTCTCCGTGCGCACGGACGGCGGCGGGCCGGGCAGAAGACGGTGCGCGGGCCGGTCGGGAGAGGTCATGCAGGCCGACAGCGGTCCGCCCGGCGCGCGGATCGCGGCCACGGCGTGGGTGAGGAAGTCCCGGTGCCACACGAACATGCCGGCGAGCCCGGCTTCAGGGTCCTTGTGCTGCTGGTAGGCGAGCCACAGGGCGTGGAGCCAGGCCACGACGTCGTCGTGCTCCTGCCACTGCAGACACCAGGGCGCCGCGGTGGTGACCTCCGCCCCGTAGACCGGGAGGAAGAAGTCGTCGACCCAGTCCGAGAGGGCATCGAGTTCATCTTCCCGTTCCTCGCCTTCGAGTTCCAGGATCGGGCGGGGCTCCGGCGGAGCGGCGGCCGGAGGCCCACCGAGTCCCGGCATGCCGAACGCGGCGAACGGTGAGCCACTCGGCGCCGACGCGGATGCGAGGTGGTCGAGCTGCTGAGCCTGTTGCGCCGACTGCTCCATGAGCCGCCGCACGCTCGCCTCGATTCCCTCCAACTGCGGATCCGGAATGCGAACCGGCTCCAACTCGCCGTCGTCAGTTGACTTTGCGGATTCGGACATTGACTGTTCGGCTTCCTACGAGACACGGGACGGGAGAGGCGTTTTCACACCGGTCGGACAGCGAAATCGCCGGCGGTGCTTACGCCAGCGGGTAAGGCAAAGAGCCGGGTGCGTTGGCGGCCGGAGGAGACTTTGGTCAAACGGCGAGAACCACGTCGTCCTGTGTGAGGGTTTCGCGGATCGTCTCGGTGAGCCGGTCGGCCGCGATCGACGCGTAGTGCTCGGTCTTCTCCACGCCGATGAAGTCCCGACCTTCCAGCAGGGCGGCCACCCCCGTGGAGCCGGAGCCGGCGCAGAAGTCGAGGACTGTGCCGCCTTCGGGGCTGATCTTGACCAGCTCGCGCATCACCTCGACCGGCTTCTGCGTGATGTGCTGGCGCTTTGCCCCCGAGGGCTGCGAAGCCGAGTACATGCCCGGCAGGTAGACCGGGTTCCGGGAGCCGTCGATCGGGCCCTTGGACGCCCAGACGATGAACTCGCAGTTCTGGGTGAAACGGCCCTTCTGGGGCCGGGCCTGGGGCTTGTGCCAGGCCAGCACACCGCGCCACAGCCACCCGGCCGCCTGGATCGCGTCCGTCGTGATCGGGAGCTGGCGCCAGTCGGTGAACAGCAGCGCCGTGCCACCGGTCTTGGTGAGGCGGTGGGCCTCGGTCATGATCTGCGTCAGCCAGAAACCGTAGGAGCGCTGGTCCATGTTCTCGCCGGTGAAGTCGGCGAGGTCGTTCTTGGCGTCGGCGGAGGTGTACTTCTGCTTCGCGGAGCGGGTGGTGCGCTCCTTCGCGGTCCGGCCGCCGCTGTTGTACGGCGGGTCGGTGATGACGGAGTCGACGCAGCCGTCCGGAAGACCGGAGAGAACAGCGAGAGCGTCGCCCTGGTGCAGGGAAAAAGGCAAAGAGGAACCCCGATTCGGGTGCGGAAAAGCGGAGGGAAACGCCGCCTCGCGCAAGGGTCCTCGCGGGCCGGAGATGGGCGTGCAGAAGCCCATGGCCACAGGCAGAGGAAGGCGAGGCGGAGTCCAAAAACTGTAGAGCCGAATCCGCCGACGACCAAGAAGTGCCCTGCGGGGGTGCCGGTTTCCGGCACCTCACGCGGACTTTTTGGTCAACCGCCGATTGGCGCCTACTGTTTTTGAACCGCCCGGCGCACACCGCCGCTGGCTACCCCCCTGCCACACCTCACGGAGGTACCCCCTGCCCCGGCACACCTAGCTCAGGGCCCGGCCATCTGGAGCGAGCGGCAACTCGCCCCGCGCTGAACCGCCTTGATCGCCCACCCCGGCCGCCGCGCCCTTCCACCACGCCTCGCGCCCGCGGCACGCCGGACACCGCACCCCCGAAGGACACGCTCATGACGTCTCGCTACCCACCCATGCCCGAAACCGCTGACCGGCGAGCGGTCCACTCAGGTTGAAGGGGCTCGCCGCCGGCATCGGCGTCGTCTTCCTCTCCCCCATCCTGATCGCCGGCAGCGGCATGATGCTGGCCTCCTCCGCCGACGCCGTGCAGAGCAGCGGCTGCCTCACCGACATCGACAGCGACAAGGTCGCCGAGCAGGTAACCAAGATCCTCGACGGCGCCTCCGGCAAGAAGGTCCACGTCGAGGGCCTGGACCTGCCCGCCGAGCAAGTCCCCAACGCCCAGACGATCGTGGCCACCGGCCTCTCCCTCGACGTCCCCAAGAAGGGACAGATCATCGCGCTCGCCACGGCGATGCAAGAGTCGCGGCTGCGCAACCTCAACTACGGCGACAGGGACAGCCTTGGATTGTTCCAGCAGCGCCCCTCCCAGGGCTGGGGCACCGCCGAGCAGATCCGTGACCCGACGTACGCGAGCGAGCAGTTCTACAAGCACTTGCTCAAGGTGGACGGCTGGCAGCAGATGACCGTCACCCAGGCCGCACAAGCCGTGCAGAAGTCCGGTCTCCCGGACGCGTATGCGCAGTGGGAGAACCTGGCCACCGCGCTGCAGAGCGCCATCGCCAAGACCTTCCCCGGCCCCAGCAGCGACGCGGACGGCAAGGACGCGGACCAGGGCGAGAAGCCGTCGACCAGCACGACCGGCTGCGCGCCAGGCCAGGACGGGGCCGGCTTCGGCCGCATCCCCGAAGGGAGCGTCCCCAAGGGCTACGCGATCCCCAAGGACGCCGACCCGAAGGCCCGCAAGGCCATCGAATGGGCGATGCAGCAGCTCGGCACGCTCTACCAGTGGGGCGGATCCTGCACCAACGCCCACGGCCCCGACCCGATGGGCCGCTGCGACTGCAGCTCGCTGATGCAGCAGGCGTACGCCCACGCCGGCGTCGCCCTCTCCCGCACCACGTACACGCAGGTCAACGAGGGCAGAGCGGTTTCGCCCGCCCAGCTCAAGCCCGGTGACCTCACCTTCAGCCGCGGCACCGCCACCCGGCCTGAGCACGTCGGCATGTACATCGGCGAGGGCCTCGTGATCGAGGCGCCGCGCACCACCAAGCCGGTCCGGATCACCCCGGTCAAGGACTGGGTGATCCTCGCCGCCCGCCGCGTCATCTGACGCCGCCTTGCCAGGGCACCGCTCCGGGCGGGCCGCCGCCGCGGTGATCTCCCGCGCCCCGAGCGCCTCTCCCCACCCTCTCTGCTTCCCCTCTTCTCGCCGGCCTCTCGTCTGGCCCGCGTATGCAAGGAGCCCCGCCACACCTATGTCCCTTCCTCTCGCAGACCGCGTCATCCAGCTCGCCTACGACCCAGGGATCTCGCCCAAGGGCGGTGGCCTGCCCGGCCTGAGCGTGCTGAAGAACGTCGTCGACAGCATCAACATGTTCGGGATCATCGCCGTCGTCGGTGCCCTCGCCGTCTCGCTCGGCGTGTGGGCCTGGGGCCACCACACCGGTGGCCACCAGGCCGAGGCCAACGGCAAGAAGGGCGCCGTCGTCGCCGCGGGCGCCGCCCTCGGCCTCGGCGCCGCGAACGGAATCGTCGAGTTCTTCTCCACTCTCGGCTCGCAGGTCCACTGATGCGGAACCGATTCCCCGCCCTCTCGCTGTCCTCGTACGGCGTCGGCTGGCCGGCCAACCGGCGCATCGCCATCGTCGCTGTGGTCGTCGCCGTCCTGCTCACCATCGCCGCAGCCGTCGCCTTGCTGTCCGGCAGCGGCAACGCCCACCGGGATCCGGCCGCTGCCGGTCCGGCCGCGGCGCACAGCCCGTCCTCCTCCGAGGCCCCCAGCCCGAAGCCCGAGGCCGGTTCCGGTTCCGGTTCCGTGCCCAAGCCTCCGCAGATCTCCGAGCCGGTCGCCTACGCCCAGGCAGCGGCCCGGATGCTGTGGTCCTACGACACCCGTGACACCAGCCGCGACCAGCAGCTCGCCGGCATGCGCGCCTGGATGACCGCCGAGACCAAGTACGCCGACTGGGCCTCGGTCTCCGGCCAGGTACCCGACCCGGTGCTGTGGTCGAGGATGGCCGACCAGGACCAGCGCGCCACCGCCCACGTCACCGAGGGCCACTACCCCGGCGCGTTCAAGCAGGCCCTGGCCGAGGACCCGTCCGCGATCACCGAGGCGTACATCTACGTCGTCACCGTCAACGGCACGCAGCAGATCGCCTGGAAGAAGGGCGGCGGCGGGGCCGAGGAACGGGCCGTGACCCTCGCCGTGCAGTGCCGCCCTGGCCACGACTGCACCCTGGCCGCCATCGCCCCGAGCGTCACGCAGTGACCCGCGCCTGACACAAGAAAGGAGGAGTAACTCCCCGTGGGTTTCTGTGATTACCCCCTGGCCAGCACGTTGTGTGCGGCCGGCGACGCGGTGGATTTCGCCTCGGACCCCGGCAAGGCCATCGGTGACTGGATGGCGAAGTCCGCCGGTGAACTGGCCGCCGCCGCGGCCGATCTGGCCGCCGAAGCGGTCGACACCACCACCAGGGTCGACCTCAACGCCGGATGGTTCCGTGACAACTACGAGATGTTGCTGCCCCTGGGCCTGGTCCTGCTGGTCGCCACGTTCTGCGCCCAGCTGGTCCGGGCCGCCATCCGGCGCGACGGACAGGCGCTGACACAGGCATTCACCGGCACCATGTCAGGGGTCCTGTTCGCCTTCTGCGCCATCTCTTTGACCACGGTGGCCGTCGAAGTCGTCGACGCTGTCAGCGACGGCCTGTTCAAGACCGCGCACCTGAACATCGAGACCGCCGTGCGCCGCATCGTGAAGGTCAGCCAGATCGGGTCGCTGTCCGGTCTGGGCTGGCTGGTCCCGGTCGTCGCCGGGCTCGGCGCCGCCATCGGCGCCTTCCTCTACTGGTGCGTGATGATGGTCCGCAAGGTCGGCATCCTCGTCATGGTCACCCTCGCCGTCTTCGCCTCCGCCGGCGGCGGCTGGGAAGTCGCCCGGCGCTGGCGCAAGGGCTGGATCGAGGCCACCGCCACCCTCGTGGTCTCCAAGCTCCTGATGACCGTGATCTTCATCCTCGGTATCGCCGCCATGGGCAAGACCGAGGCCAAGGACGGCACCGCCGCCCTCGCCGACGTCATGTCCGGCATCGTGATCATGGTTCTGGTGCTGCTGTGCCCGTACGCGGTCTTCAAGTTCGTGCACTGGGCAGCCGACGGCACCGACGGCGAGTCCATCCACCGTGCCGGCGGATCCGGTGCGCAGATCGCCCGGGCCCACGCCGAGAAGGCCGCCCGCAAGGCCGCCGCAGCCGCGGCCACCGCCGGAACCGGTGGCGCCGCAGCCGGCGCAGGTGCCGCACCGCAGGGCCCCGACGGCGGGAGCTTCCCCGGCGACATCGCCGCCCACCCGACCGGTGGAGGCGGCGAGGGCAAGGAAAGCTCGCAGAGCGGCGGGACGGGTGCCTCGCCCGGAGGCGACGCGGCCAGGTCCGGCCTGGAGAAGGCCGTCCAGCCCGCGCCGACCAGGGTGTCCGACGACACCAGCGGCCAGGTGGGCGGCAGCCCGAGGCCGGGCGGATCCGGCACGAGTGCCGCGTCAGGACAGAGCGGCGGATGGCAGTCCACTCCGCCGACCACGACCCCGCCGCCGCAGGGCGCACCGCCGTCCTCCGGAACGCAGCACGCCCCGTCCAGCGGGGCGAGTGGATCCCCGCCGCCTCTGGCCGGCCTC